>JBOGNE010000016.1:0-136151 GCA_050747005.1 Candidatus Acidiferrales bacterium
AGCGGGTATGAAAATCACATCCTATAATCAGCATTGCTCGGCTCCTTTCTCCCGAGCCCTGGTCGTTAGCGCAACCAAGTCTACTCGGGAGTGGGAGCCGACAGCGTCATCTAATCAGAAAAATCAAAACCACGTTACTGCCCTAGCCGGAATTCAGCCGATTTAAGGATGCCGCACCCGGCCTACCATCGGAGTGAATCAAATTACCTCGCGAATACAGTAACCGCCGGATGGACTCGGCCAAGGCAATCGGCGAGTTTAGAAGACCCTAGCTAATGTCGTATCGCGGAAGTAAGCTGCGTAAGCAGGGCGCAGCCCTTCTTGCGTCAGTGTAAGCAAGCAGCCCCCTACAATGAGCTGCATGGTCGACATTGTTGAATTTATTTCTGGAACGAGACACGAGGGCCTATGAGACCAATCAGCAAACTAATTGTTGTGATGGCCGTTACGACTGTGACTCTGGTGCTGGCGGGCGCGGCGCTAGCCGATACGGTGGTGCTGAAAAACGGGAGCAAGCTGGTGGGAACAATCGTCAGTTCGGATGGCAAGGATCTGACGGTCAAGACCGATTACGCGGGCGACCTTAAGGTGCAATGGTCCGCGGTGCAGGAATTGGTGTCCGACGAGCCGCTTTACGTGATTACAAAAGACCAAAAGACGGTGAGCGGCGCCGTGACGACCGAAGGTTCGAACCTGATCGTTCACACGGCGAACGCCGGAACGGTGAGCGTGGCGTTTGCGGACGTGACGACGATCCGTTCGGGCGCCGAGCAACAAGCTTACGAGAATTCGCTACATCCCGGGATTATCGAAGGCTGGAAAGGCGGCCTTGACGTCGGGTTCGCGCTGGCGCGGGGCAATAGCGAAACCACGAATCTGAATACGGCGTTTACCGCGGACCGAAAGACGTTGCACGATGAAATCACGCTGTACGCGTCGTCCCTTTATTCGAAGAATAACGCCGCCGGCGGAGGCGTGACCGCGAACGCAATTCTGGGCGGAGCGAAGTACGACCGGAATCTCACCGGGCGGCTGTTCGCATTTGCTTCAGCCGATTACACGCACGACCAATTGCAGGATCTTGATTTGCGCTCGATTTACAGCGCGGGCCTCGGGTGGCACGTCATCAACACGCCCACGACAACGTTCGACGCTCTGGCCGGCCTGAACTATACGCGCGAGACTTACAGCGCGGGATTGACGACTGCGGGAGCGGTGAGCGGCGTGAGCCGGAATTTGCCGGGGATTACGCTTGGGGAAAACCTGACGCACAAATTCGGGTCGGCAAGCTTGGCCTCCGAGCAGTTTTACTTTTACCCCGATTTGGCTGACCTGAACCAATACCGGTTCGCGCTCGATGCAGGGTGGGTGACGAAGATCAACAACTGGCTGGGGTGGCAAATGAGCGTCAGCGATCGCTACGTCACAAATCCGCCGATTCTCGGCACGAAATCAAACGACCTGATTTTTTCGACTGGACTGAATATCAGCTTCAGCCATTAATGCCGTGCAGTTCAGGTTCGCCGCATGAGAGCGGCAAGTTCGCGGCTACACGGGCTGCCGAAAAACACGTAGCGCCATCCTTAAGCGCTGCATGCCGGGCTGAAGCCCGGCGCTACAACACCAATCAATTCTCGACTTGCGAGAGCGCCCTACAAATTCTCGACGGCGTGCGGCGATGGGCGCGGGTTAGTGCAGCGATTTGTTCAGGAAGCTGATGGTGCGCTGCCAGGCGTCGGCGGCGGCTTCCGGGCGATAGCCTTCTTTGTTGTTGGGATTCTCGAAGGCGTGGCCGGCGCCGTCATAAATCTTGACGTCGATGCGGCGATTCATACTCTTCATGGCCTTCTCGAAGGCGTGAACGTCGTCGGGAGTGATACCGCGGTCATCGGCTCCGAAATTGCCGAGCACTGGCGCCTGAATCATCTGAATGTCGTTGGGATCGGTGGGCAAAGCTCCGTAATTCACGACGCAGGCGGCCAGGCGCGGCAGGTGGATCGCAAGCTGAATCGCCAGGCCGCCGCCCATGCACCATCCGACAACGCCAATACGGTCGTGGTCAACGTCGTTGTCCTTGTAAAGGTACAAAAAGGCCGCCTGCAAGTCGGCTACCGCGCGATCCTGGGGAAGTCCGCGCATCAGTTCGTGCGCTTCGGCGGGATCGGTGGCAACCTTGCCGCGGTAGAGGTCGGGAGCGAGCGTGACGTAGCCATTGTCCGCGAACTTTTGCGCTTGCTCTTTTACCCAGTCGTTTAGTCCCCACCATTCATGAACGATGATGAGGCCCGGATGCCGCCCGGTGGCTGCCGGAGCCGCGAGGTAACCTGAGAGGGTTTGGGTTCCGGACAGCGCGGGAAACTGGACGGTTTCCGTCTTGGATGTGCTGGCGCCGACTAGAACCGATGACGCGAACAATGCAATCACGAAAATTGCGGAAAGAAATTTAAGAGCGAGCTTCATCTGCTGATTCCTCCCCGGGCATTCGTTCCGTATTCTAATCCTGCAAGCCGCATCGCGTCACCTACGAAGCTTTTTCCACTTGAACGGCGGTGCCGTAGGCGAGGACTTCGGTCACGCCCTGCATAATGTCGTTGGCATCGTAACGGACGCCGATGACGGCGTTGGCGCCGTGCTCGAGAGCGTGCGCCATCATGAGCTCGAGAGCGTCAGCGCGGGTTTTCTCGCACATGTCCTCGAAAAGCGTGATGTTGCCGCCGACGAGAGTTTCGAGTGAAGCCCCGAGAGTCCCGAGGATGCTACGGGAGCGGACGGTGACTCCACGCACAAGGCCGAGATTTTTCACGACGCGATATCCCGGCAGCTCGAAAGAAGTGGTCACCATATTTGGACTTACGGCAACGTTCACGGAGAAACCCTCCCTATCGTCCGGTTGTTCCGGGCGGCAGCGAGGATAGCACAACCCACGTGGGGCAATGCAGCGACGGTTGCTAAAGGGCTATCCCACAAATCGACCTGGACTGCAAATCGGCAGACGGAACCACGAAGAAAAGCCCCGCGCTTGCAAACCCCGCAAGGATGGGGGCCCCCAAAAAACTCGCTCCCAAAGGATCGAGCAGCCACTAAGTTTTAGGCGGAACCGCAGTGATCGTAAGCAGCTATGTTGGCTGTAAGTTGCAAGGAGGGACCGACTAAAGGCGAGCGTCCATCCCTCCCGGAAGCCGGGAAGAATGGGCGCACAAATCAGATCAGGCTGCTGCCAGATAGTGCCAGGCAGTACCCGTGGACTTCACCTGGAAAACTCCCCCTTCATCAGCGTGAAGGAAGTAGTTTCCATTGGGAATCCGGTGAGCGGTCGAGGAGCGCACGGAGCACCGAGCCCAGCGGGTCGGGCGCATACCTCTGCCGTGCTGTTTCGTCTCCGTGGCGATGACGATTCCGTAATTCACACGATACTCGACCCCTGTGGGTCTTGTTGGGACTAACCGTCCGCGTCCTTTGCGTTTTTGAGCCATGATAGTTTATTTGATGCTGAGCAAGGCCCGCAGGTTTCCCCCGAGGCTAAAACTCGGCGATACTATACCTTACGCGTCATGTCTTGTCTATAGCTATTGCGAACTTATGTAAACCGGTTGCTGCGGACTAATTACCCCCCCCCCTGCGGCGAGTCGCAGACCTATTTCTTGCCGGGCCGCTCTATCAAGGCCCACGTCGCATCGGGGATATCTGCAAAGTCGTTGAATTCGCCGGCGCCACGGAGCCACAAGCCTCCGTCGATTACCACACACTCGCCATTCACGTACTCTGCCTGGTCGCTGAGGAGGTAGGCGGCCAGGTTGGCGAGTTCATCATGCCGTCCAAAGCGCTTCATCGGATGGTGATTCTTGGCGCGCTCTTCGAGTTCTTTTACAGGCAGCAGGCGGGACCATGCGCCTTCGGTAGGGAACGGGCCTGGGGCGATGGCGTTCAGACGAATCCGATAGCGCGCCCACTCGACGGCGAGCGAGCGGGTCATGGCCAGCACTCCGGCTTTGGCACATGCGGAAGGGACCACGAACCCGGAGCCGCTATTCGCGGCTGCGTACGTCGTAACGATGTTCAGCACGTTGCCGGGCTGCTTTGCCGCAATCCACTTGCGCGCGAGAGCCAGCGTGCAATGAAACGCCCCCTGCAAAACGATACCCACGACGGCGTTAAAAGCGTTGGGCGAAAGTTTTTCGGTACGCGCGATGAAATTGCCAGCCGCGTTGTTCACGAGCGTGTCCACGCCGCCAAATTCCCTTTCCGCGGCGGCGATTGCATTCTCGACGGCCGCAAAATCGCGGATATCGGCGGACGCGTAGGCCGCGCGGGAGCCTTTGGCGCGAATGGCATCCGACGTTTCTTTCAAAGGTTCCTCGCGGCGAGCGACGAGAAACAAATTTGCGCCGAGGTCGGCGAATCGCAACGCCATCGAGCGGCCAAGTCCCGTGCCGCCGCCGGTGATGAGAATCGTACGGCCCTTCAGCAAATCGTTCTGGAACATTGGGGACTCTCCTTCGAGCAGCCTCGTATTCTTCCCGCATCGATGCCCACAGGGCAAGTCACATTTCCGGGCAGCGCGCTGAAAAACATGACAACCCGGCGCGCGGTGTGCTATTTAACCCCTTTCGCGGGCGTGGCACCTTGAAATCGTGAGCGTCGAGGAGGTTTTATGAAGGGATTCGTGGCCGGTATCATTTTGACGCTGGTGGTCCTTGCGCTGGCCGTCGTGCTGTACGTGAAAAGCAGCCGGATGTCCGTAGCTGCCACCGATGCTCCCCTGCCATTTGAAACAACGCTGGCGAAAATGGGGCTGCACGCGCGCCTTCAGAGAGAGGCGCCAAAGCGGGACGTATCGGGCTTCTCGACAGCGCAGCTCCTGACCGCGGCGAGCGTGTATCAGAATCATTGCGCTTTTTGCCATGGTCTGCCGCAGCCGCCGGCCTCGGTCGCCGGCGCAGGAATGTACCCACACGCGCCGCAACTGCTCACGCCGGATGGTATGGTCACGGATGATCCACCGGGCGTGATTTATTGGAAAGTCGAAAATGGCATCCGACTGACAGGAATGCCCAGCTTTAAGTCTGCATTGAGCGAAGACCAGGCGTGGGACGTCAGCGCGCTCTTGGAACGTGCGGACAAGCTTCCCCCTGAAGTTTCCGATGCGCTGAAAGCGCCGCCGGCATCATCCCCAGGGGCTCCTGCCGCCGCGACCGGGAAATCCGGTAAGACGCATTAGCTGCGTGGCGCGGCCGGAGCCATGCCGAATTTGATGACCGCCTAGCGTCCCGGAGGCAGAAATTTCTTTGGCAACGGATTATCCGGAGTTTCCTCTTCCCAATAAATCGTCACGATCCACCAGCGCGAGCCGTCGTAGAACAATTGAAAGCTGTTGATGCCGCGGGCGAAGGGCGCAGCATCCTTCGCGTCGTGCCTGGATTCATAAGTACTGAAAGCTTCGAGGATATGGCCATAGCGGCCGGTTTTCCGCGCGATTTCTCGTTCCGCGAATCCGTTTTTTTGAAAATATGGGTCGCTGAGGCGAATGTAATCCTCGGGCGAGAAAGCGTGTACCGCGATGTGACCCTGTTTATCGGGCCCCGCGGGAATCAACCGCGCACCGGGCGTGAACAACGACCGGAAGCGGTCCCAATCGCGCTTTTGGCCGGCTGGACCTGAGATCACGTCATAGACAGCGGCGAGGATTGCGTCCGGAGACGCCACATCGGAGGCCTTGGCGGCCGGTGCGGCCAACGATTGTGGCGCTTGAGCAACGTGGGGCTTCGCATCTTCCTGTGCGCTCAGCGGAGTGGCGAGACAGAGGACGAGAAAACCTGCGGCAAATGGAATTGCGCGAGACATAAACACCTCCGGCGGCAAGTTGGAATCGAAATCGTGCGCAAAGCTATGCAGCTTGGACCATTCAGCCGGGGATAAGTTAGCAAAACTTCCAGGACGCAGCTCAAAAATCGACGTGCAGGCGGAGCGCAGGCACGACGACTGGACCGCGCGCTTTATTGTATCCAGGATTATTGATGTGCTGCAGATCGAACGAAGCGAAAAAGCCGCGCCAGAGATGCGCGGTGTAAAAGCCCTCCAAGATTTTTTCGTGCCCGTAGACAAGGCCGCCATCGCCGAGAAGGAAGCCGAGGCCTCCGAGAGCGAGATACTCGCGATGATCCCTAGCCAGGGCATTCATTGCATACGCGGCGCCCGCGCGGTCGTTCCGCCGACGCCACCAATCGCCCTTCGTGAAACCTCCGAGTTCGAGGGTGCGGTCTACCTCGGTGTAGGCGAACGATTCGTTGCGTCCATCGTCCCAGCCCAGACGTCCGAAGATGCCGAAAGGGCCGTCGATTTGCTGCTCGAAATTCAATCCGAAGCCGTACTTGCGACGTCCTTGGAGGCGAGTTGCGGTAATGTCCGGCGTGCGGGTTCGGCCGTCGACGAATTCGTCGATCGATTGGCGATAATTGCCCATGTTGGCATGATTGAGATAACTCAGAAAGCGAACCACGCCGGGGCGATGCAGGAATAGGTTGCCGCGGGCTTCAAACTCGAGATTCTCGGCACGGGCGCGCGCGATGTCCGCGTCGAGATTGATGCCGTTGGCAACCTTAGGCATCAGTGTTTCCGCAAAGCGCGCGGAAAACCAGTGGTCGTCGTATTCGACCATCGCGCCATCGGTGTAGCCGCGGGTATTCGCCGCGTAATCGTACGCGCCGTTGTTGTCGACGGTCCAGTTGAGGAATTGCAGGTGGC
Source organism: Candidatus Acidiferrales bacterium (assembly GCA_050747005.1). Taxonomy (GTDB): domain Bacteria; phylum Acidobacteriota; class Terriglobia; order Acidiferrales; family UBA7541; genus Palsa-295. The sequence goes on from JBOGNE010000016.1 coordinate 6,742, forward strand.
TGTCCTGCCCCCAGGAGTTCACATCGAAGAAGTCGACCATGCTGAATTTGCCGAAGCGAATTTCGATGCGCCTGGCCGGGAGGGATGTAGCCAGGTGCAGGAAATCGCGCTGCGCCTCGACGGGTTCGCTGCCCAACGGAATAATCTGGCGGATCATCAGGCGTGCGACGTACGGCACCTGGCTCAGCGTGGGATTTCGGACGACGTCGAGATTCGTGAATCCAGCAAGGCCGAGCGTGTCGCTGATGCCGCGACCGCCGGCGCTCTCCACATCGAGAAAGACTTCGGTTGAATTCGTCAGCTCGTACCCCAGATACAGCGTGTAAAGCTTCGAGGTGGCGTTCTCGGCATGAGATCGCAAGCTGTTCGGGCCGCTAAATTCCGCCGGAAAGGAGGAATGCCATTGCAGGATAACGTTCGCCTGGCCGGAAATCCAATAGCGGCTGGCGTTCGAATGAGGAAAAAGGGTGAGAGCGTCGCTGCCAGAATTATCACTGGAATTTTCCGGCGCTGGCGCAGCTTGAGGCGAAGCCTGAGGGGCAGGCTTATCCGGTATAGAATCCTGCGCCGCAGCAAAGAACGGCGCCGCGAGACACACGAGCAGCAGGCACAAAATTCGCAGCACGAGATGGACAAAATCGCGTCGCATAGCTTTGCGGAAAGGGCGCTTCGTGTGAATCGGATTCCACGAAAGAGAGATTAAATCACGGACGGGCCACAAAGCCAGATGAAAAGCGGATTAAATGGAAAAAGGGGCCGACTCGAAGAGCCAGCCCCTGAAAAACAAACCAGCAGCGCCGCTAGAACTGCAGTTTCAGCGCAAACTGAATCTGCCGCGAAGATCCGAAATCTCCCGTTGGGAAACGAGTACTCGTGATCTTTCCGAAGAAGGGGCTGGTGATCGTGAGGTTCGGATTTCCGAAGTTGGCGTGATTGAAAATATCGAAGAACTCGGTGCGGAACTGCAGATTGAACCGCTCCGAGATCTTCGTGTTTTTAACAATCGAGAAATCGGTGTTGACGAAATCGGGACCAGAAATCGCGTTGCGGCCGAGATCGCCAAAATGACAAGTGCTCGGAACCTTCGAGTCGGTGCATGGAACGATAAAGCTCGTGGGCGAAACGAACCATTGCAGCGGATTTCCGGTGACCGAGGTTGGACCAACGGCGTCCGGCCGCAGCGAACCGCCGCCCGTGGTACCCGTGAAACCGCTCACGCCGGTAACCAAATTCAGAGGGCTGCCCGATTGCGCCTGGCTAATGATTCCGAGCTGCCAGCCCTCCGTAAGACGGTGGTCCTTGAACGGAAGCTCGTAAAATCCGCTGATCACGAAACGATTACGGACGTCGAAATCGGACGGACCGTAATTGTTGCGGAGGTCGTTGCTGTCCTGCAGGATGATTCCTTGCGAACTCAGCGAATTGTCGTCGAGCGACTTTGAATACGTATACGAAGCGCTGAACTGGAAGCCATGCGAGGTTTGCTTGTTCAAAGTCACCCACAGAGCGTTGTAATTTGAAGTTCCGCCGCTGTCGATTTCAGTGATGTTCCCCAGCTTGGCGCCGGGATCAATCGGGCTCGACGCTGAAAGCGTTGGAAATGGGCGAACGCCGCCATCGATCCTTTGATTGAGGTTGCGCGCGATTCGAAGTGCCTGCCGTTCAGCGGAATCTCTTGCACGGTCTTTTGGTCGATAACCTGGCCCATGGTGATCGTGCTGGAGTCGATGACCGGGGCTTCCGCCGTAACCGTGACAGCCTGAGAAACCTCGCCAACTTTAAGGCCGAAGTTCTGCACGACCGTGGTGCTGACGTCCAACTTCAAGCCATTCGCGATGGAGGTCTGAAAACCTTCGGCAGTCACACTGATCCGGTACGTTCCAACCGGAAGCGAAGCAACTAAATAATTGCCGTCGCTGTCACTCTGCGCATTCCACTCGACGCCCGTATTCTGATTCTTTACGCTTACCTTTGCATTGGGCACCGCGGAACCGCTTGCATCGGTCACGGTGCCTTTCAGCGTGGCCGTTGATTGAGCGCGCGCAACGGCGCTCAGGCCCACAATCAGCAAGAAGATCAGAACGAATTTTCCGAAGAACGAGACATCGGGCAATGCTCCCCAGCTTTTGGTTTCCATCATTCCTCCCGAATGACAACTTGAATCCATTCGTGCCAATCAGAATGCACGGACGGAACTCAACTTTCAGACCAGCAGCAAAATTGTCAGGCTCTAGCAGGCCGTAGAAAAAGCTGCTAGAAATGTTTCAGTGCTCGCGCACCAATCACGAAGCTCCCGGAGAGAGAGCTCCAATATCGCTGGAATATTCCATGCACTTTCAGAGCCAGCGCAATTACTTATTATCACTCTCGTTCTAACTCCCTTGAATAGAAAGACACCCGCGCCAGCGAATGAATTGGATTTCGAGAGCGCCGCGCGAAGAATTCAGATTTTCATAGATCGCAACCAGAATCTGAGAGACGCGACAGTCAACCTCGAATCTGGCTGAACGAGGCATCCCGATTGCCCGCACAGCACATCTTTAGTAGTCTCTATGATTGCGTTCGATGCCGGAGCCTGGCCTATAGAGTGTCTGTGTGGGAACTTCACATTCGTGGCTCAGCGGATAAACAGGCTGCGGAAAACCAAACAAATGTAGCATCGTCCTTCAAGGCGGCATGGCGGGCTAAAGCCTGGCGATACAACGGCAAGAAATTTGTGATTTGCGAGAGCATTAACTACTCGAGCTTTTTTCCGCCGTACTGAATCGCTGGCGTTTACGGCGGGGTTGAAACCCGCTCTTCCAAAATGCCGATTTGCCACACAGACGCTATAGGGATCGAGGTGTGAATCTTGCAGGAAAGATCAAAGATAGCTTTCTGGATTCTGATGGTTGTCATGGTGGCGCTGCCTTCCTGCGGCGGATACATCAATAATCCGCAGCCATCGCTGCTATCAATCAATCCGGCGACCGTCACGGCAGGACAACCGGGATTCACTTTGCAGGTTATCGGGAACGATTTTTCACCGGCTTCGCTGATCGAGTTCACGATAAATGGGAACGCCACGCCCCTGGTGACGGTTTTCACAAACGTCAACCAGATGTCGGCGCAGATAACGCCGGCTCAAATCCAGACTCCCGGCACGATTCAAGTTTCGGTGTTTACCCAACAACCGGGAGGCGGCACAAGTCAGAGCATCCCATTTACAATCAGCCCCTCCAGGAGTCCCGTGCCCTCGATAAAATCAATTTCTCCCACGCAAGTTCCCGCCGGAAACAGTGGATTCACCCTGGCAGTGACCGGCACGGGGTTCGTTTCCGGATCGGCGATCACCGTGAACGGAAGCGAGCAAACCACGAATTTTGGGAACAGCACTTCGATCAGCGCGGACATTCCCGCAAACGTCCTCACCGCCGCAGGCACGCTGGAGATTGCGGTGATCAATCCTCAACCCGGAGGCGGTTTGTCAGATTCGATGCCGCTGACGATCGTGAATCCGATTCCAGTGATTACGGCGATTTCGCCCACATCCGCCCAGGCCGGAACTGCGCCGCCCGTTTTGGCGGTGACCGGGACCGGCTTTGTGAATTCTTCGGCGATTGCAATCAACGGGGCGCGGCGTCCGACGATTTTCGCCAGCTCGACGTCCGTTTCAACGCAATTGACCGCAGCTGACTTGGCTAACGGCGGGGTAGATCAAATTCAGGTGGTGAACCAGACACCGGGAGGCACTTCAAACATTCTGCCATTTTCCGTGAACCCGACGGCTTCGGCGGGCCTGCCGATGCTCGTGGATGTCGCGACCGACGGGTCGCAAGCGAATAACGGGATCTGCGGCGGCCTGGGCAATTGCACGAACGGCACTCTCGGTTTATCACTGACCACGTCGGGTCCATCGGTCAGCCAGACGGGGTCGCTCGTCGCGTTTGCTTCCGTTTCCACGAATCTGATAACCAATGACACGAACCCGCTGAGCGGCATCTTTCTTCGCAACACGTGTCTTGGAACGTCAAGCTGCCAGGTTACGATGACAGAGTTGAGCACGGACCCGAATGGCGGGCCCGCCAATGGAGCGAGCTCGGAGCCGTCGCTCGATAGCGCCGGCGCGCACGTGGCGTTTACTTCGACGGCCACCAATCTGGTGACGAATTCTCTTAACGGCGTCACGCGGCAAATATTCTGGCGCCCAACTTGCGGCACGTCGACGACGTGCGCAACGACCACGACAGATGCTACTCAATTGGTGAGCGTCGCGGCCGACGGAAGCGGCAGTGGAGGCAACGCCGACAGCTTCAATTCCGTGATTAGCCCCGACGGCCGCTATGTGGCTTTCGTTTCGCTCGCAACGAACCTTGTTTCCAACGTCACGCCGGACGGAGTCACGCCGCAGATATACCTCCGGGATACGTGCGACGGGGCGGCGGCCTCCGCGACTTGTACGCCGACAACGTTTCTGATTTCAACGGCGGATGGTTCGACTCCCGCGGATGGCGCCAGCTCACAACCCGCCGTGGCGGACGCCACGCAAGTGTTTGTGACGTTCACCTCGATGGCAACCAACCTTGGGTCGAGCGCGCCGAACGCCGGCGGACAGCAGGAAGTATTCGAGAGAGGAGTTTGCCCCAACTCGGCGGCAACATGCGCCACGGCGACCACCCTCATCTCGTCACCGGACGGTGTGACGCCTGCGAATGGACCAAGCATCGAGTCCGCGGTTTCCGGGGACGGCCGCTTCGTAGCCTTCGCGTCGACCGCTACCAATCTCATCGCCGGAGTGGGCCCCGTCCAACAAATCTACGTGCGAGACACGTGTACGGGGCAGACCACCGCATGCACTCCTTCAACGAAGCTCGTGTCAACGCCAACGGCGGGTAACGGCTTGACGCCTGGTAATGCACCGAGCGAACGTCCAAGCATCAACCGGAGCTCCGGGGCGATCACTGGGACCACAACCACCACAGCCGCGGTTGCTGACGGGCAAGCGATCGCATTCGCGTCGTTTGCCTCGAACCTCGCCGCCAATGCCGCAAATGGCGTCGAAAACATTTACGTTCGCAACATGTGCGAGGGCATCGCCAGCACCTCGACAACTCCATGCACGCCCACCACGATCCTGGCAAGCCAGCCTGCGGGGCCTGGTCCTTCGCCAGCCAATGGCGACAGCCTGGTTCCGTCCATCGCCGCGAACGGACACGCCGTGACCTTTCTTTCCTTTGCCAGCAATCTGGTTTTGCGCGACGACAACAATCTCGAAGATATTTTCATCGCCTCCACTACGTTCTAGACGTTTGTGGAACGACCAAGTTCGATCGTCATTCTGAGCGAAGCGAAGAATCTCTGATCGCGAGAGAATATCCTTATTCGACGCTGTGATGATGAATTCGATCGAGGACCGCTTTGCGCGTGGTTGCGAGAGTGAACGTGAGCGATTCTCGCGGGATGCTGGTGATAAAAGGCCCGATCATCCAGCCCAGGCCAGCCGGGATGTCACGCGTGAGCGATATGGTCTGGCACTCCACGTACGTTCCGCCATCCTTCTGTTCGAATCGCCAGTAGGTATTCATCCGCCACAAGAATCCGTCATCGTGGCCTTCCGGCTCGAGGCGCTCGTCGGGCGTTCCGGCGTTGTCCACCTGCCGGATGCTGGTGGTGTGCGAACGGCTCCAGGCATGCGTTGCATCGATCTGTTCGTAATGCACGTCGTGAACGGTATCGAGGACGGACGTGACCACTTTCTTTTTGTAGAAGCGCAATAAAACGACGTAGTCGTCGCCCTCGTGACGCAGAATTTTTGATCGCGCAACGTCCGGGCGGAAATAATCCTGATGATGGCCGTAATCCTTTTCGAGAGCGAGGGTCTGCTCGAGCGTTGCGCCAGGAATGAACGCGGTTCCGATCCAATGGTGAATCAGACCGCCGGGAACGCTGATGCGCTTTCCATCATCGAGAGTTTCAAGGCGCTCGATCACCACTTTCCCCGCGCGCAGGTCTACGTACACGGCAGTACGACGCGGTTCTGGAAGGCGCTCGAACCAAAGGTACGGCTCGCGGTGCGCGAGTCCGGCATCCATCCGCGATGCAGTCAATTGCACGTAATGATTGAAGGCCTCAACGGTTTGCGGCTGGAGATCCGCGGCTGTCGCGGGCAGTGCCAGCGCCAGCAAAACCGCAACGGCGGAAGTCGCCGCTCTTTTGGCAAGGCTGGTCAATTTTCGCGTCATCTCTTGCGTCCCCGCGCTCTCGCAACCGAAAATACGTTGCTTCGCCACATGATGAGAAGCATGGGCGTTGCGAAAAGATGCCGCGGCGAAACGAATAGACGTATTACTGGCGAGGCGATCCGTGACGCCGTCAGAAACCGAAGGACGCCTGCAGGTAGACGATGCGGCTCGCCGAGCGGGATGAGAAGGGCCCGCCTGCAAGCGCATTCGATTGATCGAAGAAGGATGAACCGAGGACTCCGACCGGGGGCGCCAGATTTTCGTGGTTGAAAATGTTGCGCGCCGAGACGCTGAACGTCAGGTTATAGCGCTTATCCGTCGCGCTCCCCATTTGCCATCCTCCGCGCTGAACTCCAAATGGAACGTGGTGGTGGCCCCCATGGTCACCACCTGCAGAAGCGCTGCCAGGGCCTTCCGGCTTCTTTCCGAATCCAAACGTCTTGCTGAGCCGCAAGTTCAGGCTGAAACGTCCGGGGCCTGTGCCGTAATTGATTGGCACGAGAGTCTCACCGGAGGACGGAAGCGTGTTGAAGGTTCCCAGCGGAGTGCAATATATGTTCGACGTTATCGTCGTAACGCTGCACGTGGCCGGTGAAACCAGGGCCGGCCGCTGATTGAATTGCGAGCTGCCGATCAAATCCTGGCCGATCGTGACGTTAAAAGGCAGGCCCGAACTGACCAGCAGAAACGGGCTGAGGCGAAGCCCGTAAGGCAGCGCGACGCTCCCTCCCAGGAACACCCGGTTGCGGGTATCAAATTCGGCGCGGCCATAATCCTGCATTAAATTATAAGGATTCGAGGGGAAACTGTCGGCGCCGTCCGTATTGCTCTTGGCATAATTCAGCACGTAGTATCCAAAGAGAGAAAGCTTGGCGCCGGCGCGAACGGTGACGTTGGCGATCAGCTCGTTCTGCCTGTAAATGCCTTCCGATTGGTACTCGTATATGTTCCCAATATTTCCAAAAGGCCGCACAGCCATCGACGGATCGAGGGGATTGTAGGTTCCGGGCAAGGGCGTGTTGATATTATTCGTGAGTAACTGATCGAACCCGCGAGAATTGAGGTAAGAAACCGACAGGTTGGCAAACTTTGTTAGCTGGCGCTCGACGGTGACAGCGCTTTGAATCGTGCCAGGTGCGCGCAGGGCTGGAGAAATTCGATAGACGGTCGGCAACGTCTCCGCGCCTGGCAGAAGATTTACCGGCGGAATGTTCGGAAAGAAATCGGGATTCGTGACCACGAATTGCTGTTGCGTGATGCCATTGAGGCGCGCGGCCTGCAGTATCTGGCTTTCCTCAAAACGATCGTAGAATATTCCGGAGCCGGCGCGGAGCACCGTCTTGGGCGCGCCATTCTTTCCGCCGCCGATTCCCCAGGCAATCGCCACGCGTGGCGCCCAATCGAAATGGTCGCTGATGTCATTTTGCGTTTCGAAACGCAGGCCGTAACTAAGAGTTACATTGTGGCGCACGCGCCAGTCGTCTTCCGCATACAGGCCCGCGTCAACCAGCGAAGCCTGCGCCTCTGGAACTCCCGCGATGATGGAGAATTGGCTCGCTCCTCCTCCCAGGGCGCGAATCTGCGTGGGCGTCAGGCCCTGCGCCAAGGCCTTCTCGGTAATCTGGTAGGCATCGAGCGTGGGAAACGTGAACATGCCGTTGAAGGCGGAGTTCGCGCTGTTGCTATCTCTCGTAGCGCGCAAACGGACGCCAAACTTCACAAAATGCGTTCCATGAACGATCGAAGTATAGTTTTGGAACTCGTAACGATTCGTGTCGTCGAGAATATTGCCGAGATTATTGCCGCCAGAAGTGAATGCCCCGAGGACGGTCAGGGTGGGCTCGTTGTTTTGGGCGGTTTGGCCGGTCGCGTCATGCACGTATTGAAAGCGGGTTTCGTTTACGACGTCGGCGCCGATCATTTGCGTATCGCTGACTTGCAGGGTTTGCTCGGTTTCGAGGTTGTTATAGCCCTGCGATGGCAGCGCGAACTGGCCGACGCCTTCGTTTTGCTCGTTGTCCCGCCAGTATTGATAGCGCACGGAAAGAGTGTTGTTCTTGCCAAATTGATAGTCGATGCGCGGGCTGATGTTGGTGCGAGTACGAGGATTAGCGAGTGAGTCGGTGAAGTGAACCTGGTTGAAGTTTGGATCGAGTATCTGCGCGCTGACGACATCAACGTCGTTGATGTCCCGGCGCTGCGCGCTCACGAAGAAGGAGAGTTTCTTGCTCAGCGAACCGCTCAAATCGCCGCTGAACATCGTTGATTCGTAGGGAGGCTCGGACTTCGCGAAAGGATTTTGAGAGTTGAAGGCTGAATCGTTGCCGCTGATCTGGAACGAACCGTGAAGCTTGTCGGTTCCTGGCTTCGTAAAAATCTCTATGCGGCCGTAGCCAAGCTCATCGTATTGCGCCGAAAATGGATTTTGATTGATGCGGATCTCACGAATGGACGATTTCGGCGGAAGCTGTCCGGCGGTGAACCCGTCAATATACATCTGGCCGCCATTGGGTCCGGCCGAGGGGCCGGCGAGGGCCTGAAGATCGGCTTGTAACTCATCGGGATCGTCCGAGAGAGCGTCGAGCTGTTTGCCGGTGATAATGATGGCGCCCGCGTTGGCTTCGGGGCTGACGTCGAGCGTGGGCGCATCGCTTGAAACAACGACCTTCTGCTGCTGCGATTCGATCGAAAGTGTAATCGCGAGCTTTTGGATCTGCCCCGACTTGATCTCCACTCCTGCTTTCTCGTATCGAGCGAAGCCATTGGCGATGGCTTGCACCCGGTATTTTCCCGGTGGCAAACTTTTCACTTCGAATACTCCGCGGTCATTCGTAGTGGCCGCGATTGGCCCGGCAGAAGTCAGCACCGTCACCGTGGCGCCTCGCACTACGGCGCCGGACGGGTCAGTTACCTGCCCGCGGAGCGCGCCCGAGCCATCTTGCGCGAACGCCGCCTTGACGAAAACAAATCCGAGAAGCGCAATAATCACAATCCCGATGTAGTTTCGGCAATTCTGAAATTTCATTCGGTATCCCGAGAAATAAGATAAGAGTTAAGCGCCGTTTTAGCGGCTGCTCAGGGCGCTCCTGCGTCGGACGGCTGTCCTCCGCCGCCAAGGTTCCAGGGCGAAAGCGTTATGGCCTTCTCTCCGCTGGGAGACGCCGCCAATATTGGCTCGACGCCAGCGAGCAGCGTGATAGCGACGATCCCGCCGGAAGCTGAATTATCTGTGGACACAATCGCAACGGCGTCGCCCTTCTTCAAATCAGCGAGAGTAACCGTGGGCATTCGATTTAAGACTTGCTGAAAATCCGGCCGGCTGCCGCGAGGTGTATTACGGGCGGCTACGTCGGCGCCCGGCGGGAAAGGAGGGCGCGTTGCAGAGGCGCCATTTTCGGGGGCACCCAAGTGCGGGCCTCCCGGCGAACGTTTAATTCGCACGGCCATGCGCTCCGCTATTTCAGGCGTCAATTTGCGGAGCTCGGATTCGGACGTGACCCGCACCAGCACGGGCCGCTTCGCGGCGGCATCCATCACCTGAATCGTGTTCGCAGCCGTATCCACTGAAACGATCGTGCCGGAAATATTTCTAAAGAAACCGGAGACAATTTCGTCCGCTGAGAATTCGTCTCCCCCTGGGTTGCGGGTTCCGCGCGCCCGAAGCTGGTCGCCAGGCTTGATTTCGCCGAAGGCGCTGGGCTCGGCATCGTCAAATTTCACGGAGTCTGGCGCGTAGCGGCGAAACGCGGTATTTTTCGATGTGTGGATGACAACGTTTCGCGCGCCGGCAACCCCTGACGCCGAAATCGTCACAGTCCCATCGGCTGGATCAACTGCGCCCACGAGTCCGCCGACACCGCGCTGCCATTCTTCGCGCTCCTTCGCATGTACCGAGCTCACATCGGAACTTTTCATAGCCACAATCGCGGAAGCTACGATGGATTTGCCATCGCCGGAAGGTTTGCCGAACACGAGAATGCGGTCGCCGGCTTGCAGGTCCGTTGGCCGAATGGCGGTCGCGTTCTTCAAATCCCTTTGTCCCGGGGCAATGCGGAGCAACCGCGGAGCGCCTTCCACAAGAATCGTGACTTCAGAACCTGCGTCCGGAGCCAGCGTAATAGTATTCCCGGAGATCGCTTTAATAGTTCCAACGAATTTTTCCGATTGCACGGGAGGAGAAGACTGCTTGCCGCGACCAGGGCCGGCGAAGGATTGAGGCGCAAGAATTACAGTCGCGACTCCTCCGATCACCAAGACGGAAAAAATCAAGAAGATTCGGGCGGTCGAACTCATATACCTTCTGTATAGACGCACTCGGGGTAAAAGAGGCTACATCGATTTTTCAGTCGAGCGGCCATTCATTGCGCTCCGGACGTGAATCTTCTCGAGCGGGAGCTGAATTTGCCGGAGGTCGCGGACAAATTCACTTCGATCTTAGTGAAGGAACCTGAAGAATAGCTGAAGTTTTGTCGGTGTGAGTCAACCGGAGACCGAATCGTACTTCCTTGGAGCGCGATGTGGGCTTCAGCGGGAATGCAAGTCGCGCCAGCCTTGCGTCAGTGCAACGCCTGCGGCGCCTTGCGATCGAGCAATTCCGCGAGCCGTGCGCGCAGGTGGACCAGCGCAGCCGTGTGAATCTGCGACACCCTTGACTCGCCGATTCCGAGAGCCGAACCAACCGCCTTCATCGAAAGCTCCTCAAAGTGATACAGTGTGAGCACGTCGCGCTGCCGGTCCGGCAATTCGCCGATCGTTTTCCGAAGCAACTCCGTCATTTCCGAGCGCAACGCGCAGCAAAAGGGATCTTCCTCTCTCGCGGGCGAGCCGTGGTTCACCGGTTCATCACCCGGACCGGAGTCCATTGTCTCGTCCGGCAGAATTCCGATGTCCAGTCCGTGAAGGTCTCTCCGAAGGCGCTGTAAGACCTCCAAGCTCACCTGAAGTTCCGTGGCAATCTCCGGCTCGGAGGGATCGCGCCCCAGGCGCGCCTCGCAATTGGAAAGTGCCTGCTTCATGCGCCGGGCTTGCTGGCGGAGCGCCCGCGGACTCCAATCCTGCTGGCGGAGACTATCGAGGATGGAACCGCGGATACGAAACTCCGCGTAAGACTTCAGGTGGACGTTCTTGGCCGGGTCGTATTTTCGGACCGCGTCCATCAGGCCCAGGACTCCCGCGTGAACCAGATCTTCCAGGAGCACTTGCGGCGGCAGGCGAAAATGGATGCGCCGCGCAATATACTGCACGTGCGGCAGGTGTTCGAGCACGAGCTTCTCGCGCTGCGTTTCATCAAGCGCCGTTGCCAATTGATTTCTCATCTCTTTCAATCACGCTCCGGACATTTCTTTCAGCGGCGTTCCCCGCCCGCGTCCCGCACAGCGCCTCAATGCCACTCGCGCGATTCCGAAGCGGATTGCGGAGCTTCCCCCTGCAACTGGTAGCCAACGCCGCGAACCGTGTGGATCAATTTGCGCTCGGCGTACGTGTCGATCTTCTTGCGGACGTAATTGATGTAAACGTCCACGACGTTGGTGGGCGTGTCGAACGACAAATTCCAGACGTGCTCGATAATTTGAGCTCGCGTGACATGCTGGCCGGCATTGCGCAGCAGGTACTCGAGCAGAGCAAATTCCCGTGGAGTTAGGTCGATCGTGCGCCCCGCGCGTTTTACGGTGCGTTCAACGCGGCTTAACTCAAGATCCTCGACGCGCAACACCGCATCCGGACACGATTTGCCCCGTTTCCGCAGCGCCCAAACGCGCGCCGACAGTTCAGGAAATCCAAACGGCTTGAGAATGAAATCATCGGCATCCAGATCCTGCAGCCGGGATGGGTCTTCCAGTTGATTGGGGCTCGCCAGAAGGATGACGGGCAGTTGCCCGTGGAAAGTGCGAACGTGCCGCAGTATCTGAATGCCACCAGGATCCGGGAAACTCACGTCCAGGATTGCGAGGCCGCACGAGTGTTCCCGGATCAGGATCTCGGCGCACCTTGCGTCGCCGGCAAAATCCACCGCGTAACCCTCCGCTTCGAAATTCCGCTGAAGAAGTTTGCGCAGCCCTGCATCGTTTTCGGACAAGAGAAGACGCACGGCAACTCCACGAAGGGGGAAAAGGGAGATTGAAATCAGAGAGGAATAACAATTTAACGCAGCGCCGAAACATTGTCTAAGGAAATCGTTAATTCATCGTGAATTTTTCGCGGATGGACGAAATTGTTTCGCTTTGAAACACAAACATGATCTTCGCCGAGGCGTTTACATGGCTGGCTGAAGAATGGAGGCCACATTTCTGTTGGAGAGGAGCCGTACCTAAACGATGATGCAATTTCGGGAAAAGATGAATGCGGGCAAGTTGCGGAATTGCTCGTTGCGCTGACGTAAACCGAGCAAGTGTAAGGACTTGATCGACAGATTTCCTGGCTAGTAATTGCCTTCTTGGCAGCCCACTTGCAGTGCCTACATCGTGGACCACCCGTTTTTGAAAGGTTAGATCGCTGGCGCGACTTCATTCTAGTGTTGCGTCCCGGAGATATGCTGCGTAAGCAGGGCGCGGCAAGCAGCGCCCCTACAATGAGCCGCGCGGTCGGAGTTCTTGAGCTTTTCTGGGACGCGACAGTAGCTTTGAGTAGAGAGTTGGGGATATATGAAGACATCCAAGATTCTCAAGACGAACGAGAACAATTCGACGCGGGCTGGGATGAGCCGTGTCGAACGCCGTCAATGGTGGCTTTCCTTTTCCGGCGTACTGGTCACTCTGCTGCTTACGCTGGGAATCGTTTCGTTTTCCGTTACGGTTTTCATCCTTGAGCCGAATAGTTGGAATGCGCTCAACATTCATTTGGCGATGCAAGCTCTGGTGGGAATGGTGCTGCTGTTTGTTGTTTACGTCGTCTACCAGCAAGTCCAAATTTACCGGTTTCGGATGCATTTGGTGGCGCAGGACGAGCTCTTTTCCCTGATTGGCGAAAACGCGGCGGACATGATCGCGGTGGTCACAGCGGATGGACGCAGGCTCTATAACAGTCCCTCGTACCAGAAAGTTCTTGGCTACTCTTCGGAGGAATTGGAGAAAACTTCCGGTTACGAACAGATTCACCCGGACGACCGTAAGGCTGTCGTCGCGGCAGCCGAGGAAGCCCGAACGACCGGCTCTGGGCGCCGAGTCGAGTACCGCATCCGGCACAAGAGCGGCGATTGGCGCGTGGTGGAATCGACGGCCAGCGCGGTTCGCAATGCGACGGGAGCGGTTGAAAAACTCATCATCGTGAATCGCGACATCACCGAACGCAGACAATTGGAACAGCAACTCCTGCTATCGCAGCGGCTGGAGGCCGTTGGAAGGCTATCGGGCGGAATCGCGCATGATTTCAATAATCTCCTTGGTGTGATCATCGGTTACAGCGAAGCGCTGCAACAGAGAGTGGGCTCGGATGATCCATTTCGGGAAGCGGTTGACGAAATCCAGAAGGCAGGCCAGCGCGCGGCGGCGCTGACGCAACAGTTGCTGGCGTTCAGCCGGAAGCAAGTCCTCGAGCCAAAAATATTCGATCTGAACGTCGTCGCGATCGACGTCGAGAAGATGCTTCGCCGGCTGATCGGCGAGGACATCGAGCTAAGGATTTTTGCCGCTCCCGGATTAGGAAGGGTGAAAGCGGACCGCGGGCAGATCGAGCAGGTTATCTTGAATTTGGCCGTGAACGCGCGTGACGCGATGCCTCGCGGGGGGAAACTGACAATCGAAACGAGCAATGCCGAATTGGGCGAAGCAGACGTGCGTCGCCACCGTTACGTCGTGGCGGGGCATTACGTGATGCTGCAAGTGAGCGACACCGGGCTGGGCATGGATGCGGAAATACAATCCCACATTTTTGAGCCTTTCTTTACCACCAAGGAAGTAGGAAAAGGAACAGGCCTTGGACTGGCGACCGTTTACGGGGTGATCAAACAAAGCGGCGGCTACATCTGGCTCGAAAGCGAACTCGGCAAAGGCACCCGGTTCAAGATCTACCTTCCCCGAGCGGAAGGAACTGCACCGGAGCTGGAGCGCCCGAAGATCCCGATCGAGCAAGCCAAGCGCTCGCGAACGATTCTCGTCGTCGAGGATGAAGCGTCCCTTCGCAAGCTGACCTGCAATACGCTATCGAAAATGGGCCACACGATTCTCGAAGCGGAAGACGCGGCCAAGGCCATGAAGACCGCGGCAAACTTCGACGGCGCTATCGATCTGTTGCTGACGGATATCGTCATGCCGGGAATGAGCGGCGATGAACTGGCGTCGAAATTGTCGGCTATACGATCGCAAATGAAAGTCCTCTACATGTCCGGGTACACGGACGGCGCAATTGCGACGCATGGAGTGCTCGAATCTGGAATCGTAATCCTTCGGAAACCATTCACCCGCGACGAGCTGACCCGGAACGTCGAGGAAATTCTCGCAAGGACGCCGGTTGAGCAAACGCCCGGGCACGATGCCGAGTATGCGGGAAGCGAAGAGAGGCGCCGGCGCGGTTAGTCGAAGGAAACGTCCGTCGCCGGTTGCGAGGGCCCAAGACGGCGGGCTATCCGCCGCGCCCCGGTATTCGCGCCGGAAGCAGATTCTTCGCTTCGCTCGGAACGACGGGCAAGGGGATTCTTTCGCGGCCAGTTAGGAAGAGGAGACGAGTTTGCCACAGATTCTGATCATTGACGACGACGAAGCGATGCGGAAGGTTCTTCGATTTCGATTGAAGGACTCCTACGACGTCATCGATAGCGGCTCGCCGGAAGAAGCCCTGGCGCTCGCGCTCCATCACAAGCCGGACGCTATCCTGCTTGACCTGATGATGCCGAAATATTCCGGCCTGGAAGTTTGCCAAACGCTTTCGTCGCTCAGCTTCACGCAGCATATTCCCATCCTTATCGTTTCGGGTGAGTCGAGCGAGCGCTATAAGGATTATTGCGAAAATATTGGAGCGAAAGGGTTCTTTCAAAAGCCTGTGGATATTGCCGCTCTTCAGAAAAAACTGGAAACCCTGATCGCTGACGGACAACAGGAGCCACGACCGGAGCCACGAGTCCGCCTGCGGGTGATGCTGAGGCTGCGAGGAACCGATTCCATGGACACTCAATTCGATTTGCTGACGGCGACGGAAAACGTGAGTCAAGACAGTTTTCTTTGTGGATGTTCGGCACTGGTGGGCTTCGGCTCGCTCGTTGAAGTATTTCTCGCGAAAGAAGGGGAGCCGTTCGTCGGTCAGGCGAGGGTAACGCACGTGGATTGGCCCGGCACGCTCGAACAAAGATGCGACTTCAAATTCACGGGACCACCGGCCGGCTGGATTCTCCGTTAGGCGCGCGATTGTACCGCTGGATCCAAGCGCCTTGCGATCAGGCGATGTATTGATTGAGGATATTTTCCGAGAGGCCGCTTCTAAGCAGCGCGGCAAACTGCCCGGGCATCATTGGATGGCCGAAATAATACCCCTGTCCCTCGTCGCAACGCTGGTCCCGCAGGAACGCAAGCTGTTCGCGCGTTTCCACCCCTTCGGCGATCACCCGCTGGTTGAGACTCTTGCCCATGCTGATCACGGCGCGGACGATTGCAGCATTGTCTAAATCGGCCATGATTTCGTGGACGAACGACTGGTCCACTTTCAAGATATCGATGGGAAACTCCCGCAGGTAGCTTAAGCTGGAATAGCCCGTGCCGAAATCATCCACCGCAAGCTGAACGCCCATGTCTTTTAGGGCCTTCAGCGCCAAAGCGCTGGACTCCGCATGCTGCATCAGCACGCTTTCCGTCAGTTCAAGCTCGAGGTAGCGCGCCCCCAGGCGAGTCTCCTCCAGAATCGTTCGTACGCCTTCGGCAAAATCCTTGCTCCGGAACTCGATGGCCGAAATATTCACGGCCACGGGAGTCGGTTGCAGCCCCGCATCGATCCAGGCCCGGGCTTGCGAACATGCTTCACGCAAGACCCACTGCCCGATGGATAGAATCAACCCGCAATCTTCGGCGATGGGCACGAATTGGGCCGGACGGAGCAGTCCCCGCTGGGGATGCCGCCAGCGCAGCAGAGCTTCCACGCCTGTGCTTGCGCCGGACGCGAGATTTATTTTGGGCTGGTAGTGCAGCACGAATTCATTGCGTTCCACCGCGTGGCGAAGGCTCGATTCGATCGATTGCCGCTCGATCGCGCGGACGTTCATATCCTGTTTGAAGAACTGGTAATTGTTGCGGCCGCCTTCCTTGGCGTGATACATCGCCGTGTCCGCGCTTTTGATCAACGTCTCCGCATCTTCCCCATCATTGGGAAAGATGCTGATGCCAATGCTGACGGTCATGCGCAAATCGTGCTCGGCCACGCAATGCGGCGCCGTCATCGCGGCGATCATCCTTCTCGCGCTGAGGGTTGCATCTTCCTCGCATTCAACGTCGGAGAGCAGCACAACGAACTCGTCCCCGCCCTGCCGGCTTACGGTGTCCGAGGCGCGCACGCAATCTTCCAGGCACTTTGCCACGGACTGAAGCAATTTGTCGCCAACGGCATGGCCCAGCGAGTCGTTGATGTGTTTGAAGCGGTCCAAATCCAAAAACAGCACCGCGAGTTGAGTGCCCCTGCGGCGGGCGATGGCAATCGCATGGGTCAGCCGGTCGCTCAACAGGACGCGATTCGGAAGATTGGTGAGAACATCGTGCTGCGCCGAGTGGGACATTTGAAGCGCCATGGCGCGGACTTCACTCACGTCGCGAAAGACGATTACGGCGCCGGTAACCTTTCCTTCCCGGTCGTGGATCGGAGCCGCGGAGTCTGCGATCGCGAATTCGCGTCCATCGCGCCGAATCAGGATGCAGTTTACGGTCAGCCCAACGGTCTTGTTTTCCTGAAGCGCCTGCTCCATTGGATTGCGAGAGGTTTCTCGCGTTTCGCCATCAATAATCCGGAATACCTCGCTGAACCGCCTGCCGGTTGCCTCCTGCCGGCCCCAGCCGGTCATGGTCTCCGCCACCAGATTCAGATACGTTACGTTGCCCGCGACATCCGTGCTGAGCACGGCGTCGCCAATGGAGTCGAGCGTCACCTGAGCGCGTTCCTTTTCCACGAACAGTGCTTCCTCCAGTGTCCGCCGCGCAATCATGCTGCGCAGAGCCTGCGTCAGCGAGTAGCTGTCGAGGTGGCCTTTTAGCAGATAATCTTGCGCCCCGCGCTTTACGGCTTGCCTCGCCAGGTCTTCATCATCCGAATCGCTGATGATCAGCACCGGCACGCCCGGGACTGCCAGCAATAGTTTGTCGAGCGTTTCGATGCCCTGGCTGTCGGGCAAGTCCAGATCGAGCAGAACGGCGTCGATTCCGGTTTTGTTGAGTCGTTCGATGCCCTCGGAAAGTGTTCGAACCGATTTAATGGTGTAACGTTGATCTTTTGTGCGAGCGAAAGCCTCTCGAATCACGTTGGCATCAGCGAGGTCGCCGGCGATCAAGAGGAGGTTTCCCATATCGTCCATGTTTGCAATCTCCGCATTTAATGAAACTGTCTAGAAAGACACAGCTTTGCCTAAAAAGACAACTCCCGACCCGATCGCAATACCCTTGTCGGGAATTGTTGAGAGGCTTCGGGATAATTCAGGCACTTCCTTGGCCACTTGCCAAAAGTGGCTGAATGCAAAGGGGATAAGAATGTTTGCTATGTCACGAATCGTGTCAATGCGCTGCGAATTCCCAATTCGATACGCAAACTTCCGCAGATGGGAACCGCTCGCATTGGCCGAGAGGGCACGGCACTGCTCGATTCGCTTATTCGAGCGATGGCAACGCTCTGCTGGACGGAATAGTGCGGTTTCAGACAGCATCGGTGGCGCGCAAACTGACACACTTAGCGTGCGATTTGGAATATCGCAGAGGCTTTCAGGGAGGAAAAGATGGCAAAAAAGGAATCGGCGGACACTTCAGAAAAAGGTTTCTACACTGGCGGTCTCGATCGTTTGGGTGGGAAGAAACTCGTGCAGCGTGGCGCGGACAATCTTCACAAAATTCAGCAGAAGCGCAAGCACGGGGTGGGAGGCGCGCCGCGCAAGTCAGGCTAAAGATCGAGGCCTTCTGGCGATAACGATAATACTGTTTCGTCGCCGCGCCTGCCGAGCTTCACTTGATAAGCGCAGGGGTCTTCTCGCGCCAGAAGCTTTCGATTTCCTCGAGCGTGCGCCCCTTGGTCTCGGGAACGAGATAGTAAGAGAAGAACCACGCGCCGATGGCGAGCAGACCGTAGAGCCAGAAGGTCCAACTCGGACCGAGCACTTGCACCAGCGTCAGAAAGGTCAGCGAAACCACAAAGTTGGCGGCCCAATTCGATCCGGCCGCCGCGCCTTCCGCGACGCCGCGAACATTCAGCGGATAAATTTCCGCGATCAGCAGCCAGAAGATCGGCCCGAGGCTGATCGCAAACGAAGCAACGTAAGCCATCAACGTGATCACCGCAATGTGCGCAAGCGCGCCGTTGTGCGACGACACTCGGAACGCGATTCCTAATACTCCCAGGCTGACGATCATGCCGGCGATGCCAACAAGCAGCAAAGGCCGCCGGCCCACGCGGTCGATCAGCCACATCGCGACGATGGTCATGATCACGTTCACGAGCCCAATGCCCGCGGTCGCCAGAATCGCGCCCGAAGCAGAGGGAATGCCGGCGGATTGAATGATTGTGGGGGCGTAATAGATGACGGTGTTGATTCCAGTAACTTGCTGAAAGATCGCGAGGCCAATGCCGATGATGAGCGCAGGCCTGACGGCAGGCTGAAAAATATCCTTCCAGCGGCCGCGTCCCTCGCCTCCGACTAACGCCGCCTCAATTTCGCGAAATTCCGCTTCGACATCAGGCACGCCGCGAATCTTTCGGAGCACGGCGCGAGCAACTTCCGTGCGGCCTTTCTTGGCCAGCCAGCGCGGAGTTTCAGGCAGCGTCAGCATGCCGATTCCCAGCATCGCGCCGGGAACAACCGCGATACCCAGCATCCACCGCCAGGCTTCGCTCTTCGCGAAGGCATAATCAACGAGGTATGCCGCCAGAATTCCAACGGTGATCGCGAGCTGGAATAGCGACACCTGCCAGCCGCGCGCCTTTGCGGGCGAAACTTCGGAGATATAAAGAGGAACCGTGGAACTGGCCAGGCCGATCCCCAGGCCGACAATCGTTCGGCCAACCACCAGAATCGCGACCGACGCGGCTGCCGCACATAGAAGGGCTCCCACGATGAAAATCAGCGCGGTCACCAGCAGCATCAGCCGCCGCCCGAACCGGTCGGCGAGACGTCCGCCACTCAATGCGCCGATCGCCGCCCCAACCAGCACGACGCTGACGACCAGTTCTTGCTGGAAAGTCGAAAGCGAAAAGCTATTCTTAATGAAAATGAGGGCGCCGGAAATAACGCCGGTATCGTATCCAAAGAGCAATCCGCCAATCGCCGCAAAAACAGCGGCGATGTAGACGAACCAAGTGCTCGGGGCATCCGCCGCGGCTCCGGGCGCTGGCATCTGATAATCAGGTTTCATGCCTTTTGCATTTTCCGAATCGCTCCGCTCGCTCCGATGAAAAACCCCTTTTCGCCACAGTGCGTTCTATTTGGCCATGCTATTTCCGATCGGACGTCCCACCGAGATTGCCGAAGGGCCAGAGTCCGAATGCCTTGAGGAAGCCGTCTTGATGCTTCTCGACCAGCATGTGCGCGGTTTTGTCGGCTGGCCAAGGACTTGCCAACCGCTCCGGCCGGTCCGCGATCCAGTAAGCCGTCAGCGCCATGACGGTCTCGTCGCGATCGAGAATATCGGGCTGCACTTTATCGAAGGTATCCACGTTCGAATGATGCGTGTATTTATAATCTGGCGAATCCTGATCGAGGTTGATACCGGGAAGCCCGGCGAGAATAAATGGTCCGGTATCGGTCCCGAATTCAGTATCGTCATCCACGTCGATTTTGCCGAACGCCTGCAGCGAGTCCGCAAATGTTTGGGCCTCGGGAATCAAATCGTTGCGGCCGCCGAGTTGGAGCGCTACGACCGGGCCTTGCCCATTATCGAGTATCACGGCGGCGACGTGGTTAGCCATCTCATCCTTGTGGGTCTTGACGTAGTTGAAGGATCCATCAAGGCCCTGTTCTTCCCCAGTGAAAAGAACGAATCGGATTGTGCGTCTTGGTTTCACGCCGGAATTCATGATGGCTTCAGCGGCGCCGAGCGTCGTCGTTGCTCCGCAGCCATTATCGGTGCTGCCGGAGGCCAGATCCCAGGAATCCAAGTGTCCGCCGACCACCACGATCTGCTCGGGGTTTTGCGTCCCACGAATTTCGCCCACCACGTTGGCGCTCGCGACGGGACCATTGGTCACGCGGTTTTGCACGTTCATTTTCAAACGCACTGTCTTGCCGCGATCGAGGTAGCGCTCGATCTGTTCCTGATCCTCCGCCGCCATGCTTACCACCGGGATGTCGTAGTAAGTGTCGAAACCCAGTATGCCCGTGTGCGTCAGGTGCATGCCCGTCGCTTTGCGCCCGCCCTGCCCGCCGATGACGGCGACCGCGCCATCCTGATGCGCGGCTTTCAGGAAATCGCCAAACTTTGCAAAAGCCGCAAATGGGTCCTTCGGCTTATCGCCCTTTTGGACGATCAGCAGGATTTTTCCCCGCCAGTTCGCCGCCTTGTTCTTCATTTCATCTTCGAGTTGGTAGCCATTCACGGCGACGACGTCACCTTCGGCTCCTCCGGCCGGTGTAGAGCCAACCCAGCCCATGGAATCCACCATCAGCCGTCGCTGAATGGGCGATACGAGTTCAGCATCGGCCGATATGCGCGTCCACCCGCGAAAGAGCTGCCACGGTTCGGTGTGTACGTTCTCCAGACCGATTGCCTTCATTTTTTCCGCGCCCCAGGCGATAGCCTTAGCGGCCTCAGGAGAGCCCGTCACACGCGCTCCGATGTCGTCGCTCAACTCCTCAAGATATTCGTATGTGTGTGTTTCCATCATTCCGGCGCCCGCGACGGCCGCAAGAGCCTTAAGAGTTTCCGGGTCCAACGACGTGGGTTGATCGCTTGAGCCCGCAGCGGAAATCGCAGGACGCGCAATCGCACACAGAAAGACGGCCGCGCATAAGATCAACAGATATCTCCGAATCATTCCGACTCCTTTTCAGCGCCGATCGTTCAAACGAAGAGGATAGGACGCCGAGCATATTAGACCAAGCAAATCTTTTCGATGTTGAAATCGCGAAATGGTTATTCCGGCTTCGGAAGCCGGGCGCGCCTGTTTCGGGCTCGATAGTTATGGGAGTCGCAGCTAAACGATCGGGTGACGTAAATCATGAATTTTGCATCTATATATAATAGGGTTCGATATTAGAGAAAGGTTGGCCGGCCGGAAGTTTTCTGCCGGAAGCCTGGCTATCGTATCCCGTTTTTGCGGCCCACGGTCCTTTTGAAGCAGCACCCTCGGTAGTACGAATTATTGCAAAGTACGTCTAAGATAAATGGACACACCCTGGTGGGGAGGCGCGCATGAACCCGCAGGAAAATTGCACAAATAGGAGAGACAGCTATGAGCAGGGAGGTCATACACATTCGTCGCTGGGCGGCCACGATCGTGGTCGTCGCGGCAATTATTTGTGGTGTGCTGTTGGCGAAAGGCTGGGGAACGTGGACGGGACGGTCGGTTCTGGGCGCCGCTGGGGTACCGGCGGCTGTCGTACACGAATCCGCACCTGTAAACCTGGGGAGTTTCCAAAATGGTTTCGCATCGGTATTGAAGCCGGCTCTTCCCGCGGTCGTGAATATTCACACTTCAAAACTTGTTAAGCCGCAGCGAAATCAAATGCCATTTTTTAACGATCCATTTTTCCGCCAGTTCTTTGGCAATCAATTCGGGCAAACGCAGCCGGAGCCTGAGCGCGAGCAAAGTCTTGGTTCCGGGGTAATCGTCAATTCCGACGGCACGATTTTGACGAACAACCACGTAATTGACGGGGCATCCGACATCAGGGTTTATCTCAGCAACAATCGAGAATATCAGGCGAAGCTGGTCGGCACGGATCCCAAAACGGATATAGCCGTGCTAAAAATTAACGCGCAAAACCTGCCCACGCTCCCCCTGGGAGATTCGTCCCAACTGCACGTTGGGGATCTCGTCTTCGCGATCGGAGAGCCATTTGGGCTCGGTGGAACCGCCACGATGGGGATCGTCAGCGCGACCGGGCGCGGCGGCCTGGGCATCGAAGCCTACGAAGATTTCATACAAACCGATGCGGCGATCAATCCCGGAAATTCTGGCGGAGCGATGATCGATATTCACGGAAACCTGGTGGGGATTAACACGGCAATCCTGAGCGGAGGAACCGGCGGCAACCAGGGCATCGGATTCGCGATTCCGATCAAGATGGCCAAGAATGTGATGGACCAAATCCTCCAGCATGGAAAAGTAGTTCGCGGCTATCTGGGTGTCTACATCCAGAAATTGACGCCCGAACTTGCTCATCAGTTTGGCGTGCAAGAGGGCGGCGGGGTGCTCATTGGAGATGTATCCCCCGATACACCGGCATCTCGAGCTGGATTGAAGAAAGGCGACGTCATTCTGAAACTGAATGGCCAGCCGGTCGAATCGAATACGGCGTTGCAGGTTCAAATCTCGCAAATGGCTCCAGGAGCAGCCGTTAAGCTCGAAATCCTGCGAGACGGTAAGACTGAGAACGTAACAGTGACGCTGGGAGAATTGCCGGAGAAGGAGGCCAAGTTGGGTCCGGGTGAGCCATCAGGCAACGCGCTGCAAGGCGTCGAGGTGCAAGACCTGACTCCCGACATCGCTCAGCAATTGGATCTGCCCGCAGGGATCCACGGCGTGGTTGTGTCGTCCGTGGATGATTCAAGCCCGGCTGCCGCGGCTGGAATACAACGAGGCGATGTCATTCAAGAAGTGAACCATAAACCGGTGAACAACGTCGCCGAATTCAGGCAAGCGATGGCCAGCGCTGGAGATCAGCCAGTCCTGCTTCTGGTGAACCACGGGGGCGTGACAAACTTCATCGTAGTCGAGCCATCGAAGTAGCCTCTGATTCGAACGGGGGGGAGGGCGACCGCAGTAGGTCGCCCTTTCGATTTTCGGCGTGTTTTCACAGGGTTGCGGCCAACCATCTGCAAAATAAGGAGATTGACCGACGCAAGTGCGGATTTGAGCGGCGAGTACTAGCGGTTTCAGCAGTCAGAATTACTGTGTTCTACCGAGAGAAGTTTTAGACGTTCGGGTTAAAATAGCGCGGGATAAATGTGAGTTGTGGCGCGCGTCGTGACGGTCGTTAGCGGTTTCGGCACGATAGGGGATAGAATGGTACTTCAGTCCTATTCATCCCAGCCGAGTGGTCTAGTACTAAACTAATGTCGGGAATATTGTGCCCCGGCATCGCTAAATTCTGAAAAGGGGCCTTGGGTGAATTTCATGGGCGCAATGACAAACAGGGCTGTTTTCAACGAAGCGCTCCTTCCAGAGGGCGAATCGCGGATGGGGGTTTTTGGAGCGGGGTTCGTGCTGGAGTGCGCCGTGCTGTTGGCTCTGATCGTGATTCCCATGCTCGTGCCTCAAAGGCTGACCCTGGAACAGCAAAAGTATTGGATCACTCAGATCGAAGCGCCGGTTGTGCAGCCTTGGAAGCCACAACCCAAACCGAAAGTCTTACCGATCAAGCAGCCAGTGGTGAAAGAGCCACCCAAAATCGAAGTTGCTGTGGCGCCTCCCAAGCCCAAGATTTATAATCCGGTGATTGTCGCTCCTGTTGCTAAGCGGGCGACATCGCGCAACGACACCAAGGCTCCTGAACTGCCGGAAGTTGCCAAGGTGTTCCCGGCACCGGTTTCGATGGGAAGTTCCGCGATCCCGACTTTGAAAAAGCCCCGCGAAGCCGTGCAGACGGGCGGTTTTGGCGACCCGAATGGGGTGAAGACGAACAACCAGACCAATCGCAATCCGAATATCGCGCAGCTTGGAGCGTACGATATGCCCGCAGGCCCTGGTTACGGCAATGGAACCGGCGGGGCAAAGGGCGCTCGAGGCATCGTAGCCAGCGGCGGATTCGGCAACGGCGTGGCAACCGGCGGCAGGGGCGGGAATCACGGCAGCGTTCAGTCGGGCGGCTTCGCCGACGAAGGCGCCGTCGCTCCAACCGCCAAAGCAAGACCGACACAAACGATCGCGAAGACGCAGCCGGTTGAGATTCTTTTCAAGCCCCGGCCGGTTTATACTCAGGAAGCGCTGGCAAAGAAGATTGAAGGCGAAGTTCTCCTTCAAGTCGTATTCACGGCATCCGGACAAGTAGAGGTCCAACATGTGGTGCAGGGCCTTGGATACGGCCTCGAAAATTCGGCGGTAGCAGCGGCGCACCAGATTCGCTTTCGTCCGGCGCGGCAAGATGGCCATCCGGTGGATTCTGCCGCCATCGTACACATCGTGTTCGAATTGGCCTATTGATGGAGAATGCCGAGGGGGTATAGGCAATGCGTTCGTGGAAGAATCTGCGCCGCTCACTGCTAGCGGTCGGCGCGTTGGCTGGAATTGCCTGGGCGCAGCCGCAACCGGCGGCGCGGAATAACGGACAGGCGGGGAATTCCGCCTCGCCAGTTGCGACGGTGAATCAAGCCATCGATCGCATCATCTCGCGCGAGCACGAAGAAGTCGCGACCATCAAGCACTACAACCCCATCATCGAAACCTATATCCAGGACATGAAGCCCGATAAAGAGATGGGCTCGATTCCCGTAAGCGATCACTATTTTCTGGGTCAAGCGGATCTTACAAAGGGGATCGTCGACCAGTCGATGCTGGGCCGCGACAAAAAGGGCGGCTTGCTTAGCGAGCTCAATCCTCTTTCGCATTTGAGCGACGTATTCAGTTCGACGTTCGTACCCGCCGGTTTTTTGCAAATGATTTATCTCGATACCAGCGGATTCGACCGGCAGCACTATCAATTCGAATACGTTCGCCGCGAATTTCTGGGCGAAGTCCGCTGCGTGGTTTTTGACGTTACTCCTCTTCGCAAATCCGGGCGAGGCCGGTTCAAGGGACGCCTCTGGGCGGAAGATCAGAATTTCACGATTGTGCGTTTCAACGGCATCTATACGCCGGTTTCGGGAATCAACGGATTCAATTTGCACTTCGATAGCTGGCGTTTGAACATGCAGCCCGGACTTTGGCTGCCGGCGTACGTCTTCAGCCAGGAATCGAATCAGAAGGATTTTCTTGGAAGCCACATTCGGTTCCGGGCGCAGACTCGCCTGTGGGGCTACGACCTGAAGAATGCCGGCCACGAATCCGAATTTAGTGAATTGACCGTCGAGTCCCCGAATGCGCAGGATCAGTCGGCGGAACAACAGCAAGACCGCTCGCCGGTTGAAGCGGAGCGTGCCTGGCAGCATGAAGCCGAAATCAACGTTCTCGACCGGCTGCAACGGGTCGGCTTGCTGGCACCCGTGGGTTCGGTTGACAAAGTCCTTGAAACGGTCGTGAACAATCTGGAAGTCACAAATAATATCGATATCGAACCGGAAGTCCATTGTCGCGTGCTTCTCACCGGCACGCTGGAATCCTTCACGATCGGCCACACGATTGTCTTGAGTCGCGGCTTGCTGGACGTGCTTCCGGATGAAGCCAGCCTGGCGACCATGCTTGCACAAGAGTTGGGCGACATTATGGTCACAAAGCCGTCCACCGACCAGTGGGGCTTCAACGACACAACGAACGTCTCCACAATCGAAGCGCTCTCTCACTTTTCTTTCCGCGACACGCCGGAGGAAATTCAGCTTGCCAGCCAAAAGGCTCTTGACCTGCTCAAGCACTCCCCGTACAAGGACAAGCTGGGAAGCGCGGGATTATTTCTGAAGGAACTCGACGCTCAATCGAAAGCTCTTCCAGCTCTCATCAACCCGCATCTTGGCAATCGTGTGTACCTGGCTCAGCAATTGATTAGCTCGGCTCCGAATCTCCAACCGGCCAAGCTGGATCAAATCGCCGCCTTGCCTATCGGCGCGCGAATTAAGCTGGATCCCTGGAACGATGAGGTCGAGTTGCTGAAGGCTAAGCCGGTACCACTCTATTCGGCGCGCGAAAAAATGCCTTTTCAGGTGACGCCATTCATGCCGTTCCTCACGCGATACCAGAAGCCGGAAAGCGGGTCTTCGGGCGATCCCGCGAAGGCTGATGTGGCAGCCAAAAATTCTTCACAGCAACAACAGCCGCCGCAACGGTAACAACAACTCTCACTCTTTCCGCCAGCCGGGTCTCCGCTGGGTGTCGTTGATGCTCGCATCCCGCCCATTGCGTTCCATCCTCCCGAGAAGATTATTTTCAATCGTGGCGTGAATGCGAGAGACTTCGACATATGGGCCGGCAATCCCTTCTCGATTATTTTCAGCCCGCTTCGCGCCCAGGCAAGGAAATTGCCTTCGTCTGGCGTCGCGGCTACCGAACCATTCGATGGTCCTACACCGAACTCCGAAACACCGCGATCCGATTCTCTCGCGAACTCGAAGCGCGCGGCATCGCAAAAGGCGATTGCGTTCTCATCTGGGGAGAAAATTCCGGCGAATGGGCGGCAGCATTCCTCGGTTGCGTGTTCCGAGGCGTCATCGCGGTGCCGATGGATGCCATTGCCGATCCCAGGTTTGCCGAACGGGTAGTTCAACAAGCTGGCGTGCGCCTGGTTGTCGCCGATGGGAAACTCCCTGCTATTTCCGCGGCCGCCGCGGTTCCCACGATTCCTCTCGATGGTCTGCAAGCCGCAATAGTCACTACCATTGGCGACGAGTATCACCCCGCGGAACTCAACCGCAACGATCCGCTCGAAATTATTTTCACCTCAGGCACCACGGCGGAGCCCAGAGGAGTGGCGCTCACGCACGGAAACCTGCTGGCCAACCTCGAACCGCTTGAGAAAGAGATCGGCCGCTACCGCCGCTACGAGCGTTTCGTCCATCCGTTACGGATTCTCGACCTGCTTCCTTTGAGCCACGTTTTCGGCCAGTTGCTGGGCCTATTTTTGCCGCAAATTCTGGGAGCGGCGTCGATATTCCTCGATACGTTGAATCCATCGGAAGTGATTCGCGCGATCCACGACGAGCGTGTCTCCGTGCTCGTCACAGTGCCGCGGATGATCGAATCGCTCCGCGCTCAAATCGAGCGAGACATTGGCGCAAGCGGCGTGATCGGAAAATTTCACCGTGATTTTCAAAATGCGGAAGGAGAGCGTTTCCTCCGGCGCTGGTGGCGATTTCGCGCCATCCATCGCCGGCTTGGCTGGAAATTCTGGGCCGTGATTTCGGGAGGCGCAGCCTTGCCTGCCGGAGACGAAACATTTTGGGGCCGCCTGGGATACGCGGTGATCCAAGGATACGGGCTCACCGAAACTACGTCGCTCGTCAGCCTGAACCATCCATTCCGGCTCGGCCGCGGATCCATCGGGAAGGCTATGCCAGGCATGGAAGTAAAACTTTCCCCGGATGGCGAAATTTTGGTTCGTGGTGAAAATGTCGCGCCGGGATACTGGAAGAATGGCGGCGTAACGCCCGTGGCCGATGCGGAAGGATGGTTTCACACTGGAGATATTGGAGAACGCGACCAGCAGGGCAATTTGTATTTCAAAGGACGCGCGAAAAACGTAATCGTAACGCCTGAAGGCTTGAACGTCTATCCGCAAGATCTGGAAGCCGAGTTGCGAAAAGAGCCGGAGGTTCGCGATTGCGTGGTGGTTGGGGCCGATCGTGATGGCAACGCAGAACCCTGCGCCGTGCTGCTGCTAAACGATCCCGCCGCCGATCCCGGCGCAATCGTACAGCGAGCGAACGCACGTCTGGCGGCTTTTCAGCGCATACGGCAGTGGGCCGTCTGGCCGGATCGGGATTTTCCGCGCACGGCAACGCAAAAGCCCGCTCTCGTCCCAATTCGTGACTTCGCCGAAAAAAACGTTCATGGCAATCGCGCGGTGGCGCCAGCGTCCAGCCCCATTGCGGATCTGGCGGCGCGCATTTCGCGATCCGTACGCGCGGATGCAAACAGCGCCACGCCTTTGCAGCTCAGCTCGATCGAACGAGTCGAATTGCTCAGCGCTCTTGAAGATCGCTATCAGGTGGACCTCAGCGAAACAGAGTTCTCAAAGGTCGAGACTATCGGCGCGCTTGAACGTTTGCTGCAAGCGCCGTCTTCGCGCCCGCCGGCTTATCGCTTCCCGTATTGGGCGCAAAGCGCGCCCGCACGTTGGATTCGCGAGGCGGCACATTACCTTCTCGTTCTGCCCGCGATGTTCGTTCTAGGCTGGCCTCGGATACTCGGAAAAGAAAATCTGCGGGACCTCAAAGGGCCAGCGCTCGTGGTCGCCAATCATGTTACCTACTTTGACCCTGCCTACATTCTCGCCGGGCTTCCTGGGAGGCTTCGACGGCGTTTAGCCGTCGCAATGGAGGGCGAGCGGCTCGAGGCAATGCGGAATCCGCCGGCTGGCACGCCGCTTCTGACATCGCTCGCGAATCGCGCGAGTTATTGGCTAGTTGTCGCCCTGTTCAATGTATTTCCGCTGCCCCGTCAAGCCGGCTTCCGCAGAAGTTTCGGATTTGCCGGAAATCTCACCGACCGGGGGTGGAGCGTGTTGGTATTTCCGGAGGGGACGCGCACCGTCGACGGGAAAATGGCGCCTTTTCGCGCCGGAATCGGATTGCTTGCGGCGAATCTCGAAATTCCCGTGCTGCCCATGCGAATCGAGGGCTTGTTCGAAAGAAAGCAAGCCGGCAAACGATGGGCGCCTTCCGGATTCCTGTGCGTCAGAATCGGGGCGCCAGTAACATTTGACAAGACAGACCCGGCCGGAGAAATCGCGCACGAACTCGAGCGCCGGGTGGCCGCACTCGAGCATCAACTGTTTCCCCGGGCGGAGTGATCAGAAGGCCGCTCACGCATTCAGCGGAAGACGAAGGCGGGCCTCGCAACCCTTGCGTGCGAGCCGGTTCTCGAGCGTCAACGTGCCGCCATGGGCTTCCGCGATCTGCCGGCTTAAAACCAGCCCGATACCCGAGCCGCCCTGCTTCGTCGTGAAGAAGGGCACGAAAAGATTTGCGGCGTTCGGAATGCCGGGACCATCGTCTTCAATCCAGACTTCCACGTTGCCGTTCTCACGTTGCCACCCGACACGAACACCGCCTCCGGTTTCGAGCGCCGCGTCCACGGCATTGTGTACGAGATTTATCAGCAGCTGCTCGAGTTGATCGGGATCGGCCTGCAGCCGAACATCGGGACCAGCATTGACTTGGACCGGCAGCCGCACCTCGAGACCAGCGACGCGCCGAACCCACACTCCAACGTCCATTGGTTGCAACGCCGGAGGCGGAAGCTTCGCGAGCCGGGCGTATGCATTCATAAAACGCGCCAGACCGTCCGAGCGTGCGGCGATAATGTTGAGCCCGCTGCGCAGGTCCTCCTGCCAATCCGGCGGGCGGTCCTTCCGATGCGCCATGCTTGCCAGGTTTTCCGCGACGGACTTGATGGGAGCGAGAGAATTATTTAGTTCGTGGCCGATGACGCGAATCAGGCGCTGCCATGCCTGGCGTTCTTCTTCTCTCAATGCGCGGCTAAGATCCGAGATGACCAGGAGTTGGTGCGGCAGGCCGCCTTCGCGAAAATTCCCGCGGTGAATTTCCCAGCGCCCCGATTTGCCGGGAAACGCGACTTGCGCCATGCGCGGCGTTTCGCCCTGGAGGCAGTCAGCCAGGCCCAACTCTTCGGCAGAGCGCCCAAGCAGGCGTTCCTCCGGCTGATTCAAAATGCGTTCTCCCGCGCGATTCACCAGGCGCAAGCGCCCCGGACCATCAAACGCGTACACCGCAACATCAATTTCCTCCATCACCTTGCGAAGCAGCGCCGTCGCTTCCAGAGCTCCGAGGCGCTGCTGGCGCAGCGTTTCGCCGAGCGCGTTCACTTCGCGCAGCACATCACCCAGCACGTCCGAATTGCTTGCGCCGCGCGCGCGAATTGAAAAATCGCCTTCGCGCAAGGCCGCCAGCAAATTTGAAAGCGTTCGAAGGGGAAAGGCCACGCGGCTCTGCGTTGCGAATGCGCAGCTCAGCCACGCCGCCAGGATGACGACGGTCAGCGTCCACCGGAGGTTCTCCGAATGGTTTCCGGTCCAGAGCAGAATGATTGCCACAATCGTGCCGGCAAGCCCGGCGGCTAGGGCCAGCAGCAGGATGCGGCGCTCGTACGGAAGGGGCTTCAAAGACTGTATTTTTGCAACCGGCGATAAAGCGCGCTGCGGCTAAGCCCCAGCGCTTTGCTTGCGTGGCTGACGTTGCCGCCGTAGCGCGCCAGGGCTTTCTGGATCAGCACGCGCTCCACTTCCTCGATGCTCATTTCATCCATTTTCAAGGATGCTTCGCGGACAGGCCGAAGCCCCAGGTCGCTCGCACGGACCTGCGGTCCTTCGGCCAAAAGCACGGAGCGCTCGACGGCGTGGTCGAGTTCGCGAACGTTGCCAGGCCACGGATGGTCGAGCAAAAGCTGCAGCGCGACGGGCTCGAATCCTTCCAACTGCTTCCGGTATCGCTGCGCCGATTGCCGCAGGAAATATTGCGCCAGGACGGGAATATCTTCCTTGCGCTCCCGCAAAGGCGGCAGATGAATCTCAATGGTATTTAGCCGGAAAAGAAGATCTTCGCGGAAGCGGCCCGCGGATATCTCGTTTTCCACGTCCGCGTTCGTGGCGGAAAGAATGCGGACGTCCACCCGGCGCATCGTCGAAGATCCGACTCGCTCGAGCTCCCCCGCTTCCAGCGCGCGCAGAAGCTTGGCCTGCAGATTCATCGGCACGTTCGCGATTTCGTCGAGAAAGAGCGTGCCGCTATCGGCTAGCTCGAAGCGTCCGACGCGATCCGACTTTGCATCGGTGAAAGCACCTTTCACGTGGCCGAATAATTCGCTCTCGAACACGCCTTCCGGAAGTCCGCCTGCGTTGACCGTCACAAACGGGCGGCCGCACCGGGAAGAAAGGGCGTACAGCGTGCGCGCCACGACTTCCTTGCCGGTGCCGTGCTCGCCGGTGATCAAAATGTTGGCGTCCGACGGGCCCACTCGAGCGATCAATTCCATCACCGGCCGCATCGCGGCGGATTGCGCGATCATCGTGGGGCGGCCATCGGCGCGCAGCAGGCGATTTTCTGCTTCCAGGCGCTGGCTCTTGCGCAAAGCCTGTGCCAACTCGATTTGCGTCTTGAGGATCGCGAGGAGGCGCGCATTTTCCCAAGGCTTCTGAACGAAATCCTTGGCGCCGCGGCGCATCGCCTCGACCGCCAGCTCGAGGCTTCCCCACGCAGTCATCACAACCACAGGCAGAGTGCTGTCTTTCGCGCGTATGTTGGAGAGAAGATCGAGGCCTTCCTGTCCCGATGTAGTATCGCGCGCGTAATTCAGGTCAATCAGAATCGCATCGAACTCGCGCGCTTCGATTGCGGACAGCACAGCCGATGGCGAAGCCACCGTTTCCGTGTCGAATCCTTCGCCTTTCAGCAAGAGCCGAAGCGCTTCGCGCACGTCCGGTTGATCGTCGGCAACAAGTATCCTGGTTCGAGCTCCCTGGGGCGCCATCATATTGCGGAAAGCTTCTCCCTCGATTTTACTTCGGTTCGCCGCCTCGGCGGCGATGGGCTCTCTATCGCTGATCATTGTTTATTGTGCTCCCCATTAGGCCGCTTCACGTTCAATCTTTGCATTCATCATTTCATTCGTAGCGAAGCGCAACGAGCGGGTCCACTTTTGTTGCGCGACGCGCCGGTATGTAGCACGAGAGAAAAGCAACGACAATCAGTCCCGCGGTGACGGTTAGAAGAGTAAGCGGATCGTGAGCCTCGATCCCGTAGAGCTGGCTTCGCAGATACCTGGTAAGCGCGAACGAACACAGGAGTCCAGCGACCAGGCCGATACCCACGAGTCGCATGCCATCGCGAACGATCATTTGCAAAACATCGGCCGGTTCGGCGCCGACCGCCATGCGAATCCCGATTTCGTGCGCCCGCCGCGCGACTCCGTAGGCCATTAAACCGTAAACTCCGATGACCGCAAGAGCCGTGGCGATCCCCGCAAAAACAGCTAGCAGCCACATGCTGACCCGTTGGCTGGAAAGCGATTGGGCGAGATACTCATCCATCGTGCTTACGTCCGTAACCGGCTGGCTCGGGTCGGCGTTCACTACCGCTTGCCGCACGCCGGAGGTGAGCGCGGCGGGATCGCCGTTCGAACGCACCACCAACCGCATGATTCGCGATGGATTCTGCGTGTAGGGCAGATAAAGCTGCCCCGTTTTCTGGGCTGCAAACTGCCAATCTTCGATATCGCCGACGATTCCCACTACCGTTAGCCAGCCCGCACGCGTCTCGGGGGTCCACGGGTTCAATCCAGGAGTAAGCTGCAATCGAATCCTCTGGCCAATCGGATCTTGATTTGGCCAATAACGCTCGGCGAGAGCTTCATTCAGCATCACCACGCCTTCTGAATCGGAACCATCGGCGGCGGAGAAATTGCGGCCTTCCTTAAGCGGAATCCGCATCGTGCGCAGATAATGCCAGTCAATTACGCGGTACTGGCCGGTGAAATGCTCGTCCGAAGGCGGCGTTGCTCGGCCCTGAATATCGAAATCACAAAACCCGCTCCAGCCTGTGAGCGGAAGAAAATCGATGGCGCTCGCGGATTGCACGCCGGGGAAAGAGGAGACTTTGTCGAGAACTTGCTGGTAGAAATCAATCATCCGCGGACCCGCCGAATCCGGATAATGAGACTGTGGGAGAAAGACCTGCATCGTCAGGACATGCGACGGATCGAAGCCAAGGTTTTGGGACATCATCCGCACGAAACTTCTGATCAGCAGACCCGCGCCAGCAAGCAGGACCAAGGACAGCGCGATTTCGGAAACAACTAAGACCGATTGGGCCAAGCGGCTCCGGCGGCTGCTTGTCGAACCACGGCTGCCTTCCTTGAGAGACTCGTGCAACCTCGTGCGGGACACTTGAAGCGCAGGCACAAGGCCAAACAGAATTCCGGTCAATAGTGAAACCACGACGATGAAAAGAAGCACTTCGCCGCCCACGCCCGCCTGGCGTAGGCGAGGAATTTGCCCGGTACCCGAGAGGGGCACGATCGCTTGCACGAGAAGCAAGCCTCCGTAGGCGACGGCAACTCCGAAAGCGCCCCCGAGAATTGCCAGAAGCATGCTTTCCGTCAAGAGCTGTCGCAAAATGCGCGCACGTCCCGCACCAAGCGCGGCGCGGACCGCAATTTCCCGTTCACGCGAAGACGCGCGGGCAATCATGAGGTTGGCTATATTCGCGCAGGCGATCAGCAGGACAAATCCAACCGCCGCGAACAACAGGAGGAGCGCGGGACGAAGTTTGGAGCCGACCTCGTCATGGAGGCTCGCGACACGCACGCCATTCTTCTGATCGATCCCGGGATATTGCCTCTTTAGCTGGGCCAGAATCGTTGCCATCTCAGCTTGCGCGCTGCCCAGAGTCACGCCTCTGCGCAATCGCCCGAAGACGATCAACTCATGATCTTCCCGGTTCAATTGCGCGCGATTAAACGCGAAGGGGGTCCAAAGATCCGATTCAGGAACGCGGCCGAAAAGCGAGAACCCGCTGGGAAGCACGCCGATTATCACGTACGGCTTGCCGTCGAGCGCCATCGTCTTGCCAATAACGCCGCGATCGCCTCCGTAATGCCGCTGCCAGTAGCCATAGTCAAGGATTACGACCTGTCCATGTCCCGGTTGTTCATCCTCGGACGAGAAATCGCGTCCCAGCGCCGGAGCCACACCGAGCATGCGAAAAAAATTGCCGGATGCCTGGGCGCCCCACACTTGTTCCGGCTCGGCATTCCCGGTGACGGTGTAAAACAGCGCACGCCATCCAGAGAGTTCCTGGAATGAATGGCTCATGTCGCGCCAGTCAAGTAGTTCCGCGGGAGAAGCAGTTCCGCGATAAATATTTCGATTGGCGTCGGTCTCCCAGATGACGACAAGCCGATTCGAATCGGGGTAGGAAAGCGGGTTTAGCACAACGCGGTTGAGGATCGAGAAAATCGCGGCGTTCGCTCCGATGCCGATGGCGAGCGTCAATATCGCTACCGTCGTAAATCCCGGACTTCGGCGAAGCATGCGCAAGCCGTATCGGATGTCCTGCCAGAGCGTGATCATTGGCTCGGCCCCCAAGAAGTCATGCAACGACGGGGGTATTCTACTTTGTATTGACCTTTTTCCCACCTCGAAGGACGGGAGTGGCAGGCATTCTCGCGGAGAACACGAGGGCGGATGCGCGGGATGGATAGGCGTCGCGCGCAACCGCGTTTCGGATTCATCGAGATCGAGATTCACGTTGTCCGTTTGGATCGGCAATGATCACCAATTTGGCATTTGACGCGCCGGTGCGAGTGTTGTATCCAGCCCATTTTTTACACCTTCATTTCCGTGCGGTGCGGCCGTCAGTCAACTTTGCTCGCGCATTTGCATCTCACGCCGTGCCAGCTTTCGTTTCACCGCCCACGATCCATCCATCCGCAAGCTGAATGATGCGGCTGCCATAAGCGGCCCAGGCGTCGTTGTGTGTGACTTGGATGATCGTGGTGCCGTCTTCATTCAACTTCTTCAGCATATCCATGATCATTTTTCCCTGGCTCGAATGCAGGCTGCCGGTTGGCTCGTCCGCGAGAATCAATTTCGGCTTGCCGATCACGGCGCGCGCCACCGCTACAAGCTGTTGCTGCCCGCCGGAGAGCTGATTCGGAAACAGCGATTTCTTTCCCACGATTTGAAAGCGGTCCAGGACGTCCGCGACCATTCCCTCGCGTTCGGATTTTTTGATGTCGCGATACGACAACGGCAGGTCCAGATTTTCGGCGACCGTGAGATTGTCAAGCAGATGGTATTGCTGGAAAACGAAGCCAATGTATTTCTTGTGCAGCTCCACTCGCCGGCGGTTGTCCAGCTTGTGTACGGCGTTTTCGTACAAGTAATATTCGCCCTTCCACGCTCCGTCAAGCATCCCAATGATCCCCATCAGCGTGGACTTGCCAGCTCCCGAAGGCCCCATGATGGTGATGAAATCACCCTCGCGGATTTCGAGATTGATGCGGCGCAGCACCCACGTTTTCCCGGCTCCCGATTCGTAAAACTTTTCAACGTCGATCAGCTTGATCAATTGTCATCTCCCTATGCGCTGTTGCCGCGATTCTTGCGCCAGCTTCACTCGTAACGGAGCGCCACGATCGGATCCACGCGCGAGGCGCGACGCGCCGGAATGTAGCAGGCCAGGGCCGCGACAAAAGTGATTACCAAGGCGACCACGGCGAACGTCAGGGCATCCAGGGGCTGAATTCCGTACAGAAAGCGCGCCATAAAATGCACCAGCCCGAACGCGGCGATCAATCCAGCGGCAAGTCCGACCAGGGCGAGAGCGATTCCTTGTCTCAATATAAGCAGCCGGACATTTCCCTGCTGTGCGCCGAGCGCCATTCGAATTCCAATTTCTTGCGTTCTTTGCGCGGTGACGTAGGCAACGACGCCGTAAATGCCGACGCCGGCAAGCGCCAGCGCAAGGAACGCGAACGCGCCGATCAAATAAAACCGGAATCGAGGTATCACGATCGACTTCAGAAAGACGGCGCCGAAACTGGCTAATTGCACGGGTGAATCCGAACGAACGCCGCGCACCTCGCGAATCGTTGCCTCGCGCAGCGTCGAGAACGGAAGCGACGTTCGGAGCACCACGCTCATTTCCGAGCCCAAACGCGGAGCCTGGAAGTAAGGAACGTAAATCGCCGGCCGGGCTGGAAGTCCAACTTCCTCCGACCGGACGTCGCCCACGATGCCAACGACCTGAAACCAGACGTTCGAGCCGCGCTTGTAAGCGGCAAATGTTTCGTCGTCGAGTCCTGGGAGCGCCACCCGCTGCCCGAGTGGATTCATTCCGGGCCAGATCTTCTCCACAAGCGCCCGACTGACGATGGCCACCTTCGGTCCCGTTCGATCCAGCGTTTGAAACGCGCGTCCTCGCATCAGGGGAATCTTCATTGCGCTGAAGTAATCCTCACCGACCAAATTCCATTCAGCCTGATTCGCCTGGCTGCCGAGATTGCGCGCTGGACGCCCCTCGATAATGAAACCGCCATTCGATCCACTCGAGGTTAATGGCATTGCATCCGTCAAAGCCGCTGCCTGGATGCCCGGGACTTGCCTCAATCGATCGAGAAGCTCGGTATACGATTGAACCCAGTTCGCCTCCGATCCCGGTGAAGAGGGAAATGAGACGCCGAGAACGGCCAGATGGCTCGGATCAAAGCCCAGGCTTTCGCCTTCGAGCGCGAGAAGGCTTCGCGCCATCAATCCGGCGCCTACCAGCAATAGAACGGAAAGAGCGATCTCTCCGCCTACCAGCACGGCGCGAAATCGATTTCGAGAGACGCCTTCCGCCTTCGCCTTTCTGAGCCCCTCGACCAGATCGATTCGCGAAGCTTGCACTGCCGGTGCCAGCCCGAAAAGCAGCACCGTCACGAAGCTCAAGACGAAGGCGAAAGCCAGCACCGACAAATCAAGAGGAGCAACTTTGACGGGCAAGACGTGCGCCGGGAGCAGCGCCATCAGCGCGCCATTAGTCCAAATCGAAAGCACGATTCCTGCCGCGCCGCCCAGCAGCGCGAGGAGCGCGCTTTCGATCAAAAGCTGGCCCACGAGGCGGCTGCGGCTTGCTCCCAGGGCCGCGCGCACGGCAATCTCGCGCCGGCGCGCGCTTGCTCGAACGAGCAATAGATTCGCCACATTCGCGCAAGCAACCAACAGCAACAATCCAACCATCGCCAGCAGCAACAGAAGGCTCGCTCGTACGTTGCTGGTCATCGAGTCTTGCAATCGAATGAGTTTCGCGCCCACATTGGCATTCGAGGATGGATATTCCAGCTCGAGCCGGCCCGCAATCGCCTCCATCTCAGCCGCCGCCTCAGCGAGCGGCACACCCGGCTTCAGGCGGCCAATCACATGATAATTGTGAGCCGAATGATCGGTGTGGTCCTGCGATAAGTCGAGCGGAGTCCAAATCTGCGTTCCGCTGGGATAATCAAACTCGGCGGGCATTACACCGACGATCGCGATCGGCGCGCCGTCAACCTGCACCGCGCGGCCAAGAACGCTGGCTTGCCCGCCAAACTGGCTTCTCCACAAGTCCTCGCCAATCACTCCAACCTGCAGTTGCGCCGATCGAAATTCCTGAGATCCGAAAGTTCGGCCCAGAATCGGCCGTACGCCAAAAACGGCGAAGAAGTCCTGCGAGACGTCCGCGCCGATGATTCGCTCTGGCCGGCTGCCTCCGAGAAAATTCTGATTGCCCCAGTCGTAGGCCGCCAAAAGATCGAATGTTTGAGACTGGGCCCGCCAATCCTCAAAATCGAGCCGCGAGAGGCCCATTCGTCCGCCGCCGCGATTTGTTTCAAATGCGGCAACGATCCGGTTCGGGTGATCGTATGGCAGAGGACGAAGCAGAACGGCGTTCACCACCGAAAAGATGGCGGTGTTCGCGCCGATGCCCAGCGCCAGCGTAAGCACGATCACCAAGGTGAAGCCGGGTTTTTTTGCCAGCATCCGGATCCCGTGACGAATATCGTTCAGCATTGCGCCCACGTGTTCTCCTATTCGTATCTCAATGCAACCATCGGGTCGACGCGCATCGCGCGCCTCGCCGGCACGTATGCCGCAAGTGCAGCCGCGAACGCCACGAAAATCACCACCAGCACAAACGTCAGGGGATCGCTCCCGCTTACTCCGAATAGCAGGCTGCTCATCAACTTAGCCGCTGCGAGCGCCACCACCACGCCAATTGCCGCGCCGAGAATCGCGAGCCGCAATCCATGGCCTACAACTAAATGCATCACGTCCGTCTTTTGCGCGCCAAGCGCCATGCGAATGCCAATTTCACGCACTCGCTGACTCACCGCATAGGAGAGCACGCCATAGACTCCGATCGCCGCCAGCAATATGCCCAATCCACCCAATACCAGGGCAAGGCTGGCCGCCGCGCTATTTGCGAACAGGGATCCATGCAGCAAATTCTCAAGATCGTCTGACTCGAGCGGCTGCACCGCGGGATCGATCGCTCGCGCTTCGGCCTGGACAGCTCCCAGCAGCGCGTTCGGATTGCCCTGCGTTCGCACCAGGAGATTCGTCGAGGTTTGTGGAGCTTGCAACGCAGGCAGGTACAAAAATGGCTCTGGTTTCTCGTTCATCCCGTGGTATTTGATATCCGCCGCCACGCCTGCCACCGTCCTCCATTCGCCCCATACGCGAACGCGATGGCCCACCGGATCCTGCCCCGGCCAGAAGCGGCGCGCCATCGTCTGATTGATGATGACCACTTTGGGAGCTTCGGCGCGATCTTGTTCCAAGAAGTCCCGGCCCGCCACCATTGGAATTTGCACGGTGTGAAAGTAAGCCGGGCCCACAAAATTATCGTCGATACCCATATCCTGATTGGGCTTCGGAGTGTAGCCTTCCACATCCACACGAGTGTAGCTGCGGCCGTAAAACCACAACGGAACGTATTGTTCGAAGCTTACGGAGGTAACGCCTGGTAAGGTGCGCACCCGATCGCGCAAGCGATCGTAATAAATCGCCGCCTGTTGATCCGTATAGCCATCGGCTCGCAGATCGAATGCCGCCACGAAGACGTGATGCGGGTTGAATCCCGGGCCTGCGGACTCCAGATTTCGAAGGCTGCGCACCAACAAACCCGCGCCAATCAGGAGGACCGTCGCCAGAACGACTTCCGAGACTACCAGCACATCCCGTAACAGGTGGCTTCCCGCGCCTGCACCGGACGTGCGCCCGCTTTCCTTTAGCGCATCATTGAAATCCGTTCGCGAGGCCCTCCAGGCCGGCGCGAGCCCAAATACGACTCCGGTCGCGAGCGACAAAATCACGGTGAAACCCAGCACCGCGCGGTCAACGCCCAGCGCCAGTCCAAACGGAAGATGGGCGGGCGGAAAGAAAAGCGTCAGCAGGTTCACTCCCCAAAGTGCGAGAAGAATGCCTCCTGCGCCGCCCGCGCACGCCAGAATCAGGCTTTCGATCAGGAGCTGCCGCACAAGCCGCCGCCGGCTCGCGCCCATGGCAGCGCGAATGGCGATTTCCTTTTCCCGAGCCGTCGCTCGCGCCAGCAGCATATTCGCCACGTTTACACACGCGATCAGCAGAACGAAAGCCGCCACGATGGCGAGAAATCCAAGAACCATTCGAAGTGAATCCTGGACGCCGTAGTGGGCCCTCCAAACGGGCGAGACCAGAATGCCCACTTCCTTGTTGGTGTCCGGGTATTCCGACGCCAAATGGTGCGCGAGCGCGCTCATTTCCGCTTGCGCCTGCGCGACGCTTGCTCCCGGCCGCAGGCGTCCCATAATGTGAACGAACGTCGGCGAGCGTTCTTCGAGGTTCTCGCCAGGCAGGACTTCTGGCTGCATCATCATGGGAACCCAAAAGTCCCCGTAAATTCCCGCGATGGCGCCTCCAAAACCGCGGGGCGCCACGCCAATCACCGTAAACGGATGCCCGTTGATTTGAATCGTTCGACCCACGACATTTGGGTCGGAGCCGAACCGGCTCACCCACAGGCCGTGCCCCAGCACGATGTACGGATCGGAATCGAGTGACTTATCGTCCGTGGCCGTGGGATGAAACGTGCGGCCTATGGCCGGCCGCACACCCAACACGTCGAAATAATTCGCCGTGACGATAAATCCCCAAACTCGGATGGCGCTCGCCTTCTCCCGAAGGCTCATATTCACAGGTATCAATTCGTCTCCGATTAATCCTGAGAACACGTCATTCCGATCGCGATAGTCTCGATAATCCGGATACGAACTCGTGTGATAGGAACCATCTGGCATCACAGTTTCGGCCACGACCACGCGGCTGGCGTCGGCAATGCCGGGCAACGGGTTCACAAGGACGGACCTCACCCAGCTAAATACCGTCGCGGCCCCGCCGATTCCGAGCGCCAGCGTCACGATGACGATTGCCGTAAAGACGGGGTTCTTGGCCATGGTGCGAAGGCCGTAGCGCATATCCTGTAGTAGCGTTCCCATTTCGCTCCGCGTCGAATCCTTCTACTCGACCGCAACCACCACGAGCGTCGCATCGTCGTGCCAGTTACCACGGCTGAATTCGCCGGCCGCCTCCAAAATCAATTTCTGCAACCGCGCCGCGCTCGTGCCGCGGTTTTCATCGAGCAGGCTTAGCAGCCGTTGCTCTCCGAATTCCTCGCCATCCGGTACGCATGCTTCGGTCACGCCGTCCGTAAACATCACAACGCGATCTCCGGATCTCAGGTTCGTCACACCCATCGAGTACGCCAGCATTGGAAACACTCCAAGCACTCCGCCCCCGTCGCACAGCCGCTCGTGAGTTCCATCGAGATGAAACACGACCGGCGCATTGTGTCCGGCATTCACATAGCGCAATCCGCCCGTCGCGCCGGCCAGCAAGGCATAAAAAAATGTGATGAAGCGGTCGCTGCCGATGTTCCGGTAAACCAGCGCGTTGAGCCGGGCGCACAGAATTTCAGGAGAAATCTCCGGCGATGCGAGCCCGCGAACAGCCGCTTGTAAATTCGACATCAACATCGCCGCAGGCAATCCCTTGCCCGCAACGTCTGCGATGCAGAGGCCCATCGCATCATCGCCGAACGGAATCACGTCGAAATAGTCGCCGCCGACCACGCGAGCCGGCTGCCAGGCGCCTGCGATTTCGTACCCTGGCATTTGCGCAGTTTCCCT
Organism: Candidatus Acidiferrales bacterium; assembly: GCA_050747005.1. GTDB lineage: Bacteria > Acidobacteriota > Terriglobia > Acidiferrales > UBA7541 > Palsa-295. The sequence continues at coordinate 47,796 of JBOGNE010000016.1, forward strand.
GGGAAGAAATCCTTGCTGAATCGCGCGCGCTTCTTTCATTTCGCGCTCTTGCTGGTGAAGTTGCAGCTCCACTCTGTCCTGACGCCGGATTTCCTCGATCGCTTCTTCACGCGCTTTCCGGCGTTCCCGGCCCAGGTCGAGCTGCCGGTGCAAGATTTCAAGAAGACGAACATTCGCCCAAGGCTTTTCGACGAAATCGCCCACCCCTTGCTGCATCGCTTCGACAGCGAGGTTCACGGTGGCCCAGCCCGTCATCACCACGACCGGCGGCGCGGTGCCCAAGCCTTTCAACTGCGCCAGCAGATCGAGTCCTTCCCGGCCGGAAGTCGTATCTCGAGCGTAATTGAGGTCCATCAACACCAGGTCAAATTCGCGGGTAGACACGGCGTCAAGGATGGCTGCGGGCGATGTCGCCGATTCGGTGCTGTATCCGTGTCCCTTAAGCAGCAGCCGCAACGCTTCGATTACGTCGGGCTGGTCGTCCGCGATCAGCACTCGCGGCTGCGCGGCGTTCAGTTCGATTTCGAGTTCAGGCGTCATTGCGTTCATGGACCGGAGCGGCCCTACGGCTCTATGGCTTAGGTGACTCCCAAATACGGGCAGTTGGGATTCCAGCGGTGAATCATTGTAAACATCATTGTTTCAGTCGAGTATGACGGCGGCTGCTTCAAAGGGATTCGAGACGTGCTCGCTCGCGGGAATGTGCGTCTCGAATTCGGACAGCTCTCATTCGTGGGCGGCATCTGAACGTGTAGCGGAAATCCAGTAGTGTCTCAGTTTGGATTTCCGCTCACGACCCAAAGTGGACCTGACGTGTCGGCGCAGTCCGTCGGGAGAGCCGCGCGATTAAGCTGGAACGTACGTCAACCGAATCAGGTCCTCGGCGATGAGATCGCTGCCCACCAGGTGGAGCGGCGGCCGGGGACCAGCGAAAAACGGCGTGCCGCTCCCGAGCACGACGGGGCGGAGGTAGAGCCGATACTCATCGATAAGACCGGCCTCGGTCAGGCTTTGCGCCAGGACTGGTCCGCCGACGTCGATCTCGCCAGCCAGTTCAGCCTTCAATTTGCGTATCGCCGCCTCGAAGTCATCCCCGATAAGCGTGGCGTTGGGGCCAACTGACTTGAGCGAGCGCGACACGACCCACTTCGGCTGGCTCCGCCACGCCGCCGCGAAGTCGCGATCCTCCGCGTCCCAGTCGGGAAGGTCTTCGTCCCAATAACGCATGATCTCGTACAGGCCGCGACCATATATGCAGCCCGTCAGGCCACGCACATGCTCGACGAAGTGACGAAAGGCCAAGGGCACAGGCGGCCCCAACTTCATGTGGTCGACGTAGCCATCCAGAGACTGGTTCATTCCGAAGACGAGTTTCGCCATGCTGCAAATCTCCTTCCCAACTTCTTCAGAATAGCTTGAGCCGGCGTCGCGCGGAGGTGAGGCTGAACACGATCTGCGCGCCGCATTGCCGGTGTGACCAAGTACCAGAGGTCCGCTTTCGAATCCCGAGATTCAAACTGAGACACTACCGGAAATCCCGCCGCACGCCTCCACGATCCGTGACCTCCCGTCGCTTCAGTCCCGCTATCCAGCAGCTCTTTTTCGAGCTTCGAGCCTCGAGCTTCCAGCTTCCAGAACTCATTCGTATCTCAGCGCCACCATCGGATCCACGCGCATCGCCCGCCGCGCGGGCACATACGACGCGACCGTCACGATCGCCAGCAGGACCACAACTACGACCGCAAACGACACCGGGTCCATTGTGCTTACGCCGAACAGCAGGCCCGCAAGGAAGCGCGTCAATGCCAGCGCGCCAACAATTCCGATGCCGATGCCAATTAGCGCAAGACGCGTTCCCTGACCAACGATCAGCCGCAGCATATCGCCCGGCTGGGCGCCGAGCGCCATTCGAATCCCGATCTCGTGGGTGCGCTGCGCCACCGAATAGGAAATCACGCCGTAAAGCCCGACGGCTGTGAGCAGAAGCGCCAGGCCGGCAAACACTCCGAGTAAGACGGTATTGAATCGCGGAATCGCAATCGTGCCGTCCAAATAATCCTCGACCGTCTTTTCGTTGTATGCCGGAAGATCCGGGTCGATCGAACGAATTGTGCCCGCAATCGGCCTGGCGAGCACGTAGGGGCTGGTTGTGGACCTCACTACAATGGTGAACTCTCCCCATGGTACCTGCGCAAATGGGGTGTACGTTTCTGGCTGAAAATCCGTGGTCAGATTCCGAAACTTCACGCCTCCGACGACGCCTACGATTTCGCGGACCGGGTCGGGGCCGGGTTCGATCGAGACTCCAGGTGTAATGAGCTTGCCGATCGGATTCTCGCCGGGGAAAAATCTTCGCGCGAAAATGTCATTTACGATTGCGACTGGCTTGGACTTCAGATCGTCCGTGACATTGAAATCGCGCCCTCGCAAGAGGGGAATCTGCATCGTTCGGAAGTAGTTGGGCGTGACGATCCGGAAAGACGTGGCTGGTTCGTCGCTCTTCGCAACCGGACGGCCAGGAATAGTAAAGGATGTGCGGATTTCGCTGCCGCTCATGGGCAGGGGCATAACCCCGGCGGCGGATGAGACACCGGGCAACGCGTCGAGCTCTGACATCAGCTCGCGCGAGAACTCTCCTTGCTTTTCGTTGCCGTATTTCTGCGCGGGCAAATCCAGATCGGCGGCCATTACATTGCTCGGATTGAACCCGGGATTCACGTCCTGCAGGCGCGAAAGGCTGCGAATCAGCAAGCCGGCCCCAACCAGCAACACCACGGCAAGTGCCACTTCCACAATTACCAGTGCGCTGCGCAGCCGATGGCGGCCGGTACCAGCTGTTGTGCTAAGCGAACCTTCTTTGAGCGATTCCACTAAATCCGAGCGCGACACCTGCAACGCCGGGGCAAGTCCAAAAAGAATTCCCGTGAAGATGGAAATACCGGCGGTGAACGCAAGCACCCAGCCATCAAGATGAATCGCCGCGGCGCGCGGAAGCCCCTCCGGACTCATCCGCACCAGAACGTCGTTGCTCCAGGATGCGATTGCCAGACCGAGCGCGCCAGCCGTCAATCCAAGGAGCAAACTTTCGGTAAGAAGCTGACGCACCACGCGCGCGCGCCCGGCGCCAAGCGCTGCGCGAATGGCAATCTCGCGGCCGCGGGTCGTCGCCCGCGCCAGAAGAAGATTGGCCACGTTGGCGCAAGCAATCAGTAGAACAAACCCCACCGCCACCAACATTACCAGCAGCGCTGGCCGAATCGCTCCCGTGAGGTCCTGTTGTTCGGACATAACGTGCGCCGCGAAATGTTTATTTGTATCGGGATATTGCGCGGCCAGACCCGCCGTGATGACGTCCATCGCCGCCTGTGCTTGGGGAATCGAGACGCCCGGCTCCAGCCGCGCTATCACGCTGAGGAAATGCGCGCCACGTTGTGTCGTAATTGGCGGCTGATTGTCTGGCTGCGGTTCCTGTTGCTGTGAAAACGTGTCCCAAATGTCGATGGGCTTGCGCCGCAAAGGAAACTGAAAACTCGCGGGCATCACGCCTACGACTGTATAGCCGACGCCATCCAGCACGATGGTCTGGCCGATGATTTTGCGGTCGCCGCCGAACGTCTGCCGCCAAAGACGATCGCTCAAGATCGCGACGTGGTGATGCGGCTGGTCCTCTTCGGTAACGAACGCGCGTCCCAATTCCGGTTTCGCTCCCAGCAGGTCGAAAAGGCCCGCCGAAGCGGTTAGTATTTCCAGGTGTGCAGGCCTTTCAACGCCCGTCAGAGAAGTGCTCCCATCCTGGTATGCCGCCATATCGCTGAATACGTGATTCTGCGCGCGCCAGTCCGCGAAATCCGGATACGAAGAGGAAGACATGTCTTCGCGAAGCCCGGTTTCCCTTGACCCAATCTGCACGAGCTGTCCGGGATCGCGAAATGGCAGAGGTTGAAGCAGTTCGGCATTGATGACCGAAAAAATCGCGGTATTCGCTCCGATACCCAGCGCCAGCGTCAGCACGGCAATCAGCGTAAACCCGGGATTTTTCCGCAGCATCCGAAGCGCGTAGCGCACGTCCTGCATCAGCGTCCCCATGGTCCGTGACCTCCCGTCATCTCAGTCCCGCTATCCAGCGGTTTCCTCGTCGAGCGTCGAGTTTCCAGAACTCACTCGTACCGTAGCGCCTCCATCGGATCGACGCGCGTCGCACGTCGCGCGGGAATATAGCATGCCAGCAAAGCGATCATTCCCAGAACAATCGCGACCGCGGCGTATGTTGCGGGATCAGCGGGGCTGACTCCGACAAGGAAATTGGCAATCAGCCGTGCTATGCCGAGTGCCGCAACGCATCCGAGAATTAGCCCAGCAAACACAATCGGAATACCTTGCCTTAAAATCATCCTGAGAATCTGTCCATGTTGCGCGCCAAGAGCGATTCGGATGCCAATCTCGTGCGTGCGTTGACTTGTCGAAAAGGAAATAACTCCATACACGCCCACAATTGCCAAAATCAAGCCGAGAAACCCTAAACTCGCGGCGAGGCCGGAGCCTAATTGAAAGATCAGAAAACCAGAGAGTGTATCGAGGCTCTCCGTCATCGTCTGGACGTCGAAGAGAGGCAAATCGGGCGCGAGGCTTCGCACGATGCTCCGGGCTTCGCGAATCACGGCATCGGGCGGCGTGGCACTGCGGATTTGCAGAATTTGCAGAGTCCCCAGAGCATAGTCTTGAGAAAGGGGCAGGTAGAAGTAAGCGTCTATGGGGCCAGTGAGGCCTGAGAAGCGGCTGTTCTTTGCGACACCGACCACTTCATAACGAGGATTGGTGACGCCGCTGACTTTTGCGAAACGCTTACCGATCGGATTCTGATTCGGCCAGAAGCGCGCCGCAAAGGCTTCACTGATGATCGCCACATAAGGCGATCCCTTCACATCCGCGTCGGCGAAAGCGCGGCCTCGCAGAATCGGAATGCGCATCGTTTGAAAGAAACTCGGCGAAACGACGCTATAAAAAACAAGGGGCAAGCCTTGTCCGGGTGGACTCTGATAGTCGGAGACTTTGAGGTAATCGGTGCTGAGGTAATTGCTCATCGGAATACTCGAAGTGACGGCCACAGACTGCACGCCGGGCAATCTGCCTATACGGGAGAGAAGCGCATTGTAGAAAGCGAGCCCTTGCGTCTCGTTGAATCCGACTTCCGTTGGATCCATGGCGAGGTTGACAACATTGCGCGGATCGAAACCGAGATTGGTGTGTTGCACGACCGTCAGAGTTCTGGCGAAGAGTCCGGCGATCACCAGTAGCATCAGCGAACCGGCAACCTGCAGGACAACCAGGCCGCTGCGGAGCCGATTCTTGCCTGCCGCGACGCCGCGGCCCGATTGGTGCAGCGCGGTGCTGATGTGCGCGCGGGAAGCGCGAAAGGCGGGGACCAAGCCGACGACTACTCCCGTGAGCAGAGCCGCCCCGAACGTGTACGCGAAAATGCGCCAATCGAATCCTGAATAGACATGAATAGCGACCGGTTCGTGTAACTGGATCGAAGCAATAACCCGGTCGGCCCACAAGCCAAGAAACATTCCGGCCAGACCGCCGATAGCAGCGAGCAAAATGCTCTCTGTGAGTAATTGGCGAACCAGCCGATTGCGAGCTGCGCCGAGCGCCGCGCGCACGGCCATTTCACGTTCCCGACTGGTCGCGCGAACCAGCAGAAGATTGACGATGTTGGCGCATGCGAGCAGCAGAACCATGGCGACGAGCACGAGGAATAGCGCGGCAGCCTTGATAAGACTGCCCGCGGTTCCAGGGTCAGGACGCGCGAAGCGCTCGGAGTAAACACTCAACGTCATGCCTTTGTTGGTCTCCGGGTATTGCGTAGACAGGCGGCGGGCAACCACATTCAGCGCCGCGCCCGCGTTCTCCAGACTGACGCCGTGCCGCAGACGTCCGAGAACGTAGAGATTTTGGAGAATGCGATTCACCATGAAGTCGCCGGGCCAACCAGGCTCGTAGGATCCCACCATGGCGACGGGCAAATACGCTTGCACACCAGGGGCGGGGTACAAGCCGTAAAATCCGGGTGGCGCAATGCCGATGACCGTGCTGGGGTGCCCGTTGACCAAGATTCGTTTGCCGATGACGGCTGGATCGCTTCCGAAGTGTATTTTCCAGTAAGGATAAGAGAGAACTGTGATCGGGTCGGCCCCCAGGGTTTGGCCCTCAGAAGGAAGAATCAGGCGTCCCAGATATGGCTTGAGGCCCAGCATCGAGAAAAAATTGCCGGTGACGTAGGCCGTCAAGACACGATTAGCTTTGCCTTCAACGCTTAGGCCATCAAATCCCAGTTCATAGCCGAGCATGTCAGAAAAAGCATTGGTGGTCTGCGCACGAATGTCGCGAAAATCCGCAATCGAGAATTGCGTAAGTAAGGGGCCGTTCCCTTGGCGGAACGCAAGTACGGTGAGCTGACTGGGGTCCCTCACCGGTAGAGGACGGATGAGAAGCGAGTCAACTATGCTGAAAATGGCCGTGTTCGCGCCGATGCCGAGGGCGAGCGTCAAGATGGCGACAGCAGTAAATCCCGGCGACTTGCGCAACATGCGCAAACCGTAGCAAACGTCCTGCAATAAGTCCTGAATCAGAGTCATCCTGCGCATGTCTCGGCACTCCTCTTTCAATCCTTCCACGCCGCCAAATTCTCGCATCGCTTCTCGCCGCGCTTGAACCGCCGTCATCCCCGCGGCAATATTCACCGCAGTCTGACGCTCCACGTGGAATCTCAATTCCTCGTCGAGCTCGCCATCCACCGCACTTCTGCGGAGCAGCGATCGCACACGCATCGAAATTTTCGCCAGCCAGCGTTCAATGTTCACGTCGTCTCGCCTCTTACGTTCGACTTTTAACTATCAACTCTCGACGACTCTTCACTCATACCTCAGGGCAACCATGGGATCGACCCGCATGGCCCGGCGCGCTGGAATGTAACCCGCGACCAAGGCAGCCAAGGCGAGCAGCAGCGACACCGGAATCTGCATGGCCTTCAGATATTCCGGCCCCGGCCGCTCTCCCTCGAGATCTCCAGCTTCCGGTCTCCAGAACTCACTCGTATCGCAGCGCCACCATCGGGTCCACGCGCATCGCCCTCCACGCCGGAATGTAACAGGCCAGCAATGCGACCACGGCAAGCAGCATCGCAACGCCGATGTACGTCGCTGGATCGGCGGCGCTGATTCCAAACAATTGGGCGCTCAAGAGTCGCGTGAGCAAAAACGAAGCAACCAGGCCAATCGCCAGCCCCGTTACGATCAGGCGAGCGCCCTGGCCGATCACGATTCGGAAGACGTCTCGCGGCGCCGCGCCCAGGACCATGCGAATGCCAATTTCGTGCGTCCGCTGGCGCGTTGAATAGGCAATTACGCCGTAAATTCCGACGGCCGCGAGAATCAGCGCTAGAAACCCAAAAATCCCCACGAAAGTTCCCGCCAGGCGGTTGTTCGTCGTGTTGAGCAGAACGCGCGTTTGCAGCGTGCTCACATCGTCGACTGGCAAATCTGCGCTCAATCCATGCACCGCGTTCTCAACAACGGAGGCCAGACCCAACGGATCGCCCGCAACGCGCGCATGAATCGTCATCGCCCCGTGATAAACCTGGAACAGCGGAAAATAGACGAATGTCTGCGGCTTTTCCTTCAAGTCCATGTAATCGCTGTTCCGCGCGACGCCAATCACGGTAAACCACCGGTCGCGCGCGTGGATTTTCTTGCCGAGTGGGTCCTGGTTGGGCCAGTATCGGCTGGCCAGCGCCTGATTCACAATCGCCACGGCCTGCGATTTCTCGGTATCCTGTGGCGTGAAATCGCGGCCGGAAACCAGCGGTATCTCCATCGTCCGGAAATAATTCGGAGCGATGATTGCGTCATCCGCTTGCATGGATTCGTTGCGCTGCGGAACGTAGCCCTCTGGTTTGATTTCCTCGGAGCTGTAGTTGAATCCAAGGGGAACCCAGCTTGAAAGGCTCACCGACCGAATGCCCGGAAGCGCTTCGAGCTTCGCAAGAAGCTGCCGGTCGAATTCCGTGCCATCCGCCTTCGTATACCCGTCGCTAAAGAGATTGTACGAAGCGAGCAGCACGTGGTGCGGGTTGAATCCCGGATCGAATTGCTGCGCCAGTTGGAAACTGCGGATAAAGAGCCCGGCACAGATCAGCAAAATGAGCGAAAGCGCAATCTGCGCCACTGCCAGCGCGCCGGATAGCCGTCCTTTGCGCACTCCGCCTGCCACGCCGGCACCCTCTTCCTTCAATATCTCCACCGGCGCGATGCCTGACGAACGCAGCGCCGGCAGAATCCCGAAAATGATTCCGGTGATAATCGCAATGACGAACGTTGCGAGCAGAACCGTGCGATCCACATCGCTATTCATGGATATCGGTACGTTCGTTGGAGGTATGAACCGCGAGAACGTCCCTGACGTCCAAATCGTCAGCAGCACCGCGATGCCGCCGCCCGCGAGCGAAAGCACCAGGCTTTCCACCAACAGCTGTCGTATCAATCTCCATCGCGTCGCGCCCATGGACAACCGAATTGCGATTTCCCTCCGCCGCGCGACGGACCGAACGAGCAGAAGGTTCGCCACGTTGGCGCATGCCAGCAGCAAAACCACGCCTGCAATCATCATCAATATCAAAAGGATGGCGTGCAGGTAGTAGTTCGCGCCAAAAGGAGCGCGCCACAGCGGATCGGCCATGATCGAATCGGCGCCTCTGTGATTGTCCGGAAATTGATTCGCAATCTGTTTCATCACCACGGTCAGGTCCGCTTCCGCCTGCTGGCGGCTAACGCCCCGCTTCAGTCGCCCCATTACCAGCAGCCAGGTGTCTCCCCGGTCGTTGAGGACATTTCCCGCGCCGGAGACGATTTGATTCGCCATCATCACGGGAATCCAGAGATCGGCTCGTAATCCTGTTTGCGTTCCCTGGAAAACGGATGGAGCGATCCCGATAATCGTGTACGGGTGACGATTGATTTCGATTTGCTGTCCAATGATGGAAGAGCGGCCGCCGAGATGCGTTTGCCATAAGCGGTAACTGATGACCACGACCGGCGCCCCTCCGGGCTTTTCACCCTCCGATGGCAGAAACATGCGGCCTAGAACGGGGCGAACGCCCAGAACGTCGAAGTAATTGGCGGATGCGAGCGTTCCCCATATGCGTTCCGGCTTCCCGTTACCCGTTAAGCTCATCTGATAATCGGAATATCCAATCAAGCCCGAAAGGCTTTTATTTCGTTCTTGCAAATCCTTTAAATCGGGATAGGAAAACGGCAGGGGATTCGCGACTGTGCCCGTCGTGATGGAAACTATTTCGCTGGTGTGCGCGGCCCCCGGGATTGGATTGAGAAGGGTTGAGTTGACCCAGCTGAAAATCGTGCTGTTCGCGCCGATTCCCAGCGCCAGCGTCAGCACGACGAGGAGCGTGAACCCGGGATTTTTCCCAAACATCCGGAAGCTATATCTTACGTCCTGCCACAGCGCTCCCATCGTCGCCTCCGCGGCTCCGCCTCAAATCTGCTTTGTCTATCGACGATTGGTCATCACTAACCATTCGTCACTAGTCCGTGGCCGCTCGGCTCGGGCACAACTGTAGCGAAGCCAAAAAGACCACTTTCGGTTGGGGCCGAGCTCGGTAATGTCAGATTTCGTGCACCAACGGAAAGTCCGCGAGTCGAACGTTACACGCTCGCGGTGTGCGTTCCTACTGTTTCTTCCACGATTCGTCCGTCGAAAAGATGAATCGTGCGGTCCGCGATGCTCGCGTAGCGCGGATCGTGCGTCACCATGCAAATCGTTGCGCCCTCGCGATGCAATTGCTGCAGCAATTCGATCACGGCTTCGCTATTTTTCGAGTCCAGGTTTCCGGTGGGCTCGTCGGCCAGCAGAATCGAGGGCTGTCCCACCAGCGCTCGCGCCACGGCCACGCGCTGTTGCTGGCCGCCTGAAAGTTGCGATGGATAATGCTTCATGCGGTGCGCCATGCCGACACGTTCCAGCACTTCCTGCACTCGCTTCTTCCGTTCGGCGGACGCCATGCTCCGGTAGGTCAGCGGCAACTCCACATTCTCGAATACCGTCAAGTCGCCGATCAAATTGAACGCCTGAAAAACGAAACCGATTTCGCGGTTGCGAATCCGCGTCCGGTCGGAAAGCGAGAGATTCGCGACAGGCTGAGAATTGATCCAGTAATCGCCTTCGCTTGGCGAATCGAGCAGCCCCAGGATCGAAAGCAGCGTTGATTTGCCGCAGCCCGAAGGGCCCGCGATCGAGAGAAATTCGCCGCTCTTGATTTCCAGATGCACTCCCGCTAGAGCGTGCGTCTCCACCTCGTCGGTGTAAAACACCTTCTTTACGTCCACCAGCTTTATCAATCCCTGCGCCGTCGTATTCATTCCCCGCTCCTTGGCTCAGTCCTATCCATGCTTATATACGCATCGCGCCCCTGAAAATGTTCCCCGTCACTCCACGTCATTTCAGTTGCACGCGGTCGAAGTTATCCCACGCCGACATGTCAGAGAGAATCACTTCGTCGCCGACATCAAGGCCCTTCAGTATCTGCACGGTGTTCACGGAGGTCTTTCCAAGCGTCACCTGTACGCGAACCGCCTCTTTGCCCTCGTCGGTGACCTTGAACAAGCCAACCGTGCTGTCGGCTTCGCCGTGAACCGGGCGGCCGACGTACAGGACGTTCGTCAATCGCTCGATTTCAACCGTTCCTTCGACGCTTAAATCCGGCACGGCTCCGGGCGGCAGCGGCCCGTCCAACTTCACGTCAACCGTGCGCGTTCCATTCACCACCGACGGATCGATTCGTATCACGTGACCCGGAATGATTCCGTTGTGCGTGTCGATCGAAGCCTTCTGATCCAACTGAATATCTTTTGCTTGCGTCTCGGCGATCTTGAGCGCGGCCTTCAATTGCGTCGGCTGCGCCACTTTCGCCAGTGCCGTTCCCGCCAGCACCTGCTGGCCGACGTCAACATCCAATTCCTGCAAAATGCCGTCCATGCCCGGCCGGACTTCCAAATCACCCAGTTGCGATTTCTTTAGGTTGTAAAGCGCCTGCATCTGGCTGACTTTTGATTCTTGCACCGCAAGCTGTGCTGCAATCGAATTATCGAACGTCTCCACCTGCTTCTGGGCGATTTCGTTTTGCTTTTCCAGCTCGTCCGCTTGCACTTCGGAGGTCTGATAAACCAGATCGGATACCAAGCCCAGCGTTTTCAATTTCTCGTTGTTCGTCTTCTGCAATTCCGCCGTGTGGTATTGCGAGCGAATCGCCGCCGCCTGCGCGCGCTTATCCATCAGCTGATTCTGAAGCTGCGCCTTCAGCGCGTTGTAATCCGCCTCGGCGCCCTTCAATTGGTACTGCGAATCCAGCACCGTTTGTTCGAGCACCGGATTGGTCAATTTCAGAATCACGGTATCGGCTTTCACCGGCATTCCCGGCAGCAGATATCGCTGTTCCACGCGTCCGTCCGTCACGGCAGGAATCACCCGAATCGTTTCCGGCACCAGCGTTCCCAATCCGCGGACTTCCCGGAGCATCGGCCCGCGCTTCACCGTGTCCGTCCATATCGTGGCGCGATCCACGCTCGGCGCAGCAGGCTTCAACCGCGACAGCGCGCCGGTAATCACAATCACGATCAGCAATCCTGCGCCAGCATAGGCCAGCCGCCGAATCTTCTTTTTTCTCTTTAGTTCGGGACGGACGATGTCCACAGACGCCTCCCTCGACTACCTTATATCGCAAATGGAGGTCCGGTGCGGAGTATTTGATAAGTTACTTATATTGTTTGAGCTACAGGAGACTAGAACCCGCCGCAAATCACATTTCTGACCGCTCGTGGGATTGCCCCGTCCCGCAATCGAACAGCCCACCGAACGCTCGCGGATTCGCGATGATGCACGCGGAAAAGCTCGGCTTTGCGCGGTGCTTGCGTTGAGGTCGGTCAAGAAGTCGCGGCTTCGGTGCTCGCGCGAATTTCCTGCCAACGCTTTGGCCGTCTCTTGGCGTCAAGAACCTTCTTGCGCAGCCGAATCGACTTTGGCGTCACTTCGACGTATTCATCGTCGGCAATAAATTCGATGGCCTTTTCGAGCGTCATGTCGCGCGGAGGAATCAGCCGGATCGCCTCATCGGCCGACGACGAACGCATGTTCGTCTGCTTCTTTTCCTTTGTGATGTTCACGTTCATATCGTCTTCCCGCGCGTTTTCACCGACGATCATTCCTTCGTACACTTCCACGGACGGCCCAACGAACATTTCGCCGCGTTCCTGAATTCCCCAGATCGCGTATGCCACCGAAACGCCCGTCCGGTCCGCCACCAGCGCCCCGGTTAGCCGCATCGCCATATCGCCGGCATATTCCGTCCAGCCTTCCAGCAGCGAATGGATCAGCGCTGTGCCTCGCGTATCCGTCATCAACTGGCTGCGCAGCCCGATCAGTCCCCGCGACGGGATGCTGAATTCCATCCGCACTCGCCCCGAATGATGGTTCACCATTTTTTTCATTTCGCCGCGCCGGCTTCCAAGCGATTCCATCACGATCCCGATGAACGACTCCGGGCAATCCACCACCAGCAATTCCAGGGGCTCGAGCCGCCGCCCGTTTTCCGTTCGCACCACGATTTCCGGCTTTCCGACCATCAGCTCGTAGCCTTCGCGCCGCATCGTCTCAATCAGAATCGCCAGTTGTAATTCGCCGCGGCCCAGCACGCGAAACGCATCCGTCGTCCCCGTATCTTCGATCCGCAGCGAAACATTGGTGAGCAATTCCTTCTCGAGTCGAGCCCGCAGGTCCCGGGAAGTCACGAATTGTCCTTCGCGCCCCGCGAACGGCGAAGTGTTGATCGTGAACACCATCGTCAGCGTGGGTTCATCGATCGTTAGCGGTTCGAGTGGTGCTGGGTTCGCGGCGTCGGTAAGGGTTTCGCCGATTTGGATACCCTCCACGCCCGCGATCGCCACGATCTCGCCCGCCGACACTTTTTCCGCTTCGTCGCGCTCCAATCCACGAAAGGTGAACAGTTTGGTGATCTTCGTGGGCTGGATCGTTCCATTTAGCTTCGCAATCGCCACTTCCGTCCCCCGCAGCAGCGTTCCGTTGAAAACGCGGGCAATTGCCACGCGCCCCAGGAAATCGCTGTAATCGAGGTTGGTGACTTGAATCTGTAGCACGCCCGCCGGATCGCCCGAAGGCGCTGGGATCGACGTCACAATCTGCTCGAACAGCGGCTGCAGATTCGTGGAACCGTCGCCGATCTTCCGGTGCGCCACGCCCGTCTTCGCGTTCGTGTAAATCACCGGAAAATCGAGTTGATCTTCGGTGGCGTCGAGGTCGATGAAAAGATCGTAAATTTCGTCCAGCACCTCGGCAGGGCGCGCATCCGGCCGGTCAATCTTATTCAGCACCATGATCGGCGGCAGTTTCGCCGCCAGCGCCTTCTGCAGCACGTAACGCGTCTGAGGCAGCGGGCCTTCGCTGGCATCCACCAGCACCAGCACCCCGTCCACCATCCGCAACGCGCGCTCCACTTCGCCGCCGAAATCGCTGTGCCCAGGCGTATCCACGATATTGATCTTCGTGTCGTGATAATCGAGCGCCGTATTCTTTGCCAGGATCGTGATGCCGCGCTCGCGCTCCAGGTCGTTCGAATCCATCACGCGCTCCACGAGTTCCTGGTTCGCGCGGAAAATCCCGCTTTGCCGCAGCATCGCATCCACCAGCGTTGTCTTGCCGTGGTCCACGTGCGCGATGATTGCAATATTTCGTATATTCGTTGTCATGGTCGTCTTATATTTGTATGCGGCGCCGGCCTACCCTGAACCAAGCGCAGGCGCGTCCCGCCGTTCTCTGCCGCTAGCTCACTGTTGTCGCGGCAATCTTGCTCCCGTTCCGCAACTGTAGGGAAGTGCCTTGAATCCTTGGAAGCCTACGCTGGAAGCCCTTCCGAATCGTCTGTCCAGAAGCTTGTATGCAAGGAAGTTCAGCAGCAACAAACGCACGCTTATTTTAGCACGCGCCGCGCCGCTTCAGCCCGCTTTTTCCTTTACCATGCGAGCGGCGAAGACACTACGCGCATCGTCGCAGTGTGCCGATTTTCGCGCAGAGATTTGAAGACTCAAATGTGGGATCGTTCAAGCAATGAATGAAGCAAAATCCCGAACGCGATTCGCCATCAACGGTCGGATCGCTTAGCCATTGGGAAGGGATTCACAAATGATTCCTGATGGGCATCGGCTTCAGGTCGAAGCCGCGTGAGCTGCGCTCGCAACCGGCCCACATCCATTCCGGCCGACTGGCATACCAATGCGAAATCCGTGGGATCTTTGAAGAGGTAATCTTCGGCTTGTCGCTTGGCGCGCAGCGGCCCGGATATCCACTCTTGAATCGTTGTCACAATCACCGCCTGCCACAATCGCACCTCGGCTGGCGTCTGTTGCTCGCGCGTCACCATCGCAGTCATGGACATGTTTTTCCCCCCTTGGCCTGGATTCGCCGCAGCGGCTGGGGTGCCGGGAACTCTCTAGTAAAAGCAATGGCAGGTCCGAATTCGAATAGAGCCCACGCTATTTCCTGCGATGTGTTTTTCTAGTCAAGGCTCAATACCTTGGAAATACAGAGGTTATTTTCTCTCCGCGATTTTGCCACTCACGCTCTCCGCCTTCGCCCGCGATCAGCCGATCTGCTGGCAAATTGTTCCCGCCGCCGTCCTTTTTTTCATTGTTGCTGACTTCGTCGGAGGTGTCGGCGTTTTCCTTCCGCCATCGGACCTTCTTGCGCATCGCTCCTCGTCGTGAAACAGTCTATTCCTTGTGACTCGCGCTTCTTCCCATCTGCCGCGTTACGCTCGCATTCTGCTCGTTCTCGCCATCCTCATCGCTGCTGCCGTTCCGGCCCTCTGGTGGGCGTTTGCGCCCCCGTCTTATGAAAGCGGCAGCCCCGCATGCGCCGCGACGCCCAAATCCGAAAACATCGTCGTCGGATTTGTGGGCGGCTACGTTGGCCGCAATAATACGCGACACGCCGAGGTTCAACTCGCCGATCGCCTGCGCCGGGAATATCCCTCCGGCATCGTCATTGCTACGTTCAACAATCATTACTACTCGCGTGCGCGCAACTTCATCCTATGCACCCTGCACACGGAAAACGAGGACGCCATGAATGGTCCGGACCGCTTGCCCAACGAGAAAAGGCACAGCGCCCGCATCATTCTTTACGGCCACAGTTGGGGTGCAGCCGCTGCGATCCTTCTAGCGCGCGAACTCCAGCACGACGGCGTCCCCGTCGCCCTCACGGTCCAGGTTGACAGCGTCTCCAAGTGGTGGAGGAACGACGGCGTAATTCCCCCGAACGTCGCGAAGGCTGTGAATTTCTATCAGCGCCATGGCGCGTTGCATGGACGCGCCGAAATTGCGGCGGCCGATCCAACGCGAACTGTGATCCAAAATTTCGAGTTCGACTACGAACGGCATCCGGTCCGGTGCCCCGGCTATCCCTGGTGGGACCTGCTGTTTGCGGAGCCGCACACCGAAATCGAATGCGATCCCAAAGTGTGGAACGATATTAACGCGCTGATCCGGGATCAACTTCCGCTCCCTGCGCGGAAACCGCCTAGAGATTTTGAGTAAGCAGTCCTGAACTCTTGAAGCAGCCTCCTTGACCGGCTCTCTCTCCGCCAGTAAGCTAGCAGTTTCCACGGCTTGAAAGATGCAGCATGGAAACGATACAAATCACGCTGCCTGACGGCTCGACGCGGCAAGCGCCGCGCGGCACAACCGCGGGCGAAATTGCCGGCCAGATTGGGCCGAGGCTCGCCAAGGACGCGTTGGTCGCGCGCGCGAACGGCGACCTCGTCGATCTCTCTCGGCCGCTCGAAGGCGACTCGAAGCTCGCCATCCTTACGGCGAAGGACCCCGAGGCCGTCCAAGTGTTCCGGCATTCCGCCGCGCATCTCCTGGCTGCGGCGGTCATTGAGTTGTATCCGAGTGTGAAGCTCGGGATCGGCCCTCCAATCGACTACGGCTTCTTTTACGAATTTGTCCGCGAGGAGCCTTTCACTCAGGATGATCTCGCAAAAATCGAAGCGAAGATGCACGAGCTCGCGGCAAAGGATGTGCCGAACGAGCGCAAGATGATACCGAAGCCCGAAGCGCTCGAGCTCTATCGCAAGAGCAAGCAGGAATTCAAATGCGAGCTGGTCGAAGAAAAAGCCAGCGAGCCGATGGTGTCGTTCTACACCACCGGCCAATTCATCGATTTTTGCCGCGGCCCGCACATTCCCTCCACCGGGCGCATCAGGGCATTTAAATTGATGAACGTCGCCGGCGCCTACTGGAAAGGCCAGGAAGGCAACCCGCAGATGCAACGGATTTACGGCGCGTGCTTCGTCGAGCAGAAGGAACTCGATGAATATTTGCACAAGCTCGAAGAGGCCAAGCGCCGCGACCATCGCAAGCTGGGCGCTGAACTGGATCTTTTCAGCATTCAGGACGAAGCCGGACCCGGCCTGATTTTCTGGCATCCCAAGGGCAGCATCGTTCGCCGCCAGATGGAAGACTGGCTTCGCGACGAACTGACTCATCGCGGTTACGATCTCGTTTTCACGCCGCACATCATGCGGCTCGATCTCTGGAAGACCAGCGGCCACGCGAATTTTTACCGCGAGAACATGTTCGGCCCGATCGAAGTTGAGAAAGCCGAATATCAGCTGAAGCCGATGAATTGCCCCGGCCATATTTTGATTTACAAATCGAAGCTGCGAAGTTATCGGGAGCTGCCGGTTCGCCTCGCCGAGCTTGGCACGGTGTATCGTTACGAACGCTCCGGCGTGCTTCACGGACTGCTCCGCGTCCGCGGATTTACGCAGGATGATGCGCATATTTTCTGCATGCCCGAGCAGATCGAAAAGGAAGTGCAGGACTGCGTCGAATTTGCCTGGGAAGTGCTGCGCGTTTTCGGCTTTGACCGTTACGAAGTCGAGCTCTCCGGCGGCGATCCGTCACATCCGGAGATCTACGCCGGGACTCCGGAAGACTGGAAACGCGCCGAGGACGCGCTCACGTCCACGCTGAAGCGGATGAACGTGCCGTACAAGTACATCCCGGGCGAAGCTGCCTTCTACGGCCCAAAGATTGACGTGAAGCTGGTCGACGCGATCGGCCGCCCGTGGCAGCTCACGACGGTGCAATTCGATTTCAACCTGCCGCGGCGATTCGATCTCGAATACGTTGGCGAAGATGGCGCGCGGCATCAACCGTTGATGGTGCACCGCGCGCTGTGGGGCTCGATCGAGCGGTTTTTCGGGGTGCTGATTGAGCATTACGCGGGATCGTTTCCCGCCTGGCTCGCTCCGGTGCAGGCGTCCGTGTTGCCCGTGAGCGGAAAATTTGAGGAGTATGCGAAGAAGGTCACGCAGCATCTCAAGGACGCCGGCTTCCGCGTTCACCTCGACGAGCGCAACGAAAAGTTGCAGGCCAAGATTCGCGACGCGCAGCTTGAAAAAATCCCGTACATGCTGATCGTCGGTGGAAAGGAAGCCGAAGCGGGCGCCGTTTCCGTTCGCCATCGATCGAAAGGCGATCTCGGACCCCGCCCGCTCGAACAATTCACCGCCGACCTGCGCCAGGAGATCGCATCACGCGCCATCTCATAAATTGTCGGTGCGAGCGATGAGGCGGCTGTGGATCGCTATCAGCCTCGTCGTTTTTTTCATCATCATCTTCATCGTGATTGGTTTGCTCTTGCCGCGTCAGCAATCGTTCACCCGCGAGGTGGAAATCACGCAGCCGGTGCCCGCGATCTGGCAGGCCGTGTCCGATTGCCCTGCTGAGCCGTCGTGGCGTCCGGATCTAAGAAGTTGCGACCGCCTTCCGGATGAAAATGGCCACGCGACCTATCGCCTCACAACCAGGCGCGGTCAGTCCATGAAAATGGAAGTGGTGGAAAGCATTCCGCCGCAGCACATCATGGTTCGTTTCATGGACCTTCCGTCAGGCGGCAAAATCGTTTGGATTTTCAACCTCACTCCGTGGAAAGGTGGCACGCAGGTCTCGCTTACGCAGAACGACTCGGTTGGCAATCCGCTGGCGCGGATTCTCTATCGAGCTATCTTCCGGACAGAGTTTGCAGACGGTTACCTCGACGCGCTCGCGCGAAAATTCGGCAATGCTGCTGCTGCGCAGTAACGCAACCTTAATGATTCCGTGCCTCGCTTAGCCTCCCCAATCCCTTGGGGGACATGAAGTGGCAACGCGTTTCCCCGCGCCCCATCTTCGCACCTTCCTTGACCGTTCCTTGTGGGTCGACTAAACTAACCGTTTCGCCAAGGTCCGCGATTTGCGACTGTTTTGCGGGTACATGAGAGCTGATGCGCCGTGAAGGCGAAAAGCCGGAGCGGCAACCCCGCGCCACTGAACACACGAGAATCGAAGCAGAGGAGAAGGATCGTTGCCGAAACGCACGTTTCAACCGCATGTGCGCCGCCGCCATAAGAAGCACGGCTTCCGCGCACGCATGAAGAGCCAGGGTGGAAGAAAAGTCCTTGCGCAACGCCGCAGGAAAGGGCGCCACAGTCTCACGCGCGTCTGATTTGCCGCGGCTCGATTTTCCGCGCGAATGCCGTCTGGTGCGCCGCGGCGAATATGACGCGGTGTATCGCGACGGCCGCCGCCGTTCGAGCCGCGAGTTCAGTGTTTTTCTTCGTGCGAATGGCCTCGAAATCAGCCGGTTTGGATGGAGCATCAAGAAGGCGCTGGGCGGCGCGGTTCGGCGAAACCGCATCCGGCGCCGCCTCCGAGAAATCGTAAGGTTGCACCGACAGGAGATCGCTTCGGGATGGGACATCGTCATTCATCCGCGCAGTTCAGCGGCCACGGCGAAACTTTCGTGGCTGACGGCCGAACTGCTGAAGCTGCTTCCGCGAGCGGATTCGGCCGCCCCGCTGCGCGACAAGCCAGTGGAATAGCAGGTGGCGCTCGCTCCGCCGGTGCGTGGATTCTGCTGTTGCTCGTTCGCTTCTACATCGCATTTCTTTCGCCGTTTCTCGGCGGTGCTTGCAAATTCTATCCTTCATGCTCGCAGTACGCCCGCGAAGCGGTCGCGGTTCACGGCGCACGCCGCGGTTTCATTCTCGCCATGAAGCGGCTCGGCAGATGCCGGCCATTCACGAAGGGCGGCTTCGATCCAGTTCCCGACGCGGTTTTTGCAAAGGCGGATGCGTCGGTTTCTGAAGCTGAGCCGGAACGCCGCGCCTGGTCCCGGCAATCGCTCGGGGCGGCAACCGCCCGCGGCGGGGAGAAGCCGGCAGCGTGAACGAAATGTCCGACCAGCTCCGGGCCATTCTCTTCGTTGTCATCGCGCTCGCCGTTTTGTTTCTTTGGGGACACTTTAACAAGCCTCCTATCCCGCCGCCGAATCAGAAGCGGGCGGAGCAGGCTGCGGTTGCGCCTCAGGCAAGCGTCTTGCAGGCGCCAGTTCCCGCTACGCCCGAGCGTATTGCACCGATCAACATTCCCGTCGTCCAAGAGGCCCAGGAAAAAGCAGCGGTCGTCAAGAGTCCGCTCTATCGCGTGCAGCTTTCGAATCGCGGCGGCGTGGTTCGTAGCTGGACTTTGAAGGCATATTTGAACGACCAAACGCCTCCGCGTCCCCTCGAGTTGGTGAATCCCGAATCCGCCGCGCAGCTTGGCTGGCCATTTTCCTTGCTACTCACCGATCCGCAGCTCGAAGCAAAGGCGAATTCGGCGCTCTATCAAGTGACGTTTGGCTCCGCAAATTCGACCGGCGGCCCGCTGCACGCCCCCGCGGAAATTACATATCATTGGAGCGATGGTCATCTCGACGTAACCAAAAAGCTCGTCTTCACGCAAAGCTACGAAACGTCGCTCGACGTTTCCGTGACGCTCGACGGCAAGCCGCTGCCGGCGGCGATCGCCTGGCGCGGCGGCTTTGGTGATAAAGCCGTCGCCAAAGCCTCTCAGCTCGTCAGCGTTTTCTACAAGGAAAATGGCAAGACCACCGTCCTGGCGTATAAAAAGCTGGGCGTTTCCGGCAATCAATCGCAGCCGTATCTGCAATCAGGGCCTCTCGAATTTACCGGCATCGAAGACCAATTTTTTGCCGCGGCATTTGTGCCCGATAGCGGCGGTCTTTCCCTGTGGCATTGGACGCAGCAGCACACCATTACCGTCGATAATAAAGAGGAGAAGGAACCAGAAGCGGAAATGGCCGCGGGGGCTGCCGCTTCAGCGCCCCTGCGTATGCACGTTTTCGTTGGTCCGAAAGATTTGACGCTTCTCAGCAAACTGAAACCGCCGCTTGACGATCTGGTTAGTTTCGGATGGACAAGCATCGTGGCCAAGCCGCTTTTCTACGCGATGAAGTGGACTCACAAATACGTCCCCAACTACGGTTGGGCAATCGTGCTGCTGACTATCGCCATCAATATCCCGATGTTTCCGTTCAAGATGATGAGCTGGCGCTCGATGCAGAAGATGCAGAAGGTCGCGCCGGAAATGCAGGCGATTAAGGACCGCTACAAGAAATATTCCTTCAACGATCCTCGCAAACGGAAAATGAACGAAGAAGTGATGGAGATGTACAAGCGGCACGGGATCAATCCGCTTCCGATCGGAAGTTGCCTGCCGATGCTGGTGCAGTTGCCGATCTGGTGGGGACTCGAACGCGTGCTCACCGGCGCCATCGAGCTCCGCCACGCGCCGTGGATATGGTGGATCCACGATCTTTCGCTGAAAGATCCGTATTACGTGCTGCCCGCTGCCATGGCCATAGCGATGTATGCGATGACGAAAATGACGCCGCAAACGGCTGTCGTCGATCCCGCGCAGCAGAAGATGACGCAGTGGATGCCGATCTTCTTCGCCGCCTTCTTTTTTAATCTTTCCGCCGGCCTCAATCTTTACATTTTCACCAGCAGCCTCGTAGGCGTAGGACAGCAATACTACTTGAATAAAGCCGATCCGTTGCCGACGCGAAGTAAATTCAAGAACAAGAAGAAAAAGAATAATGCGCCCGCCAACTAATCCCGGCGGGAAACCCGCGGCGCGCCAGAGTTCGCGGGAAATCCCGCCGCTCGATCGCGAGCATGTGCCGGGAGAATTGAAGCGCTTTCTCGATCTTGCAATCCGCGAAATGCAAATCGCCTTGGCCTATGAAATATCCGCGCCACCAGGCCCGGGCGACGAGGCGGATTTTGTCGTCGCGTTTAGCGGCGACGATCGGAACACGTTGCTCGAACGCAATGCGGAACTTTTGCTGGCTCTCGAGCACATCGCGCACCGCTGGTTGCGGCTCGATCCGCGGCTGCATGACCGCGTGCGTTTCGATTGCGGCGATTATCGCGCTGCGAGGCTGGAAGAGCTGAAGCTTTCCGCGCGCGTGGCCGCGCAGCGAGTCCGCGAAACCGGACAGCCGTTTCGATTCAACTCGATGTCCTCGCGCGAGCGGCGCATCATCCATCTTGAACTCAACGGCGCCGCCGGCGTCCGCACCGAGAGCGAAGGCGCTGGCGATCATCGCCAGCTCGTGATTTATCCCGCCAGTCAAAAATAGTTCGCTTCAGGCGGCCTCGCGAATCCGGAAAGACGCGGTGTTTGTCATTCCGAGTCGCCGAAGGCGGCGAGAAACCTGCTGTTTTCCTCGCATTTCGTAAGAAGCAGGTTCCTCGCGTCGCTCGGAATAACAAGTAGGAGGCTTTTTCCTGAAGCTGTGAAGCCGCTGAGGGCCGCTCATGCGTGTTCTCATACAGACTCACTAGCCTGGCTTCGCACGCCACGCCTCGCTACAATTCGAACATGTAGCCTTGTTTGCCGACGTTAAAGCATTGGGTTTGACCGACGCGATCGCTCCTGCCGGCGGTTTCGTGAATGTGACCGCAGAAGAGGTACGCCGGCTGAACGCGGTCCACCCAGGCACGGAGCGTCGGGCTGCCGGCGTGCTTACCGGCGGCGAACTCATCGAGATGGGTATCATGCGGCGGGAAATGAACAACGAGATAAAGCGGTCTGGCGCCTTCGAAAGCGGCAAGTGCGCTGCCGATTTCGCCTTCGGAATATTCTCCAGGCGTGTTGAACGGCGTGATGTTGCTATAGCCGAGTCCGGCCCATTGTGTTGTTCCATTCTTTGATTCGAGCGAGCGTAACTGGCGGTGAAAATCGACGAAGCCGTAGCGCTCGCATAAGGATCGCGTTTCGGAGTGCGTTTCGTGATTCCCTGGAAGAATCCATACGCGCTCGCCCAGCGGCTTCAGCAATTCGCCGCAGCGATCGAGCATCTTGCCGAAATTCGACAGATCGCCGGCGGCAATGTAAATGCCCGCGGGTTGCGCAATGATCCGTTCCAGGGCGCGTAAATCGCCGTGGATATCGCTGAAGATCGATATTTTCATGGCCGTTTCCGCGCCGCCGGGTCGCTTCCGTGTGGCGGAGCTATCTTCTCGATCCGCTTCAGCCATTCACCGTTTTGCTCCCAGCCTTCCTCGACCACGTTTCCCGCGTCGTCAAACGCCACGCGATACGAGAATGGCGGCCTCTCATTCTTGCGTCGCGTGATGAAACGGTTCTCCAGAAAATCCACGACGTGAAGACCGTCCTCGTTCGAGGTTCGAATCACAGGAAACCGCGCAAAGGTCCAGTAAAGCCGGACTTCGGGGAGCTGCATCGCTCGAACCGTGTACTCACTGGGAGGCGAATCGCCGCTGAAGCGAAAAGCCGGTGCGTTCGCATCGCGCAGATCGAACCGCGATTGATACACGCCGTTCGTCGCGCGAATCGCTCCGCCCCAAGCGAGGAACGAGGGCGGCATGGGCAGCGCCGCAATGCGCGTGATTGCCACGCAATTGTTCGACGCGAAAATCTCCACCCGCCGCAAGGCGGAATAATGCGCCATGCCACATGCGGCAACGTATGCCAGCGTGACGTACACGCCGGTGCGGCACCACGTCGCGCGGCGAATGCGGTATCCCCAATCGCCCCGCGCGGGAATCAGGAACAAAATCGCAAATATGCCGCTCGAAATGGCGATGATCCACGGACGAAATGGAAAACCGATCGTCCTCGCGAGCTCCCACACAACCGCGGCGCCGGCCGAGAATACAATCCACATCCATACGCCGCGGCGGAGAGCCTTTTCGCGGTCGCCGCAAACCCACGCCGCAATCTGCGGAGCGAGCAGGATCGTGGTGAACGTAAAATCGATGATGAAGAGCCAGTCCCACGCCACACGCTGCTGCGAAATCGGCGTCCACATGCGCGTGCCGAACGACGTCAGCCCATCGAGCAAAATGTGGCTCGCAAGGCCGATGGCATAAATGAGCGTGAGCATGCCCCATGACGGCGATTCTATCCGCAGGCGCCGCGCCACGACGCGCGTAAGCCATGCCAAACCCGCCGCGAAAAACGGAAGTCCCACGAATGAATGCGTAATGCCGCGATGATATTTCACGATCGCGAGCGGATCGTGCGAAAACATTTGGGCGACCACATCGCAGTCCGGAAAAACCGCGCCGAGCGTCGCCGCAAACGTAGCGACGCGCCCTTGACGGTCGGAAAAGTATCCTTTCCCGATCAGCGCGCCGGCAATTCCGTGGGTGATGGTATCCATGCGGGATTCGAAGAAGAGAAAGTGTACATGATTGCGAGCGCGTCAGACGACTTCGAGAAGCGGCGAGCCCTTGGCGGTTACTTCACCGATTCGGCAAGCTGTGACGTTGCGGCCGGCAAGCGCCGCTAATGCAGCGTCGGTCGCTTGCGGAGCGATGGCAACCAGCAATCCGCCGGAAGTTTGCGGGTCGAAGAGAAGAGCGCGAAATTCCTCGGAAACGGAAGGGGCAAATGCCACGCAGCCTTCTATGAATTCGCGGTTATTTTTCATGCCGCCGGAGAAAAACTCGCCGCGGGCCGCAGTCACGGCGCCGTTCAAATAATGGATTCGTGCATGGTCGATACGCATCGACACGGCGCTCCCGGCGGCCATTTCGCGGGCGTGGCCGAGCAAACCGAATCCCGTGACGTCCGTGACAGCGTGAACCGGTCGCCCGCCAGGGTCGGAAGCCTCGATCTCATGAAGCGCGTCGGCTGCGGCTCGATTGAGGCGCGCCATCGAGGAACTCGCATCAGCCAGCCACGCTTCCTCGGCCTGCCTCTGCTTCAGCGCGGTTGAAATCACCCCCGTGCCAATCGATTTCGTCAACAGCAGAACGTCGCCCGGTTTCGCGCCGACATTTCGCCAGATTTTTTGCGGATGAATCAGCCCGGTGATAGCGTAGCCGAATTTAATTTCATCATCGCGAATGGAATGCCCTCCAACGATTGTGCAGGCCGCTTCCTCCATTTTGGAAAGGCCGCCCCGCAGAATTTGTTCGAGAACGTTCGCTTCGCCAGACGCCGGATAACCGAGCACGGATAGCGCGGAAATCGGCCGCCCTCCCATGGCGTAGACATCGCTCAACGAATTTGCGGCGGCGATCTGGCCGTATAGGTATGGATCGTCCGCAATCGGCGTCAGAAAATCCACCGTTTGTACCAGCGCAAGGTCGTCCGTAAGACGATACACCCCTGCATCGTCGCTGGTGTCGAACCCAACGAGCAAATTCGGATCCGTCGGCTGCGGCAGCCGCTTCAGCACAGAGTCCAGCAAACTGGGACTCAGCTTAGCCGCTCAACCCGCAGCCTTGGCCGCTTCCGTCAAACGGACGCGTTCTGCCAAAGGCGAATTCCCTCCTCAAAAATGAGTTCGATGATTATAGCGCGGCATAGAGCTGGGCTGCATCGAGCCGTCGCATCACTCCTGTGATATCAAAATGGCATAAGCGAATGGTAAAACCCATGGGGACTTGGTAGTGGAATCGGCCACCGAAGCTCTTGGTCCGCTCAGGCTGGCCTGTGCGCAGAACGAATCGGGATCGCAATGGTCACGGACCCGGCATGGGCTGTTCTCAGCATGTGGCATTGGCCATCGAAAAGCGCCCCGGTTCCGATGACCAAACAGGGAGTATGAATTTCGCCCGTTACGATAGCCTTGGGCTGGATTTCGACTTTGGACTTGCCCCGCACCGTGCCGTTAAACTTCCCTGCTATGATTACATGATTTCCCTCGGCCTGGCCCTCCATGACCGAATGTTCGCCGAGAATCAACGTTTCCGTCGAAATCAGAGTGCCTTTCACGGTCGAATCGACACGAAGGGTCCCCGACGACTCCAGTCGGCCCTCAAACTTCACGCCGCGCTCCAGGAAGCCACTCCAATCGCCTTCATCCTTCCTAAGCCATCCGAGCGCCACGTTTATCCTATGTATGCAGTATTTATCGCATTAGCTGGTCGTATAGCCGAACCATATCGCTATCGTCGTAGTATTCAAATATCAGTTGACCTGGCTTCCCGGCGCTGTGGGGGAGTGACAAAACCCTGGTTCCGTAAAGCCGCTGAAGTTCTTCGAGCGCGGCTCGCGTGTTGGGCTCTATTTGTGAGACAGCGGGAGAGACCTTGGCTCTTGGCCGGCGCGCCGCGTATCGTTCCACTTGCCGCACGGTCATTCCGCCTCGAGCTATTTTCCTCGCGAGCTCGAGACGCAGGTGAAAATCATCGATTGCGAGCAAGGCGCGGCCATGTCCGGCTGTTAGTCGGCCTTCCTCGAGGAGCTCCTGAATTGCGGCATCGAGTTTCAGTAACCGAACGGCATTGGCGATCGTAGCCCGATCCTTTCCCGTCCGTTCGGCCACCTGCTCTTGCGTGAGGTGAAACTCAAGCGTCAGGCGGTCAAACGCTCGCGCCTGCTCGATAGGGTTCAGATCCTCGCGCTGGAGGTTTTCTACCAGCGTCATCTCGAGCGCCATTTCTTCCGGCACATCGCGCACGAGGACCGGTACTTTACTGAGTTCCGCGCGTTGCGCAGCCCGCCACCGCCGTTCGCCGGCGATGAGCTGGTAGCGGCTGCCGATTCGACGCACAACCAAAGGCTGGACAATCCCGCTCGAACGGATCGAGCGTGCCAGTTCATCGAGCGCTTCTTCGCGAAAGCGAGTCCGGGGCTGATAGGGGCTTGGGTCGATCAGGTCGATATCAGCCTGAAAAAGCCCTTCACTGGGACTGCTCTTCGCTGGGGCTGCCGCTGCCGCCATCGTCGTCCTTGTTGCCGGCGTCGATGCTTGCGGCGCTTGTCCCGGCGCTTGCGGCGGAAGCCGCTCGGGCTCCCGTATCAGCGCGCTCAGACCCTTGCCCAACGCGTTTCTGGGCATTGATGAGTACCTCCTTGGCAAGTTCAAGATAGCTTTCGGCCCCTCTACTATGTATATCGTAGGTTATTACGGGTTTTCCATGGCTTGGTGCTTCTGCCAAGCGAACGTTTCTAGGGATCACGCTTTGGAAGACCTGCGCACCAAAGAAGCTGCGTAGATCGGCCGCCACTTGCCTCGAAAGCGTGGTTCTGTCATCGTACATCGTTAATAGAATTCCCTCGATAGCTAGCGATGGATTAATGCTGCGCCGCAATCTCATCAAAGTATCG
Source organism: Candidatus Acidiferrales bacterium (assembly GCA_050747005.1). GTDB lineage: Bacteria > Acidobacteriota > Terriglobia > Acidiferrales > UBA7541 > Palsa-295. Next base: position 74,363 of record JBOGNE010000016.1, read on the forward strand.
AGCAACTCAGATACGCCTTCAAGCGCGAGGTATTCGCATTGGATTGGAACGAGAACAGAATCACTCGCCGCCAGAGCGTTCAGGGCTAGTAGATCGAGCGCCGGCGGGCAATCGATCAGAATGTAAACGTATCGATCCGCGATCTGCTTGGCTAGAGCCTTGAGCTTGTACTCCCGATCATCCATCGCGACCAGTTCCAGAGCCGCTCCGACCAGATTCTTATCGGACGGAATCATGTCGAGACCCTGAACTTGAGTCTGCAAAATCACGCGGTCAATCGATTCGTTCAGGATTAGTGCATTATAAAGCGTGCGCCGCGCAGGATCCTTTGGAAATCCAAGTGCGCTAGTCGCGTTTCCCTGAGGATCACAGTCGATTAGTAGAGTGCGATGTCCGGCGACCGCCAAGCAGGCCGCTAGATTCACAGCCGTCGTCGTCTTTCCGACCCCGCCTTTCTGATTCGAGACTGAGATTATACGCGTCAACGGAAGCCCTCTAGATTGAAGCGTGAATCTAACAGAGTCTTTTCAAGAGATGCAAGATGTTTCACGTGGAACAATGTCCCAGTTCTCGCTCATCGATGTTCCACGTGGAACAATTAGTTAGTACTCCTAACTACTCTTCCAATTACGAGGAAGCGCCGTTCTGAATGCGGAATCAAAATGGGTGGCTCCCACTTCCATCCGTCCTTCAGTATGACTCTCTCCGTTCCACTAGTCCCCAGCCACAAAACAACTCGTCCCTCCCGTAAGAGGTGCCTCCGTGACCATCCGAGCAGTTCGGCGTCGTAGCCAACTGCGCGCGCCGTAACGAGATTTACGTCCTCAAGTTCAGCTCCAATGTCTTGTGCACGGCTGGAGACGACCTCAATGCCGTGCAAGTCAAGCTCGCGGATCACCTCCCGCAAAAATATTCCTTTCTTCACGTTCGACTCGATCAGCATGACCTCAAGGTCCGACCGGATCAGTTTCAGCGCAAGACCCGGGAATCCAGCGCCAGAACCAACGTCGGCGAGCCGACCAAATTCAATCTGTGCTGCGTCAGCAGCGAAAAAGCTCTCCCCAAAGTGGCGCTGAAGCACCTCTTTTGGCTCTGTCACCGTTGTCAGCCCGATTTTTTTGTTCCAGCGCAGCAATAGACCCACATAGGTTCGTACCTTATCGCAGAGGTCGGCCGAAGCGCCGATGCCGTACTCGGATAGAACGTCGCGTATCAGGCTATCTGAAATCGGAATCATATACTATCTATATAGTAATAGAGATTGTGTCGACGATCTGCCAGACGCGTCATACTAAACGATTGCCGTGCCGGAGGGATCGCGCAATCGTGAAGGCGCAATAAGCCCGACCGTGAGGTCAGCCACGAAATGAGCCGTAATCGGAGCGAGTAGGCTCCCGGTCCAAGCCCGCACGATTGAGAACAGAAGCCCGACCGCGAATGTCGAAATCAAGCCGCGCCGGCCTTGGTAGAGATGCGCGAGCGCGAACATCATCGCCGATCCGACGATTCCTGCCACGACGTATCCTCCGGACACCTGGTCGAATACCTGCTGCACGAACCCGCGATAGATGATTTCCTCGCAAACGGCGACTGTGGCAACGAGCGCGAAAAAGGCAAGTCGTTCCACGTTGTCCTGCGGAAACACCTTGCGCGCAAGCTGGAGCATGATGCCTTCGGCGTCGGAAGAGTTGGGGGCAATGTGGCGCAAGCTGCCGAGCTGATTCGCCAGCACTAAACCCGCCAGGACGGCCGCCGCAGAGAACGTCTCAACGGGCTTTGGCAATGCCAGGCCGAGCTGCGCGGCTCGAACGCCATAAGCGTTAACCCGCCATAAAATCACCGCCGCCGCAAGCCATTGAAACCCGATGGTCGAAGCGTAGAGCGTCAGCCTGTCCATCTTTGTCGTTTCGTGCAATTGCATTAGATCCCGAATCCGGCGCCTGCCAAGAAACGGAACTGCAACGGCGAGAATGGCCAGAATAACCGCAATATCCCAGTGCATCGCGCTAGATGAAATCACTTTTGCTCGAAGAGAGCAAGGCGAACTCCTGTTGACACTGACGGACGCGCCGCCGTATCGTTCATTGCTTCGGGCTTATCGAGACTAAATGAAAATACTCGTCATCGGAAGCGGCGGCCGCGAACATGCGCTGGTTTGGAAATTGCGGCAAAGTCGGGCGGTCGAGAAACTCTGGTGCGCGCCCGGCAACGGAGGGATTGCCGACGACTGCGAATGCTTCCCGCTCGATGTAAGCGACGTAAACGCCGCGGCGGATTTGGCCGCAAATCTCGGCGCAGACCTTACGATCGTGGGACCGGAGTTGCCCCTCGTGAATGGCATCGCGGATGAATTCGCGTCGCGCGGACTCGCTCTTCTCGGCCCAACGCGTCAGGCGGCGCAGCTTGAAGGAAGTAAGATCTTCGCGAAACAGTTCATGCAGCGCCACAAAATCCCCACGGCGCCGGTCTACGGCATTTACGAATCTGCACCTGCCGCTTGCACAGCGCTGGCTACGGTGAAATGGCCGGTGGTCATCAAAGCTGATGGCCTTTGCGCCGGCAAAGGCGTGCTCGTAACATCTTCTCGCGACGAAGCGGCAAGCTTCATCGAACGAGCGATTGACGGCAATCAGTTCGGGCCAGCCGGGAAACAGATTTTTCTCGAGGAAGGCCTCGCGGGCGAAGAGCTTTCATACATCATCCTGACCGATGGCCGGGATTTTGTTCCTCTCGTTCCAACCCGCGACTACAAACGGGCCCACGACGGTGATCGAGGGCCCAACACGGGCGGAATGGGCGCATATTCCACAGACAACATGCTTCCTCCTGCTCTTGAGAAGAAAATCCATACAGAGGTTGTGCTGCCGACCCTCGCGGGTCTCGCGAAAGACGGCACACCCTATCGAGGCTTTTTGTATTTCGGCCTTATGATTACCGCGAACGGGCCTAAAGTGTTGGAGTTCAATTGCCGGCTCGGCGATCCAGAGACGCAGGCAATCATGCTTCGCGCAGACTTCGATCTCGCGCATGCTTGTGAAGCTGCCGCTATCGGCCATCTCGGCGCGTTTCCGGTGAAATGGCATTCGGGTGCGAGCGTGTGCGTCGTAATCGCTTCTGCGGGATATCCGGACAAGCCGGTCATGTGGCGAGAGATTGATGGTCTCAAGGAAGCCTCGGCAGTGGATGGCGCGGTGGTATTTCATGCAGCGACCCGGAGATCTGGCACTGAGTACTACACATGTGGTGGCAGGATATTGACGATTGGCGCGGTTGGCTCGCGTGTCACACACGTTCGCACGGTCATATACGACGCAATTAGTAGGATTTCCATACTCGGTGCTCACTATCGACACGATATTGGTGGCTCCGAAGTTGCGGCGCGAGTCGCTGGGGAACGTTCGTAACGGCAGAAGTGACGAACCTATTCATCTGTGTCGGCCAACGAGGGCCCATGCTTGAACTGGCTGCGGTTGACGTCAAGGCGAATTTTGGCTTCGTCGGCTGTCGGCATGCCGGTGCGGGAAGTGATCGTAAGTGGAGATCGCTGGATCGAATAGGAGATTGAAAAAAATGGCGGCAGCAGACACCCGAAGGCGGGCGGACGTTGGCATTCTGATGGGGTCGGACTCCGATTTCCCGGTAATGAGCGATGCAGCAAAGACGCTTGAGAAGTTTGGAATCCCTTACGAGCTGGAAGTCGTCTCCGCGCATCGCACGCCGGCCCGGGCGCATGAATACGCAACGACTGCGGCGGCGCGCGGCCTGAAAGTGCTGATCGCCGCGGCAGGCGCCGCCGCACATTTGGCTGGAGTGATCGCCGCGAATACCACTTTACCGGTGATCGGCGTTCCGATGGGCACGAGTTCGCTGAACGGCCTCGATGCGCTTCTTTCGACGGTGCAGATGCCGGGCGGCATTCCGGTCGCGACGATGGCGATTGATAAGGCCGGCGCCGTGAACGCGGCGATTTTTGCGGCGGAAATTTTGGCTCTTTCGGACCCGGAAATTGCGCAGAAGCTGGTGGCGCACAAGGAAGATCTGGCCCGTTCCGTCGGAGAGAAAAACGCGCGCCTGCAGCAGCAGTTGATCAAAGAAAAATAACGTCCGCCAATCACATTGGCTTGATTTCGACGCTTGTATACGTGGAACAGGACGTGCACCTATGCGAAGAACCTGACTATGGGTGGATAAGCGTCGGCGCGCCCGCAGGCCGCTCCGTATGCAGGCGTCGCTTAGTCTTTTCCGGCGGTGGCTTAAGGATCCATTCAAACCCTGATTCCTTGCCAATCATCCCCATCGCCTGCCGCACATGTGGGGGTGCGATCGCCGTTAGCGCAGCGCGCAGGAACTGCGTTGCATCCACGGAATCGATCTTGGTGCTTTCGCCGCGCAAGAGTTTTGCCGCAACTTCCTCCATCTTCGCATCGGAAGACCGGATTTTCTCGATCCGGGGATCGTTCTGCCGCAACAGATCCAGCAGGGACGGCGGCGGATTGTCCGGAGGATAGCTGAATTCCATGAGCGTGCGCGGCTGCCCCTTTTCCGGAGGCCAGATTTGCAGATATACGGGCCGCCCCACGCGCGTGTTCCAATAACCTGCGGTCTCCTCCTCTTGCGTAATTGAGTATGTAAGCTGCCAGACCTCCGGGCCGTAGTCTTCCAGATAATCGGCGAGAATCACTTCTGTGATCGGCTCCGCGGGCGGCAAATCAATCTTCCCGTGCAACATACTCGCGACCTGGTTGAGCCGGTCGAGCACGCCCTGACCGATTGTTTCGATGTCGCCGGCGACGGCGCCCGCCTGCGGTTGCTGAAGATGTGGGTTCGCCGAAACGCCAGCTACCCTCGGGCGAAGGTGCGGAAGCTCCTGATCGAATAGCGCCAGGTCAAGCTGCGATGAAGGCGAAAACCACTCATCGGCGCCGAGTATGACGCCGGCACGCCGGCCTCCCATGGGCGTAGGTGCCGGCACGCGAGTTTCCGGTTCGATCGGATTTTCGATGGCGCCAATCAGGATCGCATCTTTTACAACCGCAATCACTACTTGCCCCGCCGCAAGATTTGCAACCACTTCCTCGTTGGGTGTTCCGGGCTTATCTTGTGCAAGCGCGTTTGATGCCCGCGTGGATGAAAGCACGCAGACTGCAAGGCATACCGATGAAAGCAACGCGAGGCTCGCGGCATTGCGAAGGGTGCGTCTCGATGCGCCAGGCGAATTGGAAATGCGGGAGCGCACGCGATGGCTAATTCCGCGCAGAGACGAGAAGTTCCTTGCGCGCGATGGATTGAATAGCTGTAATTGCGATGACGTTCGCGATGTCGTCCGTGGTGCAGCCGCGCGAGAGGTCGTTTGCAGGACGTGCAAGACCTTGCAGCACCGGACCGAGCGCGGCAGCTCCAGCCAGCCTCTCGACCAGTTTGTAAGCGATGTTTCCCGAATCCAGGTCCGGAAAAATCAGCACGTTGGCACGCCCAGCTACTGGAGAACCGGGAGCCTTACTCGCTCCAATCGCCGGCACGAGCGCGGCATCCGCCTGCAGTTCGCCGTCGACGCGCAACGAAGCGTCTCGCGCCCCAACGATGCGAAGGGCTTCGCGGACTTTCTCGACGCGCGCATGCTGGGCTGAACCCTTCGTCGAGAAGGAAAGCAATGCAACGTGAGGCTCGCATTCGAGAAATGTGCGAGCGCTCTCGGCCGCAGCGAGCGTGATTTCCGCCAGTTCGTGCGGCGAAGGATCGGGGATCACTCCGCAATCGGCGAAGAGCATCGCGCCATTTTCGCCGAATGCCGCCGCAGTGCGCTCCGGCAGAACCATGAGGAAAAAACTGGAGACAATGCGCGCGTCGGGCGCGAGTCCGATCGCCTGAAGGGCCGCACGGACCGTCTCCGCCGTGGAATTTGCTGCGCCGCCCACCGAACCGTCGGCGTCACCGGCCGCAACGCGCAGCGCCGCGAAATAAAGCGCCTTGGACGCGAGCGAGCGCGATTCCTCAATCGTTGCGCCGCGCGCGCGCCGCCGTTCGTAATAAATCTGCGCGTACTCGGCGGCCCGTGGACTCGATGCCGGATCGATAATTTCCACGCCGTCGAGCCGCGCGCCCAGTCGCTCGGCGGAAGCGCGAATAATGTCCGGCCGGCCAAGCAGTGTTGGCTTGGCGTATTTTCCCGCGGCGGCGCACGCAGCGGCCAGAATCACGCGGTCGTCTTCGCCTTCGGCCAAAACGATTTGCTGCGGAACCGCGCGCGCCCGGCTTTTCAGCCGCTCGAGAATCTGCATAACGCCTACCTTATCACACGGTCGCGTCGGGCGGCATTCGAACGAACTCCGCGGTCATCGTGCCGAGTCTCGCGTTTTATTCATTTTCTGTCAATTTGGCTTACTCTTTTAGTAAAATGGCCTCTATCGAGCATCGCGAGTCATAGCATTTGTACGCGAGGCACGAGCGCCTTACAGGAGGCCGTCTGCGATCTCCGAAAAGTATCCGGCACAACGGCAAGCGCCTCTCCGAGATTCTTGAGGCGCACCAGCGGTTTGTCCGTGGCGAGGACACCGGCGTTCGCGCCGATCTCGCCGGCGTGGACCTGTCGAAGGCGGACTTGCAGGGTGCGAATTTGTCCTACGCGAATCTGCAAGGCGCGGATCTCGAAGGGTCCAATCTGCGCGAGGCCAAATTATCCTTCGCCGACTTGAGCAAATCGAAGCTCGTCCGCGCCGATCTGCGCAAGGCGGATCTCACGGAAGCGAATGCCAACGGAGCGGATTTCAGTGGCGCGCATATTGGGGGAGCCGAACTTTTCCGCGCGGATTTGCGGTCGGCGATTTTTTGCCGCGCGAATCTTGGCGCCACGAATTTCCGCGACGCGCAGGTACGAGGCGCGGATTTTCGGGGAGCGGACATGACGACCACGATTCTGCGAGAAACGAATCTTGAGGGCGTCGATCTTTCGGGGCTGGACCTTAGCACGACGCTTCTCCCGCGCGGTTACAAAGCAACAACTGCGGGCAAGAGCTAGTGTCGTGTTCCGGAAATAAGCTGCATGGGCGGGACGCAGCAAGCAGCGCCCCTACAATGAGTTGCACGACCGGAATTATTGCGTTTATTTCTGGGACGCCGACGTCGAGGGAATCGCGCGGCGCATAAACCACGCGCTTGCGGCGCTCGCGACCTGACCATCGATGACGATGGCGTGAATGCAGGGAGCCTCCCCGAGGATTCATGCCAAATCTGCCCTGGATTTTAGTCGAAGATTATAAGTCGCCCGGCGGATGGGTGCGTCCAGAGGAGCACGATGCTCGTGCGCGAGCCTATTGCGAGATGCTCGAAAGCGGGCAAATTCTTTTTTTCCGCGAGCTCCCATTTCATTTGCCGCAGGACGACCGCGCGTTCCTTCTCGCCCAGGAATGGTCCGAGCTGCGGTTGCACAAGAACGTTTCCTACCGCCCGTCGGAGGATCTGCTGCGCGGCGTCTCAGGCGATGCGCAAACCATCGGCAGGCTGCATTCAATTTTTCGAAACTATAGTTCGCAAGTGATCGAGTTCCTCGGCACATTTCTGCGGCCTTACGCCGGACGATGGGTTCTCGATTTTTCAAGCTTTCGCCCAATCGAAGAAGATGGCCGGGACCTGCCGCTTCACAAACGAAACGATCTGCTTCACGTGGACGCATTTCCAAGCCGCCCCACGCGCGGCGGGCGAATTCTCCGCGTGTTCACGAATTTGAATCCATCGAAGCCGCGCGTTTGGCACACCACTGAGAATTTCGAATCGCTTGCGAGGCGATATGCGAATGCCGCCGGCTTGCGGCAGATCGCCGAAGATGACAGTTTCGTCGGCCGCACCGTGCAGAGCCTGGGTTCGAAGCTGGGGTTTCGCGGAATGGGCCGGACCCCCTACGACATGTTTATGCTTCGCTTCCACGATTATTTGAAAGAAAACTCAGATTTCCAGGCAACCTGCCCAAAGGTTCGCCTGGAATTTCCGCCGCTATCCACCTGGATTGTTTTCACGGACAGCGTGGCGCACGCCGTAATGTCCGGGCAGTACGCGATCGAGCAGACCTTGCTCATTCCGGCGCAATCGCTCGTTGCGCCACAGCACGCTCCCTATCGCATTCTCGAAGGAATCGCCGGTCAAGCGCTCATTCCCTGACCGGCGCATGGCGCGGCTAGCCGATTTCGAAGTGGAACACGTCCAGAACTATAAAAGTCCTTCGATTCAAGAGCACGACATGGCCTCCGATAAGAAAGTGTTCGCAATCGGGAGGCGGAGGAGGCAGCCGCCGTTCGAGATCTTCCGGACATCGTTCCATCTTTCTGCGCAGGCCCGGGGGCAAGGTGCCGCGGACAACGAGCTGCCGTTCGAGCCCCGGCGGCAACTGGTCGCGCTTGGCGAGGCCGGGAGGAAGATTGCCGTGATGATCGTTGTACCATCCGCGCATGGCGTCCCGATCGTGGTCTGAATAATAGGCGCGCTCGTGGTGATCGGATTCTTCGTCGCGACCGTGCTTGTCCTTGTCGTGCCCGTGGCCCTGCGCGAACGCCAGGCCGGCGGTGGTTAAGAGAAACGCTGTTGCGACGCATACAGAAGTCCACTTTCTGAATTTCATGCTGTTCTCCAGGTGTGTACTACGGATGAATAAGCCTAGCTCGATAGTCGAGCACGGGCAATTGCCCAGGAGGGCGCGGTTGCGGCGAGGAAACTGTCCCGCAGGACAGGGAGAGATCAGTGTGGATTATTTCGCGGCGGGAAAATCGGCGGGTTCGTCGCCGAACCCTGCAGCGGCGCCGCGAGCGCCATTTGACCTGCGTCGGGTTTCGATGCCGAGGCGCTTGATCTTTTGATTCAGCGTTGAAAGAGGGATTTGAAAGTGTTCGGCCGCTTCCGTTTGGTTCCAATTCGTTCGCTCTAGCATGTCCACGATGATGCGCCGTTCCACTTCCTCGAGGATTTCGAAGAGTGACGCCGAATGGTTCGTGCCCCCGGCATCTTCCTGATCGCCAGGCATTCGTGGCATGAATTCAGCGAGCTGCAAGCGGACGCCCTTCACGATTTCGCGGGTGCGAATACTTTCAGGAAGCAGGTCAACGTCCATCGCTTCTTGCGTGGAAAGCACGATGGCGCGCTCGACCGCGTTTTCCAGCTCCCGCACGTTACCCGGCCATTCGTAATCCATGAGCAGCTTCATCGCGCCGTGCGTGAACCGCCGCGGCGGTTTGCCATTTTCGAGGCAAAATGCTTCCACAAATCGATCGACTAGCAGCGGAATATCCTCTTTGCGGTCTCGCAGCGGCGGGAGCTGCAGAGAAATCACGTTCAAGCGATGATACAAATCCTCTCGGAAACGCCCGTCTCGAACCAGTTTCATCAGGTTTTCGTTGGATGCGGCCAGGATGCGGACGTCGACCTTGATCGTATCGGTCCCGCCCAACCTCATGAATTCCCGCTCCTGAATCACGCGCAGCAGCTTTGCCTGCGTTTCTGGGCTAACCGTCGAAATCTCGTCGAAAAAAATCGTGCCCTGATCGGCGACCTCAAAAAGGCCCTTCTTCGATGCGATCGCACTCGTGAACGCGCCCTTCACATGTCCGAAAAGCTGCGATTCAAGGAGGTCCGAGGGGATCGAGCCGGTATTGACGGGGATGAACGCCTTGTCAGCGCGCGTGGATGCCGAATGGATTGCCTTCGCGATCAGCTCCTTGCCCGTGCCGCTTTCTCCGTAAATCACCACCGTCGATCGCGACGGCGCCACCTGCGTGACCAGGTCGAAAATCGCCAGCATTTTTTCGCTTTTCCCGACGATGCTCGGAAAATTGTAGCGTTGCTTCAGCGCGCGCTTTAGGTGAACGTTCTCTTCGCGCAGCCGGTGGCCTTCGATGGCCAGCGACACCTGCGCGATCAATTCGTCGTTGGACCACGGCTTGGTGATGTAGTCGTGCGCGCCGCTCTTGAACGCCTGGCGGGCCATGTCGATCGAACCGTAGGCCGTGATCAGGATGATGGAAAGGCCCGGATCGCGCTGGCGGATTTCTCGAAGCAGATCGAGACCGTTACCGTCGGGCAGGTTCACATCGAGGAGCATCAAATCGAACGGGCGGTCGCCCAGCTTTTGCAGCCCGGCCTCGGCTGAATCCGCAAGCGTTACCTCGAACTTTTCCGAACAAAGAAGAGCTTCCAGCCCCTCGCGGATTTCCACTTCGTCGTCGACGACGAGAATCGATCCTCTAAGCATGCACCGCTTTCCTGGCTACGGGAAATTCCAGCCGGAAGGAAGTTCCTTTCCCCGGCGTCGAGCGGACGTCCACCTTGCCCGCGTGCTCCTTTATGATGCCGTAGCTGACGGAAAGACCCAGGCCGGTGCCTCGTCCCGAAGCCTTCGTGGTGAAGAATGGATCGAAAATCCGATGAATGTGCTCGGAAGGGATTCCCGCGCCCGTGTCCGTCACCTCCACTTCGACGGAACCGTTTCGCGCGAAGGTACGCACTTCGAGCATTCCGCCGCCGGGCATGGCATCGCGCGCGTTCATGAAGAGATTGAGAAACACCTGCTGGAGCCGCGTGGTGGAGCCCAGCACAACCGGCAATTTCTCTGAATAGTTCCTGATAACGTTCACCCGCGCGGATTTGAACGGATGCTGAACGAGCGAAAGCGTTTCATCGAGCACCGAATTCAGGTTGATTTCAACGAACTGCGACGCGCCGGTGCGCGAAAAATTCAGCAGGTTGTTGACGATTTCGCTCGCGCGGAAGGTTTGCTTCACGATTCGCTCGATGGTTTTTTGTTTCGGGTCGTCGTCGGGGATTTGCTTCGCCAGCATCTGAATGTAATTGGAAATAACGGCGAGCGGCGTGTTCACTTCGTGCGCCACACCCGCGGCGAGCAGCCCCAGCGAAGTAAGCTTCTCGGTCTGCACCATCTGTTCTTCCAGGCGCGCGCGCTGGGTGATGTCATCGAGGAGAATCAACCGGCCCAAGCGCGCTCCGTCCTTGCCGACCAGGGGCGCAATCGACGCGTTAATCACCAAATGCCGGCCGCTGCGCGCGTTCAAATGAAATTTGTAAATGCCCGCCACGTGATCGCCTGATTGCCGCGAACGAATTTCCCCCGCTAGTTCGAGAGGAAGAACGTCGCCGAGCTTTCGCTTCAGCGCCTCGGCCCGGGGAATCTCGATCATGTCCTCGAGTTGCGGGTTCCACGATTCGATTTGGTCATCGAGATCGACGGTGAAAACGCCGATGTTCAGCGACGCCACGATGTTCTCGCTGAAATCTTTCAGCCGCTCGATTTGCATCGCCTTTTGTTCGAGCGATTGGTAGAGCCGCGCATTTTCGATCGCGATCGCAACGTAACCGGCGATGGTGAACAGCAGCTCGAGGTCTTCGCTCGAGAGGTAATCCCCGTCAACCGTCTTGCTCAGACCCAGGATGGCGACCGTGCGATCGCGAAAGCGGCATGAAATAAAATAATTCAAGCCCAGTTCGCCGAGAGTGCGGCGCACCGAGTCCGTCTCCTGCGCCGCGGACCGCGGGGATTCAAAAAACAGCCAGCCGCGCTCAAGCGCCGGCCGGCCCGGATGGAGAAAGCTCAAATCGAGCGGCCCTTCCGGAGTCAGCCCCATCGATCGCGAGAGAACGAATTGTCCGGGACGCGCCGCGTCTTCCAGGAAAACCGCCAGCCGGTCCACCAGGAGCGTTTGCGAGACGCGGTCGAGCGCGGAGCCAAGCAGCGGTTCCAGACGGACTTCGTTCGTGAGCGCGCGCCCGAACTCGATCAACGTGCGCCGGTAATTCAGCCGGTCGCGATAAAAGAAGCGGTCGAGCCGCGTTTGCGCCCAGTCTCGAAATGGCTGGAAAAGAAATGCCGCCACCACGATCGCGATTACGCCGCCGGTCGCGCCCGTGGGCCACGCCGTGTGAAAAAGCTCTCCTATAATTGCAATCGCCGCGAAATAAATTCCCACCACGCCGGCCGTCGCGAACGTGTACGCCAGGCCGCGCTTGAAGATAATGTCCACGTCCATCAGGCGGTAGCGAATGATGGCGTAACCAAAGCCGAGCGGGATCAGCACGAGCGAAAAAACGGAGAGCTTCATCCAGCCGCGCAGAGGGGAGTCCAGAAAGAACGGCACGATGTAAAACAGCAAAAACGGCACGATCCCCGCGAACGTTCCCGCGGTCACCCATTTCAGTTGCTGCCGCAGGATGCCGCTGGGAGCGCGGAAGTAACTCGCCAGAAAAATTCCCGCGGCGAGAAGAAAATAGACGCCGACGTAGAGAAATTCCACGCGGTCCAGGCGCTGCGCGTTCCCGATGGACGGCATGAAATCGAGCGTGCCCGTGGCCACGAAAGCATGCAGCGTCAGAAACGCCGCCGGAATCGTGTATACCGCCAGCAACCGGGTGCTCAGGGCGCTGCGCCGCCCTGGAAACACCAGCGCGAAATGCACCAGCAACGCCGGTTGCAGCAGGAGCGCGACTACGTTGCCCCAATAGATCATCTGGTCGAACGAATTCAGTTTGCCGCTGAAATGAAAGCTATAAAGAATGAAAGAAACCAGGCAGAAAACATAAAAGTGGATGGCGCGCGGAGCATTCCACCGCCGCACGAAGATAAAAAGTCCGATAAAGAGATAGAGCAGCGCCGTGACGCGCAGGTAACTTTCAATCGAGGACGGATTTTCCTGCGGAGCGGTGATCAGCGGGGTTTCGAACGATTCGCCGTCTCGATGGATTTTATAAGCAAGCTGCGTCCACGGTCCAGCGCGGAAGAGCACTCGAGTTACATCCGTTGCACGATGAATCGGAACGCCACGTATGGCCTCGACTTCATCGCCCTCTTTGATGTCGGCTTTGGCCGCGGGAGAATCGGTGACCACTCGCCACGCCACCACACCCTGCGGCGAATCCATCCACGTGACGCCGTCATCGGGAAGAACGTAGCGGGATCGCTGCTGGAAGTTCAGGACCGCGAAGACGACGGCCGCCACCGTTAGGAGCGCCAGTATCACCGCCCCAAGCCGCATTCGTAAACTATCGTTCATGCGCCAACACCCGTGCCTTCATTTTATATGCCAGCACGTCTGCTTCCAGCAATTAGAATATCCACTTTTGATTAAATAACCTGTTTTTAACGGGTTATAAAATGTCCCCGCGGGTCTATTCCGTTTATGGGAGCCATATACCAGTTTCGGTATGGCCGTAATTGTGTCTTTTTTAGCTTTTATTTCCATTTGAGGGTTTCGTCGCCAAGCGTAGATGGCAGCAAACGGAATGGATCGCTTCTCGCCTTGGCAAAGGAAACACGGGGATGGGCTTTTAGAACTGGAAGCTGAATCCACCGCGAAGATACCGGTAGGACGGCACGAGCACGATGCTGCCGTCGCTTGTCGCGACCGGAACGTAGCCCTGCTTCAGCAGATTGCCCACGTCCACGATAGCCTCGGCATGCCCCGGGATGAATCCTGGCAAAGGCTGGCGAATCGCGACATTGAGGTATGGATCGAGTTGGTACATTGACTCGCCGTAGGCGTCCTGGTGAGATACTGCCGCGCCGCTGATCCATTTGTAACTCGCCGTCAGCTTCGTGTGGGAGCGCGGAATGGTGGCGGTAAATCGCCCGGCAGCGCTATGGCGATATTGAGTCGCAAGTTCGTCGCGCAGCACACCTAGCTGCGCATTTGAGGAAGGAGCGAGCGCTCCCGCGTAGGCGTATACCAGCTCCGCGTCGAGATTCCGCGACAATTTCTGATGATAGGCCACACGCGCACCCGTTGAGCTGGAGGCTCCAGCGTCGTACGCGAAGACGTTGGAAAATGAATCTTGCAGATAATCCGGTCCGCTGACGGGGCCGAGTCCGAAGATCGCGGTGTGGCTCGAATGGTCGTGGAACACGGACGCAGTCACGCTCGAGTTCTTGCTCAGAATGCGTTCGATGGCCAATTCCTCGTGCATTCCGCTTTCTAGTACTGGCCTCCCGTCGCGTAGCAGCAGCGTCGGGAGGGCATCCAGAGTGTCCAGTGCGGACTGAAGTCCCGTGGATGTGCCGGAGGTATCATCCCACGGCTGCGAGGCCGCACTGATAGATGCGAACCAAGCGGGCGATAATTTCAGCGCCACCTCGGCGCGCGGCCGCAGCGATTCCGTAGTGTTGCCCAGTCCCGCTACCACCAGCTCACCGCCATAGCGAATGGTAACCCGGTCGCCAATCGCCAACTGATCGTCGTGAGACATCCGAATGCCGCGGAACATCGGCCCATCCGGCCCTACGCGCGATTCGCGCACCAGGATACTTGTCACCGGTCCGACGCCCTGTTCACCAGATGGCAGCCATTCCGTGGCGAACCCGCCGGATGGTGTGGTGCCGTCATAGCTAAATTGCCCCGCCATCAAGAGCTTACCGTTCGCGCCTACCTTCCAGTCGTAGGCGAAGGCCGTGGCCGGCGAATCCGCAAGGTTTGAAACCGAGCCTGGATGATCCGACCCGGAAGTCAAATCCAACTGCCCGCGAATCTCAGATTTCTGCGGTGATTCGCTGCTCGAGATCCCGCCCGCCAGCGTCACGGTTCCGTCGTTTCCGTCCTGCCAGCGCAGCACCGGCCGGTTCGAGGACGATGCTCGCAGCACCCAGATCCATTCATCAGAAGGGATCTGCACGTCGGGTTCGTGCCGCATTTTTTCGAGCGATGCGAAAACCGATCCGAGAACGATTTCCACCAGCGTCGTTTGCCGGCCATTCACTTGGACATGTTCTTCAATCGACGGGAGGAATCCCGCGAGGGTTACCTTAACCGAATACATTCCGGGGTTAAGAATCGCGGCGGAGAAGCGGCCTTTCTCGTTGGTCAGAAGCTCGATGGGCGAAGCGGCCAACAGTCGTTCGGACGACACCAGTACCGTCGCGCCCATTTGCGGCGTGCCACCAGAATCCACCACAACGCCTGAGATTTTCCCGGATGAGGGCGTAGCTGCTAGCGGCAATGCGAGCAGGCAGAAAAGCCAGCCAAGGCCGAGAGCGCAAATCGTCCAGAAACGCAAGACGCGCTACCTCCCCTGCGGAGTTGTGTTGGCTGCAACAGCGGGAGCCGGGGCCGATTTCACGGTGAAATCCGAGCTTCGGGTAATTGTCTGTTTCGAGATATTGTCCGTGACCGCGACCTCAAGTTTGTACTTGCCAGGGGCCAGCGATCCGAGCGTGATCATATTTTCGAGAGTGAGTTCTTCGCCATGGTCGGGCAAGCGGTCCTTGGGGATGTCGAACTTCAGGATCTGCTGCTTGTCTTTCATCACCCGGTACTCGACGGAAGCGTCCGCACGATGCGTCTTGTCGTCTACCTTCAGGTTGTAGATCTGGAGGAATACTCCCATGGCGTCGTTCGCCGTGAAAGTCGCGTTCAGCTTGGGCCGGACTTTCACGTCGCCCAGCACGAATTGGCCAAGACCGATATCTTTCGCGGAAACGCGGGTAATCTCATCCGCCAAAATGAGCGAACTCGATGAGAGCTGATCGTCGGTATACTGCGGCACCGCCAGCCGCGTGTTTACCACGCCCACGTTGCCGCTGTTTACGTCCTTCAAGACGATGTCCAGGCGGTAGAGGCCCGGGGTGAGGGGCACGGCTTTCTGGTAAATCCGCGATGTGCTCAAAGACTTTTGCAGGAGCGAAGATGGAATGTCGCTGTGGACTGTGTCTTCGAACGTATTCACGATCCGCCCGCTGAGACTGGTGATCCGGCCAAACAGGTTAATCGTCGCGGAGTCCACGCCATCTTTTTCCTGGAAGCTCAACTGTCGCGTCGGAATCTGAATCGTGATCGGCACCAGCACCGTATCCGAAGTGATGCGCAGGAAATCGAAGTGGTAATCGAATTTCACCTGGTCGCGAACCACGCGCGACGTCACGACGGCTTCCAGGTCCTTGAACTTTACCGGAGGCGGCTGCTGTATCTTGGCCATCAGTTCCAGCCGCGTAAATTCGTTCTGAGCCTCGGTTTGCATTCCGCCGATCGGCGCAGCCTCGTGCGTGCCATCCGTGTTGTTGAACCGGCTAGTCTTGCTGGCCAGCCCCATTTGTTCCATCTCGGTGAGCCCGGCGCCAGGCACATACGTCAACGCATCCTTCTCGCTCGGGTCCGAGGTCAGGTGGTATTCGCCCGTCATCGTTGGGTCCACGAACTCAAGTTCCACATTCTCACCGATACCTTCGAGATAGCGATAGCGCCAGTCCTCGAAGGGATAGGTCGAAGTTTCGCCGCCACCTTCCTCCGCGGGCCGGTCGTATGTTCCGCCACTCGGGTGAGAATCGATTTCATCCGGTTTTCCCCACATGATGTAAATGCGGCCTCGATCCGTTTTCCAGCCTGGAATTCCGGAGCTGAAGTGCTCGTTGGCGTAAGCTATGCGGCGATAGTGCTCTTCTTTGAAGGTGTTTTCGGGAGAATCCGGGTCGGGATTGCGGCGCTGCCAGAACTGTTCGATGAATTGCTCGCGCTCTTCGTTGGTTGACAGGTGCAGAAATGCGCCGCGTTCTTCAGGGGTTATGATGTAGACCACATCTTCGTCCAGCCATTTCTTGTAGGGGCTGGAAAGCTCTTTGTAAAGGTCTTTGTCCTTTCGCGCCCTTTCCTTAGCGGCTTGTTTCGCTGTTTTCTTCTGGCTTTGCTGATCTTGCGGAGGTTGGTCCTGACTCTGCGCCACAACCTGTGGGACAAGCGTTAGGCTTCCGAACAAAGCTGCGAAAAGGAAAAACTTGGCTGATCGACGCATCCCAACACCCTTTTTCACCGATGGATAGCAAATTCTAACCCTGTCCTGAGGGACAGGTCAACGAGTGTTTGCCACCCCGGGACACCCCTCGTATCCGTTGGAATCCTTAGGGTGGATGGGGGTTGCCTGCCACTTGCGAGCAGGTTCGCCTGTGCCATGCACAGAACAGAGGCCGTTCGCCGGCGGTTACGCAAATTGTCCCGGGACACCGTCGGTGAGGTCGATATTTCTTTCCGGGCAGAAACGCACTAAACTGTGAGGTGCATGTGCTAAGGATATATAGATGGGATTCTGACGAGGCCGCCGCGCAAGCCATATTCAGATAAAATTGAGACCAGCAAGATGGGGCAACGCTACGCCTTGTAGCTGTCCATTTGGCGGTATCCTTCGTCTAATCCCAGAAACATTCTGCCGCTGCCAACCGTATAGAATTGTGAGGCGGTAGCTGCTGTTCGGTTCCGGATAACGCAAAGTAAAGGTCGGTGTGATGAAGACGTGGAAGAAAGTTGTCATTGGTCTGGGCGTGGTGATAGCCGCGGTGGTCATCGTGTCGGTCAGCGTCCATGAGGTCAATAAAGGCGTTGTGACGGTGCAAACGGGCTCCGTCGTTCGCCAGGGCCTGACGTCCGTCGTGACGGCCGCGGGCGAAATCCGCCCGAAGAATTACACGAACGTCATGGGCGAAGGCTTCGGAAAAATCACGGATATCGTCGTGAAGGAGGGTGATCGCGTTAAGAAGGGCGACGTGCTGATGCGCCTGGAAAATATTCAGCCGGGCGCGGACGTCCGAGCCCAGGACGCCAGCCTCGACGCTTCCGAAGCTGGCTTGCAGGTCGCCGATGCCAACTATCAATCCGCGATTGCGACGCAGGCGCAGCGCCAGGCCGATTTGGAAAAGGCCAAATTCGACTGGACCCGCTCCCAGCAACTCTTCAACGAGCAGCTTATCTCCAAGCAGGATTATGACGCCAGCCAGGCCACTTACGACGGCGCTGTCGCTGCCTTGAACGCCAGCCAAGCGCAGGTGGCGGAAACTCGGGCCGCCCGCGAACAGGCAGGCTCGACGATTGCCCAAAATCGAGCGATGCTTGTACACCAAAAAGATGTTCTGCGGAAAACGACTTACGTCGCTCCCATCGAAGGCATCGTCAGCTATATCGCCGTCCGCGTCGGCGAGAACGTCGTTCCTGGAATTCAGAATGCCGAAGGGAGTTTCCTCATGACCATCTCGGACATGAGCGTCGTCACCTCCGAAGTCAAAGTGGATGAGACCGACATCACCAACGTCCGCGAAGGCCAGCCTGCGGATGTTGCGATTGACGCTCTGCCCGGCAAAATTTTCAAGGGCCACGTCACCCAGGTTGGAGATCTTGCGATTCTGCGATCTACCGGCGAGGCGACTACCACGCAGGCCACGGCAAACACGCAAGAAGCCCGCGATTTCAAGGTTGTCGTCACGCTCGATAATCCTCCGGACGGCCTTCGACCGGGGCTTTCCTCGACAGCCAAGATTCAAACCGCGCAGAAATCGAATGTCCTGACCATTCCGATTCAGGCGCTCGCGGTCCGCACGCAGAAGGATATCCAGGAAGCCGAACACGGCGCGGGTGGCAGCGGTGTCACGCTCGCCGCTGACAGGCCCAGCGCAATACCGGCAGCTTTGAAGGCCGATATCACAGGCGCGTTCGTGATCCGCGACGGCAAAGCTCAGTTTGTGCCGGTCACCACGGGCATTAGCGGCGTCACCGACTTAGAAATTACCAGCGGGCTGAAAGAGGGCGACCAAATCGTCATCGGCAGCTATAAAGCGCTGCGAACCCTCCGGCCCGGCGCGAAAATTAAAGTGGACAATTCCGCGCCAAGGCACGACGAGTCAGCCACCTAACCTGTCGGAGGTCCAAGGAGTTCCATGCATATGGCAGTCGAACAGCCCGCGTCCTCGCAGGCGTTTCGCCAGGATCTGATCGATGCCGGAATCGTCATCCGCACCGACGATCTCTGGAAAACCTACGAGATGGGTGCCGAACAGTTGCATGCGCTCCGCGGGGTTAGCATCACGATCAACAAAGGCGAATACGTCGCCATCATGGGCCCGTCCGGTTCAGGAAAATCGACACTGATGAATCTGATCGGCTGTCTCGATACCCCGACCAAGGGAAGCTACTGGCTTGCCGGCCGCCTCGTCAGCGAACTGGATGATGACGAACTCGCGTACATCCGCAACAAGGAAATCGGCTTCGTCTTTCAGACCTTCAATCTTCTGCCTCGCGCCACCGCGCTCCACAACGTTGAACTACCGATGATTTACAATGGCACGCCTTCCGAGGAACGCCTGGTGCGAGCGAAGGAGGCTCTCTCGCAAGTGGACCTGGCCAGCCGCATGATGCACAAACCCAATGAGCTATCGGGAGGCCAGCGGCAGCGCGTGGCTATCGCGCGCGCTCTCGTCAACTCTCCTTCGATTCTTCTCGCCGATGAGCCTACCGGCAACCTCGATTCCGCCACGGGCGAGGAAATCATGGGGCTGTTTGCCCGCCTGCACGAAGGTGGCAATACCATCATTCTCGTCACGCATGAAGCGGATATCGCCACCCACGCCCACCGGGTGATTCGTCTTCGCGATGGCAAAGTCGAGCACGACGAACGCACCCGCTAACGAGGCGCCGCGAAATTCTTCGTGATCCTATGAGCTTGGTTTCCGGCATTTTGGAAGGGGCGCTGCCTAGACCTGAGCGGTATTGGCGAAGGCTTGCTGCGCCCTCAACACTGGGCGCAGCATTTCGACTCGCGAGAAAACAGGGGACCGTTTACCTCGAAAAGAAATTGCGGGCGAGGAAAAGCGCGTTCGCGGGCCTCTCCGCCAGCCGCCGCATAAACCAGGGAAACCAATACTTCCCGTACGAAATCAGCACGCCCACGCGATAGCCATCGCTCGCCAGCCGCAATTGCTCCGCGCGCTGAATTCCAAATAGCATTTGAAATTCTAGCTGGCTCTTCGCGATTCCTTGCGCCAGAGCCCAATCGACCAGGCGTGCTATCAACGCGCGATCGTGGGTCGCAAGCGCCGCGCGCACACGGCCGCGGCGAGCTTCCGGACTCAGCAGCCTTTGCGCGAGATGAAAATAATTTTCATCCACGTCCTTCTTTTTCGGATAGGCGATTTCCACTGGTTCGTTGTACGCGCCTTTCACCAGCCGCACGGCCGCGCCCAGCGGTATCAGCGCGTCGAGATCTTTTTCGGTCCGGTAAAGATACGCCTGCACGCATACGCCGACGTTCGCATGAGTCTGGCGCGCCCGGCGATAGATCTCCAGCGTGGCGTCAACGTAGGGACTTTGCTCCATATCGATCCACAATGTCTTATCGGCGGGAGTTTGTTCCACTAGCTTTGCCAAATTCGCATAGCAGAATTCGCGATCCAGATCGAGTCCCAGTTGCGTCAGCTTTACCGACACTTCCGCGGGAAGCCCGTTCGTCCGGATGCGGTCGAGAACGCCGATATAATGCTGCGTGATCGTTTCCGCTTCCGCGCGATCCGAGATGTTCTCGCCCAGATGCGTCAGCACCGCGCTCACGCGATTTTCCGCCAGGTCTTGAGCCGCCGTTAGAGCGTCCGACGCATCTTCGCCGGGCATGAATCGCTTCACGGTCCTGCGCATGAACCCGTATCGCGGCGCGCGCTCGCGCAGCCACGCGCTCTGCGAAGCAATCAGCAACGCGCGCCGCATTAAACCCATCGAGTGGCTCGTCTCACAATTGAATTATTTCCGGCGGTGCAACCGCACGGCTTCCCGCGCCGCTATCGCTCCGGCGCGAGCGCCTTCACGAAGTGATAGTAGAAATCCACGTCCGTGTAGAAAGACTTCACCGGCACGCGTTCATTGCGCGCATGGGCGCGGTCATCGCCCATTTCGATGGCCATGCCGGAGATCGCAAACGTCGGCATTCCCGCGGCGTTGGTGTAAATGCCATCGGAAGCGCCCGTGGACATCGTGGGGATCACCGGGATTCCCGGCCAGATTTCCTGCGCCGTCTGTTCGAGCGGCTTCATCACATCGGGACGCAACTTCACCGGAGGCAGGGCCACAGCCGCCGGCGCCGTGTCGTGAATCGATCCGTCAGATCCCACGTAGCGGACCACAATCTTTGGATCGTCCAGCACGCGAATCAGGTCCTGGCGCACCTGTTCGCGCGAATGTCCCGGCAGAATCCTGCAATTGACGATGGCCTGCGCCACCTGCGGCAGCGCGTTATTGGCAAGCCCTGCTTCCAGGCGCGTCGCCACGCACGTCGTGCGCATCGTCGAGTTATATCGCGCATTTTCCGAAAGCCGCGCGATGGCCTGCTGATCGGGCGGGTCCTTCGTGATCGCCTTCATATCCGCGGACACCTGTCCGGTTTCCGCGCCGGCCATGCGTTCGAAAAATTCCCGGGTCACGGAATTGAGTTCGAAAGGAAACTTGTAATGCTCCACCCGTATTAGATCGTTGGCCAGTTCGTAAATGGCATTGTCAGGCCGCGGCACGGAGCTGTGGCCGCCGCGATTGGTGGCCTCGAGCTGATAATCGCCGTAGAGTTTTTCCGTTGCGTCCATGGACATCATCACCGGCTTGCCATTCCGCAAATCCACGCCGCCGCCGTCGGGATTGATCACGAATTCCGCATCGATTAGATCGCGATGGTTCTTCACCAGCCAATCCACGCCGTTTGATTTTCCGCCCTCTTCATCCGCTGTCAGCGCCAGGATCAGGTCGCGGTCCGGCTTGTAACCTTCGTTCTTCAGCCGGATGAACGTGGTCACCAGCACGGCATCCTCGCTCTTCATGTCTTCGGTGCCGCGCCCGTAGTAATAGCCGTCTTTCTCGACGAATTGGAATGGGTCGGTGGCCCAATCCGCGCGTGGAGCTTCCACTACGTCCAGATGTCCGATGAACAGAATCGGCTTATGCGCGCCGGTTCCGTGAATCCGCGCCACCATGTTTTTCTTGCGGTCGTTCGGTCCCAGCACTTGCACGTCGCTTGCGGGAAAGCCGGCGTCTCGCAGCCGCTGCGCCATCGCTTCCGCCGCCGCCGTCACGCTTCCCACCGAATCCGTCGTATTAATTTCGATCAGTTGCTTGAAAATATCGTGCGAGAGCTGCTTCGTCGCGTCGTCGACCTGCGCGGAAGATATAGGTGCGACTGCTACGGACATCAGTAAAAAGAAACCCCAGAGCTTAAGCGTTTTCATTATTTCTCCAACTCGATGAAGGAATTTACAAACTGGAGAGATTACCAAAGGGAGCAGAAGAAGGCTATCGGCGGATTTCTTTGGGAGAGCCTACTCACATCGTATCCCCCTGGCGCACTTGAATTGTTTGAGCGATAAGAGGCGACAGGAGATCGCCGCCCGGCTGGGGGGAGGGCCGGGCGGTGGGCGGGTAGACTCCACGAACGGCCTGAGCTTCCTCATAACGATGTGCGTCCCATCCATGCGAATAGCCACAATGTTAGATTCCGCCTACCTCAGAACGGCGGCGGCGAAAACGGCTTCCCGGACGGCGGCTCGAGCAGAAAAATTGCGTAGCGATAGACGGCTTCGCGCGTATCTTCGCTCACCGGATTCTCGCCCAGGATTTGGCCGAACGCTGCATGAATTTCGTGGGACTTATCTTCCGGCAGCGCCGCCAACAATTCGCCAAAATGGTTTTTTACCTTCGTGAATTCGCTCACGTCGCCCGTTGACGAGTCATCGGAACCATTTGCATTTTGCGTCTCTTTAGACCGCGCACCGCTGGCCATCGGCGTTCTCGATATCGATCCAGCGGAGCTCGCCGCCCCGGCAGTTCCCGGTCCAGCGCTCGGTACATTCGAGGATCTTCCGGGTTTTGCAATGCTTGCCGCCGGTGGCTTTTCCCCGGGTTTGGCTCCCGCTCGCGCGGGCGCATTCGCCTTGACCGGAGCGTAGCTGCGATAAAAACCGTAGCGGAACTGCTTTTCGTAGAGCGCCGCGTACGCTGACTTCACCGCATCCGCCGGAGGGTCGGAATCCGCCAGCGCCTTTGCTTCGAAATTCTTCAGCGCCTGCTCGAAATCCTGAAAGTTTCCCCGCGCGCCCATCAGCGGCCCCTTACCCGACCGTCTCAGCGACGCCGCCAGCCGGTTGGTCCGCTCGTCGTAGCATTTCCCATACACATCAATCGCGCCCAGGGTCGCTCGATCTTTTCCGTTTGCCGCATTCGCATCGCTCGCGCCATTCTTGACGCTGACATATCTCGCCACCCAATCCGTGGACGTCATCCGCAAAATCTGCGCGCACGTCAATCCAAGCCGGTCTTCGGCAGCTTTTTTCCGAGCAGCCGCCTTCGTCTGACTAAGCCCGCAGGGCGAAAAAAGCAATGAAATCGCGATCGCAAGAAGCATGTTCCCACTCATATCTCTTGGCCTCATCAGTGTCCCACACCCGCAAACCGCGCCTCCACCAGATCGAGTTCGCGTTCCAGCCGCCGCATCACTTCATCGTTGATTTCATTCTCATTTCGCAGGTGCAGAATCGTGGCGCGCTGCAATGCCCGAACCTGCTGTGAAATCTGATGGAAGCGCTCGTAATCCTTCCGGCGGTATCCGATTTCCGCGGTCGAATTGCCGTCAATCATGTTTAGGCGCTGCCGCTGGACGCGGATCAACTCGTCATAAGCAGCCGTGAACTCGGGTTTATCGCTTTCTCGAGCGTGCTCCAGATACGCGAGCGCAGCCTCGCTCATCGCCCGCCGAGCTTTTTCTTCCTCTGCGTTCTTCCCCTGCGGCCCGCCCATTCCCAGCCGCCGAATCAAAGCTGGCAGCGTCAGCCCCTGAAGCACCAGCGTCACAAAAATTACGCAGAACGTCAAAAAAACGATCATTTCGCGCTGCGGAAAGCGGCTGCCGTCGTTCAAGACTTCAGGCAATGAAATAGCCGCAGCCAGCGCGATCACGCCGCGCATTCCCGTCCAGCCAACGATGAAGACGCCCGCCGGATTTGAAAACGCTTTCGGCTGATGCAGCAGCTTCCGGCGAAGAAAATTCGCCACCCACGCGGCCGGATACACCCACAGGAATCGCAGCAGGATCACCACGGCGCCGAACAAAGCTCCCAGCAGCAGCAGCCGCCCCACGCTCACCGTCTCAATGCCTTTCAGAATGTATGGCAATTGCAGGCCAATCAAAACGAATACGAATCCGTTCAGAACGAACGTCAGCGTGTCCCACACGGCGCCCGATCGCAGCCGTGCCGCGGTCGAAAAATAGAACGAACTCTTATGTCCGAGGTAAAGCCCGCAGGCCACGGTCGCCAGCACCCCGGACGCATGCACCCCTTCTGCCGCGAGATACGCGATGTAGGGCGCAAGCAGGCTGATCGTCACTTCGATCGCCGCATCGTCTATCTTCGCTTCAAAAAAGTAGATTACCTTGCCGAGCGCAAGCCCGATGGCAGTGGCGGCCACGATCAGATACACCAGCCGCCCCGCGCCCTCGGCAAGCGTGGGGGTGTGTCCGGACACGATGAGCGCGATCGCGAATTCCAGCGCCAACAGGCCGCTGGCATCGTTTAGCAGGCTCTCGCCTTCGAGAATGTCCATGATGCGCTTGGGCAATCCCAGACGATGGCCGATCGACGTTGCCGCGATCGCGTCCGTTGTAGAGACCACTGCGCCCAGCACCAATCCCATTCGCCAGTCGAAGCCCGGAAGAAGCCACCTGCAAGCAGCCGCCACGCCAAAAACCGTAAACCCCACCAGGCCGAACGCCAGCGTCGTAATCGCGACGAGGTTGCTGCGAAAATCGCGCCATGACGTGAGAAACGCGGAGGAAAAAAGCAGCGGAGGCAGAATCACCAGAAATACGATGTCCGGATTCAAAGCGAGGTGGGGCGCGTTCGGCAAAAAACTCAGTATTAGGCCGCCCACGACGAGGACGATCGGGTATGGCGTCTTATATCTTTTTGCCAGCGCCGCCAGCGCCGCCACGAACACCATCAGCAGAAGAAGTATCAGCTCGGCGTGATGGACCCAGGATGCCTGCATCGCGATCTCGCGCAACAAGATATCGCAGTTGCTTGCAAAGCCGAACAGAAACAGAACGCAAGGCCCGCAGGACCGGCGCGATTCCGTGACCTAAGGGCGGGCTGCTCGATTCATCAACTGATGGATGGCCGATTGAGCGTTGCCATTGAAAAGCTCGTGAGTTATCGTTCTCGGCGGTTCACTTGGCCGGCAAAATCAACCGGTGAACGAGGCTCCTCACGCGAAATAAGATGCGCGAAACGATCACATTCCCGCGTCCCCTCGCTGGTTCGCAACCGGAATATTTGTATCCAGCTTATGTGTCCACGCGCACGCGTTCGCCAAACCGCCCCCTGGTTCTTCTGCCGCATACGCTCTCGGAGGTCACCGGACCTGTTTTCGGCCACAGCGATATCGGGGAAAATGATAGCGACTTGACCCGGCAGCATCAGGGCCAGCCTCTCGGCGAACGGATCATCGTCACCGGCCGAGTATTGGACGAAGAAGGGCGTCCCGTTCCGCACGCGCTCATTGAATTGTGGCAAGCGAATGCAGCCGGACGCTACCGGCATCAGGTTGACAACCACGACGCGCCGCTCGATCCAAATTTCAGCGGGTGCGGGCGCATGCTCGCCGATTCGCAAGGGCGCTACCGCTTCGTAACCGTGAAGCCCGGCGCTTATCCGTGGGGGAATCATCACAACGCGTGGCGTCCCGCGCACATTCATTTTTCGCTTTTCGGCGCCGGGTTGCTCGCGCGTCTGGTAACGCAGATGTATTTCCCCGGCGATCCGCTTCTGCCTTTCGATCCGATTTACAACAGCATCCCTGATGAAAATTCGCGCTCGCGCCTGGTTTCCGCTTTCGATTGGGAGACCACAACGCCCGGTCAGGCGCTCGGCTACCGGTTTGACATTGTCTTACGTGGCCGCGAAGCAACACCCGCAGAGAAAGAGGGGAAATAGGATGACATCTCCATCCACTCCTTCTCAAACCGTCGGCCCCTTCTTCCATCTCGCACTGCAGAAGCTCGAGCGAAACGATATCGCGGCCTCCGCAACATCCGGCGAACGGATTACGATTCGCGGCCGCGTGCTCGATGGCGATGGCGCGGGAGTCTGCGACGCGATGCTCGAACTTTGGCAGGCGGATGCAACTGGCGATTTTCCCGAACCGGCCGGAGTGCGCGAAGTCTCAGAATCTAAACGATCCAGAGGATTCGGGCGCGTCTTCATGGACGCTAACGGTGGCTTTGAGTTCACGACCCTCAAGCCGGGCCGCGTATCCGGGCCGCATGGAATTCTTCAGTCTCCCCACATCGTCGTGATGGTCTTTTCTCGAGGTTTGCTGAAGCCGCTTCTTTCGCGAATCTATTTCCCCGATGAGCCGAGCAATGAAGAGGATCATATCTTGAACCTGATTCCTCGCGAAAGACGCGGGACTCTGGTCGCTCGGCGCCGGCACGGAGCAGGAAACGTTCTCGAATGGAATGTTATATTGCAAGGTGATGCGGAAACCGTTTTCTTCGATTGCTAAGATCACTGCCGCCTTCACGCGGCACTGAGGAGGCAGCGGCTTTGAACGTGGAATCGCCAGGAAACCTTCTCGCCCCGCTATTCACAACCCGGCGCATGCGCGAAATATTTTCCGATCGCGGCACGCTGCAACGCATGCTCGATTTCGAAGCGGCCCTTGGCGACGCCCTGGTCCGCGCCAGAATCGCGCCGCGGTCTGTCGCCCGCGCCATCGAATCGAAGTGTAAGGCGGATTGTTTTTCGAGTAAGACGCTCGCGAACGAAGCGGCGCTGGCCGGCAATCTGGCGATTCCGCTCGTGAAGGCGCTCACGGCCTTGGTATCCAAAACAAACAAGAAGGCCGCGGGGTTTGTTCATTGGGGTGCTACCAGTCAGGACGCGATCGATACCGGCCGCGTGTTGCAATTGCGCGACGCGCTCGACGACTTTGATATTTGTCTCGCGACATTATCGAACGCGCTCGCAAATCTCGCAATCGCGCGGATTTCCATGCCGCTCCCGGGCCGCACGTGGTTGCAACAGGGTCCTCCGGTCACGGTGGGCCTCAAGGCCGCCGGATGGCTGGATGCCATCGAGCGGCATCGCGTCAGGTTCCGTGAAGTTCGCCCGCGCATTCTGGCGCTTCAATTTGGCGGCGCGGTGGGAACGCTCGCGGCGCTCGATAATCGCGGCCTCAAAGTCGCCGCAGCCCTTGCTCGCGAACTGAAACTCTCTCTTCCGGCAATTCCCTGGCATTCGCACCGCGATCGTTTTGCAGAGGCCGCAACTACCATCGGCCTGCTGGTCGGTTCGCTTGGAAAAATTGCGCGCGACATTTCCCTATTGGCGCAAACAGAAGTTGGCGAAGCGTTCGAGCCTTCCGCGCCGGGCATGGGCGGTTCTTCCACCATGCCGCACAAACGCAATCCCGTCGGCTGTGCGGTGGTCCTGGCGGCGGCGATTCGCGTGCCGCCGCTCGTTTCCGCGATGTTGTCGTCCATGGTTCAGGAGCACGAGCGCGGGTTGGGCGGCTGGCACGCGGAATGGGAAACGCTACCGGAGATATGCGTACTAGGCGCTGGCGCGCTAGCCCGGATCACCGAAATCATCGAAGGTCTGGAATTGAATCAAGAAAGAATGGCTGAGAATCTTGATGCGACGCGCGGATTGATCATGGCTGAAGCAGTCAGCTTCGCGCTGGCAAAGCAAATTGGAAAATCGCCAGCGCATGAACTTGTCGAGCAGGCTTGCCGTCGGGCTGTAAGCGCCGGGCGGGATCTGCGCGACGCCTTGCTCCAGGATGACGCGATTCGCGAGCGCCTTTCCGAAATGGACATCGCGCGCTTGCTCGATCCCATGAACTATCTTGGTTCATCCATTCAGATGACGAAAAATGTGTTATCACAACTTCAGAAGAACAAGCGGCGCTCGTAGAAGAGGTTGAAATGCCTTTCGCGGATGTTAATGACGCGCGGATTCACTATCGTCTCGATGGGCCGCCGGGCGCTCCCGTCCTAACGCTGTCGAATTCTCTCGGCACGGATTTCTCGATGTGGGACGGCCAGATCGCCGCGCTCGCCGGGAAGTTTCGAGTTCTGCGATACGACACGCGCGGACACGGCCAATCCTCTGTTACGAATGGCCCATATGCGATGGATGGTTTGGGCCGTGACGTCGTTGGCCTGTGGGATGCACTCAAGATCGATCGCGCGCATTTTTGCGGTCTTTCCATGGGAGGAATGATCGGAATGTGCCTGGCAATGAATGCGGCCGGCCGCCTCGACCGGCTGATCCTCTGTGATACCGCTGCGCGAATCGGAACGACGGAAGGCTGGAACGCACGCATCGAAGCAGTGCATAAAAATGGAATGCAGAGCGTCGCAGCGGCTGTCGTCGAGCGATGGTTTACTCCTGAATTCACCGCTCGTGCTCCCGCCGCAGTAGGTCGAACTCGCCAAATGCTGTTCAATACCTACGTGGATGGTTACGCAGCATGCTGCGGAGCTTTGCGCGACGCCGATTTCCGGGAAGGCATGGCTGCGATTCGAACGCGCACGCTGGTGATCACTGGTTCCAGGGATTCTGTAACGACTCCCGCGGACGCTCGCTTTCTGCTCGAGCGAATTTCTGGCGCTCGATATGTTGAGCTGCAAGCCTCGCATCTTTCAAATATTGAAGCAGAGTCAGCGTTTAACGACGCCGTCGTGCAGTTTCTTTGTGAACCGGAGGCGAAGTGATGGACGACCGCGAACGACATTCGAAAGGCATGGAAATTCGCCGCGCCGTGCTGGGGAACGAGCACGTGGACAAATCCTTGGCCAAGAAGAATTCCTTCAACGATCCATTTCAGGACCTCATCACTCGCTATGCGTGGGGCGAAATCTGGGCGCGTCCGGGCTTGCCTCGAAATATTCGCAGCTTGCTGACTCTGGCGATGCTGGTGGCCCTCGATCGCATGGAAGAATTCCGGATGCACGTCCGCGCGGCAATTCGTAACAATGTGACGCGCGAGGAAATTCAAGAAGTATTATTACAATGCGCGATTTATTGCGGTGTTCCCGCCGCGAATGCCGCATTCCAACTCGCCGAAGAGGTGTTTGCCGAACTCGATGCAGCGCGCTAAGCCGATGCCGCGCGGCGCGCCCGGATCGTAATAATCCATTCCAGGAATGTAGAATAGCCATTGCGACGTCCTTCACCTTGTGTCACGCACTTTTGCGGAGGAAATAAGACATGCCGATCGAAAAAGTGGGAGTCGTAGGCTGCGGTCTGATGGGGTCGGGGATCGCTCAGGTGGCGGCGCACGCCGGCTGCCAGGTTACCGTGCGGGAAGTATCGCAGCCGCTCGTTGACAAAGGGCTGCAATCCATTGACAAGAATCTGCAGCGCCTCGTTGACAAAGGATCGCTCGACGCCGCAGCTCGCGATCAGGTCCGCGGTCGCCTGCGCGGAACAACGAACCTCGAAGACTTGAAGAATTGCGACATTGTCATTGAAGCGATCATCGAGCAATTGCCCGCGAAGCGCGAGCTCTGGGCCGCACTCGACAAGATATGCTCGAAGAGCGCAATCTTTGCCAGCAACACGTCTTCTCTTTCGATCACCGAGATGGCTACATTTACGGGCCGTCCCGACCGTTTCATCGGCCTGCATTTCTTTAATCCGGTTCCCGTGATGAAGTTGGTGGAAGTAATTCGCACGATCGGCACCGATCCCAAAGTATATGAAGAAGCGGTGGCCTTCGCAGGAAAGCTAGGCAAGACTCCGGTTCGCACCACGGACCGCACCGGCTTCATCGTGAACCGGCTCCTCGTTCCATACCTTCTCGATGCCGTGCGCGCGCTCGAAGAAGGCGCCGGCTCGATCGAAGACATCGACAACTCGATGAAGCTCGGCTGCGGCCATCCCATGGGACCGCTGACCCTGCTTGATTTCGTGGGACTCGACACCACGCATTACATCGCCAACATCATGTTCGATGAATTCAAGGAACGCCGCTTCGCTTCGCCGCCGCTCTTGAAGCGAATGGTTCTCGCAGGGTGGAATGGCCGGAAAGCGGGACGCGGATTTTACGACTATGCGGATCCCGCAAAGCCGAAGCCAATGCAGTTGACGTAGATACGCCAGCAATCCTCAGTGCTTTTTCGGCGATTCCGCCGCACGGTGAGGAGCCGAAAGCTTGTCGATCACTTCCGCGGGAAGAGCGCGGGATTTCAACCGGCCTGGATTCGCTGGATCATGTCCCGTCCACACGCGCGTCTCGAAGCCCTCCACGGCCAGCATGTCACCTTTAAAAAATTGATGCCGCGTGTCGAAACTGCTTCTGCGAAATTCAGTCACTGACGATTCGACTCGCAGTTCGTCTCCGTAAGTGGACGACGCCAAAAATCGCGCCCGCACATCCACCAGCGGAATCCCGACTATTCGATGCGCGCGAAAAAGCTGGGCGATGGGCATCCCCGCCGCCGCAAAGAGCGCGGAAGTGCAATCGTCGAACCACGCAAGGTAATTCGCGAAGAATACGATCCCGGCAGAGTCGCAATCGCCCCATTCCACAAGTAACCGCTTCTGATTGACGAACATTTCGATGACCCCCGATCGGCAAGCCGGCACGGTAGCTGCTTCACCAGCCTTGCGTCATGAACGCAGCGCGTTCGAACATCTTAGCTCGCTTCGCGTGGTAACATTTCTGGAACCACGTGCCGCTAGCCGACCAATTCCGAGTCCGCTCCGGACATTCCCGGACCATTTCCAAAATGGCGACCGCATTTTCTCACGTTTGCCCGAATCGCCCAGGGGGAACTACCTAACTGCTATGAAGATGCGAACGCAGGTCGGAATCGTCGGAGCCGGTCCGGCCGGCCTGCTGCTGTCGCATCTCCTGCATCTGCGCGGCATTGAATCGGTCGTACTCGAAAACCGCAGCCGGCAATATTGCGAAGAGCGCGTCCGTGCAGGCGTGCTCGAGCAAGGAACGGTTGATCTGCTGGTTGAATCGGGCGTCGGCGACCGGCTGAAGCGAGAAGGACTGGTTCACCACGGAATCGAATTGCGCTTCGGAGGGCGCGGCCATCGGATCGACATGTTCGAGCTGACCGGCGGGCGCGCCATCACGATTTATGGCCAGAACGAAGTTATCAAAGACCTCGCCGACGCCCGCTTAAGCGCAGGTGGCCAGGTGCATTTCGAAGTTGAGGACGTGAGCGTCCACGATTTCGACGGCTCGAAACCTAAAATCCGCTTTCGCAAAAACGGCGAATGGAACGAGATCGTGTGCGATTTCATCGCCGGCTGCGATGGCTCCCATGGAGTGTGCCGTCCCGCTATTCCTGCCGGCGCGTTAACCCTATACGACCGCACCTACCCCTTCGGATGGCTGGGGATTTTGGCGGAGGTCCAGCCATCTTCCCAGGAGCTGATCTATTGCTACAGCGATCGCGGCTTCGCTCTTCATAGCATGCGCTCGCCGCATTTGACGCGCCTCTATCTGCAGTGCCGGCACGATGAAGACATTCACCAATGGTCTGACGATCGCATCTGGAGCGAACTTCGGAACCGTTTTGCAACGGGCGCTGCCTGGAAATTGAACGAAGGGCCAATCGTTCAGAAGGGTGTCACCGGAATGCGCAGCTTCGTCGCGGAGCCAATGCAATTCGGCAGGCTGTTTCTTGCGGGAGATTCTGCACATATCGTTCCGCCAACCGGCGCCAAGGGCCTGAATCTCGCGGTCGCCGACATTCGCATCCTCGCCCGCGGGCTCGCCGAATTTTATGCGTCCCGCCACACCGAGCTTCTCGACCGCTACTCCGAGATTTGCCTGCGTCGCGTTTGGAAGGTTCAGAGATTCTCCTGGTGGATGACTTCGATGTTGCATCTTTTCGAAGGCGACAACGCGTTTGACAAACGCCGCCAATTTGCGGAGCTCGATTACGTCACCAGCTCGCGAGCCGCGTCAAAATCACTCGCCGAAAACTACACCGGTCTTCCGTTCGACTGACCTCAGGATTCGTCCTCTTGCACAATCAGTTGCACCTGCCAATGAAGCTGTTTATCTTCCTTTTGACGGCTATAATCCTTTCGCACTTCGGCGACCTCTGGAGCAGCCACGATGGCCAAGAAAAAGTTCGAACAACTTACCGGGCGCGAGATTCCGGTTCTCGCGATCGAGACGTGAGCGGCTTTGTGGGTCGACCACCGGTGTCGGCGGCTCTCGCCGGATTGGTGAATGCCCCGGTTTTGACGCTGGCTCCGCTCTTTGCCGCTGCTTTCGCCACGCACAACTGCTGGGACACTTTTTTGGTCGGAATCGCCGCATCTCTCGGCGCAGGAATTTCGGTGGCATTTGCCGAGGCGTTTTCCGGCGACGGCCCATCCACCGAGAGCGGCCAGCTCGTTTTCCGCGGCTGCGTAACTGGACTCATGACTGCCGCCGGTGGGATTGGACCCGCGCTGCCGTTCCTGATTTCGGATTTTCGCACGGCGTTCTTTGTGGCGGCGTGTATCGTCGCCGTTGAACTTGCGGCGATCAGTTACATTCGCCATCGCTACATGGATACGCCGCTGCTGAGGTCCGCTTTTCAAGTGATCGTCGGCGGCGTGCTTGTCTTCGTAGTAGGAATTGTGATCGGCAAATCGTAGATCGCTGCAAATTACCCGTGGCGTTTTCATTTTGTTTTGGAGGATCCGCCGATGAGAATCCGGTTGTGGCTTTTGGCGCTCGTAATTATTTTGCTGCCTCGCGTGCTGCGTTCACAAAATGCGGCGGCGCACGTCGTGAAATACCAGGTGACGATGAACACCGTGAAATATGTTTACGGTGTGGCGGAGCCGGTTGCGCGCCTCGCGCCGGGCGACATCCTCGATACCGACACCATTGATTGCTTTGGCGGCGCGATTACGAAGCCAGGCGACACGCTGGGCATGGCGAAGGGCGACAATCCACTCACAGGCCCGTTTTATATCGAGGGCGCGGCGCCGGGCGACACTATCGCGATCGATTTTCTCGAACTGACTGTTAGCGGACCACAGGGCGTGGGCGCTCTCGCGCCCGGATTCGGCGCGATCAATCCGACGAATTATACGCCGATGCTCAACCCGCCTCTGCCGGAACGCATCTGGCTTTACCCGATTCACCAGAACGAAGGCACGGCAACGTTCGAAGCGCACGATTCGAAGTTTTCCGTGGACATTCCGATGCATCCATTTATCGGCTGCATTGGCGTCGCGCCCGCGGGTGGCGAAGCGAGAAGCTCGATTGTGCCGGCGGAATTTGGCGGAAACATGGATGCGCCCGAAGCGAGCGTAGGAAACACCCTTTACCTTCCTGTGAATGTTCCCGGCGCGCTGCTTTTTATCGGCGATGGCCACGCGGCGATGGGCGATGGCGAAGTGGCGGGCAGCGCGATCGAAGTACCATTGCACGTTCGTTTGCGCGTTACGGTGATCAAAGGCCAGAAAATCGATTGGCCGCGCTTTGAAAATCAGAATGAAATCATGGCTGCCGGAATCTATCGCCCGGTGGACGACGCGCTGCGGATCGCGTTTACGCAGCTCGTCGGCTGGATTCATGCCGACTATGGCTTGTCCGACCTCGACGCCTACGAGCTGCTCTCGAAGGTGGCGCAAATCCACTTAACCGAAATGGTTGATCCCAACTACGTGGTGATCGCGAAGATCGATAAAAAGTACCTGCCTCCCCGAAAGCATTAAGGCGGTCGGCTGAGTCAAAAACGATTTGCCACGGCCAGACTATCGCACTCCGAGGGTTCTTGTAATTCGCGGGCTGTCTGCCGGAAATTGCATTGGATTTTTCGGACGGCGATGGCGCGAAATGCGCGGCGCGAAAAGCTCCGATTTTTGCCTCCGCAAACTTGCGGGTCTCCTCCATTTCAGTTTCGATCTGATTTGACCGCGCTCCTTTGTTTTTGTGGAGTTACGACAGTTTTTGCTCGAGCGCAGTTTCGATCTGAGTTGCGCTTCCTAGCCGTATTTATGCTACGCCCGCCGCCTGTTGGACCTAACTGTCATCGTACATACGCATGGGCCATCTTAACGGGCGATGGAAGCGGTGTATGCGAGCGGAGCTGTGGAGAAATTTCGAGGAACCGTCAGCGATAGCCTGTAGGCGGGCGGGAAAATAACTGTAGCGGGTTGTTCTTGCTTCTTCGACGCTCAGTCCGGTGGCTACAGTGCATCAAATGGACACCGATGGACGCCAACTTCGCAACTGAAGCTCGAGCGACGATGCCACTTGAAAGCGATGAGTCGCTGATAGGCAGTTTAGCCGGCGGCGACCAATCCGCGCTCGAATCGCTCTACGACCGCTACAGCTCCCTGCTTTATTCTGTCGCTCTTCGAATCGTCGGCGATCGCGGGAGCGCTGAAGAGGTGTTGCAGGATTCCTTCTTTCAACTGTGGCAAAAGGCTTCTCAGTTCGATTCCGCCCGAGGTTCGTTGATCGGATGGCTACTTACAATCACACGCCATCGGGCGATTTCCCGGACCCGGCAAAGGCATGACCGGCCCCATGAATGCCTTTACGACGATGATGCGCTCCTGTGCCCGGAGACTGGACCTTCCGCGTTGGAACAACAAATCGCGCGGGAACTGGTCTCGTCTGCCTTCGCCGGGCTGCCTAACGCTCAACGGGAGGCAGTCACTCTGGCATATTTCGATGGATTGACGTGCGAGGAAATCGCCGTTCATACGAAAACGCCGCTGGGAACGGTGAAAAGCAGACTGCGGGCCGCCCTTCAGGCGATGAAAAGGGTTTTAGCCAATCGGGAGTTGTCCGTATCAGCCGAACGTGCGCGGGAAGCCGCCACATTAGACGACATCCTGATTACCGGCCAGCTTCTTTCACGCGTTTGCAGACAGCGCAACCCACAGCAGGAGAAGGATGCCGTTCACGCTCTGGCGCAAGTGGCGGCGGCTACGCCGCAAAGCCTCATCGACTCATTCCTGCAATTGGGAATCGATCTTTGCAATGCAGGCACAGCGGGGCTTAGCCTTCTCGAAACGAATTCCCAGGGAGAAAAGGTCTTTCGATGGACGAATCTTGCAGGAAAGCTTGGCAAGCATGTTGGCGGAACAACTCCGAGAAACTTCAGCCCCTGCGGCGTGACGCTCGACCGTCGCTCCGCGCAGCTCTTCGCATATCCGGGCCGCCATTTTCATTACTTCAATGATGTCGAGATTCCGATTGTTGAAGGATTGGTGATTCCCTTTCACGTAAGCGCAACGACGGAAGGCACCGTGTGGATCGTTTCGCATCGCGAAGGATCGCAATTCGATTCCGAGGATGTCCGGATTATGACCGGACTTTCCGAGTTTGTCGGCTGCGCGCTCCATCTCGCTGCGTCATCAAACCACGATACCAGAGGAACCGGAGCGAGCGCGGCATAGAGTCAAGATGTGACGCTCGCAATAATCGAAGGTGATTTACATCGGCGCGGCGAATGAGTCGTGCTGGATGAGGCTGATTAGCTCCTCGTTGGTTGCTTCCATGGTGATATCGACTTGGGTCCCATTGGAAGCTATGCTGGCTTGGTCGAGCATATGGGCGAGCGATGGATCGTTCTGGCCAGCTTCATACTTGCGATAAAGCAGACCTGCCTGGAGCAATTGCGAAAAAATCAGCGTGTCTTCAGGCGAATCGCAAACAACTTGAAAACTCGCCTGCGTGGTTTCGGAGCTTTTTACGCTGACGGTGAACGCCTGCAGTTTTTGAAGAAGCTTGCCGGCTGCCGGGAATTTCGAGATTCCGGGAGCGAGACGCTGCATGGCCTGGCGCGCTCCGGCGGAGTTCAGAACGCCCCAAAATGTGCCGCTGTCATTGACCTTGTCGATCAGCGGAAACATTCTCCGATTTGCCAGCAGGCTTTCCGCGGCGCCGGCTTCGACGTGAGCGACCTGCTCGACCAAGTCGCGCTGCCCGAAAGCGATGGTATTCGAGTCGATAAACAGCACAAAAAAGCTGCTACCGCCTGACATGACACCGCTGGAATAGAGCGTGTAACCATCCACTTCGAACTTTGGAAGTTTTCTCGATTTGAAAGCAGCCTCCGCGGATTCCGTGCTGAAGTCGCCGAGCGCAATCGCAACGATTTTGCCGGCTTCGGGATTTGATGACGAGGAGTCCGCAGCTTCCTTGCCATTGGAGCCAATCGCCCAAGCAATTTGCTTGATTTGCGTGTTCGGGTCGATGCCCGCCGACGAAAGAAAGCGCTCAAAGTCAATCACACTGGGAGGGAGAACTTGCTGCTGGAACTGCGCGAACCACGGGAGTTGACGCGCCTGGTCGAGGTCCGCATAGGCAAACTCGGTGACGTTTTTCGGGAACAGGCCGATCACATAATTATCGAGCGATCCGGCCTGGATCGCCGGTGAGAATATCAGCGCCACCAACAGCGCCCCAAATGCGTGCTTCTTAGACATGATTCTCCATCCTGATGGCAGCAGCGTTTATGAATACGGAAGGCACGAGCGCAGGTGGGCTGCGCTCGTGCCCGCCGCGGGCCGTTCATGCAAGCAGTCAATCAAAGCCTGCGTTTCTCGCAAGGCGGTTAAAATCTGATTGTTGGCCCTGCTGAAACCCGCAGAGTATTGTGCGCGCCGTTTTTGAAGTATATTTCGTCGCCCACATCCACGCGCAGACCGATGGGTCCCCAAAAGGCTTCGGCTCCGCCGCCGGGATAGAAGACTCCATACATGTTGGCGCCGTTCAGCCCATTGAACGTGTTCTCGACGGTGACGAGATTAACTCTGGGCGAATTACTGAGATTAAAGTTGATGAAACCACCTTTGGCAGTGACAAAGAGCCGCACTGGCCCCCTGTTCGTGTAAAACTTTGGACCGAACAAGCCGTCGAGCGCCCGGACGTGGCTCCGGCTAATCTGCAAGGTGCCATTGGCGTCGCTGAACCCCGGCGAATAAGCCTGCTCGAAATCGTAAGCCGACTCCGCTTCCAACTGCACTTTGGGAGCGATATTGACAGAAAGGCGCGCGCCCACGCCTCCCAGATCGATGCCGCTATTTCCCAATCGAAGGAAATTTCCATACACCCCAACGTTGATGTGGTCGCTTCCCCAGTCTTGCGCGAAAACACCGGGGGCAAAGAGTGAAACCGCGAGCAATAAATATCCAAAACGCTTCATGTAGTATCTCCTCACAATTGCCGCCAGCAAGGGCAGGCGGATAGGCCGCAATCAAACGCATTCGGTTTAGACGGTGTTGATATTTCCGTTTACGCCGTTCGGGAAAAATCCGCCGCTCTTCGTACCCGCGGTTTGGCTCGCATACACGATGGCCAAAACCTGAGAGGGAGTGCGCTTGATGGCCAGCGCATTCGAGTCCACCGGGAAGAAAGCCTGCTCGGTGGGAGGAATGTCCATGGAGTCCGTGGCAGGCACGGTGATGCCGTTCTGGACGACGTTCAGGCGAATGTTGCCCGCGTGATACGCCTCGGTGGCTAGAATCTGCGCGGCGGCCTGGAGATTATTTCCCGTGAGGAGCGTGGCCGCGCCCGCATACGCGCTGACGCCGGTATCCTCGAAGGCGCGCGAGAGAGTGAGGAATTGGGCTTCATTCGCGAAACCGATACCCAGCGCGTTGAGGTTGATGGCCGGTTCGGCGACGGCCATGCCGCCGAGTGCGGAACGCAGGAACTTTACGTGATCTATCTCATCATTCAATATCTGAGCCGCGATATCGGCGAGGTGCGGGATGGTAAATGTGACTTTGGCGCCGCCAGTGGCCATGCTCGTGCCGCCGAGAACGGAAGAGCTCAAAGGAGCGCCGGTAACGGCGACGCTATAAAATTCGCCTTCGAGGTACTCGAGATTGAGCGCGAAATTCAAGACGTCGGTTTCGGGTATGGTTTGCGCGCTGGATTTCGAACTTGGCGAACAGCCCTCGATGAAAACTCCCGCGGCAAGGCCCGCTCCGGCCAAGCCAATGTTCTTCAGAAAGCCGCGCCGCGCAGCCGCTCTCCGATATCGAAGCAAGTTCAATTGCTGCTCGGTTTTAACCGGGTCGATCGTATCCTGCGAATTGTTGTTCATGCTCACTCCTTGGGATTTGGACTTCTGTGCTTCGAGGGGAGTACGTTCGAGAGATGCCGGCTGGATGTCAGTGTTAGTGTGTATTTCGGGCTTCAGATTGCCGTAATTCCATTTTTGAAACACAGTCGGGAAGTCGCGACGGTGTCCTTAGGGCCAGAGGCTGGCGGGTGGGTTACCGGCCCGGAGGATTGCGGCGGCAGTTTCTTTCAGGAATTTGACGCAAACCATGGCTGTTTGATCGTAATGGTCGCGCACGGGATTGTATTCAACGATGTCGGCTCCGACGATGGGAACGCGTAACCCCTGAATGCAGTTCAGGATTTCCCGGACGGACATTCCTCCCGGCTCGTAGTGCGAGATGCCCGGCGCAAAGGCGGGATCGAGCGCATCGATATCCAAAGAAATAAAGAGCGGACCCTCGAACGAAAGCTCCGAAAAGCGGTGGAGATTGCGCATGGTGATGACTTGCACGCCAAACTTCTTGGCTTGCGAAAGCTGACGGCAATTGATGGTGCGAATGCCCACCTGAACGAGACGACGAGCCAAACGCTCTTCCATGATGCGAGCGAACGGGCTGGCATGAGAAAGGCGGTTGCCATCAAGCTCGTCGTAGAGATCCGGGTGTGCGTCGAAATGCAGAATCGTGAGATCGGGATATTGCGAGTGAAAGGCTTTGACGGTTGGATAGGTGACGGAGTGGTCGCCGCTTAAACAAATGAGCGGATGGCCGAGGCTCAATGCCTGACGGACACCTGATTCAATGGCAGCGAAGGCAGCGTTCACATCGTCAGGCAGATGGAGATCGCCAGCGTCGTGAAAGGAATTTTCCCTGCCGAGGTCGATGCCGTCTTCGGTCCACAGATTGCTGCAGCCCGAGTAAAGCGCTTCCCGAATCGCTTTGGGAGCTTGCGCCGGACCGCGCAAGTGCGAAGAATTCGCGTCAAAGGGAATCCCGAGTAGCGAAATTGTTTTCACCGAGTCAGCGCCTGAATCGGGACGCGCCATGAATCCTCCAGTCGAGTTGTAACGCTACGTCTACCTCGGCCACGCCGCCCTGAAGGGCGGCGCTACACTCGCTCTTCCGAAGGCCGCCCCTTGCATTCTTCCGCACAAGCTGAATGGGAGGCCGCGCTTCAGGAATGCTGAGATATACCGAGCAAACTCTGAGCGGCGCGCGACTGCGATTTGTCCTTTGCGCCCCAGGTCCAATAGAGGCCGAGGTAGGCATAGTTTTCGGCCTGACCGAAGACGGAGTGGCCGTAGCAAAAGAGAAGCTGGAAGCCGGGATTGCGGAAATAATAATAGCCGCCGATATCCAGCAACGTCGCCGAGCGCGTCTGCGCGGCTGCCAGACCTTCGCGTCCGTGTGAAAAGATTTCCGTGCCGAGCGTGAGTTTTTTCCCGATATCCCGCTGAACGAGCCAGCCTGCATACGTGAAATTGCGATAGCCCGGGGCGTTGTTTACGCTTTCGCCGACGCCTCCGTAGGACGTCCACGGACCAAAATCTTTCTGAACCCAAACAGGCAGCTTGGCCCATCCTTTGCCGACTCCGAGGCCGTTATGCGGATTGCCTGTAGGAATTTCGAACATCGGGAAAATGCCGATCATGGGGCGATGCTTGGTTTCTTGAATGAACCGGTACTTGATTCCGAGTTCTGTATCGCCCAGGCCAAACGCATTTGGCCCCGCTCCGGAAGGGAAGTAAGCGGCGTTGT
This sequence comes from Candidatus Acidiferrales bacterium, assembly GCA_050747005.1. GTDB lineage: Bacteria > Acidobacteriota > Terriglobia > Acidiferrales > UBA7541 > Palsa-295. Next base: position 113,937 of record JBOGNE010000016.1, read on the forward strand.
TCGACGGCATGATTCCGGCGGCGGGAATGACGATGTGAAGCTGAACGTTGGGAATAACTCCCCAGTTAAATTCGACGGCGGGGCCGGAGGTGTCCATTTCGACGCCGGTACCGCTGGCGGTCCCGAATGTGTAGAACTCGAAGTTCCGAAAGGCAACCGGCAACGGATCGTCCGTTTGAAACGGCGGGCCGGCAAGAGCCACGGCTGGATTCAAGAATAATGCGAGAAGAAGCGCGATGAAGACGACTCTCATGCCTGCTGCTCCGAACGGCGCGATCGCGACTTAGTGCGAATCACAGGGCACGACCGGTCGAGATTGTGGCGCGACAATGCCGCGGATGCAAGCCGGGCGTGCGGGCGCACTCGTGCGGCGGGCACGCGAAAGAGGAATTCTACCATGGGGCCGAATGCTCGCTGGAACGGACGGCTCAAGCGGTGCTATCGGATTGGGCGCAGGCCGACGCCAGTTAGGTGGAAATTGGCGTTAGAAGATGCTACAAAAATTGCAGCGACGAACGGGTGTGCTCGTGCCAGAAACTTGCAGTTCAAGAGGGTGCAAAGCCACTGTGCCGGCAGGACTTGCCGCGGAGAAGCAGTGCATTCTTCACTTCACTCTTTTCATCGAGCAGGAATGCGCCGAGATGCGGCGTGAATCCGCGCTGGGGAAAAATAGTCACGAGCGACAGAACGAACTGATGCAGAAGATCGCCGGGCGCGGCGAGGCGCTGGTGCATGTGGCCACCTGTGGATTCCCTATGTCCGACGAGATCAAAGCGCGCATTTTAAGCACTCTGCTGACGCTGATGAATACGCGAGAAAACCTCGATCGCGCCGTGATGCGGCAATCGGCGCTCCGACGCTTCGCCGGTTAGTCGCTCGAGGAAGTCTCCGCCAAGTTTCATTTCGCTTCCGTGGTTCTAATCAAGGTCATGTCGAACGAGGCGATTTAGGCGCCAATGTAGCGCGCGTAGAGCGATCGGGCGACCGAGGAATCCGTTGTACCCTTGATGATTGCGCGGCCATCCGCAAACACCGTCATTTCGTAAGGCGGGATGCGGAAGCGCACGAGGAAATCATTGCCGCGAATTTCGGCCACGGAAGCGGCAGTAAGCCTTTGGCTTAGCCGGGCCAGGTCGATATTGCGGTTGCGCTCGTGGATCTGCACTGAATCGCGCCCACACATCGTGATGTGCGACTGCGCGCCACCTTTCAGATAGGTGAAATCCCGGCGAACGCAGGCGCGGCAATTGGGATTCCGCTGCGGACGGATGGATTGAAATCTGCTGGTCCACACGTCGCAGGAGATCAGCCGCCCGTGAAGCGTTTCCGGTTTCCCCGAGAGAATTTTCAGCGCCTCGGCTGCTTCGAGTGAGGCGATAACGCCGGCGGCGGCATTCAACACTCCGGCCGTATCGCACGTGTCTTCCACAGCGAATGTTGCAGCACTGTCGGCGTGTTCCACCAAGCAAGCCAGGCAAGGCGTCTCGCCGGGACGGATGGTCATCGTGAGACCATAGCTGCCGACGGCGGCAGCGTAAATCCACGACACGCCGCTTGCGACGGCTGCATCGTTCAGCAGGAGGCGCGTCTCGAAATTGTCGGTTCCATCGAGTATGAGAGGAAATCCAGCGAGCATATCCGGTGCGTTCTTTGGGGTGAGGTCGGCGAGAACCCCCTCAACGCGCACATCCGAATTAACGGCGCGCAGCCGCCGCTCCGCCGCGATTGCCTTGGGCAGCGATTCGGACGCATCGGATTCTTCGAATAGAGTTTGGCGCTGCAGGTTGGAGGGTTCGACGAAATCGCGGTCGATAATTCGCAGCCGGCCCAGGCCAGACCGCACCAGGAGATTTGCCGCAACGGTTCCCAGCGCCCCGCAGCCAACCAGGACCGCACTCGACGCCAGCAATTTTTCCTGGCCAATTTCTCCGATGCCCGAGAACAGAATCTGCCGCGAGTATTTTTCGCGCTGCTCGTGATTCATGCGTGTTTTTGGTTCAAACGCCATCATAACGCCTTTTAGGCGGCAGGCAACTTAGCTGTGCTAACCTTTCCTCTCATTTCCGAGCGCATGAAAATCCTGCGTAAAATTTCGTTTCGAGCGTCGCGACTGCACCGGCGGGCTGCGAATGGAATGACGTCGTGGATCGCCGCGTGTGCTGGAGCCGTACTCCTAGCCGTGGCGCCCCTAGCCGCCGCTCAGGACGCGTCCGTCGAAGGGCGCCGAATCGTCGAAATCCGCGTGGTGGATGATTCCGGGAAAGCACTCCCGAGGATGCCGGCGCTAGCCCTCCAGGCTGGAAATCCTTTCGACTATGCGAAAGAGCGCGAAAGCTTGCGGACGCTCTACGCAACCGGGGATTACGCGGACATTCGGGTGACGGCAGCGAACGAATCAGCCGGCTTGGGGGTGGACTTCGTGGTGCGCCGCAATTACTACAATAATGTGATTCGCATTGACGGCCTCAAGCCGCCTCCAACCGAAGCCGCAGCCCTTGCGGCCATGCGGCTCGGCCTCGGAGAGGCTTTTCGCGAAAGCGTTTTGCGGGAAGCAATCGGCCGCCTGGAAGATGCGCTTCATGCCGATGGCTTCTACCAGGCTAAGGTCACTCGCTCTTTGATGCCGCATGAGGATACGCGGCAGATGGATATTATCGTGAAGGTTGATACCGGCCCGCGCGCTCGTGTTGGCAGCATCACGTTCAAGAATCAGAGTCCTTACAGCGATAGCGAGCTGTTACGGCGTTCGAAACTCCGGGCCGGCAACGGTCTGACGTCGGCCCGCCTCTCCCGCGCATCGCAACGGCTTAAAAAATATCTCGTGGATCAGGGCTATTTGGGCGCGGGAGTCCTGATCGAGCCTGGCGCGTATGACGCGCAGTCGAATCTTGTGGCGCTGGCGTTTCGAGTAACGACCGGCTCTCGCGTCCGCGTCGAAGTCTCTGGCGCGCATCTCTCGAAGAGTCGTTTGCGACGTCTGCTGCCGATTTATGCGGAAGGGACGGTGGACGACGATCTCCTGCAGGAAGGCCGGCGAAACGTTCGCGCCTTTTTCCAGCGCGAAGGTTATTTCGAGGCCGCGGTCCAAGTGGCTTCCCGGGAAGATGCGGCGCGATCCGAACGCGTCATCAGCTACGAGATTACCCGCGGCGACAGGTTTCGGCTCGATGGCGTGTCGTTCTCCGGCAATAAATACTTCGGCACGAATTTGCTTAATGCACGCCTGCAATTGCAGCCCGCATCTTTCGCATCGAGAGGCCGTTTCAGCCAGCAACTCGTGAAAGCCGATGCAGATTCGATTCGCGGCCTTTACGAATCGAATGGTTTCCGCGGCGTTCAGGTCACCTCGGCCGTACAGGACGACTACCACGGCAAAAAAAACAACTTGTTCGTTTCGTTCGATATCGTCGAAGGTCCGCAGACGCGAGTTGCGAGCCTCAAGCTGAAGGGAAATCGTGCGATTAGCACCGATACGATTCTGGCGGTTGTGGGATCCTCGCCGGGCCAGCCGTATTCGGAAGCCGGAGTCGCAAGCGACCGCAACAACATCCTCGCCATGTATTACAACGAAGGGTTTCCTGGAGCGCGTTTTCTCGAAGACGCCGTTCCCGGGGCCGCGCCGAACACCATCGACTTGACCTATCAAATCGCCGAAGGCGAGCAGATCGACGTTGCGAAGGTGCTGCTCACTGGCTATCAGTACACGCGGCCGGGAATCATCGCACGACAGGTGCAGATCAGGCCGGGCGGACCCATGCGCGAAGGCGATGTGGTGGAAACGCAACGCCGCCTGTACAACCTGGGTGTCTTCAATCGCGTGCAGATCGCGCCGCAAAATCCGAACGGCACCGATCCGGAGAAAACGATGGTCGTGGATGCGACCGAAGGCAACCGGTACACCATCGGCTACGGCGCCGGATTTGAAGTGCAAACAATCGGCGCGACGTGCAGCCCTCCGCCAACGAACCAGCCGCCATCGAAAACGCCCGTTCCTCCGTGCAATCCGAACGCCACGCAACTTGCTTCCAGTCCGCGCGGCATCTTTGAGATATCCCGCGCGAATATGTTCGGCCGCGCCCAAACGCTTTCATTCAAAGGCCGGGTCAGCACGCTCGAATACCGGGCCGTAACGAGTTACACGGCGGACAATTTTCTCAATAATCGCAGCCTGAGTTTGCAGCTCACCGGGTACGCGGAAAAGACCCAGGACATCAACACATTCACTTCCACACGGCTCGAGGGGTCCCTGCAACTCGTCGAAAGCCTCACGCCATCGAGCTCGCTGCTTTACCGGTATTTTTACCGCCGCGTAGAGGCATCCAATTTGAACGATACGATCAATTTCGATCAGATCCCTTTGCTGAGCCAGCCGACTTTGGTGTCTGGATTTGGACTCACCTATGCGCGCGATCGCCGCGACAATGCCGCCGATGCCAAGCGCGGAACGTTCAATACGGTTGACTTCAGCGACGCGGTCCAATCGCTTGGCTCCAGCGCGAGTTTCCTGCGCGGGTCTTTTCAGAATTCATCCTTCCATCCTTTCGGCCGCGATTTCGTATTCGCGCGTTCGACTCGCTTTGGCATCGAGCAGACATTGGGCAAAACGATCTCAGGCATTCCGACGCAGTGCACACCCTCGACCGGCGCTACAAGCACGTCGGTGCCATTCATTCCCTTGCCGGAAAGATTCTTCGCTGGCGGAGGGACTTCATTGCGGGGCTTCAGCCTCAACCAGGCGGGCCCGCGCGATCCATGTACAGGGTTTCCCGTCGGCGGATTGGCAATGCTCGTGTTCAATCAGGAGCTGCGCTTTCCCACGAGATTCTCCATCGCGGGTGGCCGGTTGGGTGGAACGATTTTCTATGACGGCGGCAACGTATACAGGGACGTCAGTCACATTTCGTTCGCCTGGAAACCTCCATCGCCGACAAATTTGAGCTACTTCTCGCATACGATAGGAATCGGCATCCGCTATCCCACGCCAGTTGGCCCGGTGCGTCTCGACTTCGGATACCAGCTCAATCCCGCGCAGTACCAGGTGGTGACGAATACGACGACGAACGCGACGGAATTGCTGCGCCTGCCGCGCTTCCAATTCTTCTTCAATATTGGGCCGGTTTTCTGATGCGACGCGCCTTTTTCATTTTCGGAACGGTCTTGCTGCTAGCAACCGCCGGAGCGGGACCTGCGCGCGCGCAGTCCGATCCATTTTCGTCTTTGCCGAGGGAAGCGGCTGAGGCCGGTGGATCGACGGGTGTGCAGGCAGTCGACGGTATCGCAGCGCGAATTGAGGACGACATCATCACCGAAAGCGAGATTCGCGAGCTTGGCGCTTTTCAGCAGCTCGTTGATGGTAAATCGAAAACGCGAGCCGAGTTGATCGATGAGCTAGCCGACCAATGGATCGTTCACGGCGAGGCGGCCACTGCAAAGTTTCCGGAGCCGTCAGCCACGGATGTCGATCGCGCCCACTCGGAATTAGTGAAGCAGTTTCGATCGCTCGAGGAGTTTCAAAAGCGCTGCGAGGAGGCAGGTCTGACCGATGAAGCGGTGCGGCGGCTGCTGAAACAGCAGTTATTCCTTTCGCATTTCATCGACTACCGCTTCCGTCCGGCCGCGCAAGTGAATGACGAGCAGATACAAGCGTACTACCGCGACGAATTCGCGCCACAGCTTAAAGCCCGCGGCGAGGCGGTCCCTCCGGTCGAGGACGTGGAAGACACGATTCGCGAGGTCCTGATTCAGAGGGCAATCACCGACCGCGCGACCAAGTGGCTGGATGACACACGTCAGCGCCTGAGGATAGACATCGTATCGCCCGGGAGCACGCCGTGAAGCGCCGTTTGCCGCGATGGCTGGCCGTGTTCCTGCTGATCGCTGTGGCGGCGGCTCTGGCAGTCGTTTTCGTCGCCGAGACGGGAATTGCCGAGCGCCGCGTGCGCCAGGAACTTGTGGAACAGATCGAATTGCGCACGGGCGCTCGCGTGGAACTTGGCGCATTCCATCTCCACATCTGGCATTTGCACGCCGAGATGGACAACCTAACGCTGCACGGACTCGAAGGGCCAGAGATGCCGCCGCTGTTTCACGCCGATCGCGTCGACATCGCTGTGCGCGTCCTTTCATTCTTTGGCAAACAGATTGCGCTGGATGAGCTGGTCGTGGAACGCCCCGAATTAGCCGTGCGATTTGCAAAAGACGGCCACAGCAATCTGCCATCGCCGGAAATCGCGGCAAGCAATCGGTCATGGAACGAGACGCTTTTCAATCTCAGAATCGGCCGGCTGGAGCTGCGTAACGGCGGCGCGCAAATCAACGACCAGCGGGCGCCCCTTGCGGTCCAGGGTCAGAATTTTCAATTCAGGCTGCAGTACAATACGGCGTCCCCTGGAACCGACTCCTACACCGGGAATTTGAGCTGGGTGAATGTCGAGGTTGCCGCGCGGCGCGATCTGCCGTTCCGTTTCGATCTGTCCTCGAAGTTCACGCTACATCGGAACGCCTTCGATCTGGACGAATTGATTTGCAAGTTGCCCAATTCCGAATTCGACGTCCGCGCCAGCCTTCCCAATATCGCCGAGAAGAAATGGGATTTTCGCTATCGCGGACATCTCTCTCTGGCCGACGTACGCACGATCTTCCGCGAATCGGAAACGCCTGATGGCATCGCGGACTTTTCTGGCAATGCCCGATACAGTGCCGGCGCATGGACGGCCAGCGGGCACTACGCGGGCCGCGATGTTCGAATGCACGACCGCTGGTTTCACGCAGCGAAGCTTGAATCGTGGGGTGATTACGATCTCGCTCAAAACCGGCTGGTCGTGCCGCAACTGAACGTTCGCGCTCTCGGTGGATCGGTAACCGGCCGGCTCGAGATGGACCTCTCGACGCTGGAATTCCGCACAAAGACGCATCTGGCGGGAGTCAGCCTTGCCTCCGCACTCGACGCCGTGAATAATTCAGGATTTCCCGTCGATACGCTGCATTGGGACAGCGTGATGACCGTGGATTCCGTCAATACCTGGATTGCAAATTTCAAGCATTTCCGCTCGAAAGGCCATTCGCTGTGGTCACCGTCGCAAGCTGTTGCAACCGGAGACATGCCCGTTGGCGCGCGAATTGATTACGATTACTCCGCCGATCGCCGCGGAATTCTGCTGACGCAGAGCGAGATTACGACGTCCAAAACGAAACTGGATTTTGACGGCTCGCTCAGCGGCGCCGATTCGGCTCTGGAACTTAAGCTGCAGGCCAGCGATCTGACCGATTGGGATGACTTCATCAACGACCTTCGCGGGCTGGACGCGCCCCGAAGGCGCATCGCCGGCAAAGTAGACTGGCGCGGGCGGATTCTCGGTCCCATCGTCGGCCCGACATTTTCAGGGCGCCTTCAGGCCACGAACGCGGTTTACGGCACCCTGAAATTTGATGAAATTGATGGCGCGCTGGAATATTCTCCCGATGCGTTCCGGCTCACGAACACAACCGTGCGCCGCCGAAACGCTTCCGCCTCGATCGATCTTTCGCTTCAATTCGACGGCGATTGGGGCTTTTTGCCAGAAAGCCAGTGGACGCTCGACGCCCGCGTCCAGCACGCGCCGACCGGAGAAGTGCAGGAAATGTTCAGCACGAAATACCCGGTCAGCGGCTACCTGAGCGGCGATCTTCGTGCTAGCGGCACGCGCGAGGCGCCTGCGTTCGACGCAAACTTCACGCTCGAGGGAATCAACACCAAAGGTCTGACATTCGACCGGCTCACGGGAGTGTTGCACGTTGCCGATGACGAGATCCGGCTTTCTCACGCTGCCCTGCAGAAGGATTCCGGGCGAATCACGGGCGATTTTCTCTATCGCCCGCGGGAAAAGGAAACGGAATTTCACGCCAGCGGCGCAGGCATCCCGCTCGGTGAATTTCAGGTGCTGCAAAATTCGAAGATGCCCATCGGCGGCCGGCTGGATTTCCAAGTCCGGGGCAGCGGCCCGATCGCCGCGCCAATTGCGCAGGGAGATCTAACGCTCACCGCACTCTCGATGGGACCCGAAACCGAAGGCAATTTTCGCGGCCAGTTCTCATCCGACGGCAAAGACGTTCACATGTCAATCGCGTCGGAAATGGCGCACGGGAATCTCAATGGCAGCGTCACGATCGGACTCAATGGCGCCCGCCAGATTACCGGCAGCCTTTCCGCCGAACGGATCGACATGGACCCCTTCATCATCGCCGGCCTTCATCTCAAGCAGCTCACCGGCCACAGCAGCGTGAGCGGCCAATTTAGCGTTGCCGGTTCGCTGCGGCAGCCCGATTCGATTGAAGTAACCGCGAACATTGCGCATATCGGTTTCAATTACGAACTCATTCAGCTCGAAAACGATGGGCCAGTACGCTTGATCTACCGCCGCAATGAAGTCCGCATCGATCAAGCGCACCTTCATGGACCCAATACGGATTTCCGGTTGAGCGGGTCCGCTCGCTTCGATCGCGACCGCCCGCTGCATCTCGCGCTGTCAGGCGGGGTGGACCTGCGGTTTCTGAAAGGAATCCTCCCTGATCTTCAAGCGCAAGGCGCCGCCCAGGTGAACGTCTCGATCGGCGGCACGATCTCAAAGCCTCGAATCACGGGGAACGCGAGCGTCCGGGATGCGTCGGCCAATTATTCCGACTTCCCGGTGGGACTCAGCCACGTGAACGGCGATTTTGTTTTCGACCAGAGCCGCCTGCTTTTCGAACGCGTTATCGCGCAATCGGGCGGCGGGCAATTAACGCTCGATGGCAGCGTCACCTATGGCGAGGGGCCGTTCCGCTACATCGTGAATGCCAACACGCCGCAGGTTCGCATTCGCTATCCTGCGGGAATGAGCTGGCTCGTCGGCGGGAAATTGCAGCTTGCGGGCAGCAGCCAGGGATCGGTTCTCAGCGGGCAGATCGAAGTAAAGCGGTTGCTGTTTTCGGAAGGAGTGGACGTGGCGTCCTTCTTTGCCACCGCGTCGGAGACGACGCCGGGGCCTCCTTCGTCTTCACCCTTTCTGCGGAACCTCACGTTCGACGTTGCGGGCCGCACGAGTCCTGGCGCACAAATTCAATGGACCGGAGCGCAAATTGAGATCGATGGAGATGTCCACCTGCGCGGCACGTGGGACCGGCCCGTTCTGCTCGGCCACGTCCATCTTCTGGGCGGCCAAATGGTCTTCCGCGGCAACACGTTCGATCTCACGCGGGGCGACATCAACTTCGCAAACCCTTTTCGTCTCGATCCGGTTCTCAACGTTGAAGCAACTTCCACGATCAGCCAGTATCAAGTGACGATTAACTTCTCCGGGCCCGCCAGCAGGCTTTCTCTGAACTACCGTTCGGACCCGCCGCTGCCGGATTCGGACATCATCGCGCTGCTGGCCATCGGCAGCCCCGGCGAAGAAACCGCGCTGCGCTCGCAAACGTCGGGCTCGCAGAACTACGGGGCCACCGCGCTATTATCGGAGGCAATTTCGAGCGGCCTCGGCGGGCGCATCGAGCGGCTGTTCGGCATCAGCCATTTCCGAGTCGATCCGTTTCTCGCGGGAACCGCGACCGAGTCGAATGCCGCGGCGCGCGTGACGATCGAACAGCAAGTGACGCGCGACCTCACGGTGACCTATTCGTCCAACACCAGCGCGAGCCAGTATCAGCTCATCGAAGTGGATTACGCCGTCAAGCGCGATCTCTCCGTCGTTTTCCTCCGCGATATCAACGGCACGTATGGCTTCGACGTCAAATTCGTGAAGCACTTTAAGTAGATCGCACGCTGCCGCCTCCAGAGGCTTACTCCGAAAGAACCATGAGCGATTCCGGCGGCAGGCGCACGTGCCACGGAAACGGCCGCTTGCGGAACCGCTCCCATTTTTCCTTGAACACTTCCGCTTGCAGGTGCGCGATCGCGGCATCGCCCGTGGGTTCGTTCAAATGAAGGTAGAGCGTGATCCGAAATGGCGTTTCGGACGAGCGCACTAGCCAACAGGCGAAGACGTTATCGGCTTCGTTTGATTCGTCCGCAGCCTCGAGGAAATCGATATGATGCGCGCGAATTCCCACATGTGCGAGAGGCTTGACGATGCTTTGCGCAACGTGCAGCCGGCATCCCCAATCGATCGCTTCCACCGCGCCATTCGAAACAGCGCGCGCCCGCGAGAAATTCTTGCAGCCCGTGAGCCGCGCGACTTCTAGGGTCGGAGGACGACGGAAAATTTCTTCTTTCGCACCGAGCGCAGCCACGCGCCCTCGCGACAGGACGAGCAATTGTTCGCCCAAGCGGTAAGCTTCCTCCATATTGTGCGTGACGACGAGCGCCGGACGCTGGTAAGTCGCAAATGTTTCCTGGAGCTGCGTTTCCATTTGGCTGCGAAGATGCGTGTCGAGCGCCGCAAGAGGTTCATCGAGCAGCAAGGCTTCCGGCTCGGTCGCAAGCGCTCGCGCCAGCGCCACTCGCTGCTGCTCGCCGCCGGAGAGTTCCCGCGGATAGCGGAGATCGAATCCGGAAAGATGCGTTCGCGTAAGCAGCGATTCAATGCGGATAGACCGTTCCCCGCGCGAGAAATCGCGCAAACCAAATGCGACGTTGTCGCGTACGGTTCGATGCGGGAAGAGAGCGTAGTGCTGGAATAGCAGGCCGATGCGGCGGTCGCGCGCCGCGATTGCAACGCGGCGTTCCGAATCAAAGAGAGTGCGATCGTTGAGGGTAATTCGCCCGCGGCTGGGCCGTTCGAGTCCGGCGATCGAACGAAGCAGCATTGACTTCCCCGCGCCGGACGGACCAAGGATGCCGAGCGGGGCGCTCGTCGCACTGAAGGACACGTCGAGCGTGAAGTTGGCCAGCTTCTTCTCGATTTGGACTTCGAGCGCCATGTCAGTGCCGCACCCACGCGTTTCGCGGCCCCGCCAGGCGCGTCCAATAGTAGAGGCTGCCCAGAAGCGCGAGCGAAATCGCGATGTCCACGCCGCACCACATCACGGCTCGATGGAATTCGTCCGCTTCGACTGCAAAATAGATCGCGATCGGAATCGTTTCAGTTCTTCCGGGGATGTTGCCCGCGAGCATCAGAGTGGCTCCGAATTCTCCCAAGGCTCGCGCAAACGCAAGAATCGTTCCCGCTAGCACTCCTGGCCACGCGAGAGGAAGCGCTATCTCACGAAACACGCGCCATTCGGTTGCGCCTAGCGTCCGCGCCGCCTCTAGCAAATGCGAATCGACCTGCTCGAGTGCGGCGCGAGCCGTGAGATACATCAGCGGGAAGGCGACTACGGCCGCGGCGATCACCGTGGCCGGCCAGGAGAAAACGACGGTTGCGCCAATTTTCAAAAGTAACTTCCCAAGCGGACCGTTTCGCCCAAAAAGCAGAAGGAGAAGGAATCCCACGACAGTCGGCGGCAGAACCAGCGGCAGCAGGAAGATTCCGTCCACCAGCGCCAGCGCAGGGCCGGCTCGGCGCTCGCGCCACACGGCGGCAGCGAGTCCAGCGACGAGTGTGATGATCGTCGCCGTTACGCTCGTGGCCAGCGATATCCAAAGAGGAGACCAGTCCATCGGGACTGAATTGTAACTGGATCGGTGTTTTTCGTCTTATTTTTCGGGCGAGGTGAAGCCGTATTTCTGGAAGACGGTGCGAGCTCCGGCGCCTTCAAGAAATGAGAGGAATTCGCGGGCGGCAACCACGTTTTTCGAGTTCTTTAGCAAGGCGGCGGGATAAACGATTGGGTCGTGCGAATTTCCGGGAGCCGTGGCGACGATGCGTACGCGCGAAGAGATCTTCGCATCGGTTTGATAGACGATGCCTGCGTCCGCGTTTCCCGTCTCGACGTACGTCAGCACCGCGCGCACGTCCTTTGCGTAGACGATCTTTTTCCGCACGACCTGGAACAGCCCGAGGCGCTCGAGAGTTTGCCGCGCGTACATTCCAGCCGGAACGGTTGACGCCTCTCCGAGCGCAATCACTCTCGCATCAGGGCGAGTGAGATCGGAAAAATCGTGGATCGTATTCGAGGAAGCAGGCGCGATCAGTACCAGCGTGTTGGCGACGATATTCCGCCGACTCCCAGCGGCAAGTAGTCCTTCGGCTTGCAATTTGTCCATCTGTCTTTCGGCCGCCGAAAAGAAAATGTCAACGGGCGCGCCCTGCTCGATCTGGTGCTGAAGCGTGCCTGAGCCTCCGTAATTAAACGCGATCTTGACTCCGGGATGCTCTTGCTCGTAGGCGCGACCGATTTCATCGAGCGAATTCTTCACGCTAATGGCGGCGGAGACGGTCAGCGTGACGCCCTGCTGGGAGAACGATTCGGAAGCTGCGAAGATCGCAGCTCCCAAAATCAGAGCGAGAACGAGGAAGCCCCGCGCAATGCGGTCGTTGCCCCACACGATCACTTTTTCTCCTGAGCGGCTGCCTCTTGCCGTTTATCTACCTATCGTGGTGGCGGCGTGGGCCGCGGCGAAGGCGCGGGAGCGGGCGGCGCGGGTGCCGTTCCAGGAGCTGCGCTGGGCGCTTGCGGGGTCTCGGGCTCGGCTTGGCTATGAGGCAGCATCGGTTTTAGCTCGGGATATTGATCCGCCATCTCCGTGAGCGTCGAAATCGCAGCGGTTCGTTCGATGGATGCGCCTGCGGATTGCGACTCCTGCATCACCTGCGGCATGGTGGACACCATGCGCTTTCCGAGCGGCGATTCGTAAAACTGAATCAATCCCTGAATGTCTCCCGTCGAGAAATGGCTTGCGTAGATGGGCACCATTGCTTCGCTAACGTCGTGCGTCGGATTGCGGGCGTTGAATTTTTGTCCGAACGCATCCATGAATTGCTGCAGACGGTCGCCTGGCATGTTCCGGCTCATCGCGCTCTTTACCTGGCCGGTGATCACCTGCGACATATTGTCGCCCATCTTTGTCGATCCCGTAAGTTCCATCAAATGGCGAATGGCCTTTTCTTTTTGAGGGTCCACCTTTGCGTTTGCCGCCAGTGAAGGGCTCTGCGAGGACTGCGCACCCGGCTGAACTGCTGCTGGCGCGGGCCTCTGCTGCGCTGGCTGTTGCGCACCTGCGGGCGATACCTGGGCCACGGCCGAACCGGCTGCGAACAGCAGCGTAGCCATTAGGGCAATTCCAAATTTCATCGTCTTTCTCCTGTTTCCCGTGCAGGACCTATGGTTGCCCTGGGGGGACTTCAATCTTGCATCGTAGCCGACTGGTACGAGAGATGCAATTTTGCGATCTCCGAGCGATGGCACGGCGCGCCACGTCATGATAGCTTCAGTCCAGAGCGCCTCGATCGAACGCCCTGTGCGGACATGAAAATCATTCCATCAACTCGCGACCTGCGGTATTGTCTCCCGGCCGACGGAGTGCTGCTGGCATGAGCCAGAACGGGGATAAATCCGGCGAGGCCGATCGAGAGTTTGAGTCGGCACGCCGCGAAATGGTTGCGCGGCAGATTCACGACCGTGGGATCCATTCCCCGCGCGTCTTAGAAGCAATGCAGGCGGTTCCACGCCACGAGTTCGTGTTGCCGGAGCACCTTCAAGAGGCGTACGCGGACAAGCCGCTGCCGATCGGTGAAGGGCAGACAATTTCGCAGCCGTTCATGGTAGCCGCGATGACGGATGCTCTGCTGCTCGAAGGTACGGAACGGATGCTCGAGGTAGGCGCAGGCTCAGGATACCAGACGGCGGTCCTATCGATGCTCGCTCGCGAAGTGATTGCAATTGAAGCGCAGCCCGCGCTCGCGTCCAAAGCCCGCGCTCGGCTCGAATGGCTGGGGTATACAAATGTGCGCGTCGAAGAAGGCGACGGTTCCTCCGGCTGGCCAGCGCGCGCTCCATATGGCGCGATTCTGGTTGCGGCGGGCGCTCCCAGCGTTCCCCAGCCGCTCGTCGAGCAACTAGCGGAGGGCGGACGGCTGGTAATTCCTGTTGGCAGTGCGGACGATCAGGAGCTTATCCGAGTCATCAAACGCGACCGCCGGACGAAACGAGAAACGCTTTACAATTGCCGCTTCGTGCCTTTGATCGGCCGGTACGGCTGGCAGCGCAACGCCAGCTCCGAAAAATCCCCACGCGAATGAATGAGCGCGCGCCCACTCTCTCGATCATTATCCCCGCTTACAACGAGGCGAGCCGCCTGCCGGGCACTTTGGCCGCAATTCGCGATTATTTTGCGCTGCAACGCATTCCGGACGCCGAGATCGAGATACTCGTCGTGGATGACGGTTCGAACGATGCCACCGCGGCTCTCGTTCAAGAGATGACGCGGGACTTTCCTTCGTTGCGCCTTATTTCAAATGTGGAGAATCGAGGCAAGGGCTACAGCGTTCGCCGCGGCATGCTCGAAGCGCGCGGGCCCGTCGCGCTCTTCACGGACGCGGATCTTTCCACGCCGATCGAAGAATGGCAAAAACTAAATGCCGCGATCGAGGCTGGCAATGACGTGGCGATTGGCTCGCGAGCCATGGATCGCTCGCTGATTTCCGTGCGCCAGTCGCGCCTTCGCGAAATGGCCGGAATCATTTTCAACGGCTTCGTACGCTTGATCGCCGGCCTTTCGTTCGAGGACACCCAGTGCGGCTTCAAGGCTTTCGTTCTGCCGCGCTGCCGCATCGTTTTCGAGCAGCAGCGGATTGAGGAATTCGGATTCGATCCGGAGATTCTGTTTCTCGCGAAGCGCCACGGGTTGCGAACGGTCGAGATCCCCGTCCGATGGGCGCACGATTCGGCCACAAAAGTCCGCGTGGTCCGCGACAGCCTGCGGATGTTCGAAGACCTGCTATACATTCGCTGGAACTGGCTCCTCGGCCGCTATTTGAAACGGTCCTAGGAGCGCGGTAGTTCCGAACCGTGAGAACCGCCGCGGAGTCTCAGGCTATTTCTTTTCTTCGTGCCTTGCGGTGGGCGGCAGCAGGCCATTCAGCCGGAGATACATCGCGGCCATGCTGTAATGATCGGCGAAATCGTTTGTCAGCCCGATCATCGCCGCTGCCCGTGAGGCGGTCCTGCCGCCGAAGATAGTAAGCGGCTCTCCCAGCTTTGAGTCGTCTACATTCGCGAGGGCTTGCGTGCAGTAAGCGAACGACGCCTTCAACGCGCCGACGAGCTTGTCCTTCGGGTCCGTTTCGCTGAGTTTTTCCTCCGCTGGCGCGGCCACGCCGGAAATCTTGGAGCATAGAAACTTATTTGACCCTGCCATGTGCTCCACAAGTTTTCCGAACGTCATCTGCTGCGGCGTTGGTTTGTAGCCGTATTTATCGGCGGGCATTTCTTCCGCCGCCGCAACCAGATTCTTCGCCGCGCGTGCGGTAATCGTCCGCACCGCGCTCGATACTGGATTCGTTTCGGGTTGTGCGGTTTGCCCAGCACAGATGAACGCAGGCGTAAGCGCCAAAACCGCAACTGCCACTATGATTCGCTTCATGACATCTCCTCTCTGATGCGACAAAAGCATAGTTGTTCCCAGAGCCAGTCACAAGACGGAATGTTACTTTATAGGACAAAGTACTTGACACTAGGAGAGTCGATGCTACTCTGCCGTCATGCCGCATTCCGATCCGTTGCACCCCCGGCCCGAAGACCCCTTGGCGTTGGCCGATCACGCCCGCGATAACATCCGTTTCATTCGCGAAACGATGGAACGCGCGGGATCGTTCACGGCGATTCCGGGGTGGGGCGGACTTGCCATAGGCATCACAGCAATGGGCGCCGCGATTATCGCCTGGCGCCAGCCGTCGTCAGACGCTTGGCTTTTGACGTGGCTCTGCGAAGCGGGTATCGCTCTTGCGATCGCGGCTTGGACAACTCTATCGAAGGCACGGCAAACCGGAATCTCGCTTCTGGCGGGTCCGGCCCGCCGGTTTGCTTATAGTTTTGCTCCTCCGTTGGTTGTCGGCGGCCTGCTCACCCTGCTTTTGGTTCGCCTCGGCGCGATCGGCGCGATTCCCGGTGTCTGGCTACTGCTGTACGGAACCGCGGTGGTTACCGGTGGCGCCTTTTCCATTCGCATCGTTCCATTGATGGGACTTTGCTTTATGGTTCTCGGCACAGTGGCGCTATTTTGCCCCGCGGAATGGGGCAATGCGTTTTTAGCCGCCGGATTCGGCGGATTCCACATTTTTTTTGGCGCGGTGATTGCGAGGAAATATGGCGGCTAAGTCGGGCGCATTTCGAATGCTGCGCGAGGAGCGGTCCAGGCGCGGGACGGCCAGTACTCGCCCTGCAGAAACATCCGCGGCAAATCTGGACCGCCTGATCCACGAGAGGACGCGGCTTGGGATCGTCAGCGCGCTGGCCGTGAATCCATCCTTAACATTCAACGAGCTCAAATCTTTCCTAGGCGTCTCGGATGGCAATCTCAGCGTTCATGCGCGCAAACTCGAGGACGCAGGTTACGTCGCGTGCACGAAATCATTTTCCGGCCGGCTTCCGAAGACCGAGTACCGACTGTCCGCGGCCGGCCGGCGCGCGCTCGAAAGGTATCTGGATCACATGGAAGCTCTGATCCGTGCGACGAGGGAGCGCTACTAGCAACTTTTACCCTGAAACTCCATGGCGATGAGAACTGTAAACTCGTTCGTGCGTCCGAGTCCGAAACTGCATGTTGCGATTCTCCTTGACGGGAACGGCCGCTGGGCCGCTTCACGCGGCTTGGCGCGATCGGAAGGCCACCGTGCCGGTGTGGCGGCGGTTCGGCGCGCCGTGGCCACGGCGTCGTCTCTGGGGATAGGCACACTTTCGCTTTACGCGTTTTCATCTGACAACTGGGCCCGCCCGGCGGGAGAAGTATCTTCGCTCTTTACTCTGGTCGAGGGTTTTCTGAAAAATGACGCGGAGGCGTGCGCCGGCCAGGGAATTCGTATCCGCGCAATCGGCCGCCGCGATCGTATCCCTGCATCGCTCCGCGATGCGATTGAGACCGTCGAGCGAATCACGGCTGCCGGGCGGAAACTCGAATTGCGGATTGCCGTGGATTATTCCGCGCGCGACGCAATTCTCCGGGCTGCCTGCTGGATGATGTCGAGCCTCGAGGTCACGCAGCGGGAATTCGCGCGCCGTCTCGGCGAAGTTACTCACGCGGGAGCGTCGGCGCCCGATGTCGATCTCCTGATTCGAACCGGAGGCGAGCGGCGCCTCAGCGATTTTCTGCTGTGGGAATGCGCCTACGCGGAATTATTCTTCACTCCAAAGATGTGGCCGGAATTCGACGCCGATGATCTCGCGGCGGCAGTATCCGATTTTCTCGGACGCGAGCGGCGCTTCGGCAGACTGCCCGAAGCCGCCGCCAGCTAGAAATACATGGTGAATAGCCCCTTCAACGAGCCGGCGCGATACTGCCGCGGCCCTCACGCGACATTTGAAATGCTTTGCGAATCACGCGCGTAGCCGCCGGCGTCAGCGAGTACTTTGCGAGTTCCACTTCCATTGCCCAGGCCACGTCCGTTACATCGCTGCCCGCTTTTGCGTCTTCGTTAGACGCCTCGCAGAGATAATCGAGAATCACGTAGTGATACTTCAGACTTCCCTGGTCGTCGGGAAAAATCCGTTCAAATGCTTCAATCAGTGCAAGCACCCGAACTTCAATCCCGGTTTCTTCCGCGAGTTCGCGCCTCACCCCTTCGAGCAGCGTCTCTCCCAATTCCAGCGCGCCGCCGGGAATCGACCATTCGCCTTCGAGTGGCGGACTGCCGCGCCGGATCAACAGCGCTCGTCCACCGGCGATTACCACCCCGCCCACTCCGATCAACGGGCGTTCCGGGTATTCGCGGCTACTGGGCATCTCCACACACTCCTGGACGCACAGGCTTGACACTGGCGTTATATAATACGCCCGCATATTCAAGTTCCCAGAAAGGAGAGAGCCACCGTGGTTAGATGTCCGGAATGCGACACAGAGATTGATGTGGACGAGGATGAAGTCGAGGAAGGCGAAATCCTCAGTTGCCCGGAATGCGACGTGGAACTGGAGGTGACGCAGACGCATCCCGTGCACGTTATCCTCATCTCCGAAGAGGATGAAGATGATGACGATGGCGAGGATGACGAGAATAAGAAAAAGGAAAAGGAAAAGGATGGAGCAGGGGACGACCACGAGTTGCCCGTCGAAGAGGAAGAAGACGACGACGCGGAATAGCTTTGCGAAAGTTAGATGGCATCGTTCCGCTTCGTCGCGCCATCCGACTTGTGGGCGAAGGCGGAGCTGCATCGCGCGAGTATTTCCGATGATTTGCGTTCGCTCGCCAACGCTGTAACGGCTGGAGGTAAAGGTGCGAAGTCAAAATGCTTTCGTATCGAACCGAATCATTCGGCTGCTGATGACGGCGCCTCTTCTGTTTTTTGTGTTGCTGCCCGCAAACGCTCAGCAGACCAAAGCGCAAAGAAAAGCCGAAGCTCAGCTTCGAACCGTCCATGGCAGCGTGATCGACAAAGCCGAGAACCCAATTCCTTCCGGCGTGGTGTACCTGAAAAATGTGAAGACCCAGGCCGTGAAGACGTACATCGCCGACGATTCAGGCAACTATCGCTTCAGCGGGCTCGATCCAAACGTGGATTACGAAATACACGCGGAACACGATGGACTCACCTCGCCTACGCGCACAGTTTCAACCTTCGACTCGCGGCGCGACATCGAGATTATCCTCAAGTTGTCCCACAAGAAAAGCTGACAATGTGTTCGACGAAACCGGCATTTCATCCTGAAGGCCGCAGTAGCGGCGAACGGTTCTCTTTCCGGGCATCTCAGGACGCGCAGTTCCCGTGGTAACGCCGGGTAGCCAGGTTTTTCGTCCGGTGCACACCGGAAATTTACTTGCTTCCGCTTTCGAGAAGCGTGGTCGCGCTCACCGATTCCGGATCAGCCAGAAACTTGGCCACTACAGGCCCGACCGCAATGCAATCAAGACTAAGGTGGCCGCAGGACGAGTTAAGCGACACGACCGGTGCACCGATTGCAGCCGCGAAAGCAAGCGCGGGCGTGGGATTCACCATGTGATCTTCCGGCGAAATTATTACCAGCATCTTGGCGCGCACCCGTTTTGCGGCCGCTTCGAGCGAAGTGTTATATTCCGCGGGTATATCGTGCGAGATGATGGCCTGGCGCTGGCGAATCGCATTCCACGCCGTCGCGGCATCGCCAACCTGCTCCTCGCGGGTCGCTGTAAGAAACTTGCCGAAGTCTTCCGGGCTCGTCCGGCTCACGCGGTACGCCGGAGAAGTGATGTTCATCGAATCGATTTCGTTGAAGACGCCAAAGCCGCCAGTCATCGCTCCGTCTCCTTTCCCGTCCTTCCACGCGGGGTCGAGTTCGAGCGCATCGATTTCCGCCGTCCACAACAATTTATCGTAAGAGGTGGACCGCGGGGAGCCGGCCATCGGAATCGCCAGATCCATGAAGTCCGGATAAGCGGTGGCCCATTCGAACGTCTGCATGCCACCCATGGAGATGCCCATTACGGCGTACAGATGGGGAATGTGAAAGACCTCCGTGACCAGCCGCCGCTCGGATTCGACCATGTCGCGAATCGTGAATTCGGGAAAATTCATTCGCGCCTGAAGCTTGCTGTTCGAAGGCGACGTCGATATGCCGTTTCCGATCGAATCCACAAGAATCGCGAAGTATTTCTTGCTGTCCACCACGTTCTCCGGCCCCACGTAAGCCAGCAGATCGGACGAAGTTCCGCCCAGCCACGTCGGCCACAGGATGGCGTTCGATTTCTCTGCGTTGAGTTGGCCGATGGTGCGATAGCCAAGACGAAACTCGTGAATCACCGCGCCGCTTGCTAGTTTTAGGTCTCCCAGGTCGGCGAAATGCTGCGGAGCCCGTTCCGCCGATGTGCCGGCGGGCTTTCCGTTCTGTGCGCGGGCAGCGAGCGAAACCGTAAGCAATAAACACGTCAGAACCATCGACCGCTTTGCGTGCGTCATAGTGAAGGCATTTTACCCCAAGAAAGTTTGGACCGTTGAAGAATGGATGGGAGAATGCGATGCTATGCGGCGCGAACTGCCCGGAGGTGACACGTGAGCTGTGGTCTTCGAAATATATCCATGATTCTCTCGGCCTTTAGCGCCGCCGCTCTTTTTTGCGCGCCTGCGAGTCTCCCACAGGAGCATTCATCGAAGGCCCCTCACTGGAGCTATTCCGGCGCTATGGGTCCCGAGCATTGGGGCGATCTCGACCCCGGCTTCGCCGCCTGCAAGACTGGCACACGGCAATCGCCCATAAACATAGAAGGCGCGCGCGAGGCCGATCTCCCTCCCATTCATTTCGATTACAAACTGTCCCCACTACGAATCGTCAACAACGGCCATACCATTCAGGTGAATTACGACCGCGGCAGCGCGATCTCGATTGCGGGGAAGCAGTACACTCTCGTTCAGTTTCATTTTCATCACCCGAGCGAGGAGGAAATCGGAGGCAAGCGCTTCGATATGGTCGCGCACCTCGTTCACCAGGACCCGCAGGGACGCTACCTCGTGGTTGCCGTGCTGTTCAAAAGCGGCGGCGTGAATCCCTTTATTCACGTTCTGTGGACGAACTTGCCCAAGGAAGCCGGGAAGGAACTAACCGTCAAGAAAGTGGTGCTCAATGCGGAGGACATTCTGCCCAGCGACCAGAATTACTACAGGTTCGAAGGCTCGCTCACTACTCCGCCTTGCAGCGAAGGCGTTACCTGGTACGTTCTGAAAACACCCGTCGAGATTTCGTCCGAGCAGATCGCCGTGTTCGCTAAAATGTTTCCAAACAACGCCCGCCCGATTCAACCCGCAAATGGCAGGGAAATTCTCGAAAGCCATTTCCCGTAGCCTGCAAGAACAAAATAAAGAATCAAGCGGACTTGGGCGATGTCTACGAGAATCCCGCGCATGGTTCATGCGCAAGTTGCCCGTCACCAACAGAAAGCCGAATCGTGTCCAAAGCAATGGGCCATACAGAATGGCCTCGCTGCCGTAGCGTGCGGGTGCTCCTTGACACTTCGTAGAGCGAGACTTTAGCATCAAAGATTGCCCGCGTGCCGGCGTAGCTCAGTGGTAGAGCGAGGGTCTCATAATCCCTAGGCCGTGGGTTCGATTCCCCCCGCCGGCACCATTGATTCCGGGAGTAAGGCGCGGATTGCTTGCCAAACTTTAAGATGAGAGAACTTACAGCATGCCGGAAGATCGTTCCCGTTCAGAATCACGATACCATGGCGCCTTGAACCGGAGGACCTTGGCCCCGCTTTTTGTGGGAGTGACGAGAGCGCCGATCGATCGCATGCCCGGATTTTATACTTCATTCTAATTTTCTTGCCCACATGTAAGTCTAGCCAATCTTCATCAACGGAGCAGAGAAGCCCCGTCTCGCACGCTCTATCCATCGCCTCGAGTAGTACCTTAGTAACATTGACCGCGCACGAGCCCATCGATAATCTCGCGAAGACAATTCGAAAGGTCCGGCCTCGACCGGGGAAGCAGGGGTGTGTACCGTTTAGGCACACATCTTTCATATTTCCCCCTTGACGGTATCAGACCGCTTATACACTCCGCCGCGTAGGTTTCCCTATTCGGAGGGGTTATGACTAAGTGGCTGATAGTGGTGGTTTTGGCTCTGCTGGCGCTGACCAGTGCGATGACTCTCAAAGCGGTTACAGGTCATCGAATACTGGCAGTTACGACAGCGCCCGTACCGCCATCACCGTGGCTGGTGGCCGTCACAACGGCACCAGTGCCTCCATCGCCCTGGTAGTCTGGGCGCTGCGGCCTTCTTAGAAGGTCGCGTGGGCCGGCCTGATCGAATCTTGGAATGCTTGGCCCATTCGATTACGCGCTGTGGTTGATCGGTTTCCTCGTGGAAATCTACGTGGTGGTGTGTTCGCTTTACCGGAACGAATTCTTCCGCTACCTTCCCCTGAACATTTATATGCTTTGTGAGGCTTTTGTCACTTTTGGCCTGTTTTTCTGCCTAAGAATATATGGGTTCAGTTCTCCAAAATATTCCTATTTCTATTATTACACTGACAGCCTGCTGGCGATTTTGATGTTCTGCGTAATCATCAAGCTTTATTTGCAGGTCTTCCAAGAACTTGGAGTGAACGCCTATATCCGCCGGGCGGCCGGCGTCCTGATTCTCTTGACGGCCATATTTTCCTATGGGGTCATTTATCAGAATCAAGATCACCTGACCAGCCGATTCGTGGTTGAGTTGGAGCAGAACCTCAATTTCGTGGGAGTGGTGTTGACGTATCT
>JBOGNE010000017.1:0-8171 GCA_050747005.1 Candidatus Acidiferrales bacterium
CTTTTTGCGCGCCGCCGCGCACGTTGAACGAATAATCGAGGCCGCCGATGCTTTTCGCGACGGCGGTCACCTGATAACGGTGGTAAAGGTAAATCGGGACGAGGACGTCTTCGAGCGTGGCCATGGGCGCATTTTGCGGAATGGCGTCTTCGGAGAAGCGCTTGAGCGCGGCGGCGCGCACGGCCATCACTTGCTTCAATCCGTCGAGGTCGTTGCTGCCCACGTCCCACAAATGTGCGACGGGACTCGCGGAGCCAAGCGGGCGGGCGTCCTGATCGGAGAGATAAATTTGTCCGTGAGAAAAAGCGTCGTCGAGAATTTTGTTGAGCGCCTGCTTCTCGTTTGTTCCTTCCGCGAATTGACGGTAGCCATAGGCAATCGCCACTTTGTCCCAATCGCCGATGCCGACCGCGTAGGCATTCGAGACATCCGGAACGCCATTGGCGCCGACGGTAACGAGGGGAGGCGGATAATCCATCACGGAACTGCGGTTGACGATGCTTGCGGCGAAATTGTGCATCAGGCCGAGCGTGTGACCTGTTTCGTGCGCGGCGAGCTGGCGAATGCGCGCCAGAGCCATTTCGTTCGCCCGCTGCAGCGCGGCCGGATCGTTGCCAAAGGGATCGAGGAGACCCTGCGCGATAAGGAAAACCTGGCGGATGCGCAGCGCGTCCAGATTGACGTGACCGTTGATGATTTCGCCGGTGCGTGGATCGCTGATCGCGCTTCCGTAGGACCATCCGCGCGTGGCTCGCGGCACCCACTCGATCACGTTGTAGCGCACGTCCATGGGATCCACACCTTCGGGAAGCAACTTCACCTGAAAAGCGTCTTTGTACCCCGCCGCGGTGAAAGCCTGATTCCACCAGCTCGCGCCTTCCATCAACGCGGAGCGGATCGGCTCGGGCACCGCATTGTCAACGTAATAGACAATCGGCTTCACCGGCTCGCTGAGCGCGGCTGAGGGATCCTTTTTCTCAAGCCTCCAGTGAACAATGAATCGCTTGTGGATGGATTCGTCGACGGGCGTCGCGAAATCCATGTACTGAATGGCGAAGAAACCCGAGCGCGGATCGAATTCGCGCGCATGGAATCCGGGCGGCGGCGCCTGCACGAACGAAAAATGTTCGCGCACCGTGACGCTGCTCGGGTCCGGCGTTACTTCCTGAACCCAGCGGCCCGGGTCTTCGCTGGTGAACGTGAGCGTGGATTCCACGTCGGAATTCTCGGGGAAATTTTTGGTGCGCGGCAAATAAATGGCGCAGCGCGTGGGGTCAAGGTGAAAGGCGCCCTGTTTTGTGGCTTTCAGCTTCGCGATGACGTTGTGAGCGTCGTGCAAAAAGAATGGCGTTGCGTCAACGAGCACATCATCGCCATTTTCGGCGGCGGCGTCGAATCCCCACAGGACGGATTGCACGAAGGCCTGCCTGACCGCTTGCCGCTGCGCGGCATCGTCCGTTACGGCGCGGTAGCGTTCATTTTCCGCGACCAGGAGCACACGCGGGCCGCTGTGCTCGAAATGAACGACTTGGGTTTCACCCGGCTGGCCGCGGTCGAGACCAATGTCGTTCGAGCCGACGCCGTTAGGCAGCGATTCGACGTAGAGAAACTCCGTGTTCCACTTGTCGACTTGCAGCCAGATTTTTCCTTCGCGCGCGTCCCAGTAATACGTGAAGAAGCCCGGCATCTTCTGCATGCCCGCGGTTTTCTGATCAATGCCGGACAGCGGTTTTGGCTCGGCGTTTGTCTTTTCATTCTGAGCAGCGGCAGGCAACAACGTTGCGATAAAAAATAGCGAGGCGAAAATCAGGGCGCGCTTCATGGACTTCCTCCGTTTATAAGACTGGTGACCGCCCGTGTTTATATCAGAATCGGCACCGCAGGGATTCGACTTTCTTGCCGGGGCAGCTCTTTGAGGTTTTTAAGGCAGCGACGGACGGTTTCAGATATAGTTCGCGCCATTAGTGGGCCGGCAAATTTTTTCGACGCAAAGACACGCTGCCTTTTCAAACGGAAGGAGGTAGTCCTCGCATGCCGAACGCAAATACGCGCCGCACTAAGCTCTCGATTGTGGTCTACGTGATCCTGACGTTCGCGTTCAGTTGCGTTTCTTACTGGGTAATTATTCGGGACGGCTCGTTGGCCGCGCATGGAGGGCTCTTCGTTTTCACGCTGATGTGGTCGCCGGGTGTCGCAGGCTTGCTGACGCGGTTTATTTTTCAAGGCAACTTGCGCGGCCACGGTTGGGGCTGGGGAAAGACGAAATACCAGTTCGCCAGTTACTGGATTCCGCTGGCGTACGCAGCAGTGGTTTATGTGCCGCTATGGCTCGCGGGCTTTGCGAATTTTCACGCTCCGGTTGTCGCGCGTTATTCGGAAGCCATGGCGCGAAGAGGCCTTCCTTCGTGGACCGGCGTCGCGGTTTATTTCCTGATGCTCGCCACGTTGGGAATGTTTCTCTCCTGCACGCGAGCGCTGGGCGAGGAACTCGGCTGGCGCGGCTTCCTCGTCCCGCAATTGGCGAAGCTCATGCCTTTTCGGGGTGTCGCGCTGACGAGCGGAATTATCTGGTCGCTGTGGCATTATCCGGTAATTTTGTTCGCCAACTATCGTGGCGCCGGGCCGCGATGGTATTCGCTGATGTGTTTCACGGTGATGGTGATCGGAATCAGTTTTCTATTTGCGTGGATGCGCCTGAAAACCGGCAGCGTTTGGACCGGCATGCTGCTGCATGCGAGCCATAATATTTTCATTCAAGCGTTTTTCGATCCGCTGACGCGGCCGGCGCTCGCGACGAAATATTTGATCGGCGAATTTGGCGCGGGGTTGGCCATCGTCGCAATCGTGATCGCAGTGATCTTCGACGAAAAGCGCGGACAGTTGCCTGCGTGGCGCGAAACGGAGCCAGGGGCGCAACCCTCGCCTGTCGCGCAGCTCAGTGGTTCGTGAACAGGCCCGTAAG
Source organism: Candidatus Acidiferrales bacterium (assembly GCA_050747005.1). Classification (GTDB taxonomy): domain Bacteria; phylum Acidobacteriota; class Terriglobia; order Acidiferrales; family UBA7541; genus Palsa-295. The sequence continues at coordinate 2,963 of JBOGNE010000017.1, forward strand.
ATCGATTCAGGAACGGATCACGTCAGCCGGCACGAACGCAGCGCCGGGCGGGGCGTGAGCTGCAAAGGACTGTGTTATATTGGGGATTCGCATTTTCTGCGCTATCGCACATGACTAAATTGCGCGTTTCTATTGTTGAATATCTGAATACCGCGCCGCTGGTGTGGGGCTTCACGGAAGGGCCTCTTGCCGGCAAGTACGATTTGTCATTCACGGTGCCGTCGCAGTGCGCCGAGGCTTTGCGGCGCGGCGATGTGGACGTGGCCATCATGCCGGCGATCGAATACCAACGCATGGAAGGAATGGTGATTTTGCCCGGAATGTCCGTGGCGGCGAAGGGCGAAGTTCGCAGCATCCTGGTGGTGTCGAAGCAGCCGATTGACCGCGCGAAGCGCATCGCGCTGGACACGAGTTCGCGCAGTTCGTCCGCTTTGGTGAGGCTGCTTGCGGCAGGAGCGTGGGACATTAGTCCGGAGTTCGTCGACGCCGCGCCGGATGCTTCGGCGATGCTCGCTGACGCCGACGCGGCGCTGGTGATCGGCGATCCGGCGCTGCGCATCGCGTTGAAAATGGAATTTCTGTTTGCCAAGAAGCCGCGCGCGGGTCTTTTGGATGTCTGCTGCCAGGGCGACGCCGACGAGTTGCCCGTGCCGGGATTTCCGTCGGTGTTTGTTTACGACGTTGCGTATCAATGGCGCGAAATGACGGGCGAACCGTGCGTTCTAGCCATCTGGGCCGGACGCCGCGACAAGATTACGCCGGAAGTGGTGGCCGATTTTCAGACCTCGAAGGATTTTGGCCTCGCGCACATTGAAGACATTGCGGAGGCGGCTTCGGTGAAGCTCGACTTGCCCGCGAGTTCACTCGAAAGCTATTTGCGCGACAACATCGATTTTTCCCTGGACGAGGAAAATCTCGCGGGACTCAAACTTTATTTCGATGAATGCGCGGCGGCGGGATTGATTCCGCGCGCGCGGCCGATGGAATTCGCGGCTACGCCCGCCGGATCTGTTGCGGGCCGCGGAGTCTGAAGCGTTGGAAACGTCGGCGACTCCTTCTCCCGCAAGGCTCGGAACGATCGAAATCATTCGCCGGTATCCTTTCAAAGGCATGGCCGGCGAGGATCTGAGCGAAGTGTTCGTCACCTATGCTGGCCTCACCGGCGACCGCGCGTACGCTTTCATCGATCCCACGAATCCTGCCACCTTTCCGTGGATGACGGGCCGGCTAAAACGCGAAATGATCCTCTTTCGCCCGCGCTTCCTTGCGCCGCCTGATCCTGCGGATCATCATCCGTCGGCGAATTGCTTTCGCACGGAAGTCCTGACGCCGGAGGGTCAAACGCTCTCCGTCGATGATCCGGCTTTCACTCCATTTTTCGAGGAACGCTTCGGTCGGAAACTCGAACTGCGCTTTTCCGAACGCGCCATGCAGGACGCTTGCCCGCTTTCGTTGCTAGGACTTGACTCGCTGCAATTTCTTTCGCAGGAAACGGGAATGGAGCTTGATCATCGGCGCTTCCGCGCGAATTTCTATGTGCGCTGGGACAATGGGAAGCCATTTTATGAAAACGAGTTGGTAGGGACAAAACTGCGCATCGGCGAGAAAGTCGAAGTGATGGTCGTGAAAAACGACGCGCGCTGCGTTATCATTACCTTGGATCCGTCGACCGCCGAGGCCTCGCCCCAAGTGCTCGAAGTGGTGGCCAAGAATCACGCGAATTGCATCGGAGTGTACGGCTCGATTTTGCGCGAAGGGATTGTGCGAACGGGCGACGCGGTCTGCGCGTTCTGAATCTGATTAGAAGGAAACCAAAAGGCGTCCATGGGAATCACACAACAGGAAGCCCTCGATCTTTTCAACTCCGATGACGTGATCGCCATCGGGATGGCGGCGAATGAAGTGCGCCGCAAGAAGAACGATCCGCGCGTGGCCACGTACCAGATCGATCGCAACATCAATTACACGAATTTCTGCACGGAATATTGTTCGTTTTGCGCGTTCTATCGCCCGCTGGGCGCGAAGGACGGCTACATTTTGTCGTTCGAGGAAATTTACGCAAAAATCGACGAAATGATTGAACTGGGCGGCACGGGTATTTTGATGCAGGGCGGATTGCATCCTGATCTGCGCATCGAATACTTCGAGAATCTGCTCAGCTCGCTGAAGCAGCGCTATCCGCGGATTCATCTCCACTGCTTTTCCGCGCCGGAAATTACGTGCATCGCCGAAGTTTCCGGGCTTTCGATTCGCGACACGATTGCGCGGCTGGCCGACGCCGGCCTCGATTCCATTCCCGGCGGCGGCGCGGAAATCCTGGACGATGAAATTCGCTCGCGCATTTCCCGCCTGAAGTGCTCGGCGGATGAATGGGAAGTGATGCATCGCACCGCGCATTCGCGGGGCATGCGCACGACGGCGACCATGATGTTCGGCTGCGGCGAGGAATATCGCCATCGCGTCAATCATTTTGATCGTCTGCGACGCATTCAGGAAGACACGGGTGGTTTCACGGCTTTCATTCCGTGGATGTTCGCGCCGGAAAATACGCCGTTGGGAAAGAAAGTTTCCGAGGCGACCGCGGTGGAATATTTGAAGACTCTGGCGATTAGCCGGCTTTATCTCGACAACATCGACCACATTCAGTCGAGTTGGCTGACGCCGGGAATTAAAGTTTGCCAGGTAGGCTTGCAATTCGGCGCGGACGACGTGGGCAGTATTTTGATCGAGGAAAATGTGGTTTACGCCGCGGGCGTCCGCAATCGCACGAATGAATCCGAGCTTCGCCGCATCATCACCGACGCGGGATACATGCCCGCGCAACGCGACACGCTGTACCGCTCCTATTTTCTGAAGCAGTAGCCTGTACGTGGACCTTGAATAATGCCCCACTCGCCGCTCGCTATTTTCAGGTTCAAATGTGTAACAATTACACGGTAAAACGGTACAGTTCCCTCCAAATTACCCTCGCTTATTATAAGTCATTTATAATTAGTGACTTATTTGTGACATGCCGGCTGGTCTTTCGCTTGCAACTAACGATCTTGAGCACAGCGTCCAACCTTTGACGTGTGGCGACCGCATCTAAAATCCTAAGGACCAGGGGCATTTCTGAATGAAGATCGAATATGTTGCGCCAGTCGCCCTCATCATGGTTGCAGCGATACTAGCCGAACTTTCCCAGCTGAGCACCTCTAAGCCAGTTAAGTGCTTCGGAATCAGTCGAAGCTAGCGAAAGGTCTTCACCACAAACGACCCTCCTACCGGGCAGTCTGTACTTCGATTTCGGTGCTCTCTTTTTGCGCCACAAGCCGCGGCGGCGGCTGGCTGGGCAAGTGCAATTTCAGTTTCTCGATCAGTAGCTTCGTGTCGGGAGAAGGCTGGGTGTAGCGCGGCAGAATCAACCAACGTTGATCGACAGTAGGAATCCAGACGTCGATCATTTGAATGCCGGCCAGCTTCTCGAGCACGGCCGCCGGCGTTAAGCCCGGCGCGTGAACCAGCAAGCGATGTTTCAAGGTCACCTGCAAGCAGTACGCAAGAAATGCAACCAGGATGTGCGCGTCGGCACGATGTTCCAGTTGATGGTGGATCGGACGAATCCCCAGTTCGCTCTTGAGCGATCGAAAGACCGCTTCGATCTGTGTCAGTTGCACGTAGCGCGTCCAGAGGATGGCCGGGTCTTCTGCGGTGAGGTTCGAGCGTAGCAGGTAGTGCCCATCCCGCCATTCGGCTTGTTGGAGTTTTTTCTTGTCCACACGAAACTGGAAGGTCTCGCGCGTGACCTCCTGCTTTTCCCCGGGCACTTGCATGTGCACAAATTGGAAAGCACGGCCCGCTTCCGATTTCGCGGCGCCCAAACGCATCAGCAACTGGACCAGAGAAGGCAGGCTCCGGCGCATGGCACGCAGCTTTTTGAGCAAGCGAGCCAGACGCTTGCGGCGCATGGCGGTCTCCTTGGCTCTTCTTCCTTCGCTCTTGGTCAATACGTAGAGTTCACCGTCCTGTTCAAACAGTTTTACTTCCACCGACTCGCGGACCTTCTGCCAGGGCAGATCCAACCACTTCTTTTCATATTGTTTGATCTTGCCCTTCGGTGTTCCGACCAGATAAAAAACCTCGCGCGCCGGGTCACGCATCTCCTGCAAAATCTCTTCGGTCGGAATGCCGCGATCCATCACGTATGTCCTTTTCGCTTTACCGTAGGTCTTTTCGATTTTGTCGAGAAAGCTGCGCAAGGTGGTACGGTCACTGGTGTTGCCGTTCATCACTTCATAGGCCAATGGGAAGCCATCGGTGGTGATCACCAGCGCAATCACCAGCTGCAAACAATCCGTCCGTTTATCGCGACTGTGACCGTACTTGGCCTTGGGGTTCTCTTCCATCGCGCCTTCAAAGTACGTGCTCGTCAGGTCGTAGAGCAGCACTTCGAATTCCGCTTGAAACAGATCGGCCCACTTCTGGCGCAGCCATAGAAAGAGTTCTTGCTTGTGTTCCAGCACGCGGTCGAGACAGCGATACAAGCGGTTTTTCTCCGCCACGGCGAAATTCGTTCCTAGCAGCGCGTCCATGGCGGTGGTCAGGTACCACTGGCGATGCACACGAAATTCACTGCCCGGATCCAGCAGTCGGTTCACTACCAGTAGTTGCAGCACTTTTTCCCAAGGGACGTCTTCGCGCAATCCGCTAAGACGAGCATCCCAAAACTTATCCAGGTCTAGCTGCCGCCACAACTGACATCCGAGCCAGCAGCTACCGAACAGACGAGGCCGCCGCAGTTCAAGGCCGCTCAATTTCACTTGCAGACTGTCGACCGCATCGGCGGGAATCTCGCGGTCGTCGGGGAACAAACTCAAGTTCGCATATTCTTGCTGCTCATCGTCAAACACAGACAGCGTCTTGCGCCATGTCGCTTGTTGTTGATCGTTGATCTCGCCGAGATAGAGAACGGTTCGCTGCACCGTCTTGTCGGAAGCAATGCGATGGTTTTCTACGATGCTGAAGTAGCGATGATCCTTGCCATCTTTTTTGCGATGGATACTGCGTAGAAACATGCTGACTGCAGACTGCCAGAACTTTGGAAGCAAAGGAAGACACTTGGTCTTCACTCTACCGTTTCTTCAAGGCGCGGCGAGCAAACAAGCGACTTAACAACGAACTTTATCGCAAAAATACCGAAAATCGCCCGCAGCTGGTCAAGTTGGGCTAG
>JBOGNE010000018.1:0-39135 GCA_050747005.1 Candidatus Acidiferrales bacterium
TGCCAATCACGAACTGGTGCAGGTGCGAATCTGTCCAGCCCATCGTTTCCTGAATGATCCTGTGCAGCTTGAAAAGCGTACTCTCGGCAGGCACGAGAACGCTTCTCCAAATGGGAGGCTTCGACCCGTTCAGGGTGATCTTGATTTCGTAAACGGTAGTCGGTTGTCTTCTCATGCGTGGCCTGGTTTTTGCCGGTATCGGCATCGGAAATAGGTCGTTTCGTTAGGATTCGCGTAGCGAAACTATATCGCCTTTTCATTTCGTTGTTAGGGGCGTAGGGGCAACCTGCCCAACCGCTGAGGCATAGATTCATAGCTATCGCTCATACATGTGGCATAATGTGAGCGATAGAAGGGTGACCTATCGCTCATGACCTGGAATTGGCAAAAACCGGACTGGCCCATTTTTCGATGGGACCGAACGCGCCTAGAGGCTGCCGAGAAGCAGTTTCTCGTTGGTGGAGGTTTGTTCGTTGGCGCTGTCCGCCACTTGGGGGACGAAGAGCGTAATCAACTCACAATTGAGGCGATGAGCACGGAGGCCGTGACGACTTCCGAAATAGAAGGCGAGATTCTGGACCGCGCGAGCGTGCAGTCCTCCCTCCGCAAGCAATTGGGACTGACGACGGACGAACGACGGGTTCGGCCAGCGGAGCGAGGAATCGCCGAAATGATGGTTGACCTATACCAATCCTTTGCTGAGCCGCTCTCCGAGGGGATGCTGTTTCGTTGGCATCGAATGGTGATGAGTGGAAGTCGCAGCGTGAAAGACATCGGGGGCTATCGGACTGGGTCTGCACCCATGCAGGTGGTTTCCGGGGCGATTGACCAACCGAAAGTGCATTTCGAAGCGGTGCCGTCGGCGAACGTGCCGTCGGAAATGGCCCGATTCTTTCGTTGGTTCGGTCGAACTGCGCCTGGCCGCGAGGAACCGCTGCCTGCCTTAACCAGGGCAGGAATCGCTCACCTGTATTTTGAAAGCATCCATCCCTTCGAAGATGGCAACGGACGCATCGGACGGGCCATCGCCGAAAAAGCTCTGGCGCAGAGCCTCGGCCAGCCGACACTCGCCGCATTGGCAGCCACAATTCTTGCTCGCCGCAAGAGTTACTACGAGGCGCTCGAAGCGGCGAACAAAGAAAATGAGATCACCCACTGGCTGATGTGGTTTGCTGGCGTTGCCATCGAGGCGCAGCGACGAACCATTGCGCTGGTGGAATTCCTGATCGACAAGACGAAGCTGCTGGACCGATTGAAGGGACAGCTCAATGAACGCCAGGAAAAGGTCCTCCTGCGCATGTTCCGGGAAGGCCCGGAAGGATTCCGAGGCGGGCTTTCAGCGGGAAAATACAGCACTATCACCGGAGCCTCACCCGCGACCACCACACGAGACCTGGCAGACTTAGTTGCGAAAGGCGCATTGACTCGCGATGGCGAACGGCGGCACGCCCGCTATCGTCTCAGTGTTCCGTTGCGACAAGTCCCGCACATCACTATCAACGAACACGGTGAACTGGTGAAGGAATGAAGGCGCGAGATTGAGTTGGACTGATGCCTACCCGTTATCCGAGGGAATTCTTGATCTATCGGAACTTCCAACTTGCTTGGGAGAGAATCCGACGCGGCTCGAACATCCAGTACAAGCGGTTCTATTCGCACCTGTATCCCTCTTACCAGTTTGCTCATCCGGCCATTCTCGCCGATTTGATATCGGACCTCCGCCGGGGGACTTACCAACCATCTGCGGCCACGACTGTTTACTTTCCCAAGGTCAGTAGGGTCCTTCGTCCAATTACTTTGCTTTCTCTAAACGATCAGGTTGTCTATCAAGCGATAGCAAACACAATTGCCGATCGTTATTTCGCGGTTCTGAGGCCGCATTACGAAGTAAAAGCATTCGGCGCGTTATATGGCGGGCGAAGCAGCAAATTCTTCTATCGATCCTGGAAGAAGTCCTACAAGGCGTACAACAAGGCGGTCAAACGGGCTTTCCTCAACGGCAACGACATCTTGGCCGATTTCGACCTAGTTTCCTTCTTTGACCTCATCGACCACAAGGTGCTACGCGAAATCCTCTCGGTCCGAGTGAAAAGTGGAGAATTGCTCGATCTTCTTCTGACGTGCCTCGAATGTTGGACAAAGGGGAACCCAAATATATATGGCCGGGGACATGGTATCCCGCAAGGACCGGAAGCTTCGGCTTTTCTGGCCGAAATTTTCCTGCACGAATTTGACCAAGGAAAATATGGTCGAGTGAAGTATCTCAGATACGTGGATGACGTGAAGCTTCTCGGAAAGACATTCTCGTCTGTTCGTCGGGCACTCGTTCGTCTCGACCTCCGATCCAAGACACTTGGTCTTGTGCCGCAGGCGCAGAAGATCGATCTCAGAAAGGTCAGCGACATTGACGCGGAACTGAAGGACGTTCCAAGCAGCATCGCTGGGCAGACGTTGCCTGGGCCACCGAGGTCAATCTCCAAAACCACTCGTAGGCGGCTTGAAGGACTCCTCAGAAAGGCTTTGAAACGGCGCGGGGGCCAGTTGGTCGTAAAAGATGAAACGCGCTTCAAGTTTGCGCTAAACCGTCTTCCGCCTTCCATAAAAACGTTGCGGCTGGTGCGGGCATTATTCGAATCCCGTCCCGACCTCAGTGCGGTCCTCAGCCGATATGCGTCTCAGTGTCCTAGCAAACGTAAGAGTGCAGAGATACTTCACAAGGCTCTTAAAGGCGACCCCGTTTTTGACGCTGCAGCAGGCGACATAGTCCTCGCTCTCGACAGGTGTTCTCATAAACCGGAGCCGAGAAAACACAAATCGCTGATAACTCGACTGATTGCACGTTCGGAGGAAAGATCGCTGCTACTTTGCTTCCCGGCTAAACTCTACCTATACAAGCGCGTGGCGACGGCGGCCACCATAGCTTCGCTAACTAAGGAAACTTCGGCGATCACCGCAGGACTCTTGATTCACAATCTCGCCTTTGATAGGGCGCATCGATGTCTGTCTGGAAAGGATTTGGCTCCTGCAATACGTGTTTTTGCACAGGGGAGCGATGATCCAGACTTAGCTAGATACTGCACGTATCTCATGTTGGCCGAACTGAAACTTATATCGAAGAACCCGAAGCCCTCAGGTGCAATTTTGCTGAGGTTTGTCGGCCTTCCTGTCTCAGCGAACAAGCCAAGCTTGCTTGTGGGGTTCATGAAGGACTTGTTTCGGTTGGCCGTAACGCTCGATTGGGAGAGAAGCCTCGGCAAACGCGCACATAGTGAAACCCAGCGGCGCTCAATTGAGATCCGGGGACAATGGGACGGAAATCCGACAGTACTCATAACAGCGGTTGACAGCTTCAACGATCTGCTCGTACAACGATTCTCGGTTAGACACCGGAAACTCAAACAGGCGTTCCGCTCTGCGGCAGGGAAAGGAAAATTCCCAGACTTCGGGAACTGGCTGAAGAATGGCGCGCTGACGGGTGTCCTCCCAAAAAGTTGTCCTGTTTTCCGCGACTGCCACGACTTGCGCGTTCAAGCGAGCCTTGCTCACGCGAGGCACAAGAAGTCGGGCAAGTTTACGCGACCGGTGAGCTACAAAGAATCGGACAAAATCCTGAAACGTCTTTCTGGTGCGTATCATGAGCTCTTCAGTGAGTGGGCGAAAATCTGATGACGCCATCTAATCCCGCTTGACTTAGGGTGTCGCGAGTCGCGCAGGGTGTCAGTCAAGCGCCGGAAATATTGACCTGGCGGCGGACCGGAGGGAATCAGCGAAGTGAAAAAATCGCTGATCAAGAATCGCGGTCAGGCAGGGAGTCATGAATTTGGGTCCAACTTAGGTCCAATTGGTGCCGAATTAGGTCCAAAACCGGGTACTGCAACGCAGAACAAAGCCAAACGAGCCAACAACTTAGATTATATTTCTTTGTTTTGCAAGCAGGGGGTCGCCGGTTCGATCCCGGCCACGTCCACCATCTTTTTCGCTGATGGCAAAGTACTTGTCAAATTCACATCTGCCTCGATCCGCGATTTTTGGTGCACACTGTGCACGAACTGTGCACAAACGCCGTTATTGCGGGACGACTGTGCACATTGGAGCCGACATCAAAGCATTCGGCGGCGGTGTCGGTGCCATTTCGTTGACTCGGCGATTTTAGCTTTTCCAGGGCTTCCCTCTTCATCTGCAACTTCATCTGCGAATACTTCTTGAAGACTTGCGCGTCGCTCGGGCGAAGCGTCTGAGTTACCCATTCGTCGGCTACGCCTCCGGCGCTTAGCCTTGTGGCATAAGTCGACCGAAGATCGTAAATCCGAAAATAGGAAACCTCATGTAATCCATTTCGCCTCATTTCATGCGGGTTTCGTGCGGGTTTCGTGCGGGTACCGCTTGGTGAACGTCAAGTGACCCGCTAGCCGAAAACCTGCCTCACGCCACGCGGCGATGAATTTGTCGGCATGGTGCCAGCCGTAAAAACTCACGCAAAACGTATCGCGTCAGGGTGTTCGGATTGTCGCTCCGAGAGATGCCGGTAGCCGTTTTCCACCATGACAATCGCCGCGTCCACCATTACGCCGATGGCAAGGGCCAAGCCGCCAAGCGACATGATGTTCGAACTGACATGCAGGTAATACATTGGGATGAAGGAAGCGATCACGGCGATGGGCAGCGTAAGGATGGGAATAAACGCGGAACGGAAATGAAACAGGAAGAGGATGATGACGATGCTGACGATGATCGCCTCTTCGAGCAAGTCGCGCTGCAAAGTTCTGATGGAGTCACGAATGAGACCAGAACGGTCATAGCCGGAAACCACTTCAACGCCGGGCGGCAGGGATGGCTTGATTTCCGCCAGCTTCTGCTTGACGCCATTGATCACGGTCAGGGCATTCATTCCGTAGCGCATTACCACAAATGCCGCCAACGGTTTCTCCTTCGCCCTGCCATTCGGCGACACCTTCCCGAATGTCCGGCCCAAAGGACACGGTTCCTAAATCGCGAATCAGCACCGGCGTGCCGTTCTTCGTTGCCACAGGGACATCTGCGAGGTCGTTCAAAGAGCGCAGATAACCAAGACCGCGAATCATATATTCCGCACCACCTAAGTCCAGCAAGCGCCCGCCGACTTCATTCGTGCTGCCTCGAACTTTTTCGATCACCGTGGAAAGCGAATCCCGTAAGCGCGGAGCTTGTCTGGGTCGAGGTTAACCTGATACTGGCAGACGAATCCGCCGATGGTCGCGATTTCAGCGACGCCGGGAACGGTTTCGAGTTGATAGCGCAGATACCAGTCTTGAAGGCTGCGCAGGTCAGCCAAACTGTATTTATGGCTGTGGTCAACCAAGGCGTACTCGTAGACCCAGCCCGCGCCAGTTGCATCAGGCCCGATGACGGGATGAACATTTTCTGGAAGCCGCCCTTGAATTTGCTGCAAATATTCCAGGACCCGCGACCGCGCCCAATAAAGATCGGTTCCATCTTCGAAGACGACAAAGACGTAGGAATCGCCAAACATCGTTTGCGCTCGCACTGCTAGCAAGATCAATTTTGGGCTTGACAGGCATTAGAGTACTTTCGTACTCTTAAGTCATGCGATACTCGCTGGAACACAAAGCGCAGAACCACGAGAAAATTCTTTCCGTGGCGGCTCGCTCTTTCCGTGAGCGTGGCGGCGACAGCAGCGGCATCGGGACGGTGATGAAGAAGGTAGGTCTCAAGAAAGGAGGCTTCTATCGGCATTTTAAGAGCAAGGACGACCTGTTCGTCGAAGCGGTGGCACGGGCACTCGATGAGACGGGACGAGGTATGGCGGAAGTGGCGAAGTCCGCGCCCGAAGGTCAGGCTCTGCGAGCCATCATCGAACGTTATCTAAGTGTGGGCCACGCGAATTCGCCGGGATCCGGCTGCGTGCGCGCCGCGCTCGGGCCGGAGCTCGCACGAAAGCCGTTGGCCGTGCGGCAACGGATTGAGCCGTTGCTGGAAGCGTATCGTAAGCGGCTATCGCCATTTGTTTCTGGTCAGACGCCAGAAGAAAGACTGGCGAAGATTAGGTTGTTGTTCCCCAGTATGGCAGGGGTGTTGATGATGGTCCGCGTTATTCCAGACCCTCACAGGCGTGAGCAGCGATTGAGGGAGGCGAGGAAGTTCTTCCTAAAGTGCTTCACTGAAGAGTGATTTTTTTTGCATCTAAAAGAGTACGGTCGTGCTCTTATCAAGAGTAGAACGAAACCGAACTGAATCGAGAGGATAACCCGATGAAACATACGGCAGTGCTTCCCGCAGCATCCGTAGCGCAATCACAGTCCGAGGCCGCCTCAGGCGTGCCCAGCGTGGCTATACCTAAAACCACCGAAGTCATCGTCATTGAGACTCCCAAGCAGGGCGTAACCCCTGATCAAGTCATGGCCGTCATCCCGGAAGAGATTCGGGCAACTGTGAAGCTCTACCTCGACGGCAAAATCCGCCAGTGGTATTCGCGCGGCGATGGCAAAGGCGTCATCTTTGTGGTCGACGCGAAGACCGAGGACGAGGCACGAGCCATTATGGAAACGCTACCGCTGGCGAAGGAACAGTTGATTGATCACCAGTACATTCCCGTCGGACCGTTGATGCCGCTGAGGGCATTGATGGGCCCAGGAGCGCAGCAGTGACTCTCCTGACGAGAGCTCCGCTGCAGAAAGCGAACCTTTAGAAGGAGACGATCATGATCAAGCCGAGAATTATCGTGACTGGCGCAACTGGCAAGACCGGGAGCGTCGTTGTTAGCGAACTACTGAAAGCGAAATATCCCGTCCGCGCCATGGTGCACCGGGAAGATGGCCGCAGCGCTCGGCTGAAGGCGCAGGGGGCCGAGATAGCAGTGGCCGACATGAGCGATGTCGAGCACGTCGCCGACGCGCTGAAGAACGTCCAGCGAGCATATTATTGTCCGCCTTACGATCCGTACATGATTCAGGGCGCAGTCGCCTTCGCGGTTGCCGCCAAGGAAGCCCGGCTCGAACACATCGTTTGCGTCAGCCAATGGCTAGCGAGCCCTTCGCATCCCTCGCTCATGACCCGCCACCATTGGCTCGTCGATCGGCTGTTCTCAATGACGCCCGAACTCGCGCACACGATCGTCAACCCAGGCTTCTTCGCTGATGCTTATCTTGTGACGATTGGGTTGTCCGCGAATCTCGGCATCTTTCCCTGGATCTTCGGCAATAGCCGCAACGCGCCACCTTCCAACGAAGATATCGCACGAGTCGCTGTCGCGGCCCTGATGGATCCCAGTCGGCATGCCGGGAAGAGCTACCGCCCCACTGGACCAGAGCTCCTCGGCGCGGAAGACATGGCCAAGGCCATCGGCCGAGCCGTTGGGCGCTCGGTCAGGGTCGTGCCAACGCCGACCTGGCTGTTCATGAAGGGGGCACGGATGATCGGCTACCCAATCGATGTGTTCAGTGGCGTTCGCTACTACATCGACGATCACAAGCGCGGTGCCTTCGAGCTGGGCGCACCAACCACTGACGTGCTCGATGTGACCGGTCGTCCTGCCGAAGACTTTGAGACGATTGCTCGTCGTTATGCGGCGTTGTCCCGCAACCAGCGGACCTTCGGCAATTGGCTTCGCGAGTTCGTGCAGTTCATGCTCACTCCGCTCGGCCCTGGTTTCAATCTGGACCGCTACGATCGCGAACTGCGTCGTCCATTCCCGTCGCAGCCGCAGTTCGCCCCGGAGTCCACCGTCTGGCGGCGCGAGCACGCCATCGCCGACACCTTTATGCCCGCGGCACCCGGCCACGAGCAGGCCCGTATCGCCGCCACCAGCCGCGGTCAAAGGCTGGAATTCTGAAAAGGAGACACTCATGCTGCCTCAACTCTGGTTTTTCTTGAGCATCGCATTCAGTTTGATCGCGTGGGGGATTGTCACCGCCCGATACATCTGGCCGGAACTCAGCCCCCGGCCACGGGCCGAGGCGTTGCAACCTCTGCTCATTCTGCACAGCTTCCGCTTCATCGGGTTAGCATTCCTGGTCCCAGGCGTCGTGTCGCCCGATCTGCCTTCTGCCTTCGCACACTCCGCCGCCTATGGGGACATCATTGCGGCGACACTCGCGCTGCTTTCACTGCTTTCACTGCTATCACTGCGTCGTGGCGCGGGGGTTGTCATCGCATGGGTCTTCAATCTCTGGGGCACGGTCGATATCCTGAACGCTTTCTACCAGGCCAATCATGCTGGGCTCACGGCGGGGCAGTTGGGAGCGACTTACTTCATTCCGACTGTCATTGTGCCGCTGCTGCTGATTACGCACGGGCTCGTTTTCCGAATACTTGTGCAACATCAAAAGGAATCGGTGATGCAAGAAAGCCGTCACCCAGCATAGGATTCCAGGGAATTTTTCCGATTTCGTCCCGCTGTTAGGCGGGCGGCGCGGATGAATCATCCGCGCCGACGGCGTTGAGAACCTGGGTTGCAGTTCGCTGGACGTATTCGAGACTCTCGCTGAGGAGCTTCGCGTCGCCGCCGTACAGACCAATGTAATCTTGGGCGGCGGAGCCGGTTTCGAGGCCGATTGCGCTGCAAACGACAAATGCGACCACGTCAGTCGCCTCCAGACCCGAGTACAAGATCGAGGCCCGCAGCTTCGGCGAACGCCCGGAAGTCGCGGTCCCGCGTGAGGAGGGGAATGCCCTGATCAATACAGCTTTGTGCGATCAACGCGTCGCCAAGCCGCGCCTTGCGGCGCTTTGCCAGCACCTTCGCTCGCAATGCTCCTGCTCGCTGCCAGTAGCCAGATCCAATCTCGATCAATGGTACGTCTGAGAGCGTCTCGGCAACGCTTGAAGGAATCTTCGGATCGCTCAACATTTCGGTGAGAACAACAGGCACCATAACCACCTGCCGGTCTTCCAGCGCCCTATCAAGCAGTTGTGTATCCTCGCCTGCGCCGCCTTCCAAAAAGGCCACCCATGTACTCGTGTCCGCTGCGATCATCGGTCGGCTTTCAACTCTGTCAGCGTACGCGAGAAGCGAACTTTACCTCGCAGGCGACGCAGGCGAGCGTAAGTCCGCGATGCAGCAACAAGCTGCAACCCGGTACGGACGGTTTGAGTGATGCCGAAACCGCTGGCTCGCTGCGCCTTCTCAAGAAGCGCCTGTGGCACTTCCACGGTGATTTTACGCGCTGTCTCCATAATGGCTTATTGTACCATATTCAATACCAGCATCGAATATGGTCTCTAGGCCTTGGCACTCGATTCTTTCAAGGTTTCTGCACACCTTGTTGCAATGAAAGGAAGCCGGATTCCAAAAAAGCAGACGTTCGGACTGTGCACGAAGTGTGCACGAACGGGTTGTTTTCAGCCTATTGGGGTTAGCTTTGAGCGAAAAGCAGATTCCCCAAGTTGTTGTAAACGCTAGCAGTTAAAGGCTACCAGCGCGGTTGTTGGAAGTGACTATCGCGCTTTGCAAGGAGGGGGTCGCCGGTTCGATCCCGGCCACGTCCACCAACATCACTTGCAGATTCAATTAGTTACTAATTTGGCCTTTGCGCGACTTCCGAGATTTGGGTCCAATAAGAAGCTTCTCCACTTTTTCAACCGCTCTGCGCTGCTCTTCCGGAATCGCGTGCAGATAAATTTGCCGTGTAATTTCCGGCGAAGTGTGGCCTGGCACCGCCTGCACGATGCCTAGCGGTGCTCCTACAGCGTCCACCAACGTCGCGTGACAGTGACGCAAAGCGTGCCACGTGATTCGCGGGAAGCCTTGCTCCTTACACGTTGGTCGCAGTTGACGCTTCAGAAGATTTCGTCGGCATCAACTCCGCGTCGACCATCTTGCCGGCGGCTGCTTTGTCTGGTTGCGAATCGGATTCCTGCAGGACGGCCCAGTCGGCCTCAAAGCAGACGCAGAAGCCCAGGGGCCGCGCTTCAAGGGTATGTCGGCGGTCACCAGCGGATTTATTTCGCTGGTACCTTCGAAGAAGCAATTTGATTGCACATCGCGGTATGCGCACTTGACCGCATAATCCTGGTGGTATCCATACTTCCGTGTATCTGGTACCTGGACTTCTTCCCATGCCCAGTTCCAGGGCCGCCGCGTCGACGTCCTTCCGTGCCACAGGGATGCCGGCGTTGGCGAAAGCCATCGCGACGCCTCCGCCTCATCGGCCGGATCCGACGACGGCCACGCGGATTATCGGCAGCACCGGGGTTTCCTTGGTAAGCTACCTCATATTTCGGTCATCGCGGCAGTTTGAAAAAGATCCGTGACGGGAGTTCCAAACTGCATTTCAAAGATGTCTGAATACTTAAAGACGAGGTGCTAATATCAGATTATGAAAACACTGAAGACAGCATTTCTGCTGACGGCTTTGACGTTATTGCTGCTCGCAATTGGCGAAGGCTTTGGGGGCCGGCGCGGCATGACCTTCGCTTTAATCATCGCCGTTGTCATGAATGGCGGCGCATATTTCTTCTCGGACAAAATCGCACTGGCATCGAGCGGCGCGCAACCGATCAGCCGCGAACAGCAGCCCCGTCTTTATGCCGTGATGGAGCGGCTTGCCGCCAAGGCGAACCTGCCGATGCCGAAGCTGTACATGATTCCGCAGGCGGCGCCGAACGCGTTCGCCACCGGCCGCAACCCGAGTCATGCTTCCGTTGCGGTCACGCAGGGTTTAATGCAGCTCATGAATGACGATGAGCTCGAAGGCGTAATCGCCCATGAACTTTCGCACGTTCGCAATTACGACATTCTTACTTCCTCGATTGCCGCGACCCTTGCCGGCGCGATTACGTGGGCCGCACGCATGGGCTTTTGGTTCGGCGGTGGCGACGGCGATCGCGAGGGTGCCGGAATCACGGGTCTGCTAATGCTGATTTTGGGGCCGCTTGCGGCGCTGTTGCTGCAACTGGGGATTTCCCGGCAGCGCGAATACCAGGCCGACGCGTCGGGCGTGCAGATGGTGGGCCACGCCAACGGGCTGATCAGCGCTCTCGAGAAACTTGGCGCCTACAACCAAAGAATTCCGATGGACATTCCTCCATCGACGTCCGCCCTTTGCATCGTCGCGCCGCTATCCGCGCGAACCCTCTTGTCCGGCCTTTTCAGCACACACCCGCCGCTTAGCGAACGCATTGCGGTCCTGCGAAACATGACTATAACCCGGTCGTGAAACGGTGGAATAAATCGCCGTTCGCTAAGACTCACCGGGATGGACGCATCCGTGTTCAAATTGACGCGAAGAAAACGTAACCGCCGCGTAAAAATTGCCAGGCGACACGATCCAGGATGATCTCTGGTTCTCGATCGCTGCACCGTAAGTACAATATATCCAGTAGATTATGGGGCGGCGGTGGCCTCTGGGGGTTTGGTTTCGGACGTGCTCCTATCGAACCTCGCAAGGGACTTCAGGGAGGACACGAAGATGAACGAGGAAAGGCAGCAAGTGATTGTCGAGGACGCAGCCGCACCCCGCTGGGTCGGGATCGTGGTCGTTGCTCTGGCAATAGTTTCGCTGGTGGCCCTCGGAACTGGCTGGTCCGCCTCGACCCGATCGAAAGCGCTTCAACAGAGCCTGTCGTCGCAAACCCAGCAGATCAAGCAGAGCGAGGACGTTCTGAGCCAGCGTCTCGCCAAGTCGGAAGATACCAACGCGCAGCTTCAGGGCGAGTTGAGCGTCGTGACCGACAAGATGAAGCTGACGCAAGGTGAACTCTCGAAGGCTCGCTTCCAGGCAAAGAAAATCAAGCAGGAAGATGCCAAGCAACTTTCCGATTTGCAAAACGATCTGAATGGCGCGCTGGCAACCAAGGCGAGCGTGGATGACGTTAACAAGCTCGGTACCGACGTTACCGGCGTCAAGACCGACCTCGAAACCACCAAGAGCAATCTGAACATGACGCGCGGTGAATTCGGCACCTTGATCGCGAAGAACCACGACGAAGTGGAAGAGCTTCGCCGCCTGGGTGAGCGCGATTACTACGAATTCACAATCGAAAAGAAGAACACTCGTGAAAAGGTTGGCAGCATGATGGTGGAACTCCGCGGAACAAATGTGAAGAAAAGCCAGTTCAACGTGACGATCTTCGTCGACGATCAGCGGCATGAAAAGAAGAATTTGACGGCCAACGAGCCGCTCTACTTCTTCGAAAATGGCGCGCGCTCTCCGGTGGAGTTCGTCGTGAACCAGGTTGGCAAGAACAAGATCACCGGCTACTTGAGCGTGCCGAAAGCGAATCCGGCGCGCGCGCAGGCGGCCACCGGTGGCACCGGTCAATAGGTAAGGTAACTGCTCGAGCTGCTTCCTGGCGGGAACTCGAGAAAAAGTTGGAAAAGGGGCGTCCGAGCGGCGCCCTTTTTTTTCTACTCGGCTTTCTTCAGCGCGCGGTTCTTGCGGCTTAGGAATTTCTTGGCGAGGGCGGGGAGCTTGTCGTGCGTCAGTTTTCCCTGCTCGTACAATCTCATCTTTGCTTTCGCGGTTTTGCGCCGGCGGCGCTGCCGCTTCTGAGCCACGTACCGCTTTTCGTTTGCCATCCAGTTCCTCCGAAAAAAATAACGGGCCACATGATTGTAGCGGAGAAGGGAAAGGATGCAAGGCTAGGGTGTGTTTGAGTGTGAATTGCAGCCAAGTTCGATTACGATAGTCGGCCATGCCAGCCACCGCCATTTACGCCAGCCGCATTCTCACGCCGCAGGAGGAAATATCGGACGGCGTCATCCTCGTGGAAGGAAGCCGCATTACGGCGGTGGGCCATCGCGATGAAGTGCGCGTGCCCGCCGGAGCGAAAGATTATGTGGCAACCGGGATGACCGTGACGCCCGGCTTCGTGGACGTGCATATTCACGGTGCCGGTGGCCACGACGTCATGGAAGGAAGCGACGCGGCGCTCGACCGCATCACGAGCACGGTTGCGCGGTACGGAACCACGTCCATGCTTGCAACAACGGTCACCGCGCCGGCCGATGACACCCGCAAGAGTCTTGAAAAGATTGCTCGGTACATCCGCAGCCGCGAGAATGCCGAAGCGCATCCGCAACTCGCCGCCGAGATCGTGGGCATTCATCTGGAAGGCCCGTTCATCAGCAAGATTCGCCGTGGCGTCCATCCCACTGAATCACTTGCGAAACCATCGATCGAGTTATTCGAGGAATTCCTGAAGGCCGCCGAAGGCCGCGTGAAGATGCTGACGGTCGCGCCCGAATTACCCGGCGCGCTTGAATTGATCGAGCGCGCTGTGGCTCATCATATCGTCGCAGGTCTTGGGCACACCGATGCGGAATACGAGCAGGCTCGCGCGGGAATTCGCGCTGGGGCTAGCCACGCAGTGCACATGTTCAACGGCATGCGCCCATTTTCGCACCGCGATCCTGGCGTGATTGGCGCGGTCTTGACGGATCCCGATGTCACGGCGGAAATCATCGCCGACGGCGTCCACGTTGCCGGACCGGCGATTCAGGTTCTGCTGCTCGCCAAGGGCCTGGACCAGGTTCTGCTTGTGAGCGATGGCACGTCGGCGACGGGAATGCGCGATGGAACCTATCGCCTGGGAAACTTGCAAGTAAACGTCGTTGATGGCGTCGTCCGCAATGCGGAAGGAAAACTTGCGGGAAGCACTCTCACTCTCGACCGCGCCCTGCGCACCGTCGTTGCGCTGGGTGTTCCGTTGATTGATGCAGTTCGAATGGCTACGCTTCTCCCCGCGCGCCGCCTGAGCCTCGCGGGAAAGAAAGGCATCATCGCGGTGGGAGCCGACGCAGACATCGTGGCGTTAACGCCGGAATTGCGCGTGACGGGCGTCATGACACGCGGCCACGGACTTTCCTAGGCCCCCCGTACGGGCACTTCTTCTGAGGTTAAGCGGATGACCATGCCGAAGCCCGACTTCGCCCAATATGGGTTCCCCTACCAGAACAATTTGATAATGGCCTTCATCGGTGGCTCTGAGCTCCACGGCGCAAAGTTGGGCGAAATGGATGACACCGATTGGTATGGGGTGTTCATCGAACCTCCGGAGAAGATGATCGGGCTGGATCGAGATGAGTTCTTCGTTTTCACAACAGGCGGCAAACCTGGCGGCAACGGTCCCCTCGACGTGGATGTCTGTCTATATTCACTGCGGAAGTGGGCCGGCATGGCGTCAAAAGGAAATCCTTCGGCATTGCATTTCATATTCGCCAATCGAGCATTCCAAACCTCTTGGTGGGAAACAATATCGCAGAACCGGGATGCATTCGCTTCAAAGGCCCACCTGAAGCCGTTTCTAAAAT
Organism: Candidatus Acidiferrales bacterium; assembly: GCA_050747005.1. Lineage (GTDB taxonomy): Bacteria > Acidobacteriota > Terriglobia > Acidiferrales > UBA7541 > Palsa-295. The sequence continues at coordinate 14,249 of JBOGNE010000018.1, forward strand.
TTGCCGACGACCAGATGGAACGCCTTTGCGGCAGGAAGGGGCAGAAGAATGTTCACCGGGCGCAACTGGAAGAAAAGCACGGATACGATACAAAGTATGCAATGCACGTAATCCGTCTTCACTTGGAAGCAAAAGAATACGTTGAAACTGGAACGATTACGCTGCCCAACCCAAAGGTTGATCTATTAATAGCCATCCGTGAGGGGAAGTATTCTCGCTTTGAAATCGAGCAAATGGGAAAGCAGATGGAGTTAGAAGCAACCGCAGCGCAGGCATTATCACCTTTGCCAGAAGCGGTAGATCTGAACGCCGTCTCGAGACTCATTACGGACATATATACCAACTTCTGGCGGGCGCATTAGCGATTCAGCGGGATTTTCAATTCTTCGGCGAGCTGGTGCGGGTCGAAGGGACTGCACGCGAAATAGCGGCCTTCGAATGCAATGGTGGGAACTTTGCGACGGCCGTTATTCACTTGGATCACGAGGTCTTCGGCCTCCGGCGCTTGATCGATGTTGACTTCGCTGTACGCAATTCCGCGCTCGCGCAAGAACTGCTTTGCCCGCCGGCAGTCGACGCACCAGGTAGTGCTGTAGATCATGATCTCACTCATTTTTTCTTTCACTACAGGATTGGATGCCGCGGCAAAGACGCAGATGCAGGCCTCAATCGTAACGGTAACGGGCAAGAAAAGCCGGCAGTATGGTCTGTCGAATAGGAAATCAGGCGCGTCCGGCTTTTCCGGCCGCCTGCACGCGAAGCTCCGCGCGCTGCAGAGCAGATTGGTATCGCTGCCAATCCTCGCCGGTGGGTCCCGCTTTTTGCATCTCGGCTTGTGCGCGATCGGCCGCCGATTTTGCGCGGCTGACGTCGATTTCTTCGGCTCGCTCGGATGATTCCGCAAGCACGATCACGCGATCCGGCAGCACTTCGGCATAACCCTCCACGACCGTTAATACGTAGCTTCCATCGCCCTTGCGATACGTCAGCAGCCCGATCCCAAGTTCAGTGATAAGGGGCGCATGGCCAGGCAAAATGCCCATGTAGCCGTCTTTGCCGGGAATCTCGACGGACTGCACTATCTCGTCGAGCACGTGCCGCTCGGGAGTGACGATTTCGAGTTCGATCTTGTCAGGTAACATGATTGCGATTTGCCGCCGGCCGCGAGGCTACGCCACCGCCGCCACTTTTTCCGCTTTCTCGCGAGCTTCTTCGATCGTGCCCACCATGTAGAAGGCCTGCTCGGGCAAATCGTCGTGCTTGCCTTCAACGATTTCCTTGAAACCGCGAACCGTGTCGTCGATTTTCACGTACTTACCTTCTAGGCCAGTGAATTGCTCGGCCACGAACATTGGTTGCGATAGGAATTTCTCGATTTTGCGCGCCCGCGCTACGGTCTGTTTGTCTTCATCCGAAAGTTCCTCGATGCCCAAAATCGCAATGATGTCCTGCAGGTCTTTGTAGCGCTGTAGCACGCCCTTCACGCTGCGGGCGACGGAATAGTGTTCCTGCCCGACGATACGCGCGTCGAGAATGCGCGAGAAGCTGGCCAGAGGGTCAACGGCGGGATAAATGCCGCGCTCGACGATTTGTCGGCTCAGGTTCGTTGTGGCGTCGAGGTGCGCGAACGTCGCCGCCGGGGCGGGGTCGGTGTAATCGTCGGCCGGAACGTAAATCGCCTGCACCGACGTGATCGAGCCATTTTTCGTCGATGTGATTCGTTCCTGCAATTCGCCGATTTCGGTGTTCAGGTTCGGCTGGTACCCGACGGCCGAAGGCATGCGGCCGAGAAGCGCGGATACCTCCGCGCCCGCCTGCACGAACCGGAAAATATTGTCGATGAAGAGCAGCACGTCAAGATGCTCTTCGTCGCGGAAATATTCGGCAACCGTCAGGCCAGTCAATCCCACGCGCAACCGCGCTCCGGGCGGTTCGGTCATCTGTCCATAAATCAGCGCGCACCGCGATTTTTCCGAATTCCCCGGCACGACGACGCCCGATTCCTGCATTTCCAGCCACAGGTCGTTTCCTTCCCGGGTGCGCTCGCCCACGCCTGCGAAGACGGACACACCGCCGTGCTTCATGGCGACGTTGTGGATCAGTTCCTGAATCAGCACGGTTTTACCCACGCCCGCGCCTCCGAACAATCCGATCTTGCCGCCCTTGAGGTACGGCTCCATCAGGTCAACGACCTTAATGCCCGTCTCGAACATTTCGAGATTGGTGGATTGATCTTCGAGCGATGGCGCGGGCCGGTGAATCGAATATCGCTTGTCGGTCTTCACCGGGCCGAGCTTGTCGACGGGTTCTCCCAGCACGTTGAGAATGCGGCCAAGCGTCGCGCGGCCAACCGGAACCGAAATGGGCTCGCCAAGGTCCACCGCCTTCATCCCGCGAACCAATCCTTCGGTCGGCTTCATCGCCACGCACCGCACGCGGCCTTCGCCCAAGTGCTGTTCAACTTCCGCGACGATGTCCAGCGGCTCGGGAACGTTAAACCCTTCGCTCGTGATATGCACCGCGTTGTAAATCATCGGCAGATGATGTTCTTCGAACTGCACGTCCACAACCGGACCGATGACCTCTACGATATGCCCGGTCTTTTGCTGCGTGGTTTCCTTGCTCGCCATTTCAAGCTCCTGTCCATAGCTCGCGGCTTACAATTCGTGATTCGTAAAAGTCACGAATCACGACATGGCTGACGCCGCGCCACTGACGATCTCGATCAGCTCTTTCGTGATGCCTGCCTGACGAATCTTGTTCATCTGAAGCGTGAGCTTGTCGATCAATTCTCCGGCATTCCTCGTCGCCGAATCCATCGCCGTCATGCGCGCGGCGTGCTCGGCCGCGGCCGATTCCAGCAAAATGCGAAATATCTCCGACTCCAGATATCTCGGAACTAAACCCGCGAAAATCTCGCCCACGGGTTGCTCGTAAATGTAATCCACAAGCCGCGACGAATTATCGAGTGAAGGCTCCGTCGGCAAGGGTTCGCCCGAACTCGTGCGTTGCGCCGCTGATTTGTCATCGCCATCCGTCTCGCGGATAATCCCCGGATCGATCGGAAGAAGCTTCTCGGCGCGGAGCACCTGTACCATCACATTCTTGAATTCGTTATAGACGGCATACACGGCATCCACTTCGTGCGATGCATACAGCTCCGCCGCGCGCTTGGCGATTTCCTTGGCCTTCCCGAATTCCACGTTGCGCGAGACCTCCAGATATTCGGCCGCGAAGCTCCAGCCGCGTTTCCGCAGCGTGTCGCGTCCCTTCTTGCCGACCGCGACCATCTGAATCTTCTGCGAAGAGTGTTGGCGGAGAAATTCCATCGTGCGCCGCAGCACGTTGGAATTGAACGCGCCCGCGAGGCTGCGGTCTCCCGTCACGACCAGAATGAGAATCTTCTCCTCGGGGCGCCGCTCGAGCAGCGGATGCACGGGCTCTTCTATGCGGGCCGCCGCGGATCGCAGCACCCGAAGAATTTCCCGCGCGTAAGGGCGCGCCGCAAACACGCCTTCCTGCGCTCTGCGCAATTTCGCCGCGGCGACGAATTTCATCGCGCGGGTGATTTGCTGCGTGCTCTTCACCGAGCGAATGCGCCGCTTATAGTCGAGAAGTGTAGGCATCGATCGTCGCTAGCTTGATCTATCTTTCCGCTTTCACTTCCGGTTTCGTGGATGCTGGTTCGGTTCGCGAGGCTCCCGGTTCAGCCTTCGTGCTTGGCGGTTTCGCGCTGGCTCTCTCTCCCGCCTTTGCCTCGCTTTTTGCCGCTGACGCTTCGGCCGCAATGTCATTCTTAAAACGTTCCTTGAATGCATCGAGCGCCTTCGTCGCTTCAGCGCGGATCGAATCGTCAATCGCCTTCTTTTCGCGCAGCGCTTTGAACAAGCCGCTGTAATTCGTTTCGACGAATGGATAGAGCTCCTGTTCGAACCGGCGGCAATCGCTTACCGGAATGTCATCCAGGAAGCGGTTTGCGCCGGCGAACAAAATTAGGACCTGCTTCTCGACTGGAAGCGGCTCGTATTGATCCTGCTTAAGAATTTCCATCAACCGCTGTCCGCGGGAGAGCTGCGCCTGCGTCGCTTTGTCGAGTTGCTCGGTGCCGAACTGTGCGAACGCCGCGAGATCGCGGTATTGAGCGAGGTCCAGGCGCAGCGTACCGGCCACTTGCCGCATGGCTTTGATCTGGGCGTTGCCGCCGACGCGGCTGACGGATATACCGGCGTTAATCGCGGGCCGAAATCCGCTGTTGAACAGATCGGCTTCGAGAAATATCTGCCCGTCGGTAATGGAAATCACGTTCGTGGGAATGTACGCGGAAATATCGCCAGCCTGCGTTTCGATCACGGGCAGCGCGGTGAGCGATCCCGCGCCAAGGTCATCGCTCAATTTAGCGGCGCGTTCCAACAAGCGTGAGTGCAGGAAGAATACGTCCCCTGGATAGGCTTCGCGTCCCGGCGGCCGCCGCAAGAGCAGCGAGATTTCGCGATACGACTGCGCGTGCTTCGAAAGGTCGTCGTAGAAGCAAATGGCGTGGCGCTTCGTGTCGCGGAAATATTCGCCAATCGCACAAGCGGAGAAAGGCGCGATGTACTGCATCGACGCCGCTTCCGAGGCCGACGCGACGACTACGATCGTGTAATCCATCGCGCCGTAATCGGTCAGCGTCTTCACTACCTGCGCGATCGTCGACCGCTTCTGGCCAATCGCGCAATAAATGCAAATCAAGTCGCCGCCGCGCTGGTTCAAAATCGTGTCGAGAATGATCGCCGTCTTGCCCGTCTGCCGGTCGCCGATGATCAATTCGCGCTGGCCCCGGCCAATCGGAATCATCGCGTCGATCGACTTGATGCCCGTCTGAATGGGTTCGCGAACCGGCTGCCGGTCGATGACTCCCGGCGCCAGGCGCTCGAGCGGATTTCGCTGATCGCTTTGAATCGGGCCTTTGCCGTCGATGGGATTTCCCAGCGCGTCCACCACGCGCCCGATCAGCGCGTCTCCTACCGGCACGGACATGATCTTGTTCGTGCGCTTGACTGTGTCGCCTTCCTCGATTTCCGCGTAATCCCCGAGGAGCACCGATCCTACTTGGTCTTCTTCCAGGTTCAGCGCGATCCCGAAAACATCGTGCGGAAAAGCGATCATCTCTCCGGCCATGCACTTATCGAGCCCGTGGATGCGCGCGATGCCGTCGCCGACCGAAATTACCGAGCCGACCTCCTCCACCGCCACCGCCTGCTGGTAATTTTCGATCTGCTCGCGCAGAATCTTTGTGATTTCGTCTGCCTTGATGTTCGCCATCCGCGCTCCTATTCCGCTTCGAGCTGCTCGCGCAGCCGGTTCAAATGTTCGCGCACCGAACCGTCGTAAATCGTCGAGCCGACGCGCACCTGGGCGCCCCCCAGCAGCGCCTTGTCTTCGTTAAAACGCGCTTCAATCCTTTTTCCCGTCCGCTGCACCAGCGCTGAAATCAGCTGGTTTCTTTCGGCCTCGTTCAATTTGCCGGCGGACGTGATTTCCGCTTCCGCAATGCCAAGCCGGGCGTTCAGTTCCTCGCGGAATGCTTGCTGAATTTCACGCAGCATTTCCGTGCGATGGTGGTCCACGATCAGGTATATGAAATTGCGCACCGATTCAGTCATGCCCATTCTCGCCGCAATTTCCTCGATCGCTCTTCTCTTCGCAACAGCGCTTATGCCGGGACTTTGCAGAAAATTTCGCAGGTCGCCGGAACCGAAGAATGCTTCGGCAAAAGAGGCAAGGTCGCGCCGCACAGCGTCGCCGTTTTTCTGCTCGAGCGCCACGTCCGCCAATGCCGCCGCATACCGCGTCGCCAGCGCGCCGCTCAATTCGCGCTCCTATCGAGTTCGGCGACGAACTCCTGGAAAAGCGCGGACTCTGTCTTTGGAGTGATCTCGCCGCGAAGCAGCGCTTCCGCCTTCTCGACGGCCATTCGGCCCGCAAGAGCCCTCAGCTCGAGGCTCGCCGCTCGCGCGGCTGCGGCAATTTCCGCCTGCGTTGCGCGGTCGATTTTCTGAACCTCGTCGCGGGCCATGTCGCGCAACCGCTGCGCCTCTGCCTGCGCGTCGCGCTTGGAATCCGCGCGCAGTTGCTCAATTTCCTTGTCCAGATTCGCGAGCCGCGCTTCCGCTTCGCGCCGGTGCTGTTCGGCCGCCGCTCGTGCGCGAGCGCCTTCGGCAATTTTCCGGGAGATTTCGTCCGCGTGCGAGCGGAAGTAGGGGGCAAGCCTGCGGAAGCCCCACACGATCAGTACGAAGATGATCGCAAAATTGACCCAGCGAAATATCCAGCCAGTGCTGGAATCGGCAGGCGACGTTTCGCTCTCCTGCGCCAGAACGGGCGCGGCCATCAGTAACGTGGCCAGCCCTAATATCCAAATCGAACGGAACAGCCGCGTCATCGAGCCGTCCCGCCACGCAAAGACGAAGGGTTTTGGAGAATCTTCCGTGCGATTTGATCCGCCAGCGCCGGGCTGTCGCGCTCCACTTGCATGCGGGCCGTCGCAACTTCGGCGGCAATTTTCTTCTTGCCGGCGTCCACTTCTTCCTGGGCGCGCATGCGAGCGCTCTTCATCAGTTTCGCGCGATCGTCCAGGACGGCCTGCCGGGCCTTTTCCTGTTCCGCGTAAATCTCGCCTCGAGCCTTCCGCAGAGCGTCGGTATAGGAATCAAGTTCTTGTCGCGCCGAAGCCTCCGCCTGGGCCGCCTCCACGCGCGCGCCTTCAATTCGCGCGCTCCGTTCCGCCATAGCCTTCTGGATGGGGGCGAAGAAAGCCCAGCGCATGAAGACGTAAAAGAGCAGGACGATAATAATCGTCGGAACGGACCTGAGAAATAACTGTCCAAGCTGGTGCAGAATCTCCATCGTCAGCGAATCCTGCTGAGAGTGTTCTCCCGATGTTTTCGGGCGAATCCGGCGCGTCGTCCGGCGCTCCGGGCGCAATTTTGCGCACTGCAAAGTCAGTGATTATCGCATTGACCCGCATTCGCGTCAACGCTCCGTGCGGGAGGTGATGTAATTTTAGTGTGTAAAAAGAGAGAGGGTGGAGGCTTTGTTGTGGCGAGCCATCTCTGCATGACGGTCTCGAATAACTGGATTTTGTCTCGCGGCAGCGGACACGCCCAATCGTCCGCAACACCACGCCGCGGCGGGCGCTGCCGGGCTTCAGAGTCTGTGTGGCAACTCGGCATTTTGGAAGGGCGGGGTTTCAACCCCACCGTAAATGCCAGCGATTCAATATGGCGTTGGCCACTGAAGCCACGAATCTGCAGTCCTCACACAACCTCTTCAGCCCGGCATGCCGCTCTGACCCGTCGTGATTGCGCAGGGCAAGCGGGCACGCCGAGAACTCCGAGTCAGGCATCGACCTCCGGTCCAACGCTTCTATTTTGGTGACGGCATTCGTTTTTTCGCACAACCTCGTTTCCTTGACGTGTCTTGAATCGCGCCGCTATACTGCCGACCGGCTCACAAACACGCTCTCACGTTGCAAGTGACACCAAGACAAAATCTCCTGAAAGAGGGCTTACTGCTTGGAATTCGAACCGGTCGACCAGTATCAGCAGCGGCTTAAGAAACTCCGCGATATCGAGGCTTTGGGGCACACCGCGTATCCGCACAAGTTTGATTGGACTCACAGGGCGAAAGATTTAGTTGATGGCTTTCGCGACACGACGGCCGAGCAGTTCGCCGCCGAGCGTGTGGAAGTTCGCGTGGCCGGACGAATCGTCGCGTTGCGGCCGCACGGCAAAGCCGCGTTCGCGCACATCAGCGGCGATGGAACGCGCCTCCAGATTTACGTCAAGCTCGACGCGGTGGGAGAGGCGGCGTTCAAGCTCTTTCAGCTTCTGGATCTGGGTGACATCATCGGCGTTTCCGGGCATTTATTCCGCACCAAGACCAATGAGCTGACCGTGTGGGTGGAAAAACTCGAATTGCTCAGCAAGGCGCTGCTTCCGCTGCCCGAAAAATGGCATGGGCTGGCGGACGTCGAGCAGCGTTACCGCCGCCGGTACGTCGATCTCATCGTGAATGAACGGGCCCGGGAGATTTTTGTTCGGCGCACCCGGATTATCGGGGAGCTTCGGGACTTTTTTGACGAGCGCGGTTACATCGAAGTGGAAACGCCGATGATGCATCCCGTTCTGGGCGGCGCGACGGCGCGGCCATTTATCACTCATCACAACACGTTCGACATGGATTTATATCTCCGGATCGCGCCCGAGTTGTATTTGAAGCGGCTGGTAGTGGGCGGGTTCGACCGCGTCTACGAAATCAACCGCAATTTTCGCAATGAAGGAGTTGACGCAATTCACGAGCGCGAATTCACCATGCTCGAGTTTTATCAAGCCTACAGCGATTTCGAAGAGCTGATGGATTTGACGGAGGAGTTGTTTCACGGGCTGGCGCAGAAAATCTGCGGTTCGAAGCTGATCCCCTATGGCCAGGGCGATAACAAAGTCGAACTCGATTTCAGCCGTTTCACGCGCCTCTCGATGCGCGAAGCTATTCTTAAGTATTGGCCGCTCGCTGCTGGCCCGCCGCCGGCGGTCGCGGAACTGAGTGCTCCTGGCGGTCCGCGCGCGATTGCGGAGCGCTATAACGCGTGGACGCGCTCGCATGGCGCGAAGCCGCTCATTGGACTGGGTAAACTTTCCGATGGCGAAATCACCGGCGAGCTTTTTGAAAACGTCGCCGAATCGCACCTGATCCAGCCAACCTTCATATATGACTTTCCGACGGCGATTTCACCCCTCTCGAAAACTCGTCCGGACGACCCGTCCGTCACCGAACGATTCGAACTTTTTATCGCGGGCATGGAGTTGGCCAACGGATTTTCGGAGTTGAACGATCCGGCGGACCAGGAGCGGCGGTTTCGCGCGCAGGTAGACAAAGGCGGCCAGGAAGCGCCCAAGGAAGTGGACGTTGACTATATTCGCGCCCTTTCGCACGGCTTGCCGCCGACGGCGGGCGAAGGAATCGGCGTGGACCGGTTAGTGATGCTGCTGACGAATTCTCATTCCATCCGCGAAGTTGTGTTGTTCCCGCTGCTGCGCGCCGAAGCGGTCGAAAGTGTTGAACCGCAATCCGACGCGCCTCTTGCGGGTGATGCCAAGAGCGGCGGGACGAAATGACCTTCGAATGGCTGGTGGCGTTGCGATATTTGCGTGCGCCCAACCGGCCGGCGGTGCTGCGGATCGTCACACTGCTGGCGGTGATTGGAGTCACCGCGGGCGTGACGACGCTGGTAATCGCATTGTCGATGAACACCGGATTCCGGCAGGCCATTCGCGACCGGCTGTTGAGCGTCACGGCGCACGTCAACCTTAAGCCCACAAGCCCGGAAGGAATTCGCGACTACCGCGAGCTGATGGCACGGTTGGAATCAACCCCGGGAGTTCGCTCGATTGAGCCCGCCGTTTACGATACGGTGCTTCTTTCCGCGGGAAATCACGCGCGCGGGATCGTTCTGAAGGGAGTCGATCCCGAACTCGAACGGAAGGCAAGCGAAGCGCTGCGGCACATCGTTGCAGGCAGCGGCAACTTCGCGACGGATGCGGATGGAATTCCGGCGTTGATTGTCGGCCGAATTATGGCGAATGATTTGCAAATCTCCGCCGGGGATTACATTACGCTGACAAGCCCGCAAGGCAGCTTGACGCCATTTGGGATGCTGCCACGGTCGCGGAGGTTCCGCGTCGCCGGAATTTTCGATTCCGGATTTTACGATTACGACGCGAATTGGGGATTCGTGACTCTCGCGTCGGCGCAGGGGCTTGCTGGAATCGGCGATGTGGTGAGTCTCCTCGAAGTGCGAGTGCAGCATCTGGACGACGCGCCCGCGATTGCCGCTGATTTGCTGCGCCGCGCGGGAAAGGGGTACACGACGACCACATGGATGGAAGAAAATCGAGCTCTCTTTCGCGCGCTGAGTCTCGAAAAGCTCGTAACCGCCCTGTTCATCGGGTTGATCACGTTTGTTGCCGCGCTGAATATCCTCGTGGTCCTGACCATGACGGTAACCGATCGCGCCCGGGATATCTCCGTGCTGATGGCGATGGGAGCGCGACGGCGGCAAGTGCGGCACATCTTTATTCTTCAAGGGCTCGCTGTGAGCGTGGCTGGAACGGCGGCGGGTCTTGCAATCGGATATTCGTTCGCTTGGGTGGCAAATCGCTGGCGATTAATCCCGTTGAATCCCGAAGTATACGCGATTCCCTATGTGCCGTTTCACGCGAATGCTTACGACGCGATTTGGATTGCGGCGGCGGCGATCGCCGTCAGCGTGGCAGCCACCATCTTTCCGGCGCGTGCTGCTGCCCGCGTTTTGCCCGTGGAAATTCTCCGATTTGAGTAAGCCAAGGTCTGCGCGCGTCAAGGATTGTATCTTTGACGTTTTGACGTTATGATGCAGTAGGTCGTTTGGAGGGAATCATGCCCGCATCGCAGCGCAAAACTGTGTACTTCTCGCCAGAGCTATTTCGCGCTCTAAAGGTCAAGGCTGCGATGACAGACCGAAGTCTTTCGGACCTGGTGAACGAAGCTGTGCAGCATTCTCTTCGAGAGGATGCTATCGACGTACGAGCGCTTCGGCATCGCGCCAAGGAACCGGGCCGTGCGTTTTCGAAAGTGGTGCGCGATCTGAAACGTGCCCGCCTTCTATAGTCTCTCCATCAAACGGAGCGCCGAGAAGGAGATCCCAAACCTCCCCAGAGAGGATTTGCGCCGCGTGATTCAGAGGATCGAAAGGCTCGCAGTCGAGCCGCGTCCATCCGATTGCGAAAAGCTGGCCGGTGAAGACGCGTACTGCATCAGGCAAGGTGATTATCGCGTTCTTTACGCGGTTGACGACGAGCGGCATGTGGTCGAAGTTTTCAAGGTCGGACATCGCCGTGAGGTGTATCGGTAGACCGCGCTTTCCCGTCTGAAAGCACCCGAATTGCGTGTGCCGAACTGTCCGCTTTGAGCAATTTTCGCTATCCATACTTTCAACTTTTCGCGGGTGCGATGCCGCGCAAGCGCGCTCATTCGCATCGTGCTAAACTGCGAAGTGACGGGAATTGTCGTGGCCGCCGAATCGAGGCTGCCTTGCGCCGAGGGGAAAGCGGCACTTGGGCGGCTAAAATGTGAAAGATGTGGGAGTTAACAGCCTACAGGGCTTTTTCTTCGGAACCTTAGTTGCAAGTAAAAGAAGGACATATCGAATGGCCTATTCGGCATCTAAATTGACAGAGAATGGGCAGCAATGCTGAGCCAGGCAAATCCGGGTGTGGCCGTTGTGGGCGAATCTGGAAACGGAGTTGCCATAAGCTCGGAAGCGATCGTGCGAGTCGAATCTCTCCGCAAGACTTTCCGTTCCGGCGAACAGGAAATCACGCCACTCGATGGCGTTAGTTTTTCGGTGGATCGCGGCGAAATGATCTCGGTCGTCGGCCCTTCGGGAACTGGAAAAAGCACGCTGCTGCATTTGCTGGCCGCGCTGGACACTCCGACGAGCGGTACAGTATACTTCGAGCGGAATTCACTTTTTTCTTTGGGTGAAGCGGACTTATCCGATTACCGCAACCGGTCGGTCGGTTTTGTCTGGCAGCGGCACCACATTCTGCCGGATTTTACGGCGTCGGAGAACGTGGCGATGCCGCTGCTGATTCGGGGCATGGCGCTGGCTCAGGCGCTCCGAATGGCGGGTGAATGGCTGGGAGAAGTTGGCTTGGGACATCGCGCCGGACAACGATCGGGGGAACTTTCGGGAGGCGAGCAGCAGCGCGTGGCAATCGCGCGCGCTCTGGTGAATGGCCCCGCCCTGCTTTTGGCGGACGAGCCGACCGGAGATCTCGACGAGCGTAACGCGGATACGATCTTCGAGCTCATACAGCGGCTCCACAGGTCCCACCATCTGACGTCTATCCTTGCAACGCACAACCAACCATTGGCCCGCCGCGCAGACCGTATGCTGGTGCTGGTGCATGGAAAACTGGCGGCGAGCGAGCCACTTTTCGCAGGCGCTGCAACTCTCGGAGAACGTGGGTGACCCGTGTTTGAACGCTACACAGAAAAAGCCCGGCGCGTAATATTCTTCGCTCGATATGAGGCCAGCCAATACGGCAGCCCCTACATCGAGACGGAGCATTTGCTGCTGGGGCTTCTTCGCGAAGACAAGGCGCTTGCAAATCGCTTTCTGCGCTCGCACGGATCGATCGAATCCATTCGCAAGGAAATCGAAGCGCGCATCACCGTTCGCGAACGTATCTCCACATCCGTGGAAGTTCCGCTCAGCCAGGAATGCAAGCGGATTCTCAATTTTGCGGCGGAAGAGGCCGAACGCCTGGGCCACAAGCACGTAGGGACCGAGCACCTGCTTCTGGGAGTTTTGCGGGAGGAGAAATCCTTTGGCGCGGAAATTTTACTGGAACGCGGATTGCGGCTTTCGACCGTGCGGGAAGAACTATCGAGAAGCGCGGGGGAGAAGGTGCCAGTGAACCGGCCAAAAGAAGCTTCATTGCTGGCGGAATTCAGCCGCGACCTGACGCAGGCGGCCATGGAAGGACAGCTCGATCCTCTGGTCGGGCGCGATCGCGAGCTTGAGCGCGCGATTCAAATCCTCTGCCGCCGGACGAAAAATAATCCGGTGCTGATCGGCGAACCTGGCGTGGGCAAGACGGCCATCGTCGAAGGTCTCGCGCAGCGCATTGCCGATGGCGACGTGCCGCCGTTTCTCGCGGACAAGCGCATCCTTTCCCTCGATCTTTCCCTGATCGTGGCCGGCACCAAATATCGCGGGCAGTTTGAAGAGCGCCTCAAAACCATTATGAAGGAGTTGATGGAAAGCCAGAACGCGATCGTTTTCATCGACGAGCTGCACACGCTGGTGGGGGCTGGATCGGCCGAAGGCTCGCTCGATGCCGCGAATATCTTGAAGCCCGCGCTCAGCCGCGGCGAGATTCAGTGCATTGGCGCCACGACGCCGTCGGAATACCGCAAGTCAGTTGAAAAAGATCGCTCGCTCGAGCGCCGCTTCCAATCCGTAAAAGTTCCGGCGCCCGGCGAGGACGAAGCGATTCGCGTGCTGCAGGGCGTTCGCGACCGTTACGAAAAATTCCACGCAGTAAGTTATACGGACGAGGCGCTGCGTTATTCGGTCTATCTTTCGAACCGCTACATTCCCGATCGCTTTCTTCCGGACAAGGCGATTGATCTTCTCGACGAGGCCGGATCGCGCGTCAAACTGCGCCAGGCGATGCTGCCCGACGAGGTTTCGGAAGTGCAAAAGCGCGTGAAATTCATCACCCACCGCATGGAAACCGCCATCGCCAATCACGAGTTCGAAAAGGCCCGGTTTTATTCCGAAGAAGAGCGCAAGGAAAAGGAGCATCTGCGGCTGCTCCGTGAAAAACTCAAGATTGACGATTCATCGACGGGGATCGTCACGCGCGAAGACATCGAAGAAGTCGTGGCGCGCTGGACCGGGATTCAAGTTTCCTCCATTAAAGAGGACGAGCAACAGAAATTGCTGCGCATCGAAGAAGAATTGCATCGCCGCGTCATTAGCCAGGACAAGGCCATCACCGCGCTCGCTCGCGCGATTCGCCGCAGCCGCGCGGGATTGAAGGCGCCGGGACGTCCGGTAGGTTGCTTCCTGTTCCTCGGGCCGACGGGCGTTGGCAAGACGGAAGTGGCGCGGCGGTTGGCGGAATTTTTGTTCGGCAGCGAGAAATCGCTCATCCGCTTCGACATGTCCGAATACATGGAGAAGCACTCGGTTTCGAAATTGATCGGCGCGCCTCCTGGATACGTTGGCTACGAAGAGGGCGGGCAATTGACCGAGCGGGTCCGGCGCACGCCGTACTGCGTGATCCTGCTCGATGAAATCGAAAAAGCCCATCCGGACGTGTACAATATCCTGCTGCAAGTCTTCGAAGACGGGCAGCTCACGGACGGGATCGGCAACACCGTGGATTTCCGCAACACCATTATCATCCTGACTTCGAATCTCGGGGCGCGGCAGTTGCAGAAGCAAACGGGTTTGGGTTTCCAGACCGTTGGGGGCGAGGCAGCCGCGAAGAGCCAGGACGATATGGTGATGGGAGAAGTGAAGCGAGTCTTCAATCCGGAATTCTTGAACCGGCTCGATGAAGTGATCCTCTTCAACTCGCTCAGCGACGAAGACCTGCTGCGGATCATCGATTTGCTTGTGGGCCAAATCAACGAAACGCTGGTGCACCGCCAGGTGCAGATCGCACTCACACCGGAAGCGCGCCAGTGGATTCTTGAGAAGACTTGCAGCGATCGAAATTACGGCGCACGGCCTCTTCGCCGGGCGCTGCAGAAGTACGTCGAAGACCCGCTGTCGGAAGCTCTCATTCAGGGCGGACTCCAGAGGCCGGCAACGCTCGAGATTTATCTCTCGGCGGACGGTCTGGCGTTCCGGCCCGTGGTGGAAGCAACCCCGGTAGCCCACTAAGAATCCTACACGCGCGAGCCGGAGTTGAACCAATCCGGCGGGGGAGCAATACAATTTTGTGCGGGGGACTGCGGCCTTGACCAGAACTATGGCCGCCCACAGGAACTTTTTTTTGTTTTTTCTGGAACTGGCCGCCGGTGTGTGCATTCTCGCCGGAGCATTTTCCAATCCCCTTTGGGCTCAACAGCCCGAGCAATCTCCTCAGGCCTCCGGACCGCAATACATCATCGAGCGAATCGAATTTGTCGGCAATCGGCGCGTGCAAAAGGATACCCTGATGGCCAGAATCTTCTCGCGCCCAGGCGATCCTTATAATGTGGAAGCGGTGCGTCGTGATTTTCAGGCCTTATGGAACACGCAGTTTTTCGAGGACATTCGCCTGGAAGTCGAAGATAGTCCCGACCAGCCCAACGCCAAAATCCTGGTTTTTTACGTCAAGGAACGGCCGATCATTCGGCGCATCGAGTACAAGGGCAACAAATCGATCACGGAATCCGATATTCTCGACGCGTTCAAGGACAAGAAAGTTGGATTATCGGTCGAGAGCCGCTTCGATCCCACGGTCATCAAACGCGCCGAAGTGGTGATCAAGGAACTGCTCGCCGAGCATGGGCGGCAATTCGCGACCGTGAAACCCACCTACGAGCGCATCGCCGCGACCAATGCCGTCAAGCTGGTCTTCAATATCGATGAGGGACCGAAGGTCAAGGTGGGAGAAATCACATTTACTGGAAACACCGTGTTCTCCGATCGCAAGCTGATCCGCGCCATGCGCCACGACCGTCCCTACGGCATTCCCCTCGGATTCGCGTTTATTCCAGTTCTCTCCAAGACCTACGACCGGCAGAAGCTCGATGAAGATTTGGCCGTGGGCATCACCGGCTTGTACCAGGATCACGGGTATTTCAAGGTGTACGTTCATGATCCGGTTCTAAAAACGGTGCAGGAAGACAAGGGCGGCGTTCCCGGCCCTTGGCCTCTTGTCGGCGCGAAACACGGGAAGGCGACGAACATTTCGATAGCCATCGAGGAGGGCGAGCAGTACCGCATGGGCAAGATCTCCTTCGCCAGCGCGGATCCCGACCAAGGCCTCGTGTTTCGAAGCGACGTGCTTGCCCGCGTGTTCCCGCTGAAAGAAGGAGATATTTTTGCGGCCGATAAGGTTCGCAAAGCTCTCGATGATTACAAGAAGCTGTACGGCGACTTCGGATATATCGATTTCGTGGCCTCGCCGCAGACCGAACTGGACGACGTTAAAAAAGTCGTGAACTTGAAGATGGTGCTCGACCAGCAGAAGCAATACTTCGTTCGCAGAATTGAGTTCACCGGAAACACCACCACTCGCGACAAAGTGATCCGCCGGCAATTGCTGCTCGACGAAGGACAGGTCTTCAACAACCGTCTGTGGGAATTGAGTATCCTGCGGCTCAACCAGCTCGGTTATTTCGATACCATCAAGCCGGAAAATGCCGAACTCAAAAGGAACGTCAAAGCCGGCACGGTGGACATCCGGCTGAAGGTGAAGGAAAAGGGCAAGCAATCCATCAGTTTCTCGGGAGGCGTCAGCGGCATCGCTGGCACCTTCGTGGGCTTCTCCTATCAGACGAATAATTTCCTCGGCTTGGGAGAGACGCTTTCGCTCTCCGCGCAGGTGGGCGACATTCAGAAGCAAATACAATTTGGGTTCACCGAACCATATCTTTTCGACCGGCCGATTTCCACGGGATTCACGGTGTTTTTGAGCAAGTACGACTTTAACCAGGCGCGCCAGGAAGGCCTTCTGCTGGGACAGCAGATTGCGCTGAATCCCGCACTGGAAGAAAATTACAATACGAATTCGAAAGGCTTCACGATCTTTGCCAGCTACCCGCTCCGCAATTATCACTTCACCCGCGTGGGCCTCACCTATGGCTACAGCACCACGGACATCACGCCGTTCAGCCAGTCGGCTACGCTTCTCTTCGACCTGACGAAGTTCTCGAGCCTGGCTGGCCCTTCCGCCCTGAATGGAATTAAGTCCAGCAAGATCACGCCGACCATTCAGTACGACACGCGAAACAGCGCCTTGAGTCCGACGAAAGGGAAGAGCTTCTATTACGGCGCGGGATTCGAGGGCGGTCCGCTGGGCGGAAACGTCAACACGGTTACCAACACGTTCAGCATGACCTACTTCCATCCTCACTATCACCACCGCAACGTGATCGCGCTGCGGTTTCAGACCGGCATGATCACCAGCTACGGTGGAAGAGACGTGCCGCCCTACGACCGGTTTTATCTGGGCGGCGAGAACGATGTGCGAGGATTCGACTTTTATACAATTTCGCCTTTCGTGCTGATTCCGTTTGCCAGCACGCAAACCGTTGCCTTCACCAATCCGCAAAACCTGAACCAGCAGGGGCAGCCGGTGCAACAGTTGCTCACGATACCCACGGTACAGTTTTTGCCGACGCGTCCAGGAGGAGATTTCCAGGCCGTGGGGAACATCGAGTACCGGATTCCGATTGCGGGTCCGGTTGAAATGGACCTGTTCAATGATTTTGGCGTGTCGGGCATTCTCCGGAAATCCCAACTCGAAATTGACCCGTCAGCGGTGACTGTGCTCCAGGAAGAATTCCCCAATGCTGATTTTCCGGCCCTTCATATCTCGAATAAACTGCCGATAATTGGTGGTACGAATTTTTACCCGCACACTTCGGCGGGAATTCAGTTCGTGGTTCAGTTGCCGATCATCAACGCGCCATTCCGGTTTTATTACGCGTACAATTATTCGAGGCTGACGGGACAGATCGAGGGAGAGCCTGGCGCGTTCTCCATCGATCCGGTGACGCGAGAGGCGCTGGCAAAACTCGGCGTTCTGAATACGCAGGTCATACCTGAATTGAACAATCTCTTGCAGACGTCGAATCAAAAATTGCCGGCGAACCTCATCGAGGAACGGCAAGTGTTCCGATTTACGGTGAGCCGGACGTTCTAAGACCGGCAGGGCAAACAGAATGCGCGTGCGAGATCTAAGAGACCGCACTGAAAGAAACGGAGTGCCGATGGCTGACGGGAACAACATGCGATTGTGGGGACTGAGCGCGGCGTTGCTGCTGGCGGTGTTCGCAGCGGGTTGCGGCGGGAATAAGACTACGATCGGCGTCGTCGTGGCGCCGACAATTCAGGCGGTGGCGATCAACGGATCGCTGCAATTCAGCGCGAGTGTCACCGGCGGTTCGACGACAACGGTGAACTGGCAAGTCTGCGTGCCGGGACCTCCAACAACCGTGAAGGGGATAACCACAAACCCGCCTGCAAATTGCGGGAGCGGAAACCTCGGTACGGTCACCTCCGCCGGGCTCTATACCGCGCCCGCGGTTGTGCCAAGTCCCAGCACGGTGGACGTCGTCGCGACCAGCACGATTGACGCAACGGCCTTTGGCGTTGGGCAAGCGGTGATCGATTGCGGCGTTCGCGTTACGCTTTTGCCCACGTCTGCCACCATCCCGCTCTCGCAGCCGGGACAGCCATCCACTTTCCAGTTCACTCCTACGATCACCGGTTCGAACAATAAGGCGGTCACTTGGACGGTAAGCAACGTCGCTGGGGGCAATTCGATTTTCGGAACAATCACGCCGAATGGGCTTTACACCGCGCCGTCGGCGAATCCAGGCAGCGCAATCACGGTGACGGCGACTGCTGGCGCATGCTCCGCGCAATCGGCCTCGGCGTCCGTCACGCTGGTCACGCCGGCGCCTCCCGCAGTGACGAGTATCGATCCTACCGTGGCTGCGCAGGGATCCGTGCAGCAGGACGTTTACGTTATCGGAACAGATTTCATCTCGACCGACGGCGTGCTGGCGAATAGCGTCCTCGTCCCTTCCGTGTTCATCAGCACCACGCTGCTCCGAGCGACGGTTCCGGCGGCTTCGCTGCAAACCACCGGCATCGTTTCGATCCAAGTGCAGCGCGGAAAAGTGGGTGTGGGACCAACCGCGCAATTAACCGTGAACCCGACTCGCCCGTCGATTATTGCCTCGAGCCCCGATAGCGTCTCGCAGACCAACGCGGGAGTTGGCGTGAACTTGACGGGCGGATTTTACACGCCCGCCACGGTGGCATTTTTCAATGGTTTAACTCCGGCTCAGCAGGCGGCGATCATCCCAGGCAATAGCAGGCAGATGATTGTCGACCTTCCCGCCAGTTCGCTGTCCATGCCCGGACTCTATCCGCTGATTGTGCAAAGCCCCGATGCGCTGAGCGCGGGCATCCCCTCGATCGCCGCGACGAATATCGCAGTCGAGCCCTCGCCTGCAAGCATTCCGACTTCGGCCCCATTGGTTTCGGTCGGCTCGCAGCCCTCCGCTGTGGCGATCGACACCGCGCTCGGAGAAGCCGTGGTTGCGAACACGGGAAGCAACTCGGTCTCGATCGTGAATATCGCCGGGAATTCGCTTGTGGCAAACGTCGCAGTCGGAAGCTCGCCGACGGGCGTGGCCGTGGATGACGTGGTCTCGCCAAATATTGCGCTGGTGGTGAACAGCAAGGACAATACGGTCTCGACGATTAATCTCACGACGAATACCCTGGCGGGACCCCCATTGGCGCTGCCGAGCGGATTCGTCCCGATTTCCATTGGCATCAACCCGCTGACGCATCGCGCCATCGTGGCGAATCAATCCACGAACACAGCAACGGTGCTTGACGTCTCAAGCGGAGCGCCTGTAGTTGTCCAGCAGATCACTGGCAGTCCCGTGCTGCCGTTTAGCACTGGTGCGAATCCGCGTATCGCCATCGACCCGCGCCTGAACTGGGCCGTACTCACGCCCGGCGGCGGCGGAACGATCGACCTGGTAGACCTCGGACGCGGTCTCAGTCCCGGCGATCCCGCCGGCCGAACGCCCGAATTGGTCGGCACGTTCGGACTTTCCTCCACGGTACAGGGAGTTGGCATCAATGCGGAAACGCATACGGCGCTATTCACCGATCCTAACGCCTCGACGCTCACGACCTTTAGTCTCTTGAATAACGCCACGAATTCGATCTCGTTCGCGCAGGCACAGCCAGGCTTCGTGGCAGCGGCTGCAAACTCGCTGGCGAACGTTGGGATCGCAGTGAACGGAAATTCTGGCACGGCGGCGATTGTGGATCTGGAAAACAATATCCCGTTGCGGACGGTGACGGTGGGGAATTCGCCGCAGGCGGTGGCCATCGATCCGGCTACTGAAACCGCGGTCGTCGCGAATCGCGCCGATGGCACCGTGTCGATTGTTTCGCTTGCTGGGCCCACCGTTCGCACGCTGCAAATCGTGGAAGCAAGTCCGGCCATCGCATTCGCCGATGCGAGTTCTCCGCTCACTCTCACGATCAACGGGAACGGATTTGCCGCGGGCGTCTCGCAGGTGCTTCTCGACGATACGGCGCTTCCTGCCGGCAGCGTCAACGTCGTAAGCGCGCGTCAAATCATTGCCACGATTCCCGGGACGATGCTCGGCGCTGCACATCGGTATATCGTCACCGTGGAAAACCCAGCCGGTCCCGTGCCGAATATTCTGTCGAATGCCACGGATCTGACGGTCATCCAGCCCGTAATTGTCGGATCGTCGCCTGTCGGAGTTTCGATTGATACGGATCGCGACCTCGCAGTGGTGACGAATTCGGGCGACAACACGGTTTCTCTCGTCAACTTGCTGACAGGCACAACGATTTCTCCAAGCCCCGTCCCGGTCGGGCAATCACCGCTGGGGGTTGCTACGCTGCCGCGGCTGGGCCTTGCGGTCGTCGCGAACAACGGCAGCAACAATGCGACTGTGGTGGACGAGACCGGCGTCAATGGTCCCGTCACCGTTCAGCTTTGCAACGGTTGTTCGCAGCCTGCTGGAGTCGCCATAAATCAGGACACCGGCGATTCCGTGATACCGAATGAGGCGATCGTTTCTCCCAGTTCCGGGGCGCCGTGCAATCCGGGCGCTGGCATCGTCAGCTTCGTGTCGTTGAGCGCCACGGGGGGAACTTTTGCGGGCGATACCTGCGTGGACCAGAGCCCGAACTCCGCGGCGGTGGACCCGGGACTGAACATCGCGGCGATTGGCACGTCATCGCAGACCAGCAGCCTGGACTTGATTACGGTAGGCGGCGCGGAACTGCATAGCATTCAAAACTTTCAGAACCCGAGCGGAATGGTCTTCGATCCGGTCAATCAGGTGTTCGTGATCGCGAATAGTCTGGCTAACAACATCGTGATCCTCGATCCCAGCACATTCATACCGATCGTTGCCAGCGTCGGGATCAATCCAACGTCCCTTGATTACAATTTCCAGACGAGCACGCTGGTGCTGGCGAACAACGGAAGCAACACGATTTCGTTCGTCGCGTACGTGTGCCCTCCGAATGGAACATCGCCAGGATGCCTGAACCCGCAAGTGCGGGATGTTCTTGGGCTCACGGCATCGCAGCAATTTTCAGTGTCGGTGGACCCGAAGTTGAATCTGGCCGCGGTCGCCGACCAGAACAACAATCGCGTGCTGCTGGTTCCTTTGCCGTAGCACGGCGGGCGTTGGCGGCAGTTCGGGCGAGCCAACCTCGCGTGGATTCGCAACATCCGAAGGTGGAGGCGTGTCGACTGCGGTTCGCGGCGCTTCGGAGCATCGATCCCGCACATCTGCTGGCAGAAGGCGAAACTGATTGACCGCTTTCTTCGCGCAAAGCTATAATCTTCCGTTTGTGTTCGGCGGGACATCCGACTAAGGAGTGAGAATGAAGATTCGACTGGCAATTCCGGCTCTCGCGATGGCGCTTTTGATGGTGCCAGCGGTCCGGGCGCAAGGAACGGGCGCATCGGCGGCGGCGGTGGCGCCGGCAAAGGTCGGCGTGATTAACGTGCAGGTGGCGATCACGAGCACGGCGGAAGGCAAGCAAGCTGCCGCGGAATTGCAGTCGCAGTTTGCGCCACGGCAAACAGATCTCGATAACATGCGCAAGCAAATTGAGGATCTCCAAACGCGGCTGCGCACCGGGCAAACCACGCTGAGCGACGACGAAAAAGCGCGGCTGTCTCGCCAAGGCGACCAGTTGACGCGCGCGTACCAGCGCAAGCAGCAGGATTCGCAGGACGATTTCCAGGAAGCGCAGCGCGAGATCGTTGACCGCATTGGGCGCAAGATGATCGACGTGCTCGACAAGTATTCGAAAGAGAATGGCTTCGCGGTGGTGTTCGATACGTCGGCGCAGAGCTCGCCAGTGGTATTCGCGGCGAACCAGATTGACGTGACGCAAGAGATCATCCGGCTCTACGATCAAAACTATCCCGTGAAGAACGCGGCGGCGGCGCCGAGATCGACGACTCCAAGGACGACCGCGCCGAGATCCGCGAGGCCGCAAACGCAGAAGCCGTAAGCGCGCTCAATTTAGTTTTGATTCTGGAATTTCCGTTCAGGCCTCTTCGGCGTCTGTCGAGGAGGCCTTTTCTTTTCCAGTCTCTTGCGTGCGCTCTCCGATTTCATTTTCGGCCTCGGTCGGTCGCGAAAGTCTGCCCCGGACGGATTCCGTCTCGAACCGGGGAGTGCGATGCCGAGCCCCGGGTGGCGCGAGATTGGGGTCAATAATCACCTTCGGAACCCTCTATTTTTTGTCGATTAGACTGCATCGCTCTCCTTTGTTTTCTGTGAGTTACCGCCGTTTCTAATCCCTGTTGTGCCGATTAGAAATTGATGAGTTTACCGCTGCGCTTGGCGTCGCAGAGCATTCAGGAAGTCTTGAGACTCCATGGTGACCTCCAGTTGGCGTATCGCGTCCTAATACTCGACGGCCGTTCCCATTCCAAACCTCTCACTACTTTCGAGTGTCAAAATGGGCAAGATAATCCGCCTCCGAGCGCGACGCAAGGGAGCTGAGCTGTGGAGAAAATACGACACGCTGAATCGTGACACGCCAAAATCCCCACCGTTGAAAAACCACAACGGCGGGGCACCCGCTCGGCTCCTTTCTTCCGAGCCTTGGTCGTCCAACCGCTGCCAAGTTTACTCGGAAGAAGGAGCCGACAACGTCATCTAATCAGCCGGGCTGATGGCCAGATCCTGATTGCTAGGGATACTGATTGGTAGTGTGGCGGCGACGCCGATCATCCAGATGATGCTGATGAAACGACCCACGGGAATGAAGTAGGCTGCGTTCCAGACCAACAGCATCAGCGTGCTAAGTTCGGACGCAACTGCGACGAAGATGCCCAACCACATGAGCCAACGCGGGATGAAGCGATGCAAGCCAGCTGCGACCGAAACACCAGCGACAAACAGCCCGAGCGTCGCCACAAATCCAGGCCCTCCCGCCCCGAACGACAACAGTTGAAACACACTCACAGCTCCAGCCGCTCCCGTGACGCTAGGTGATGAGAGTCCCCAGACCGCCAGAGCGGAAACGATAAGCATCACCATCGCCACAATGCCGCCGCAAAGAGCGATCAACTCCCCCGCTGCGCGGACCCCGAGAAATCGCAATCGGCTTACGACGGCGGCCACAAAGATACCAAATGGCATTGCGGAGGCTAATTCAAGAAACGATCCCCATTGAAGTGAGGTCCGGTATCGTGCAAAATGCGCGATGTCGGGAGCCGCATACTCCTGCGGCATCGCAAAAGCAGCATGCATCGAAACGGCACCCGCAACGACTAAGGCCGCATAAATAAATGCCAGCATCATGAGCGGAGGACTAGGATGCCGATTCAGAGATGGGGTGGCTCGTGGATATGGGTTCATAGTGGAATCATTATACACATCAACGATTACTATATGCAATAATTATTTGCCATGAGTTCGAAACCCTCCAGACCGTCCTCTGCCGCCTTCCTGCTGGCTCAGTTGGGCGCGCATGTTGCCAAACAATTCGCGGAACGGCTTTCCCCGCTCAACTTAGTTCCTGCCTATGCCGGCATTCTGCGAATGTTGAACCTGTCGTCAGGGTTGAGCCAGCGCGAGCTCGCCACTAGGCTGGGGATGCATGCGAGCCGTCTGGTCGGCATTGTGGATGAAATGGAATCGTTCGGCTTGGTTCTGCGCGAGGGTAATGCTGAGGACAGGCGCACCTATTCGTTACAAATCACTCTCAAAGGTCGGGAGATCGTGGCGCAGATCGGAAAGATTGCGCGAGAACACAACGATACAGTCTGCGCCGCGCTCAGCGTGGAGGAACGCGAGACGCTTGCGGGTCTGCTGCAACGGATTGCGGACGAGCAAGGCTTGACTCGCGGCGTCCATCCCGGCTTCAGCCGTCTCGGAGGGAATGCGGCGGGAACGGTTACGAGTGGCAAGGTCGAAACGAAGGAACTTTAGAAAGCGAAGGCGCCGCCGATGGTGAAGCGGTCCTTGAAGAACTTGGCGGTTGGCTCGAGCGCCGCAAAATGAATGCCTGCGACGCTCTGGTCAGGCGCTCCTCTCGTATCAGCAAACCATGGAAATTCACTTCGTAGATCGCGAAAAACAAATCGGCGGGTTTTACGAAGAACTACTCACAGTAGGATAATTTCGAACCGTAAAACGGGCGATGAAGACACACCGTTCATCACAATAGCGGAGTTGGCTGGGTTTGATTTTTTGGCTCAGGGTTTTCTCTCCGAACGCGAGACGCGGGAGAATAATACCACCCCGATATTTCACGTCACGTTATATTTTCGGGTGCCCCGCCCCTTGCGGGTTCCAAGGGGTGGGGCTTTCGGTTTGGCCTTATGCCCAAGGGATTGCAGCGCATCTACGGTCAGGGACACGTGCACTTCATCACGTGCAGTTGCTATCGGCGTCTGCCGCTTCTGGGAAGCGCACGCGTGCGGAATATCTTCGTGAAGATTTTGGGAGAGGTGCGCGGCCGTTATGGCTTTGCGCTCGTCGGGTACGTAGTCATGCCCGAACACATCCACCTGCTGGTAAGCGAGCCCCGGATCGGAACTCCTTCCCTGGTCATGCAGGTTCTGAAGCAACGAATTTCGCGTGAATTGCGGCGTCGAAAACACAGGCATGGAGCAGTTGCGCAATTGAGGATGCGCTTCGATGGAGCGGAGGACCGCCTGCCGCAATTCTGGCAGCCGCGCTTCTACGACTTCAACGTTTGGAGCCGCAAGAAAAAGATCGAAAAGCTGCAATACATGGATTTCAATCCGGTCAAGCGCGGGCTGGTGGGTCATCCGAAGGATTGGGTGTGGAGCAGTTTCGCATTCTATGCGAGGTCGGGCTCGAGCTTGATTTCAATGGACGGTTTCTTGGGGAGTCAAAATCAAAATCCCCACCGTTGATAAACCACAACGGCGGGGCACCCTCTATGACGTTGTCGGCTTTGTCAAGAGACACCACGAGTTTGCGAGCACGAGTGCTCGGTTTTTCACTTAAAAGGAAGCTCTTCTCTTTCTTTCATTCGACCAAGACTCGGTTCGTGAATC
>JBOGNE010000019.1:0-87861 GCA_050747005.1 Candidatus Acidiferrales bacterium
GTGTAAGGAGCGCCGTCTAGCAGAACGTTCCGGCCGATGGCGCCCGGATCGCCATTGAAATGCTCCTTCCAGAGGCCGAAGTTCAGAATAGCGACGTTTGGGCCGCCAAGACGGTCCTCGTCGGGGCTGAAGGTGCGACCAAGGAACGGCTGCACACCATATACAGCGAAGTATTGCGAGGAGACGCGCAAGGCATCGATACGTTCGGGCCGTCCCGCTCCGACCAGGTTGAAACCTACGCTTGTGGAGGCTGCGATGTGCTGAAAAGGCGTACTGTGTCTTTTCCAGAAATCAAAGCCGCTCGCGGTAAAGTTCTCGTCCTCCAACTGGTCGCGGTAGGTGCGCGAAATCTTGACGATGCGCTCCGGATGCGGATAGGGAAGCGGCCGCAGGAGCACGCCGTAAACCACGCTGAACATCGCCGTGTTCGCTCCAATCCCGAGCGCCAGTGTGATCACCGCCACTGCCGCAAACCCGGGATTGCGCCGCAATTGACGCAGGCCGTACCGGAGGTCTTGAATCAGGGTTTCGAGCCAGCCCCATCCCCACATGTCGCGCGTGACTTCCTTGACTAGGGTTGCATTACCGAATTCGCGCCGGGCGTTTACTTCGGCTTCGACCGGGTCTTCGCCTTGCTCGATGCGCTCGCGGACGGCCATCGCCAAATGCGAGCGAATTTCCTCGTCCAGCTCCTCTTCGCGCTGGTGACGGTGAAACAACCGGTTCCAAAACTTCATAGCTGAGCTTCTTCCGGCGCCGGAGCATCTCGTTCTTACCTGCAGCGCCAGAGTGTCGTCATGGTGTGGACAAGATGCTCGCGAGCCTGCAGACGAGACGCCTGCGCTACGTCATTCGTGCCGCAGGGCCACCATGGGATCGACTTTTGCCGCCCGTCGCGCCGGGATGTAAGAGGCCAGTAGCGCGACGCCAGCTAAGATAAGCGCCACGACGACGTAGGTGACTGGGTCACTGGGGCGCACACCGAAGAGGAGGGCCGAAAGAAACCGCGTGAGCAGAAGCGCGGCCACGGCGCCGGCGCCTAAGCCCAGCAATGCCAGCTTCGCTCCCTGCCCTAGAATCAGCCGCAACACGTCGCGCTGCCGCGCGCCAAGAGCCATGCGGATGCCGATTTCGTGCGTGCGCTGCGACGCCGAGTACGAAATCACCCCGAAGATTCCAATAGCGGCGAGGATCAGGGCAATTCCGCTGAATGAGCTCAGCAGCAAAGTGCGGAATCGTTCCTGCGCAATCGACGCGCCCACCGCGTCCGGGAAAGATTCGACATCCGTCACCGGCAGGTCCTTGTCAATGGAGTGAACCGCCCGGCGAATGCCGTCGGCCACGCTCGATGCGCTCAACGAACTTCTTACCACGACCTCCCCTCCATATAGAGGCGCCTGAGCGAAGGGCACATACATCATCGGGCCGGGCTTCCGGCTCAGCGCCACATCGCGCACGTCGCCGACGACGCCGACGATTTCGCGCGACACACTGCCGTTTGGCGGAAATCCAAATCTCATTTGCCTTCCGATGGGGTCCTGGTTCGGGAAATAACGCCGCGCCAGCGTTTCGCTGATGATCGCTACGTTTGGATTGGAAGGCGAGTCTTGCGCGGAGAAGAACCGGCCCCGCTGCAGTGGAATTCGCATCACGCGAAAATAATCAGGACTCACCGTCGAGTAATCGGCGGTGGTGGATTTACCGGGAGGGAGCGGGGGATTTCCCACAATGGTGAATCCGAGGCCGGCTTCGCCTTGGCGGTCCATGGGCAGCGGACCCGCCAGAGCGGAATCTCGCAAACCAGGCTGCGCGTGAAGGCGCGGCAGCAACTCGTTGGCAAAAGCCGTCCATTGCTGCGGCGTCGAATATTGAAATTGGGGAAGCGAAACCTCGGCTTCGATGACGTTCTTCGGCTCGAAGCCCGGATTGACCGAAGTGACCAGCGCCAAACTGCGGATGAGGAGGCCGCCCGCAACCAAAAGCACCATGGCCAGCGAAATTTCCGCGACCACCAGAAAACTCCGCACACGCTGGCCGCCCCGCTGGCTGGTACGCTGGCCGCCCTCTTTGATGTTGGTCTGCAAGTTGGACGGAGTTGCGAGGAGCGCGGGCGCCAATCCAAACGCCAGCGCGGCAACAAGAGACAACAACAGCGCGAACACCAGGACCGAGCCTCCAACATGAATCGAATTGATTCGGATCAACTCGGACGGCAACAAAGGCCGGACACTCCAGACACCCCAGCCCGCGAGAAGCACGCCGGCAAATCCGCCGAGCAATCCCAGCAAAGCGCTCTCCGTCAGCAATTGCCGGATAATGCGGGAACGCTCCGCCCCAAGCGCGATTCTCACGGCAATTTCTCTCCCGCGAGAAGTGGCGCGCGACAGGAGCAGATTCGCAATATTGGCGCAGGCGATCAATAGGACCAGGCCAACCGCGCCCAGCAAAATCAGTAGCGCCGGCCTGACGTTCCCGACCACAAACTGCCGATAGGGCTCAATGCGGATGGTCAATCCGGTATCTTGCGCGGGAAACTGCTTCGCCAGTCGCGCCCCTAGGGTTTTCATCTCGGCCTGAGCTTGCGCCACAGAAACGCCCGGTTTAAGCCGGCCGATCCCACCCATCGCAGGCACGCCGGGCAGCAACAGCCGAGGTCCGAACACCGGGTCCTGCGCGATCGGAATCCATACGTCCTGATGGGGAGCGCCATCAGGATAGCGAAAGCTTGCCGGCAGGATTCCGACAACGGTGAATGAGCGCATGTCGAGGTTGATGGATTGGCCGATCAGATCCGGATTCGCACCGAAGCGGCTGCGCCAGAGATTTTCGCTCACAACAGCCACGGGCGCCGCGCCTTGCTTGCCGTCCTCGGGCAGCAGTGTGCGGCCCGCTAGAGGCTTGGCGTTCAGCAGAGCAAAGATCTCCGGCGTCACGTCCGCGGTGTTCACAATGGAGGGCTCGCCCGCGCCGGTTAATGTGAGGTCGTGAAACGCATTTCCTGCCATCGCGCTGAGCACGCGGTTCTGCTCGCGGCACTCGGTGAAGTCCCTGTAGGAAATACCCGACAGAGCGTCTGGCTGTTGCAGCGGAACATCGAACATCAGGACGATTTGATTGGGATCGGAATACGGAAGAGGGCGCAAAAGGACGGCATTGACGACGCTGAAAATCGCGGCGTTGGCTCCGATGCCGAGACCCAACGTGAGGACCACGATGGCGGTGAAGCCCGGAGATTTGCGCAGCGTGCGGACACCGTAGCGAAGGTCCTGGACCACCGCGTCGAAGAAGCTCACGCCGCGCGCCTCCCGGCACTCCTCCTTGGCTCGATTGAGTCCGCCAAACGCGAGCCGCGCGCGTCGCATCGCCTCGTCGCGGGACACGCCGGCGCGGACCCAATCGTCGGCTTGGGCTTCAATGTGGAAACGAAGTTCCGCGTCCATCTCGTTATCCATGCGAGACCGTAGAAAAATCGCCTGCGTCCAGGAACGAAGGCGAGTCCGCAAGCTCATACTTCCTCCGGCGACGTCCGCAGGATGCCCGCGATGACGTCCGCCATGCGATTCCAATTTTCCGTTTCGGTCTGCAACCGCCTTTTCCCAGCCGCCGTAAGACGGTAATACTTGGCTTTGCGTTTATTCTCCGACTCACCCCATTCGCTGGCGATCCAGCCCTGGTGCTCCAAGCGGTAGAGCGCGGGGTAAAGAGAACCCTGCTGGATTTCCAGATGATCTTTTGAAATCTGCTGAATGCGAAGCAGGACGCCATACCCATGCAACGGGCCAAGCGACACGGCCTTAAGTATCAGCATGTCGAGAGTGCCTTGCAGTAGGTCGAGCTGTTTGCCCATTCTTTCACCTCTCCTAGATAAACTAGGAATCTAATCCCGTTCTCCTAGACTGTCAAGGAGAAAGCTGTGGAAGTGCGAGAGCACGCAGGGTACAACTAACCTCGCCACTCCCGGCGAGCGGGGGCCGTGCGAATCTGAATCAACTATTCTGAGGATTTCAGTTTCTCGGCGATTTCGAGCAATTTTGTGACGCTGTTCCAGTTTCTGCCCGTTCCGGGCGTCTTCAGCGCTCTTTCAATGGCCGGCCACGACAATTTCGGACGCGCCATGCCGTTGGGAAAATAAACGTAGAGCTCGCGGCCGCCGATCCGCAATTCCTCCGGATCGGTCTTGATCTTGAGAACTTTGTCCCGGGCTTCAGGGCCCGGATCGCCGGCGAGAAAGCTGACCAGTAGTTTGCTCGGATCGATGCCGCGGCGCTTGGCGAATGGATTTCTTGCAATCACGTCTCTGAGTTCGGAAGAACTGCGGAGAATTACCTCGGGGCGAAAGCCGAAGGTCCGCTCGATTCCGTTCTGGATTCGCTTGGCCAGCAGAACGAGATCCCGCTCTTCAGTTCCGAAAACGACGTTGCCGCTCTGCACGTACGTCTGTGGGTTTCGCAGTCCGAGAAATTCATAGAGCGCGCGAAGAGCGTCCATCTTGATCTTATTGTGGCCGCCGACGTTGACGCCGCGGAGCATGGAGATAACGATACTCATACCGGCGTGAAGTATACCGAAGGCTCGATACAAATGAACTATCGCCGGCGGAAGCGATGGTATAAAAGTGTGGCAATCGGTGGGGGAATCTCTCTATCTGATTCCAAGCCGCCGTCTCGCATTACATGACGATCTCTCTGGCCAATCCGGTGAAGTATCTGCGCGGAGTAGGGCCGCACCGGGCCGCGGCACTGGAAGAGCGAGGCATTGCGACCGTGGGCGATTTGCTCGGCTATCTTCCGTTCCGCTACGAAGACCGCATCCGGTTCACACGGATTGCCGAGATTGTGCCAGGGCAAACGCACACGATTCTGGCAGAAGTGGCGAGCGGTGGCGGGAGCACGGTGGGGTTCGCGCGCGGCCGGAACGCCGTCTTTCACGTAGCCGTGCGCGACGGCTCGGGAATGCTCCATGCGCGATTTTTTCACGGAGGATATCTGCAGGGACGCCTGAAAGAAGGACAGCGTCTCGTACTCCACGGCAAGGCGGATCGCGATCCGTACCGGCCCGCGAGGCTGGAAATGGTGAACCCGCAGATCGAGATGCTCGGCGGGAGCGATGGAGCGGCGGCTGATTCCACGGAAGTCGGGCGGATCGTTCCCATCTATGAAGCGATTGGCGGGATCGGCTCGCGGATGCTGCGCCGGATTATTTACGGCGTTCTGATCAATTTCGAGGGCAACGTTCCGGACCCTCTTCCCAGCGAAATCCTCGGCCGTTATCACTTTCCCACGCGGCGGGAAGCTCTCCTCTACGCGCACTTCCCGCCGAAACACGAAAGCCTCGAATTGCTGAACGGCTTCCGTAGCCCGGCGCAGATGCGGCTGATTTTCGAGGAATTCTTTTATTACCAGCTTGCACTCGCGCTGCGCCGTCTCCGCGATCATCGCGCACGCGGCATTACGATGCGCGTTCGCGAAGGAAAAGTGCGCGATGCGCTGAAGCGAATTCTGCCGTTCAAGCCGACGGCGGCGCAAAAACGAGTGCTGGGCGAAATCGCCGCCGACCTCGAACGGCTTTATCCCATGCATCGGTTGCTCGAAGGCGACGTGGGAAGCGGAAAAACAATCGTGGCGTTTGAAGCTGCAACGATCGCGATCGAAAATGGCTACCAGGTGGCGCTGCTGGCGCCAACCGAAATTCTTGCCGCGCAGCATTATCTTTCCGCGCAGCGGGTGTTTCAACCGGCCGGCTATACGGTTGAACTAATCGTCAGCGGACGGAAGCGCGCCGAACGGGCGCAGGCGCTCGAACGCATCGCAAGCGGCGCGGCGCAGTTCGTGGTGGGCACGCACGCGCTGATCGAAGATCCGGTCGCATTCAAGCGCCTGGGCCTTGCAATCATAGACGAGCAGCATCGCTTCGGCGTGTTGCAGCGAAAGCGCCTGATGGAAAAAGGGGCTTCGCCGCACGTACTCGTCATGACCGCAACGCCCATTCCCCGGACGCTTGCACTCACGGTGTATGGAGATCTCGACCTTTCGGTGATTGACGAGATGCCGCCGGGCCGCACACCAATTGATACCCGATGGACCGCCGAAGATAAATTGCCGGCGGTGTGGGAATTTCTCCGGCGAGAAGTGGCGAGAGGACGGCAGGGTTACGTTCTATATCCGGTGATCGAAGAGTCGAAGCAGGAATTGAAAGCGGCGACGCTCGAATACGAACGGCTCGCCGCGAAGATTTTTCCAAACCTGCGCGTGGGATTGCTCCACGGGCGGCTGAAGAACGACGAAAAGGATTCCGTGATGGAGCGATTCCGCCACAACGAAATTCAAATCCTGGTTGCGACAACCGTGATCGAAGTCGGCGTGGATGTGCCCAACGCGACTGTGATGGTGATCGAGCACGCGGACCGCTTCGGGCTCGCGCAGCTTCACCAGCTTCGCGGGCGCATCGGCCGCGGCACGGAGAAATCGCACTGCATCCTGATCGCTCCGAAATCCATCACCGGCGAGGCGCGGCAGCGTATCGAAGCGATGATCGCGACCTCGAATGGATTTGAAATCGCGGAGTACGACTTGAAGCAGCGCGGACCGGGAGAATTTTTTGGCACCCGACAGCATGGCGATGCAGCTTTTTCAGTCGCGCAGCCGCTAAGGGACCGCGAAATTCTCGAGATGGCGCGTCGCGAGGCGTTTGCGCTTTCGGAAGACACGGCGAAAGCGAATGAAGTTGTCGCGCGCCTGGAATCGCTGAGTCCGGCGTGGCGGGCGCGCTATCAGCTCGCGATGGTGGGGTGATCGCGTGCGCGTGATTGCGGGCAAGTATCGAAGCCGCCGTCTCAAGGGGCCACGCCTGTTGCGGATGCGGCCAACGACCGATCGCCTGCGCGAAACGCTCTTCAACGTTTTGGGTCCGGCGGTCGAAGAATCGCTTTTCGTGGATATCTTTGCGGGAACTGGCGCTGTAGGGATCGAAGCGCTCAGCCGCGGCGCTCGCGAAGCGATTTTTATTGAATCTCACGCGGCTTCGGCGCGGCTGATTCGGCAGAATCTTGCGTCGCTCGAAATTCGCGGTGGTGCAAGCGTGATTGAATCGGACGCAATGGCGGCCCTCGAAAGACTGGCGGGACGGCGCGTTCTCGCCGACTTCCTGTTCCTCGATCCTCCCTACGCAGAGGCGGACGAACTTCTTCGCGTGCTTGAATACCTGGATGGCTCGCGTATCGTGGCGCCTTACGGAATGATAATCGCCGAACATGACGAACGCACCGATTTGCCGGACCGCCTCCACCGGCTCGAACGCATCCGATTGCTCGAGCAGGGTGATACTGCACTAAGTTTTTACCGGCTGGCAGCCGCCGCCTAGCCATTGGCATCTCACCGCAAGGTATAATGCCGCGACCCACATGAACGCCGTTGTACCTTGCAAGCTAACCGAAGAAACACGCGCCGACCTACGCCCTCCCGTCTTGAGCGTCGAGTGGCCCTCGGCGTGGCAAGACTTCCGGTCCAGCATTCGCGAATGTTTTTCCGGGCAGCGCGTAACGGAGAATACCGAAGGCACGGCCAGCTCCGATATTTCTGCCGGGCCCGTGCGGAGACGAATTCCCATTCGGGCGATGTTAGCTTCTTGCGCGGCGCACGTTGCTGCAATCGGGTTGCTGGTGCTTCCCATCTGGGGATTCTTGCCAACACCGGCGCACGATCTCGCGCCGGCACGAGTGCAATTGACATGGTACGGCGAACCACAGGACCTTCCCAAGATTTTGCTGCCAGAGCCTGCGCCGAAGCCGGATTCTTCGAGGCACTCGCACGTTGCCGCACCCACGCCCGGGGCGGCCGCGTTCCATCCGCGCCAGACCATTCTGTCGGAACCGGTGCGCGTCACTCATCCGCGGCAGACCTTGATTCAACCGGACGCTCCGCCGTCACCGCCGAAAATCGCGCCCCAATTGCCGAACCTCGTCGAGTGGACCCCGGCTGTGCAGCCGCCAAGGCCTCGGCTTAAGTTCTCCTCGTCCGCCGCAGCGCCTCGAATCCAGCCTCGCGCCGTGCGCGATCTTGCCGCACCGGATATTGCGGACGTAAAGAACGGTTCCGGGCCCCTCGATATTGCGGCGACGCCAGAAACAAATTCGCCGCGCATGCCAGTCGCGCCGATGTCTGCGTCACTAGCCGCTCCGCGAAGGAACAGCAGTTCTCCAGCCGCGCCTGCGCCTGAGATCGCAGCCAAGTCGCAATCGGATGCGATTTTGCGACGTGTGATCGCTCTTTCCGCAAATCCGGCGCCACCTGCGCCTGTAGTCGAAGTGCCGAATGGAAATCTCGCCGCGCGTGTCGCGATTTCTCCCCATGGTTCTCGATCTCGGGCAGGTTCGAATACGAATGCGCGAAACACGGCGGCTGCTGGCAGCGGCGCAAGCGCGATTTCGCTTCCGGCCGCGATCAGCGTAAGCAGGGGAAATCTTCACGCGGCAAACGGCGGAATCGGGTCGTCAACGCGCAACGCAAGCAGGCCGCTCGTCCTCAAGCCGATGACCACGATACCGGCCCGGCCCGAGCCTACGTCAAACAAAGAGCCGATGAACGTGGCGCGAATCAACCCAAATTTGCCGCCGGAAGCTCTGCTCGCGGGAAAACAAATTTACACGCTCCACGTGAACTTGCCGGATTTGACGAGTGTGACGGGCAGTTGGACGCTGCATTTCGCGCAACTCGACGACAGCGATACCTCGCGCGGGACAGCGGACGTAATCTCAGGGCCGGCGCCAATCCACACGGTCGATCCCGAATACCCGGAATCGGCGATCAAAGAGCACATCGACGGCGAAGTAGTGCTTTACGCGATCGTGCGGAAGGATGGCTCGGTAGACAGCATTCAATTGGTCCGCGGCGTGGATCCGCGATTGGATCGCAACGCGATGCAGGCGCTGTCGCACTGGCGATTTCATCCGGGCATGCGCAACGGCGCTCCCATCGACCTGGAGGCCGTAGTCCACATCCCGTTCGAATTCCGCAAGGCTCAGGATTGATGCAAGACCGGCGCAGTGAATCATGGCGTTGAGCGGCTATGTTCTTCGAGGATTGACGAGAGCGGACGTCATAAATGTCAGAGGAGCGGAATCCCGACTCCGCGCGCCGCATAAATTCCTAACAGCTTGTTGAAAAAAGCCGGGCGTCATTCTGAGGGCCGTTTGTGGGCCGAAGAATCCCTTTTTTCGTTGTCGTTCTCACCAAAAGAGATTCTTCGCGGAGTTTATCCTGAGCGAGGTCGAAGGGCTCGGAATGACAGCCGCGATCGGTTTTTCAACAATCTGCTAAAAATGCGACCTCAGCTCGCGAAATGAATTTACGACCACTAGTGTTCCGAGGCCGCTTTCGATGTCGCAATGTTCGAGCGCCCAGGTATTCGTGTGCGGAATGAATACGGCGTTTAGGCCCGCGTGCAACGCCGGATTAATGTCGCTGCGCGGGCTATTCCCCACCATCCATCCGTGCGTCTTCACAATTTTGAATTGCTCGATCAGCCGCTCGTAGGTGCTCAGTTCTTTTTCAAGCACGATCTCGATGTGATCGAAATACGACTGCAAGCCCGAACGTTCCACTTTCGCGGATTGCTCGGCTGCTTCGCCCTTGGTCAGCAGGATGAGCCTGTGATGCTTCGCGAGATACGCGAGAGTTTCGGGCACGCCGTCCAGAATATGCGGAGGCGTGGCTTCCAATTCCGCCGCCAGCCGTTCGATTTCCTTCACCAGTTCCTTCCGGGCGGAATTTCCCGCGAGCTTCAGATACGTGTCTTCGAGGGAACGCCGGAAACTGCGGACACCGTAACCGTGCTGGCGAACGTTGCGCCGCTCGGTCTCGTTGAGAATATGGCGGATGTATTCGCGGGTGTAGCCGAGATGCTCGAGCTGGGTGATGAAAAGCTCGATCGTCTTCTCAAAGAAGATGTTGTTTTCCCAGAGCGTGTCGTCCGCGTCGATGAGAAGCGTGTTGCGCGCCATCCAGTATTCTCCGGCCGTGTCAGGAAGCTTTGCGCGCGCCGACGGACAGGCGCTCGAGAATCTCTCGCGCGATTTTCTGCAGCTCGCCGAACCGCGTCAAGTAATCCTGAAACTCGCGGTTCAGGCCTAGAGCAGCCGTGGCGTCGAGCTTCGTCCGCAAGATCATGTCACGCAGGTGAACGGGGTGCGGCAACACCGCCTCGTCGCGCAATTCATCGAGAGCAAGCGACGGATCGTAGTGATACATGAACGCCTCCCACCTTCATTGGCAAGCCGGTATTTTACTCTGTTTCGCGTGAAGCGTCAGGCGGCGGCAGGAAGAAATTCGTAGCGTTCGATGACGGCCGCCACGCCTCGGCGTCCGTTGTATGGTTCGACGCGCAGAACCCGGGCGTAGCAGCGGATGTGGACGTCACCGGCGAGCGTGATCTGTTGAGGAAGCGTCAACACGAATTCGATCGGGGAGTCCGGCTCGATATTGGCTTCGACCAGGAAATAGAGCCCGCGAAAACTGACGTCGCGGGTCTGGCCGTCGGACTCCGCCATGCCGTTATCGGTCGTGAAGCGCACTCGCAGCGGAAGCATCATCGAAAATCGGCGCGCCGCACGGCGCTCGGTCCCGCTATCCATGCGAACCTCCCTGCCAGGATGGCTAAGTGCGCCAAAACTATCATTGCCATGGTTCGGGCGCAACGGCTTTTCGTGTGAGCTCGGCATCGCCGCAACGGAATCCGAGTAGCGACGACTTCCTTCTCTCCACGCCAGCAAAGACGATTCACTCCGCGCTTCGAAGTGTGTCAACGTGTTGAATCAGCCGGTCGCAGACACCAATGCATTGCTCTCTTATCTCCGTGCGAACCGCCTCACTGCCGGGCACGCCGAGCAGGGTGGCAGCGCCGTGGCATAGAAGAAATAAGGCGTAGAAGACAGGCATGTACTCTTCCGACTTCCCTCCAAATCGCTTGGCCAGTTCCGAAAGCGCCTGGTTCATGCCAGGGCGTCCGCCCGACGGTGCAAAGATTTCCGTCCAAGTTTCTCGAAGGATTTCGTAATCCTCCGGGTTTTCCTCGCTGAATTGAATGTACCGGCGATAGAATTGTTCGATC
Source organism: Candidatus Acidiferrales bacterium (assembly GCA_050747005.1). Lineage (GTDB taxonomy): Bacteria > Acidobacteriota > Terriglobia > Acidiferrales > UBA7541 > Palsa-295. Next base: position 11,104 of record JBOGNE010000019.1, read on the forward strand.
TGCGGCGCTGAGAAAATTCTCTCGAGCAATTCTTCGCGTATCTGCCTGGCAAGCGCAAGACGAAGTGCGGCTTTGTTCCGGAAACGCTTGTAAACCGTCGGCGTGGTGGTTCCCGCAGCTCGGGCAACGGCACGCAGTGTGAGCCCTCGCCCCCCTCGCATATGGCAAAGTCGTCTAGCCGCGTTTAGGATTCGTTGCTCGAGGTTTTTATCCGGGGTCCGGGGCATGGCCTATCCCTTTCTCTTCTTTCACAGTGTATTATCTACATTGCCGGTGTCAAGGCAATTCCTGCCGTTCTCTGGCAGTCTCTGAAATATTGTAATGACTTGTAAACGCAAGTATGTACGTGACGAATCAACAAGAGTCACGCGGAGAACGTTTGCTGCATGCTGCCAGTTAAATTTATGAATTGACAACGTACAATTAACACCGTAATATTTATCTCCGTTAAACCGGAATGGTCTAACTATCTCTCTCCGCATCGGCGGAGTTTCAGGAGTCGCAATATGTTTTCTTGGGAAGAACCATGGGCCCATGCCTCAATTTCTCATCTCAACTCGGAACTGAGCCACGCGGAATTGGAGCTGTCCTGCGTGGAATTCTCACTTCGCGGACTTCTCCGCGTGTTCTCGGTGGAACAAATTGGCCGTTACGCGCGGCCCGACCTCGTGAGTAACCCTGTCAACAAGCTTCAGGCCCTGCAAAATTTCTATAGCACGGTAAACAAGTTCCACAACCCGCCGAGAGAAATTGGGGGGCAATCCATTTGAGCGAAGACAAAATTCTCGCGACCGTCTCCTCCCTCGCGAGATATGCGCGGGAACAACGCGAGCACTATTTTGCCGCGGGCAAGCCGCTCGACGGGAGCAACAGGACGGCGATGCGACCCTTCTTTTCGGCGGCTTTGCTTTCGAGGGTGCGAATCATCGAAATGGCGGGCCGGCAGATTGAGGAGCCTCCGTTCTATCCTGAAGCGAGGGCCCGGGGCGTCCACCTGCCTCAGGTAAATCATATGTCGTCAATCACATTCGTCGATGCGGTGGTGTTCACGGAAGGCGTGAAAACACGGGACCTGTTTCACGCCCTCGTGCACGCCACCCAGTTTGAGATTTTCGGGCTCGCGGGGTATATCGATCTCTACGTCCGCGCCTTCTTCAAGGTGAATCGAACGATTCTTGTGCCTTTGGAGGCTCACGCTTTCGAACTGGACACAAGATTCTTCGCGGACTCGACAGATATCTTTTCGGTGGAAGGCGAGGTCTGGAGATGGATCAAAGAAGGCCGCTACGGACTGCGATCGCACGCGGATATTGTGCCGCCAAGCTAAGCGGGCAATTCGCAAAGCTTCGAACCCCGGAAATCTCCTGTCCGGCGGCCTCGGACTCGAACAGGCCGCCGGCACGAATTCCTCGCGGCCGAGACTGGGGCAATTCGATAGTTTGACCTCAGCCTGCCACGACAGCTACGATGGTGACAATGCACCGGTTGGCCGCAACGATCGATATGAGGAAACATCCGCGGGCGCAACTTGAAATGCCCGCAAGGCTTCGGTGGCGCGGCCCGCTCGGCATGCGGCTCGAGGCGGCGAAAACCGTGGACGTTGGGCGCGAAGGGTTGCTGATCGAGACGACCGAGCGATGCGAATCGGGGGCGCATGTGTGGGTGGCGTACCCGTTCGATGCGGACGCCAAAACCGCTCAACCGGAAACTCCCGCGCGCGTCCTGCGGGCTGAGAAGCGCCCGAGCCACGGCTTCCGGGTGGCGCTGCATTTCGAAGAGTCGCCACGCGCCGGAGTGGTTCCCGGAGGGCGAGAGCGCCGCGGTTTTCCGCGCGTGTCATTTGCGCTGCCAGTCTCTCTGCGGGCGTTTGGCTTGCCGTGGCCTGAAGAATCGATGACGCAAGACGTATCGCGCGGCGGCGTGCGGATGACCACCGTCCGGAATTTTGCCGTCGGCGACGACGTATACGCGAAAATTGCATGGGGCGATTGGACGCGATCGGCTGAGATTCCCGGGCGCGTGGTTCGCGTCGAATCTCTTGAGGACGCGCTCAACCCGTCTCCCGTCCGGCCTATCACTTGCATCGCAATCCAATGGAAGCGGGTGCCAAAGCGTTGACCTCTCCTATCCGCAACACTCGTCATTCCCGTGGCTGACGTCTTCCATCGCAGTTTTTTTCTCGACGGGCCCGCCGGACATCTCGAAGCGATGCTCTGGACGACGCCTGTCGAAACGCCACCGCTAGCCGCACTAATTTGCCATCCGCATCCGCTCTTCGGCGGCACGATGCACAATAAAGTCGTCTATCAAGCCGCGAAAGCCATGCATCATCGCGCGATTCCCGTCGTGCGATTCAATTTTCGCGGGGCTGGGTTGAGCGAGGGAACGCACGATCGCGGGCGCGGCGAGCAAGAAGATGTCCGTGCCGCGCTTAACTATCTTGCGAACGAATTCCCCGGACGCCCCATTGTGCTCGCAGGTTTCAGCTTCGGTGCTTGGGTGGGACTGCAAGTGGGATGCGAAGACGCGCGCGTATCGGGTTTGATCGGACTGGGCCTTCCCGTAAACGACTCCGACCTTACGTATCTTAAATCGTGCGCGAAGCCCAAACTAATCGTGCAGGGCGGAAACGATCGGTACGGCTCGCGCGACAAAGTGGAAGCTCTATTTGCCGCGCTGCCAGAACCCAAGTGTCTCGTCATCGTCGCGGGCGCGGACCATTTCTTTGCCGGAAAGCTGAATGAAATGGGCGCGGCGATCGACGAATGGCTGGCGGAGCGATATGCGCTCCCGGTCTTGTAGCGGCGGCTTCACAACGGCACACCAAGCTGAAGCCCGGCGCTCCGACGCTCCGTTAAGTCCTTCGCTCGAAGAGTTTCAGGAATTCGTCGCGAGGGGCGGGATCGATTCCGGTCAGGACCAGATTCTCGCCGACGTGCCTGACCTGGCTCATGCCTGCGAGCGCCGTAGTGATTCCCGGCACCGAGCGAGCGAATTGCAGCGCGCGTTCCGCGTCGGTGGATTGCCCGAGCGCCTCAGCGACAAATCCCGGGAGATTTTTCGCCAACTGTCCTTGCAAAAGAGCAGCGCTGGAAATCAGCGTGATCCCCAGGGCTCGGGCCGCTTGAACCGCCGCCATCGTTTTTCCCTCGACCACCTGGTTCGGGCGAGTCAACGCCTCCATCATCGCCAGGTTCACGGGCAACTGCACGAAACGAAAATGGTGTTCGGCGCCGCCGGCTTCGCGCGCGATTGCAACCATTTCCTCGAGCGACAAGAAGGCCGTGGCTTTCGGATCTTCGCGGAAGGCATTCCATGTGGCGAGGCCGTACGCGGTAATTTTCGCGGCGGCAACGGCCGACTCGCAAAACGCGAACGCCTCGCGGATGCGGCGCCGAAATTCTTCGGCCGGAACATCGTCGAGTTGCGTTTCGGGATTGTGTAGGTAGAAGACGTCGATCGTTTCAAGACCCAGATTGCCGCGGCTGCGTTCGAGCTGGTCCTCCAGGTAACGAGGTGCGATGCAATGGCAGCCGCCTGCAACGTCTTCGCCGCGAAAAACGCCGCGATCGAGGAACTCATGCTGAAAATACTCGTTGGCGTCGGCGGGCATCTCGCCGTCGGGCGTCAGAAAGCCAGCTTTGGTGCAGATTACGATTTCATCGCGCGAGAATCCCTTTGCGATTAGTTCACGCAAAGCCGAGCCGACCGATCGCTCGCTCCGCTGCAAACGATAATTGATCGCGGTATCGATGACGTTCATGCCACCTTCAACCGCCGCAATCACGGCGTTGGCATAAGCCTTGTCCGTTGCGGCATCGGGCTCGCCAAGGTAAGTCCCGATGCCAATCGAGGAAAGCACCAGGTGGCTCGGGATTTCGCGAAAATGAGCGGCGACAGCGCGCCCCGCGAAGCGCGTCGCATATCGGCGCGTTCCTTCAGCGGTCGCGGAACCTGCAATGCGGCTCCCATTCAGAGGCGCGGCGGATGACATGAAGACCTCGCTTCGGTGCAGGACGTGTGAAATGCGCGAAGTATAGCAGAACGCGGAAAGCCGGCGACGCTCACGAACTTGGTTCGGCGACGCCGCGCGCCGTCGCCTGCTGAGCCGGTTCGCCGCCAGCCATTCCTTGCGCGATGATGAGTTGGCGCGCTTCCACGCTAAGCTTCGGCAAGTTATGCGCGAAGATGAACGCGCCCGCAATGGCGCCGATTCCGCCGAGGGCTACGGTCCATTGCGCCCCGATGTGGTCCGCGATCGCTCCGGAAAGCAAAGCTCCCACCGGCGCCATGCCCATGAACATCATGGAATAGACGGCCATCGTACGGCCGCGCAAGCGGTCGGGCACCATCGCTTGAATCAGCGTATTCGACGAGGCCATCTGGACCATCATGAAGAATCCCACTGGAACCAGAAAAATCACGGACAGCAGATACCACTTAGAAAACGAAAAAAGGATTAGCGCCACGCCGAAACCGCCGCACGCCATCGCTACCCAGCGCCCAAGGCCCTTGAGACCTGTCCGGGAAGCCAGCACGAGCGCGCCCGTCAGCGCGCCGATTCCCGTGGCGCCCATGAGCACGCCGAGCGTTCGGGCGTTGCCGTGCAATATGCGCGCCGCGAAAATCGGCATCAGGACGGAATAAGGCATTGCGACCAGACTCACGAGGCCGAGGAGCATCAAAAGCGCTTTGATCGGCTTGGTGTCGCCCACAAAACGGAACCCTTCGGCGATGCGTGCAAGCGGCGATGTGCTCTCGGTCTTAAAGGGGAGGCGATCGATTCGCATGAGGATCAACCCGGCGATCACGGCGATGTAACTTACGGAATTCGCGAAAAAACACCAGCCTTCGCCAACGCTTGCAACGAGAATTCCAGCAATCGACGGCCCGATCACCCGCGCGCCATTAAACATCGAGGAATTCAGCGCGATAGCGTTCATCAAATCTTCGCGGCCCACCATTTCGACGAGAAATGCCTGGCGCGTTGGAATGTCAAACGCATTCACGACGCCCATCAAGGACGCCAGCACGATCACTTCCCACACGGTCACGCGCTTCGTGATCGTGAGAAAGGCAAGAATACCGGCGAGAACCATCGAGGCGGACTGCGTGGCGATGACGATCTTTCGGCGATTCCATCGATCCGCCACCAGCCCGCCAAGGGGCGCGAGCAGGAAAACCGGAATCTGGCCGGCGAACGCAACCGTCCCAAGAAGCAGCGATGAGCCCGTGAGGCGGTAGACCAGCCACGCCTCCGCGATGTTGTCCATCCAGGTGCCGATCAGGGAGATCAGTTGGCCGCCGAAAAACAGTTGGAAATTCCGGTATCGCAAGGAGCGTCCCATGTCGCGGAAGCGCGAATGGGTTTCGGACTTTGCTTCGGAAGAAACTTGGATGGGATTTTCAGTCGGCATCGGTCTCGATAATTGTACGACGCAACGGCATGGCGGCGCGTTTCGATTCCCCGGAAAAGTGCGAGCGGGTTAGGCGGTGGGCTGTGGTCGCTTGGGAGAAGCGAGCAATCGCCGGCATGCGCGAAGGATGCGGCGATACTGCCAACTCGCCTCGCGGAAGAAGATTTCGCCTTCACGCGGATTGGAATAGAACCATCGCGCTAGCAACGCGAGGTGTTCCGACAGTTCGGGCGGCGCTGACCGCAATCCGTATCGCGCGGAGGTCGTGAGCATTTCAGTTTGAGAAGTCACTGGCTGGCATGCCGCGATTCTCTCGCCGTCTTCAGAGGCGGACAGCGCCTCCGCCGAACCACCGTTTACGAAGCGCGCAGGCATTTCTTTGTTGGTTACGACTGGGGGTTCGAGAGCCTTTCGAAGAATCGCTTCCACCGATCGGGGCTCGCTCGATAATTCCGCAAAGCGCAGAAATACCGGTTCCGCAATTAAACCTGCGCGAACGGGAAATACGATGACCGTTTTCTCTTCGACGCCTCGCGTGAGAATCGCCGCGTGAAGATCCTCGATTCCGCGGGCGATCTCCGGCAATCCGCGCAGCGCGTCTGACGCTTTCTCGATGCGCTTATGAATCGCAGCGGCGCATTCGAAATCCAGCGTCTCGCTGGCGGATTCGCGCTCGCGTTCGAGCGATTCCGTCAACGCCGCTCCGCAAGTTGCGAGCGACTCGACAACGCGGCCGACCTCCGCGTGGTATTCTTCCTTCGTGCATCCCGCAAAACAGGGCGCTAGGCACATCTTCATTTCCGAGTAGATGCAGCCCGGATAATCCGGATCGCGGCGAATCTTGATCTGGCAGCGGCGAATCTTGAAGAGATCGAGGAAACCTTCGGCAAAGGTTTCGGCGGAACGCCGCGAAGCAAACGGACCGAAATAGAATCCCCCATCGGCGGAGACGCGCCGCGTGACGTAACAGCGCGGATACGCGTTCCGCAAATTCACTTTCAGCAGCGCGGGGCCGCGCAGACGAAGCAAATCGCGATAACGATTCGGAAGACGGTTTTTCGACTGCTCGTAAAACGAGAGCGTCTGCTCGAATTTCGAGCCGGTGGCGCGGAAGCGAATTCGCCCGGCGACTTTGCGGAGATTCAATCGCTTGGAGAGAGTCTCTGGCGCGCGCAGCAACCGCTCCGCGACGCGGCGTATGTCCGCAGTGCGCGAAAGATATGGCTGTCCGGCCCCGTCCTTCATTTCGATCAGAATCACGCCGGGTCGCGAGGGCAATCGCGAGAAGCATTCGTCTCCGAGTGAGGCGTCAAATTCCTGGCTGCCGTCAAGCTCCAACATACGGACAGGATACACTGCGGCTAACTTCCGAGGGTCCGGGAATCAAACATGCAAGAGTTACGAATAGGATTTTAGAACCCAGGCCGCGATCACCAGGCGCTGGATTTCGCTGGTGCCTTCGTAAATTTCGGTGATCCGTGCATCGCGATAGGCGCGCTCGACGGGATATTCGGTGCTGTAGCCGTTGCCGCCGTGGACTTGAATCGCTTTGTGCGTGATGCGTGTGGACATTTCGCTGGCAAACAATTTGGCGATCGATGCCTCCATCGAGAACCGCGCACCGGAATCCTGCTTCCACGCCGCGTGCCGGCACAGCAGTCTCGCCGCATCAAGTTCCGTGGCCATATCGGCCAGCATGAACTGAATCGCCTGGAAATCAGCGATGGGATGGCCGAACGCCTGGCGCTGCTGCGCGTACGAAAGTGCCGCTTCAAAAGCACCCTGCGCGATTCCCGTGGCCTGCGAAGCGATGCCGATGCGCCCGCCGTCGAGCGTCGAAAGCGCAACTTTGTATCCTTCCCCCTCGTTACCGATGCGGTTCGCCGCAGGAACTTCGCAATCCGAGAAAATAAGCTCGGTGCAGGCCGTGGCGTGGATACCCAGTTTTTTTTCTTCCTTGCCAATCGAAAATCCCGGCGTGCCTTTTTCAATGACCAGCGCCGTGATCCCCTTTTCGCCTTTTTCCGGGTGCGTGTTAACGTAAACGATGGCGGCATCGGCCGCGCCCCCGTTCGTGATCCACGCTTTCGTGCCGTTGATGATGTAGACGTCATTTTTGCGAACCGCCTTCGTTGTTAAAGCGGCGGCGTTTGACCCTGCCTGCGGCTCGGTAAGGGCGTAGCAGCCAATTTTCTCTCCGCGCGCAAACGGGACCAGGAATTTCTTCTTCTGTTCTTCCGTTCCGAACCGGTAGACCGGGTCGCAATAGAGCGAATTTTGCACCGACAAAATGACGCCGGTGGAAGCACAGACCCGCGAAATCTCCTCAATCGCGATCGAGTAGCTGACGTGATCCATCCCGGCACCGCCATAATTTTCCGGCACCGCAATACCGGTCAGGCCGAGCTCCGCTGCTTTCCTGAAAGTTTCGCGAGGAAAACGGCCCGTTTCGTCAATTTCCCTCGCATGCGGTTTAACTTCGGCTTCGGCAAATTCGCGCACGCTTCTTTGCAACAGATTCTGTTCTTCGGTGAGTTCGAGATTCATTCTGCGAAGCCTCGGAGCTGGCGCGGGGCGACAGCGCCCAACAATAGGATTTTCGACGATATGATTAATGGAAACGGCTTCATAAGCTGTCTTGAGAACCTCTGATTTTTACCGATTAGAGCAATGTGCGGTTCTTTGTTTTGTTCAACTTAGCTATAATTCTAATCCCTGTTGTGCCGATTAAAAAAACGAAAGATCGCGGTTTGCGGAGCCTAGAAGCATACGTCAACGCGAAGGGCGTAGAGTCGACTGCTGACCGATTGTCGCTGGGAGATATCGGGCGTCTCTGACAACCGCAGATTCGTGGCTTCAGTGGCTAAAGCCACCGTAAATCGCTGGCATTTACGGCGGGGTTGAAACCCCGCCCTTCCAAAAAGCCGAGTTGCCAGACAGGCTTCATCTATCGGCCCTACAAGGATCGAACCTGCGGCGGCGATTGGAACAGCGGGCGCGGTAGCGGCACGGGCTGGCACGCCTCTCTGGCCGGCACCCTTTCGTCCCGATGATCGACTTTTGCTCTGAAAATCCATCCGCACATCTTAAAGACACAAAATTGGTTCTGCAAGCGGACGTTGGTGTAAAGAAATAAAGGGAGTGAAACAACTGCCCCTTTGATGCAGCGGATCAAGCTGGAGGGTTCTATTCCTCATCCGCGCGGGGCTTCGCGGGAACCTCGCCGGCAAAATCCTGGAAACGTCTGCTTGCCAATCTTTCGAGCCTTTGGGCCTGGGTAACCAGCGTTCGCCGCAACCCAGCCGATACTTCGCGCTCGCTTATGACCCTGGCCAAATTCGCGATTGTCGATGCTCGCCGAGCAATCCTCGCGTCCGGGTGTTTTCGCCCGAGGTATAAATCCTCCGGTATAATGCCCCCTCGGTACGATGGAGGAAGTTTCGTTTTACTGCTCTCAACGATATTCTTTTCGTTCAGCACCGCTTTGAAGCTAGACGATCGAAGAACTTTTTGGAAAACCGTGTATTCGCCGTCGGAGAGTTGTTTTCTGGCGGTGGGTAGGTCAGCTTCTCTCCCGGCCAGCTTCCAGAACGGCCAAACCTCGATTTCGGCTACTTCGAAGGGATCCAAGACGTTCATTGCAACCGCGTCAGTTCGCTGGTTTGTCAGGTGCCGCCGAATTCGAGTCCGAAGAGTCTCGTAGGTCTGGCCCACATATATCGGTTCGCCGTCATAATCGTAAAAGACGTACACCCCGAATCTGCAATTGCCAATCTTCTTGCCCGCAACTTCTTGATCCAGAAACTCTTTAATTTTGTTCCGGATTGCGATTATATCAGGAGGCGGACCCTGCCTTTGATTACGAGCGCTTGGTTGTCGAGGCATGGATTACGCGACTTGCTCAAATCTCTTGCGAAGGGCTAGGGGTCTCAAAAGATGCTTTTCGAGCCACGCTACGACGGGCACTGCCACTCCGTCGCCAAAAACATGGTAGGCGTCATTATAGTTGCGAGGTATCGGATAATCTTCAGGAACTCCCATCAATCGAGCCGCCTCCCTAGACGATAGCAGTCTCGATCTTACTTTCCTTCCTTCAACCACCAAAATTATTTGCCTGCTGGATCCACCAACCGGCGTCCGAAGGCAGCCTGAGATTTCATCAAAACGTACTTCTGCGCGCTGCACTCTTCGCTTGAAAGGCCCTTCACCAATTAAACGTGTACGTTTATAAATCGTTCCAATTCGTTTTATTCCTTGGGTTTGCGCCGATTCGAGCTTCTTTCGATTGAGCGCTGACATGAGGGAAATGATGCGAGAAGTTTCTTCCTGCGAGTGCCACTCGACTCCCACCGGCTGGTCCTCAATCGTATCCGAAAGTCGCGAGACCAACCGTCCATCTGGCTTAGGCAGGCGCCACCATATCCAGCTTTCTCTCAATGTTGGAGCCAAGCGGTTATAGGCTCTTCGTAATGACGGTGGATGCCAAACATCATCGGCTGAGGTCGAACTTAAGCCGGCCGGAGAGTCCTCCTCGGAAGAGATGGCAATGATGAATAGCCTGGGCCGTGATTGGGGCAAGAAGTGGGCTGCGTTTACGACAAGAGGCCCCACACGATATCCGCTTCTCACGAGAGTTCTTATGAGAGTCGCGAAATCGCGGCCTTCGTGAGATGTGATCGCTCCCACAACGTTCTCGAGCACTACAAGCCGAGGTTTACGCCCCTCCGCGATCAGAGCTTCCATTAAGCTCCAGAAAGGCGTAAAGACTCCACTCCTATCGCCTTGTAGACCCGCGCCTGAACCAGCCAGTGACAGGTCCTGGCAGGGAAATGAAGCCCACACCATATCGGGAGTTCCGGGCAGGTCGGTAGTTCGGATAGAGCGCACGTCCTGGACTTTAAGTTCTTCGCTCTTCCCGAAGTACGCCTTGTATGCCGCTCCTTTCTTATCACACCAATCGTTGGCGAGCGTGCATTGCCAGACATCGCCCAAGCCGATCCGAGCCATGCCTCCGCCCGCGAAAAACTCGTACCAGTTGAGCTTCGTTTTGGGATGTCCCATGCTGTTCAGGCGCTCGGAAAGACGCAATTTCAATTTTTTGTTCTTCCTAATTTGGCACTCCCAAACCACAACGGTTCTCCACCCCATCCGATGCAGTCTGCGAAGGTTGCGCCGGTCCCGCTCGATATTTCGAGCTTGTTTAGCCTTCCAATAAGGAACATTGGACTTCGGAAGCGCGGAATTAACGCAATGATGTCCATGCCAAAAGCATCCATGGACGAATATTGCAACCCGAAGGCCACTCAGTACAAAATCTGGTCTGCCCGGCAAGTCAGCGCATTGCAATTTGTGGGGGTAACCGAAGGAATGGAGCATTCGCCCGACGATTCTTTCCGGCACGGTATTTTTTGATCGTACACTTCGCATAATTTTGCGTCGTTTGGCAGGGGAAAAAGTATCCATGATCTAATCCATGCGAGAGTTTAGTTTAGACACTCTGCTCCTGCAATATCTAAATCCCGCGAGAATCACTAAGCTAGGCGAGAGCGGCGCGGAGCTTTTCGTATGTGGTGCTGAGGTCTTCGGGCTCGACGCGGGTTTCGCTGACGACGGTCATGAAGTTGGCGTCGCCGGACCAGCGAGGCAGGACGTGCAAGTGCAAATGCCCGGTGACTCCCGCGCCGGCCGCGCGACCGAGATTCATGCCGAGGTTGTAACCGTGCGGGTGGTACGTTCGCTCGAGCGCGACCTGCACGCGCTGCGCCAGACGCATCATTTCACCCAGAGTGTCCGGATCGGCGGCGGAAAGATCGGCCGCATGCGCGTACGGAACGATCATCACGTGGCCGCTGGTATAGGGATAGCGATTCAGGATGATGAAGCTCTTTGCAGCGCGAAATACGACGAGCGTCGAGGCGTCATCGCTTGCGGCAATCGCGTTGCAGAAGATGCAGCCAAGATCATCTTTCGCCGCCTCGGCCATGTAGCGATAGCGCCACGGCGTCCAAAGATAATCCATCCGCGTCTCAGCCCCGCGCGCCGGGCTCGTGCGAAGCGGCAGCGGCGCCTGCGGGCCGCGGATTATTGACGTAGTCCTTCAATTCCTTGCTAGGCTTGAAAAACGGAATCTTCTTTGGCGGGACTTCCACTTTCGCGCCGGTTTTGGGATTTCGGCCAATGCGCCCGCGCCGCTCGCGCGTGCGGAAGCTGCCGAAACCGCGAATCTCGATTTTGTCGTCGGCTTGGAGCGCGGCGATGATGTTTTCGAAAATCGTCTCGACGACAGCCTCAGATTCCTTGCGCGGCAGCTCCGTCACTCGCGTGACTTCCTCGACGAGATCTGCCTTCGTCATTGTGTGATCTTTATTTTCGTGCTCTCCGGCGGCGTCTGCCATGGACGAGAGCCTCCTATCGCGAGAATTGCGGATCGTGAGAGTTCCGAGCGCCGGGGGCGGGCGCGACACAACCTCTTGGATATCATCAAACTAGCGCAAGGTAAATGGCTTTTCCTGAGAGGAAGGCTTTGCGGCTAATTCGCCTGCCGCTTGGCCACGATTGCATCGCCAATCGTGGCGGTCGGCGACGATTTGGACGAACGGAACGTCTCAATTTCTTGGCGTTCCGCCTGCTTCTGCGCCGCGCGGTAACTCAGGCTGATTTTATGCTGCTCGGGCTCGATGCGAATGATTTTGAACTCGTACTCCTGTCCCTGCGCCAACACCGCCGTCACGCGAGAACCGCGAGGGCCCTTTTCTTCCTTGCGGTCGCCTTTCGGGCGGCGCTCCTCGATTTCGGAAACGTGGCACAACGCCTCGATGCCGTCCGCCAGCTCGACAAACGCGCCGAAATCGGTGGTACGCGTGACTTTACCCTTCAGCAATTCGCCCACTTTGTGCGACGCGAACCAATTCGACCAAATGTCGTTGACCTGCTTGATCCCAAGTGAAAGGCGCCGGTTCTGCGAATCCACTTTCAGCACTTTGGCTTCGACGGCTTCGCCTTTCTTGAATTTTTCGCTGGGATGCTTGATGCGCTCCGTCCAACTCATATCGCTGACGTGAATCAGGCCTTCCATGCCTTCTTCGATCTCGACGAAAGCGCCAAAATCCGCGAGGTTGCGGATACGGCCGGTGACCATCGAACCGACCGGATACTTTTCCGCAGCCGCTTCCCATGGATCGGGAAGAGTCTGCTTCAGGCCGAGAGAGATGCGCCGCTGGTCCGTCTTGACCTCCAGGACCACGACTTCAACTTCGTCGCCGACCTTCACAATCTTCGAAGGATGCTTCGCGCGCTTCGACCAGCTCATTTCGCTGACGTGGATCAGGCCTTCCACGCCCGGCTCGATCTGCACGAAAGCGCCGTAGTCGGTCACACCAACGACTTTACCGGTAGCGCGAGTCCCGGTCGGAAATCGTTCCGGCACGGTCGCCCAGGGATCGGGCAGAAGTTGCTTGCGGCCGAGCGAGATGCGCTGTTTTTCTTTGTCAAACTTGAGTATCTGGACTTGTATTTCTTCGCCGGGCTTCACCACGGTCGAGGGGTGCGGCACGCGGCCCCAAACCAGGTCGCTGACGTGAAGCAGCCCGTCGATGCCGCCGAGGTCGACGAACACGCCGTAATCAGTGACGTTCTTCACTTTCCCTGTGACGACCGTGCCTTCCACCAGGGTTCCTACGAGGACGTCGCGCTTCGATTTCTGCTCCTCTTCGAGAATCGCGCGCCGGCTGACCACCACATTGCCGCGCTTGCGATTCAGCTTGAGGACGCGCACATCGATTTCGCGATCTTTCCATGCGTCAAGGTCATGCACGGGCCGCAAGTCGATCTGCGACGCGGGCAAGAATGCCCGCACCCCGATATCTACAACCAGACCACCCTTGATGCGTTCCGCCGCTCTCGCCGTAATCGTCGCGCGATCGCGGTACGATTTCTCAACGCGTTCCCACACGCGGCGGCGATGCGCGCGCGTGTGCGAGAGCAGCACGTAGCCGTCTTTCTGCTCGTGCAGCCGCTCGACTTCGATCGTCTGCCCTTCGCCGAATTGAATCGGGGCGCCCGATTCGAGAAATTCCGACCCTGGAACCAGGCCTTCAAATTTGCCGCCGACGTCAACGACCACGCCGGCATCGGTAACGGCCAGCACGCGGCCATCAAAGATTTCACCTTCACTCGCAGCAGGCCGCGGCGCCGAATATTGCTCGAGGAGCTGGTCCATGCCTTCGGTGGATTCGCCCGACCCTAACGCATCGCTCCCGGCTGCGTCGGTGGGTACTGATTCCAAATTGGACGCTTCGATGGCAATCGCAGTTTCGGGAGTGTCTTGGGCGATTTCGGCCACCGATTGCGCTTCCGGCGCAAGGGCTACGGCCGTTGCAACCCCAGCGGTCGCTCTGGTGGCTGCGTGTTGATCGGCGGGTTCAGAAGGAGCGGTGGTTTGCGGCGTCGAACCGGCGGTTTCGACGATCGCGGATTCGACCGGCGACGGTTGGGGATTAGGGTCGTGTTCGGGTGACATTGGAAGCGGCCTCCATACGGAAACGTACCCTTCATGCCGAGAGTTGGGCTCGGTCACTCCACCCTGCTTGGGGGTCAGAGCAATGAAGGGGATAGACGCCCGCGCTCGACGCCGTATCGTGAGAATGATACGCGCCCGATTTGAGGATTGTCAACCAAACGGTCGCGCAACTATCTCTGCGTAAAGGCCAAAGCAGCGGTCCGATCGCGGAGAATTCACTTCGAATCTTAGGCGCGGAAGCGGCCGGCGTGGCGAATCTCTTTGCGGTAATCGGGAGCGGAAATTTCGACGGTGCGACACATTTCGTACAGGCGGGAACGGATACGTTTGCCGACGCGATCGGTGAGCGAGTCTTCGACCGTCGGAGCGCGCATTCCCGCGACACGGCCAGTCGATCCCGATGAATTCGCGGGCGAGGCCGAATCCGAGTCCAGAAAATTCGTTGTCAGAATCGTGACGCGCTTCTCGTTGTAGCGCGTATTCAAGACATGTCCCACCGTTTCGAGCGCCCAGAAGGAAGGTTTGCTTGAGCCGACGTCGTCCAGCACGAAAATCTCCGTCTTCAGTACCGGCTCGAGCACGCCCATCTCGGTTGACTGGCTTTCCGGGTTATAGCTGTCCTGAATTTCTTTCAACAGCTCGCGATAATCGTAGAAAAGGCCGTCGTGCCCGCGCGACACGATCTGCTTGAGCGCCGCCACCGCGAGATGCGTCTTGCCGGCGCCACACGGGCCAATGAGCAGCAAACCGTGCTCCGAGCCGACAGGGAATTCCGTTGCAAAACGCTCGACGACGAGCTTCGCTTGCGACAGGCTGCGGTTCCAGGCGTCCTGCTGGCCGGGCGCTACGTTTTCAATGTCATTGTCCGTCTCATAATTCTCGAAATCGCAATGGCGGTAGCGCTCGGGGATGCGCGCGCGTTGAAGCGCTCGTTCCGGGCGATCGCCTGTAGTGCAATCGCACGGCACCGCCCATACCATTTTGGGTTCGCCCACCGATGAACCGGGCCTGGCCGAATCCGCGGATGCCAGCGGCTGCGCGCCTTGGGCGGTCCGCTCGACGACTTTCCAGCCACTACCCTGGCAATGGGGACAATCCGGTTGCGCCATGCTGGAAGAATATGCGCGACGGACACGCGACGCAAGCACACGCCGGGCTGTGGAAGATTCGGATGGCTGTGGAAAGCCGATCTATTGTAGGAATGACTCGCGATGCAAAGAGAGAGCCTCCAGTCGCGGTGCTCCTTCAGGATGACGATGCTGGTCGCATCGTCACTTTTCCACGCGGATGGCGTGGCGCGGGACGGCGCGGACGATGGCGTTGCGGACTTTGCGCTCGTCGGCGGCTGAAAAGCTGCGAGCCATTTCGCCGCGCACGAACTGGATGAAGGATTCCATTTGGTCCTGCATTTGCGTCATCTTGTCGCGCATATTGAGGATGATTTCGATTCCGGCAAGGTTTACGCCGAGCTCGCGCGTCAAATTGAGAATCACTTCAAGCCGCTCGAGGTCCGAATCGGTGTAGAGCCGCGTGTTACCCTGCGAGCGGGAAGGCGTCAGAAGTCCCACTCGTTCGTAAAGCCGCAGCGTCTGCGGATGAAGCTGATAAAGTTCGGCAACGGCGCTGATCATGTAACCGGCTTTGGCCTTTTTTCTCGGGCGCACTGCCATGCTTCCTCTCCGAAAAACGTTTACGCGAGGTTCTTCAAACCTACACCGCCGCGAGCGCGAATATTTCGCTGCGTGGGTCTTCGCGATCGATCTTGCTGAGTTCCTTCAACAGGTTGCGGATGCGCTCATCTTCGGGCTTGGGCACTACAACCTGCACTTCGACGATTTGATCGCCGCGCTTGCCCGGATTTCGCGCCGAAGGAGCGCCCTTTTCGCGCAAGCGCAGTTTCCTTCCGCTGTTCGTGCCGGGCGGAATGCGGACCTGCGAGCGGCCATCGATCGTGGGCACTTCCACTTTCGCACCGAGCGAGGCTTCCGTCACGGTCACCGGCACGACCGTGAACAGATCGTCGCCGCGGCGCTCGAAGAACGGATGCGGCCCCACGCGCGTGACGATGTAAAGATCTCCCGGTGGGCCGCCCTGCGTGCCCGCGTTTCCGCGGCCGGCAACGCGAACCCGCGAGCCGGTCTGCGCCCCGGGAGGAATGCGCACATCCAGCATATCCACGCGAGGCACGCGGCCTTCCCCGCCGCAATTGCGGCACACGGTGCGCATGCGTCCGCTTCCGCCGCATCGCGAACAAGTGATTTGAAAACGCATCTTGCCGCTTACCTGCGTCACTTGCCCAGAGCCGCCGCACGTGGGACAAACCTTTTCGTCCCCGGGCGCAGCGCCACTTCCATGGCAGATGTTGCAGGCGTCCAGCCGCGTGATGCTGATCTTCTTCACCGTACCTTTCATGGCTTCGGCAAACGTGATGTCGATCTGAAACTCCAGATCGCTGCCAGGCTCGGTTTCCCGCGCTGCCTGGGCTGCGTTCGCGCCCCGGAAAAACTGACCGAAGAGGTCGCGAAAACTTGTGCCGCCTCCCGCGCCGGGTCCGCCGCCCGCACCGCCAAAATCAAAGCCGCCAAAATCGAAATGAACGTCCTGCGGTCCGGGTCCATAACCCGCCCCGGGGGGCGGCGCTCCGCCCGCACCGGGCGCGTTAAAACCAAACTGGTCGTACACCTGCCGCTTTTTCGGGTCGGAGAGAACTTCGTAGGCTTCCTGAATCTGCTTGAATTTTTCTTCCGAGGATTTGTCGCCAGGATTCAGGTCGGGATGATATTTGCGCGCGAGCTTGCGATACGCCGCACGAATTTCCTTCACGGGCGCTTTGCGCGGAACCCCCAAGAGTTCGTAGTAATCCTGTTTCGGTGTAGTTGCCATGTTCGGATGCGATTCGTTTTCATCGCCGCGGACTAGAGAATACAAGAGGCGGCTCTCGCGAGCCGCCCCTACGCGTAACGGTCAAACGACAGGCTATCTTTCAAGCAATTGGACAATCAATTGGGCTTCTTGGACTCGTCGACGTCGACAAACTCGGCATCCACCACGTCGCCTTGACCGCCGCCTGGCGCAGAGCCATCAGCGCCCGTTCCGGCCGCGCCGGAAGCGCCAGCACCCGCCGCGCTTTGCTGCGCCTTATACATCGTCTCGGCGATGCGGTGAGAAGCCTTGGTCAGGCTTTCCGCTGCCGCGTTCAAACGATCGAGTCCGCCATCGGTAAGAGCGCGTCGCGCCTCTTCGATGGCATCCTCAGCCGTTTTAACGTCGGGCTCGGCAAGTTTATCGCGATTTTCCTTAATCAGCTTTTCGGTCTGGTAGACGAGATTGTCGAGACGGTTGCGCGCTTCGACTTCCGAAAGCCGCGCTTTGTCCTCCGATGCATGCGCGTCCGCTTCCTTCTTCATGCGTTCCGCCTCCTCCTTGCTCAAGCCGGTGGAAGCGGTAATCGTGATTTTCTGCTCCTTGTTCGTCGCCATGTCTTTCGCCGAGACGTTCAAGATGCCGTTGGCATCGATATCGAACGTGACTTCGACCTGCGGAAGACCGCGCGGTGCGGGCGGTATGCCAATCAATTGGAATTTCCCAAGCGTCCGGTTTCCGCTGGCGACGGGGCGTTCTCCCTGCAAAACGTGGATCTCGACCGAAGTTTGATTATCGGCAGCCGTGGAAAATGTCTCAGACTTCCGAGTGGGAATGGTCGTGTTGCGCGGAATCAGCACGGTGGTCACGCCGCCGAGCGTTTCAACGCCCAGCGAGAGTGGAGTTACGTCGAGCAGCAGGATATCCTTCACTTCGCCGCCCAGCACACCTCCCTGAATCGCAGCGCCCACCGCTACCACTTCGTCCGGATTCACGCCTTTATGCCCTTCGCGCCCAAACAGCTCTTTTACGAGCTGCTGAATCATGGGCATGCGGGTCTGGCCGCCGACGAGCACCACTTCATTGATCTTGCTGGCGTCTACTCCGGCGTCTTTCATGCACAGCTTGCACGGCTCGACCGAACGCCGGACGATATCGTCCACCATCGATTCGAGCTTCGCGCGCGTGAGCTTTTTCACCAAGTGCTTCGGGCCGCCGGCGTCCGCCGTCACGAACGGCAAGTTGATTTCGGTCTCAATTGTCGTGGAAAGTTCAATTTTGGCGCGCTCCGCCGCATCGCGCAAACGCTGCAGCGCCATCTCGTTGCCTTTTCCCTTCAGATCGAGCCCCTCGTCCTTCTTGAATTCCTCGATCAGCCAGTCGACGATGCGCTGGTCGATATTGTCTCCGCCGAGGTGCGTATCGCCGTTCGTCGCCTTGACCTCGATGACGCCTTCGCCGACTTCCAGGATCGAGATGTCGAAAGTGCCCCCGCCAAAGTCGTAAACCGCGATGGTTTCTTCTTTCTTTTTGTCGAGGCCATACGCCAGCGCGGCCGCCGTGGGCTCGTTGATGATGCGCTTGACGTCGAGGCCGGCAATCTTTCCGGCGTCCTTGGTGGCCGTGCGTTGCGCGTCATTGAAATACGCCGGCACGGTAATCACCGCGTCCGTTACTTTTTCGCCAAGAAAGTCCTCGGCTGCAAGCTTCAATTTTTGGAGAATCATCGCCGAAATTTCGGGCGGGCTGTATTCCTTCCCATGCGCGACCACGGCAACATGATCGCCCTGGGCGACCACTTTGTACGGGACCATCTTCAATTCGTCGTTCACTTCATCACGCCGACGGCCCATAAAGCGCTTGATGGAGTAAATTGTGTTTTCGGGGTTGGTGATCGCCTGGCGCTTCGCAACTTGACCCACGAGGCGTTCTCCGGTTTTCGTTATGCCAACGACCGACGGGGTCGTCCTTGCGCCTTCCTGGTTCGGGATGACGACAGGTTCGCCACCTTGCATCACGGCAACGACCGAATTGGTCGTGCCCAAGTCAATACCGATAATCTTGCTCATGGAATCCGCTCCTGGTTAGATCTAATGCTGTTACGAGTCTGATCCGTTTCACTGTCAGATGATACCGGCTAAAACAGGGCAATCATACACATTGAGCGTGTCATTGTCAAGTTTCCTATGTGCGCTCGCATCGCATTGCTGCAATTGACCTTAACCGACACTGGAACCCGCAACCGAGATTGGGTGATCGGTCTCTGTCCTACCAGCCAAAACCAAGAGCCGCTCGGCGAATCATTCCCGCTGGCATACGCATCCCACACAACTGCCCGGGCACCGGGTTCAGTCGCTTTGCTTGTGTTGCGAGGAAACCAACGCCACACAGCAACCATCAGTATCCCAAGACTAAATCGCGTTACAATGTCGAGTCCGATCAGAATGAGAATAGGAGGGACCTACAGTTGAATCTTCATTCGCAATCGTCTCGCCGCTCGTTTGCGCGGCTATTGATTTTGTTCGGCATCATCCTATTCGGGATAGCCTTCGGAAGCGCGTACGCTAAGCAAACGCAGTCCTCGAAGCGCGCGCGGACACGCGCGGTGGCGGCCGATACCCTGAGCGCACCGGTGAAGTCATTCGGGTCTCCCACAGCGCCCATCACAATGGAAGTCTTCAGCGATTATGAATGCCCATCTTGCCGCGCCTTTTTCGAACAAACCCTCCGGCCGATGATGAACGACTACGTCGCAGCCGGGAAAGTCTACCTCGTGCAGCGCGATTTCCCGCTTCCCATGCACCCGTATTCGCACCAGGCTGCGCGATGGGCCAATGCCGCGGCCGAAATCGGGAAATTCGAAGAAGTGGATTCCGCGCTCTTCGACAATCAGAACGCATGGTCTGCCGACGGAAACATGGTTAAGTACGTTGCGGGCGCGATGTCCGCCGCGGATTTCAAACGCGTGGAAAAAATCATGCAGGGCTGCGAGCCGCAGGCAAACAGCGGCTGCGCCGTCGACGCCTGGATCAGTTCAGACGTTGCCCTGGGGAATCAGGTTCCGGTCCGGGCTACACCGACATACGTCATTTCCTACAAAGGGCGGCGGCTCGATCCGGGAAGCGGGGTAGTATCGTGGCCGTTGCTAAAACAGTTTTTCAATTCGCTGATGGCGCAATGATGACGGCGCTTGAAAATGCGTGAGCCCGGACAAAGAAACACCGGACGAATTTTTCTCGTAATCGGGCGGCTGGTGCTCGCCGCGGTTTTTCTGTTTGCGGCTTACGCCAAGATGAAACCGCAAGCAGGCCTTCCGTGGTCGGCGGCTTCCGTGAGGACTTCGCTGTCGATGTTTGCCTTGCAGGTCGACTCCTACCAGCTACTTCCTGAAACCCTCGTAAGCCCCGTTGCTCACCTGCTGCCGCCTTTCGAATTATTTCTGGGGCTGTGGCTCCTTAGCGGATTCGCGCTGCGCTATTCTTCGCTCGTGACGACTCTGTTGATTGCGGGATTTTTTGCCGTGATGGTGCGGACGTTCGCGCTGGGTCTAGAAATCAATTGCGGGTGCTTCGGCCCAGGCGAGCAACTCGGCAAGAAGACTCTTCTTCGCGACGGATCGTTTCTTGCTCTCGCACTCGCCGTCACGATTGGTGCGTTTCTGATTCGCCGAAGGCAGGGCGTGAGTTCAATCTCGGAATCGACAGCCTCCGTTCCCCAACGCGTCGAGTAATTTCGACACAAATCCGCAACGTTTGTCCCTTGCCGGTCTAAGAATGTTCTCCTTCTAATTCCGAAGTCCGCCCTATCGAAATGTCGTTTCGCCGTGCCGCCGGGCGATATAGAATGACGCGTTTCTTAAGGAGGCATGATGAATCGCAGCTCGCGCTCGATCATTCTTCGGATTTGTGCCGTCGCTTTGTTCGCCGCGATGGGCATTGCGCCAGTTTGGGCGCAGACGCAGTCTTCCACCGCTGCCGGCGCAGGAGAGGCTTTGACGATCAAGCGCCTTTACAGCGCCCCGTCCCTCGGTGGCCACGTAACGCAAGGGATCGAATGGGCGCCCGACGGGAAGCGTTTCTCCTACCTGGCTCGTGGCGACAACGGCGCCGCCGAGCTTTGGACGATGGACGCGGCAACGGGCGAGCGCAACGTTCTCGTAAGCGCCGACAAGCTCAAAGAAATGATGCAGCCCGAGAAAGCGAAAAACACGCAGGCTACCGGCCTCGGTCGGGTACGCGCAGAAAATTACATGTGGGCGCCCGACGGCAGCCACCTGCTTTTTATCGGCAGCAGCAACCTGCTTTTGCTTGATCTCAATACGATGTCCCCGACCTCTCTCGTCAGCGGTGAGGGGGACATCGAAGACCCGAAATTTTCCCCCGATGGAAAATGGGTGAGCTTCGTGCGAGATTCGAATGTTTGGGTGGTAAACGTGGCGAGCGGCGAAATGAAAGCGCTGACGACGGGCGGCAGCGAGGAAGTGCTGAAAGGCAAGCTCGATTGGGTGTACCCGGAAGAACTCGATGCGCGAACCGCTTACTGGTGGTCGCCGGATTCCTCGAAGATCGCGTATTACGAAATGGACGAACGCCCGGTGACGCGCTACCCGATCATGGACATGAGTTCGCCGATCGGCGCGATGGAATACACGCGCTACCCGCAAGCGGGCGAAGCAAACCCGATCGTGCGCGTCGGCGTGGTCGCGGTTACGGGTGGTGAAACGAAGTGGATGGACACGGGAGCTGATACCAACGTGTATTTGCCGCGCGTGGATTGGCTCGCCGATAGCCAGCGCGTAGCCATCCAGAGGCTGAATCGCGCGCAGAATCGTCTCGACTTGCTTTTCTGCGATGCAACGACGGGCGAATCGAAGACCATCCTGACGGAAACCGATAAATACTGGGTCAACATCAGCGACGATCTTTACTTTTTCTCGGATAACAAACGCTTCCTCTGGTCAAGCGAGCGCACCGGCTTTCGGCACTATTACCTCTACGATCTTTCCGGGAAGCAACTCGATCAATTGACCAGCGGCAATTGGGGCATCAGCGGAACGGGAGGTTTCGGACCGGGAGCGGCGAGCCATCCGGACGTCGACGAAGCGCATGGATACATTTATTTTGTCTCGAACAAGGATGACGTTCGCGAGAGCCAGTTCTACCGCCTGTCGATGCGCGACAAGAGCATTACGCGGCTCACGAAAGAAGCCGGCACTCATTACGTGGCGATGTCGCCGGATGAGTCCGCCTTTGTGGACACCTATTCGAATACGGCGACGCCGCCGCGCCAGGACGTGTATCGCGCCGATGGCACGCGTGTCGCTGTCATCAACGAAAATAAAGTGCCGGAGCTTGCGGAGTACAGCCTGGCCCCGGTGCAATTTGTAAATCTGGCGGCGAGCGATGGAACCAAGCTTTACGCGTACATCATCAAACCGCCCGATTTCGATCCTTCGAAGAAATATCCGGTGCTGGTTTCCGTCTATGGCGGGCCGCAAGCGCAGGAAGTCCGCAACGACTGGAATCCTCAGTTTTTGTGGGACGACGCGCTCGCGCAGAAGGGCTACATCATTTTCCAGGTCGATAACCGCGGCTCGTATAACCGCGGCCATGCGTTCGAGACGCCGATTTACCATCATTTCGGGAAGGTCGAGCTCGAAGACCAATTGACGGGCGTAAAATATCTCAAGTCGCTGCCCTACGTGGACGGTTCGCGAATCGGCATCTGGGGCTGGAGCTACGGCGGGTTCATGACACTGAACGCGATGTTCAATGTGCCCGGCGTCTTTAAGGTTGGGGTTTCCGTCGCGCCGGTGAGCGATTGGCATCTCTACGACACGATTTACACCGAGCGCTACATGGGCCGGCCACAGGACAATCCGGAAGGATATGAAAACTCCTCACCCGTGAACCAGGCGGCGAACCTCAAAGGCAAATTGATGCTCGTACATGCGACCGGTGATGACAACGTTCATTTTGCCAATACAGCCGAAGTGCTGAACAAGCTGATCGACGCCAACAAATATCCGGCGAAGCTGATGATTTTCCCCGGACGCGGCCACGGGATCAGCGACCGGCCCGCTCGCGTGGATCTCTTCGAGCAGATCACGGATTTTATTGTGAAGAATCTCTAACAGCTTGCGGAAGAAAGCTCGAACAATGAGTTTTCTCGCAAGTCACGAATTTCTTGCTGTTGTAGCGCCGGGCTTTAGCCCGGCATGCCGCTCTGAAGGGCGGCGCTACGTGTATTTTTCCGCAAACTGCTAAGAGCTTGTTGGAAAAAGTCGCGCGTCATTCCGACGGCTGTTCTGTGCCCCGAAGAATCTCTCTTCCGTGGTGTTGTCACCAAGCGAGATTCTTCGCTTTGCTCAGAATGACGATCGCAATTGGCTTTTCAACAAACTACTAAAAGCTTCGGCCGAAGGAATTCGATTCTGGGAACTCGCTAGACCGCAACCGATCGGAGCGATGCACGCATCTATTATATTGAGAAGCGGGCGCGGCGAAAACCCTCCGTGCTGCGTCCATACCGATCATCGAGAAGGACGAAAAGGAATTGAAGCGCGGCATGCACGCACTGGCAATCAAACGGATTGGAGTGGCTGCGGGAATTGCCGCGTCGCTCGCTCTGGCGGCGAGCGTCTGCTTCGCGCAGGAACCGCAGTCGAACGTCTCTGAAACGCCCATCATGGCGCCCGATACATCGGCGGCGCTGTTGGAAAGCGGTTTTCACGATTTGTACAATTTGAACTTTCAGGCTGCCCGCGACAATTTTTCCGAATATCAGAAGAAACAGCCAGACGATCCCATGGGAAAAGCGGCCGTAGCCTCCAGCTATCTCTTCCAGGAATTCACAGCGAAGGGCGTTCTAACTTCCGACTTCTTTTTGAATGACGACAAATTCTTGAAGGGCGTAGAGGGCACGCCCGCTCAAAACGCCAATCCGGAGTTCGTGCGGACGAACGCCCGGGCTCGAACGATGGCCAAGCAGCAATTGAAACTCAATCCGCGCGACACCAATGCCATGCTGATTCTGACGATGACCGACGGAATGGAATCGGACTACGACGCACTGATCGAAAAGAAGCAGCTTGCGGCCGTCTCGCTTACGCGCCAGGCGGAAAATGAAGCGAACGCATTGCTGGCGCTCGATCCGACGGCGCAGGATGCGTACGTGGCGCTCGGAGCGGGACACTACATCATCGGATGTCTTCCGTCCTACAAGCGCGCGTTCCTCTGGTTCGGCGGAATTCATGGCGACAAACAGCTTGGGATGCAGGAAGTGGGAATAGCCGCTGAACACGCGCATTACCTGAAGCCTTTTGCGAAGATTTTGCTGGCGCTGGCCTTTGAACGCGAGCACCAACCGGAACGCGCAAGGCCACTGCTCGCGCAATTGGCGGAGGAATATCCAGACAATTCGCTTTTCGCACACGAGCTTGCCCTGCTTCCGCCCACGTCACCCGCCGCCACGGATAAATAGCGGCGCCATTCTGGCTTGTGACTCAGTCGGCGATTTATGGCCGCACGCTCTACCACTTCACGCGCACTCGATAATCGAGGGTTGAAGTCCCGTTGGCGTCCACCGGAATCTGGAACCCTATCGTCGTCGCATCGAGTTTCGCCCACTTGTAATTCGAGCTCAGAACTTCCCAGTCTCCGCCGATTGGCTCACGGACTTCGACGGTTATTGGTGAGTCTTTGTGGTTGCGCAGCGTGATGGCGTACTCCATTTCGTGGACGTTATTCGCGATTTTCTTGTAATCCATTTGCTTGCGCTCGCAGACAACATCGAAGGCGTTGCCGACGTAGATTCGCAGCGTCTCGTCCTTCGGCGTGTGGTTGATGCGATCTTCTCCCACAAATTGAATCCCGCCCTTTGAATCCGCCTGGTAAACACGAACCGTTCCGGCAGGCAGCGGCATACCGAGTCCTGCTTTCTCTTCGTTTTTGAAACGGTAATAAACCTTCACCGGCTGTGGAATCGCGTTTCCGATGCTCTGAGGACTGCGGTAGTAATACTGCTCGCCTTCGACCGCAAGATACTTCTCGACCGGAACGCTGGTCGCTTCGAGCAAGCTGATCTGCTTCGATTCGTTGTTTTGGATCGAAGTGCGCCGGCCAAGAGTGTAGAGGTGATATTCGGAAAATGCTTCTTGCTGAAAGCCCCCTGGGGTGCCGCCCACCACACCCTGGGCTTTTGCGGCTCTTCCCATCGCTTCCATTTCGACGGGCGCTACTTGGTGAACTTCGCCGGCGACAAGTTGGAGCTTGGCGTTGTCGTAAGCAGCGCCGCTATTGTTTGAGAGTGTCACCCAGCCATCGAGATCACCGACCTTTTCGTCCCGGCCCACGGTGAGCACGTAATCCGCGCTCCAGTTCATGTTGGTCGCGAGGTACGATGCCTCCACGCGCTGCGATTCCGCCCCGCGATTGTCGAGCATCCAGACCAGCGTAGGACGGCTGTAGAGATTCCCCGGCAATTCGGGAAAGCGGTAGGAATCCGCGCTCATTCCGGTGACGATTTCATCGCCAATCTTCCAGACCGGTCCGTTGTTGTCGGCGAGCAACAAAGCCTTCGTTTCCGTCCATTTCGTCGAGCCGCCTTCTTGCTCTGGCCGTACCAGCGTGACCTCGCGTCCAACGTATTTCTGCAGGAGCTTTTGCGGATCGAGCAGGTCGTATTCGTAATTCTGCTCGATGACGTTCAGCTTTGCGGGATCGGTAAGCGAACGGAAATGCACGGTGGCTGGATTGATCGTTGCGGCGACGTCCTCGAATCGCAGCGGGAACGTGCCGGAAGGCAGATGGATCTGGCGAACGTCGCGTACGAGCGCGAGATTCGAGTTGTAAACGGTCACGGAAAGATCGGTTTGATCTTTCTCGGTAGTTGTGGAATGCGAGGCCTTCGGTGCAGGCTGATCCTGCGATCCGCTGCGCGGATGGCTTGCCGCTCGAACCGCAAGATTGCCGGCAAGCAGCACCATCAAAAGTCCGGTGGCTAGAATCGTCGCGCCGAAAACTCGAGTGAAACGTGGGGGCATGGGCAGGCTCCTTTGCCGCAAGTTTATTCCATAAGATTAGACTCCACTTCCGGAAAACTTCCGCAGAATATATGGGGCAGGCGATAACGGTTTGGCACCCGGGCACACTTTTCAATCGCAGACTGTTTTTTGTCCGGGCGGTCTTTATGCGTCACGCGGACGTCTTGCGTGAATCGATCGCCTATAGGTACATTGCGACCGAACGCGGAGGATGCGTTGAAATTTCTTCGCAAAACGCGGAAGCGCTATCGGCGATTCATGACTTTCTCGATTTCCAAATCAAAGAACATCAAACCGGCGATAAGCCATAACGATCAAGGGTGGGGCGAATCCCCGCACTTCACGGCGAGTCCTGCCTGGACTGCAACCTACGACTGCATTCTGCACTCTAATACAACGGTATTTTCGGAGGACGCGTGATGCGTCATCGTCTACTGTCGATTCTTGTTGTCGCCGCGCTCTCTGCCGCGCCCGTTCTTGCGGGACCGCTCCGTTGCGCCTGCAACCTGGCTCCGTGCTGCGCGGAGTCACCGATGATCTCTGAGTGCGACCCCGCGCAAAACGACGTGCCCGACGGGAATACGAAGCGCGGCACGATGGCACGCATGCAGGCCATGCCCTCCATGGCGATGGGCATGCACGCGCCGGCGACGTTCATCGAGCAGATTCTCGCGCATAACGCCGCCGGAACCAGCGCCGAGCCCAATTCGACGCCGCACGACATGCTGATGACGCAGAAGGGCGCTTGGACGCTGATGTTTCATGGCGAGGGATTCGTGAACACCATTCAACAGAGCGGACCGCGCGGAGGCGACAAAGTTTTCGGGACGAGCGCGCTGATGCCGATGGCGCAGCGGGAACTCGGGCCGGGCACGCTGACCGCCCGCGTGATGCTGAGCCTCGAGCCGGCAACAATCACTGGCGAACGATATCCGGAACTTTTTCAGCTTGGCGAGACGGCTTATGGAAAGCCGATCGTGGATGGCCAGCACCCACACGATTTCATCATGGAGCTTGCCGCGCTCTACGACGTGAAACTGGGTGAGAACGCAGTGCTTTCTTTTTACGCGGCACCCGTTGGCGATCCAGCCATGGGACCGGAAGCCTATCCGCATCGCATCTCGGCGAGCGAAGATCCGATCGCGCCGCTTGGTCATCATTTGCAGGATTCGACGCACATCTCGAACGACGTCGTGACACTGGGCCTCACGTACAAAATCGCGCGCATCGAAGTTTCGGGATTCCATGGACGCGAACCGGACGCGTATCGCTGGGACATCGATTCCGGCGCGATCGATTCGTGGTCCACGCGATTGACGCTGAGTCCGACGACAAATTGGAGCGGACAGTATTCGATTACGCGATTGAAAAGCCCGGAGCAGGTCTTCCCGAACGAAGACACGCTGCGCATGACCGCTTCGGTGATGTACGATCGCCCGCTCGTAAACGGCAATTGGGCGACAACTCTCGTGTGGGGACGCAACGAGGATCTGCCCGGCGGCGAAGTTTTCAACAGTTATCTCGCGGAAAGCACGCTGCGTTTCTGGCAACGCAATTACGCATGGACTCGGATCGAGAATGTTGACCGCACGAACTTGCTCTTGCTCGGCGAACAACCGGTGCCGCTGGGATTCACAGAGCATTTCCTGGCTCGCGTGCAAGCGTACACATTCGGCTACGACCGCGAATTCGGATTCATCCCGCACGTTGCGAGCGCGATTGGCGGCCAATTCACGCAATACAGCCAGCCCGCATCGCTTGACGCGATCTATGGATCGCATCCGTTTGGCGTGGTGATGTTCGTCCGGCTGCGCGCAATTTCTTCAAAGCATGAAGTCAATTAGTTTCTTCGAGAATTAGCTTTTCTCGTCAATTCTGGCCATAGTAATTCTTGAAGTGACCCTATCGCGTTAGGCGACAACGTGGTATTCGGTTTTAACCAAACCGCTGCGATAGTGCTGGGTCGCAATGTGACGCAGGCGTATGTCCCGCGGAAGCATGCCGAACAGACGAATCCCGTCGCCAATGAGCACAGGCACCTGCGTGATAATGAGGCGTTGAACGAATCCTTCGCGAAGAAACCGTTGAATCGTTATCCCTCCGTCGACATACGCGTGATGGACCCCGTTGGCAGCGAGCTTCGAAACGATCTCAGCCGGCGGGCCGGCCATCTGTTCGACAACGCCTCCGCGCACCACAGACAGGTCGAGGACCCGACTGCTCAGGACCACGACGCGTTTGTCACCATATGGCCACGCCGGAAAGGCGAGAACGGTCTCAAAGGTGTTGCGGCCTATAACAAGCGCATCTACGCTTGCTATGAACTCGTCGTAGCCGTGTGGTTCGCCACCACCCGGTGGCAGAAAGTCAAGACCGCCATTCGGGCGCGCGATAAATCCGTCCACGCTGGTCCCGATAAAGACCGATATTGTCGTCATAACTCCTCTGGTAATCCGAATTGCCGGCATTGTAGGACTGTTTTGAGGGCTTTTCCACTCCCTTGTCTTCATCGCAGGCTCGCGTAAAAATCTTAATGCTATACTAGTGTGGTGGGCTACCGAATTTCACTCACCAATGCCGCGGAGAGGTGCTGGAGTGGCCGAACAGGGCTGCCTGCTAAGCAGTTACACCCCAAAAGGGTGTCGGGGGTTCGAATCCCCCCCTCTCCGCCATACCAACGACAAGAACTCCTGGCCAGCCTGCAGAACCTGCCGAGCCGAAGGGCCTGCGCGAGAATTGCAGATTTTTGCTAAAGCCAAAGCCACGTTGAATCGCTGGCACTTGCTGGGGGTTAAAACCCGGCCCTTCCAAATGCCGAGTTGCCCTCACAGACTCTGAGGTTTCGGCGCAATAATAAGCGGCGATAAGATTCGGCTGAACGAATTGCGCACGCTTTGAACCGTTATGTTATCTCGAGAGTAAGTGACCGCATGAATTGGATCTGCTATACGCGTTGGGAGAGCCCGGTCGGAAAATTGCTGCTCGCCGCCGATGAGCGCGGACTGCGGCAGGTGCATTTCCTCCCGACGAGGACCACGCTTCCGCTTTCGGATTGGGTGAAGGATCGTTCGCCACTCGAGGAAGCGATCCGGCAATTAGGCGCGTATTTTCAGGGCGAGCTGCGCGAGTTCACCCTGCCACTGTCGCTCGTAGGCACCGAGTTTCAACTCCAGGTATGGCGGAAACTCTGCGAGATTCCGTACGGAGAAGTTGCGTCGTATGGCGAACTGGCACGGCAACTGGGAAATCCGAAGGGCGCGCGTGCCGTCGGGCTCGCGAACGGGTCCAACCCAATACCGATCATCGTTCCATGCCATCGTGTGATTGGGGGAAATGGTTCGCTGGTGGGTTATGGAGGCGGGCTCTCGATCAAGAAAAGATTGCTTTCCCTCGAAGCGCCCCAGCGACATCTCCGTCTGGAATGAGCGCAGATATCGACATCCCATTCCCGATGTAAAGCAAAAGGGCGGCCCGTTCGAGCCGCCCTTTTTGCTATTTGTCCCCTCGTCAAGAGGTTAGGTTGTTAGAACGTCAGCTTGCCCTGTATTTGCGCGATCCTCTGGTCCGTGGCAGCCGCCGCAAACGCACCGTAAGGAGACGTGGGCGGAGTTTGCGTGAAGACCGTCGATCCAAAGAAAGGAGCGGCGGTGCTCGGGAATGGCGTGCCGTAATTAGCATGGTTGAGGAAGTTATAGGCGTCAAATCCCAGCTGGAAGTTGAAGCGTTCCGTGAGCTGGAAGTTTTTCCGCAGGCTCATGTCGCCGCCCAGGAAACCAGGGCCTCGAAAGGCATTCCGCCCCACTACGTTACCGGTAAAGTTTGTAGCCGGGGACAGGAGAAACGGCGCCGTCCCATTCAAGCCGCCAGCGATTCCAAAACACGGACCGGCGATGCAGGCGTGCGCGTTGGGGAAGCTTCTCTGGCTGAAGTCGGGCTGCAACAGGATTGTCGCCGCAGACAAATTATTTCCGGCCAAAGCTCCCGTAGTTGCCCCATCGATAAAGCTGAAAGGGAAACCCGAGCGCCAGAACATCGTGCCGGAAAGCTGCCACCCTCCGATTGCGGAGTTGAGCAAGCGGTTTTCGCTCCTGAACGGCAATTGGTAAACGTAACTGGCAGTCAATCCATGCCGGGCGTCGTAATCCGCCGACCCGTAATTGGCGTTCAGATTGAAGGGATCGATTTGCCGAGTCACGCTGGTGATCACGCTAAACGGCACCTGAGCCGCTCCCCCGTTTGAGATCAAGTCCATCGCGTGAGAGTAAGTGTAATTGACGCGTCCGCTCAGGCCGTGCCAGGTATTTTCCTGGATCGAGAGCGTCACGCCGTTGTAGTTTGAGTACCCGCCATTCTGCAGGAAAGCCACCCCGCCAACCCGTGGATCCGGCGCTGCGGCGGGAAGTTGGCCAAAACCGAAACCGTTTAGGTCGAAGTTGTTGGTGAGTTCGTCGTAACCGCGATTGCCAACGTAATTCGCGGAAATCACGGTCCGCGCACCGAAGGAATGCTGAATTTCAAGATTCCATTCAACGTACTTTGCATTCTTGAGATTACGGCTCACGTCGTTCAGCACGGGTGTGGTTGCGCACGCGGCCGGCGAATTCGCCAGGAACGTATTCAGGTTGCCGCCGCTGTTGAAGTTGCTCGTAAAAGCCGTGTTGCACTGCTGCACGACGCTCACTCCGCTTGTCGGGAACGCGGTGGACGATGGCGAGTTAAGATCGAAGGCCAACGTTCCCGCAGGCACGTTCCAAAGATTTACCTGCGGGAAGTTTGTATCGATCGAACTCAGAACGGTGCCCGGATAGAGGTCGGTAAAGAGGCCCACACCGGTCCGAATTACGGTGTTCTCGCCCCAAGGTGTCCAAGCGATTCCAAGTCTTGGCTGGAACACGACCTTCTCGTTGCCCGGAATGATCGAATGCAACCCCGTCTGGAACGAGCCGCCAAAGGCTGCGTTATACGGAATGTTCGCTCCATGCGGGATGTCGGTAAAGGTATTCACCGGCAGCGAGGCGCAGTTTGCCTGGCACGCGCCGCCCGAGTTGCGGTCCGCACGAAGGGTCATGGTCAGTTTCAAATTCGAGCTGACACGGTACTCATCCTGGAAATACAGACCGAAGCTGTAATAGGCAACGGGCTGGACTCCATGCATTGCAAAATTGTAGGTTACGAATCCGCCACCGGGATAGTTAATCGCTTTGTTTCCAGGTTCAAACACCTGATCGTTCGCGAAACCAAGCAACGTGGTGTTGATTCCGGGATAAAGAGTCTGTTGCTCCGCCGTATGGTCGCTTACGTCGTCGCGCCGAAAGTTCACGCCCATTTTGAAGGCATGATTGCCGCGCGCAACCGAGACATCGTCGACTAGCTGCCACTGCGTAACGTTGCGTCCCTGGGGATACAAGAACCCGGCCGCAAAGCCTCCTGGATTTCCAGAACCTGTCCCCAACGCGGTCAGCGACCCGTCAGTGAAAGCCAGATTGCCTGGAAAGAGTCCCAAGGCTGGTCCAGGATTCGTGCTGCCGAATATCGCCGAATACCAAAGCACGGATCCGATGAAGTTGTTCACTACGTTCGGGCTGAACACATGCGTGTAATTCAACTGACCTTCGTTCTGCGGCTGGATGCTGTTGTCATCGAACAAAGGATTGATGGAATCAGTGTAGGTGGGCTGGACGCCGCGATCGAATCTGACTCGTCCAAAGATCTTGTCCGAATCGCTGAACGAATAATCGCCGCGCCCGCTCAACAACCATTCTTTGTTACCGTTCGAGACGGACTGCGTAAATTTCTGGACGCAGTCTCCGCCCGTCGCTCCTGGCGCGGTGGCAAAGCCCGGGCAACTGCTCGCCTGGGGCACTGCATTTTGAATACCCGGCGTACCGCTGTAGAGCTTGAACGCATTCTGGTAGAAGGCCAGGGTCTTCGCATCTCCATTTATCGCCGGCTGTGCCAGAACAAAATTCTCAAAGGCAGAGGTGGGTGTGAATACCGTATGGACCGAGCCGAAAATGTAGCGGATACCTTCGGTGTTCAGGAAGAAGAATGCCTTGTTCTTTTTGATCGGACCGCCTAAGGAAGCCGCCCACTGATTATTGTTCTCGAAAGGCCGCAGACCGCCGCCGGCTTTGTTGATCGGATCATTGGCAGTGAGATCGCGCCCCGTCCAGTAGTACACCGCGTCCCCGTGAAACGCGTTGCCGCCCGATTTCGTGGTGTAGTCGACCTGAGCGCCGGCCTGTCGGCCGTATTGACCGGTGTAGCCGTTCGAGACCACAGCGACTTCCTGCAGCTCGTTGCCGCCCAAGAGCAGGTTGCTCGAGCCCGAGTTGTTCAGATTCAAAAAGGCGTCATTGTAGTCGTTTCCGTTGATTGTGAAGAGATTCGCGGTCGCTGGCAAACCGAATGCACTGAAGTTGCCGAAACCTCCGCCCGTTGAGTTGTTCATGGTCACGCCAGGCGCCGTCTGGGCCACGTAGGTGATGTCGCCACCGGGATTCGGAATGTTCTGAATCATCTGCGTATCGAAATTCGAGCTGATGTTTGCGTCTTCGGTCTGCAGCAAAGCGCCTTGCCCGGTGACTTCGACGGTTGTCGAACCGCTGCCAAGTGCGAGCTTCACGTTTGCAGTTGCGATCTGCCCGAGGAGCACGCTTACCGTCTGCGTGGTCGTCTGGAATCCCTGACGTTCGGCGGTGACGGTGTACGGCCCGGGCTTAAGAAGAGAAAACTGGTAAATTCCACCTGCGCCCGTCGTGACTGTCTGCGATTCGCCCGTTGCAGCATTCTTCAAAGTCACTGTCGATCCGACGATAACGGCGCCGGAAGGATCTGTGACCGTTCCGCTAACACCGCCTGTCACGACGCTCTGCGCCATAGCGAAGCAGGGAAGCAACAGCGCCAAAACTGCTAAAATCGCGGCGAGCCTAATCGGCTGCTTAAATTTCATTTTTATCTCCCATTCTCCTGAGTAATTTGGGGCTGCCGACGTGCGTGCTAAGAGCAAATGGCAAAACCTGCCGCGAGCATGCCGCCGCTCATGAACTAAGCAGCTTGGCTACCGGCGCGCCGTTCTGCCTCCAAATTGAGGCTTAATCAGGGGTAAAACGCTCATAAATCAACTAGAGTATTGGTGAGCACTGCAGAGTCAGGAGCCTACAGAGAAATCCGGTGGTTGAATTTAGAAAGACAATTAACAACGCGCTGTATGGGCTGGCGCAGTGAATCCAACATTTTGTCGATTTTCAGGAGGAGTGCTGTTTGGTTACGGAATCTGGAAGCTGCATACACGCTCTATTAAATTCAAGATAAAGGAACACTGGGATCAGCTTTAGTTTACGGGGTGGAAGAGAGAGCCTTCAATCGGCGCCGTACGCCTTCAGAGTCGGGGTGACTGCGGCGTTATGGACGGCGTTCGGAGGCAACAGCTTTAGAGAGAGAGACTGCGTGATGCGATTCGCTACATCGCTCTGAATGGCAAGGAGGTCGGTAGCATCCCGCTCATATTGCTCGGCCCACACACTCGAGAGATCGCTGGCTTTATAAAGCTGCGCGGTGATGCGCACATGATCATCCTGCCGCTGGAAGGTGCCTTCCAAGATGTAATCAACGCGCTGTTCGCGCACGATCTTATCGAGCGACTTCCGCTGTCCTTGGTACTCCATCGCGGTACTGCGAGCGATGACGCCGAGATGGTCCGGAGAAGTTTGGCCCAGGCGGGTAATCATTTCGTCGGTTAGACCATCGCTCAGGTAGTTCTGGCTGGGATCTCCGCTAAGGTTCTCGAATGGGGTCACCAGAATCGTCAGTTTGCGCGGCGCGGCATTTGCCTGAGCAGACCGGCTTCCCCAATGAAGATACGCGAACGCACCCAGCGCCAAAAAGAGCGAAAGCAAAACAGCAGCCGACACAAATGCTGGAAATTGGTCTCGCCGCACGGGAGAACCAATTGCTTGCGTGTCGTGTGCGCGGGGCATCATCGCCGAGCCAGCGTCCGACGCCGGACGCGGAGTCTCTTCGATCCTGGAAACCGGTGCGATGAACCGGTACCCTTGCCGGGGCACGGTCTCGATGAACGCGGGATTTTCAGTAGAGTCACCGAGGGATCGCCTCAAATTGCTGAGAGCCGTGTTCATGTTCGCGTCAAAATCAACATAGGTATCCGCCGACCATAGTCTTTGGCGCAGGTCTTCTCTTCGCACCACTTCGCCCGCGCGTTCGAGCAGAACTTGCAACACCTGAAACGGCTTCTCGTTAAGCTTGATCTTGAGACCCTGCCGCCGGAGCTCCCGCTGGACTAAGTCAACCTCGAAGGCTCCGAAGCGAAGGTGCCGCGCGAGTTGCGATTCTGATTCCATTATTTTTCAAGCCTTTTTGCGCTGAAAATAAGCACACCCTGCCGGCACCCGGGTTCCTGTAGAACCTAAATCACGAAAGAGACGCCCACCCCTTTTGTTACTCAAATCGCTGCTATATTTGACGGCGCGAGATGTGATTTGGTTTTCTTATGAAAGCAATTTTTTTGCGAGATTTTGGCGATCTAAAACGTTCGTAAATGAACGTTTGACTGAGTCTCGCAAGGATTGTTGACTCCGTGATTTTCACCGAGTGGCCGCGTCCCGAAATCGTCCGATGTGTCCGATATCGGTCGGCTAGACTGAAATTGGGACGGCGATCTTCCAAATTTTGTATCAGGACTCGATTGGCTCATCTCCGACGTGTTTCGGAGCGTGCTTAAATCGAGAGATAAAGGCGAGTTGTTTCACATCACTGCGAGGTGTAGCCATGCGGACGTTGTTGTCGCCATTCCCATGAGGAACGAATGATCGTGGCCAGATCGGACACGGTTGGCGCCCAACCAAGAATCTTGCGAACTTTGGCGGCGTTGGCGACCAACCGGGGCGGATCGCCCGGACGGCGCGCTTGCATTCGGATTCGAATATCTTTCCCGGTGACCTGCCGAGCTCTTTCAATCACTTCAAGAACGGAGTAGCCATCGCCGGTGCCGAGATTGAAAAAATCAGACGCGCCCCCGCGGCGCAGATAATCGAGCGACCGGATATGCGCGTCGGCCAAATCGGCGATGTGGACGTAATCGCGAATCGCCGTTCCATCGGGAGTGGGGTAATCGCCGCCGAATACCGCGATTTCGGGCCGCTCTCCCGCCGCGGCCGAGAGGATGTTGGGAATCAAGTGCGATTCGGGGTCGTGGTGCTCGCCGCATCGCTTCGTCGCGCCCGCCGCATTGAAATACCGGAGCGACACGAATTTCATTCCGTAGGCCAGGTCGTAGGAATCGAGCACGCGCTCGATCAGGAGTTTCGTCCAGCCGTACGGATTTTTTGGCCATTGCGGAGTCTCTTCAACGATCGGGCCGTCCACCTCTCCATAGGTGGCACAGGTGGAAGAGAAAACCATCCGCCGCACGCCGGCACGCATCAGGTTGCTAATGAACGTGATACCCTGCGCCGCATTGTTCTCGAAATAGAGGTCGGGCTTTGCGACCGATTCGCCCACGTAGGCAAGCGCGGCAAAGTGAATGCATGAATCGACCGTATGTTCCTTCAAGATGCGCCCAACAAGCGCGGCGTCGCCGACGTGGCCCTGGTAGAACGGTACTTTCGAGGGCAGCGATTCTCGATGGCCACGCGCGAGATCGTCCAGAACGACGATCTTCTCTCCGATGGACTGCAACCGCTCCACGGTTGCGCTGCCGATGTAGCCGGCTCCGCCCGTAACGAGAATCCCCATGACTCACCTTTTCCTCGCCAAGTGTTCTTTGGAGCGTCGAAGACAGCGCAAAGCCGCAAAGTCCAAGTATTCTCACATAAATATCGTTCGGCAATGTACGAATGTACACAGAAAAAGAGAACTGACAATCGCAACGCCGCGCGGCCTTTACATGCACCGCCGCCGGATGATATGACGTGCTGCTTACTTTCGGGATCAACTTGCATAGCAGCTCTCAGAGCTCTCATGGGAGGACAAGCATGCTGCACGAACTCTCTCGCCGGACGCGGATTCTTTCTTACTTGCTGCTTCTAGCAATCGCCGGTGGATTCGCAACGCAATTATTGGCGCAGGAAACTTCCGCGATGCGAGATCCAAAGCAACCTGTGGACGAAGCCTACACGCAGAAAATTCAGGAGTACACGACGGAGCCGTTCTTCACGTCTCCGCTGGTCGATTATCTGCCAGCGTCGAAAACGGTCCCCACTCCGAAAGCCGTGCTGGGTGATGTTGCAGGCGCGCCCGGAATCCTCCCCTATTCTAAGCAGGTCTACGCATATATGCGTCTGCTCGAAAAAGCCAGCCCTCGCGTAAAGGTATTTACCATTGGGCGCACCGAAGAAGGCCGCGAAATGATCGCGGTTGCCATCTCTTCGGAAGCCAATCTCGCGCACCTCGAAGAAAATCGTGCACGCCTGGCCAAATTGGCCGATCCGCGCACGATCCACCTCGACGACACCGAAGCTGGCCGCCTGGTGGCCGCCTCCGTGCCCGTCTATTACATTACCGGCACAATCCACTCGACGGAAACCGGGGCGCCAACCGCGCTCATGGAGTTGGCGTACCGCCTTGCGGTTGACGAGAGCCCGTACGTTACGGATATCCGCGACCACGTTATCACGCTGATAACACCCATCGTTGAGGTTGACGGCCGCGATCGCATGGTTGACGTTTACCGCTGGCATCTGGCGCACCCCAAGGACAACTATCCGCCGCTAATTTACTGGGGAAAGTACGTCGCGCATGACAACAATCGCGACGCCATGGCCGTCACGCTGAAGCTCACGAAAAACGTTCTCAACACATTCGTCGCGTGGAAAGCGCAGGTTCTCCACGATCTCCACGAGTCGGTTCCCTATCTGTACGACAACACCGCCGGAGACGGCCCTTTCAACGCCTGGGTGGATCCAATCCTGACGAATGAATGGGAGATTCTCGGCTGGCGTGACGTCGCGGACATGACCAAGTTTGGAATGCCCGGGGTATTCACGCACGGCGATTTCGACACATGGTCCCCCGGGTATTTGATGTTCATCGCCGCCATGCACAACGGCATCAGCCGCCTCTACGAAACGTTCGGCAACGGCGGCGCCGACACCCAAGAACGCACGCTCGATCCGAGCGAATATTCGCGCACGTGGTTCCGGCAGGACCCGCCGCTACCGAAGGTTCTGTGGTCGCAGCGCGACAACAACAATTACGAAGAGACGGGACTTCTCACTTCGCTGCACTTCTTCTCCGACAACAAGACGATGTTTCTGAAGAACTTTTATTTGAAGGCGAAGCGCTCGATCGCGAAGCCGTCGAACGAAGGTCCCGCAGC
The DNA here is from genome assembly GCA_050747005.1 of Candidatus Acidiferrales bacterium. Lineage (GTDB taxonomy): Bacteria > Acidobacteriota > Terriglobia > Acidiferrales > UBA7541 > Palsa-295. Next base: position 48,279 of record JBOGNE010000019.1, read on the forward strand.
CTACCTGTTGCCTGCAAACGATCCGCGGCCGGGCGCGCAGGCTGAGCTTCTTAACGTGCTGCAAAAACAGGGTTGCGAGATTTCGCGCGCTACAGCGGCATTCACGGTCACAGTGCCCGCGAAGAAAGATGCGAAACGCCAGAACGCGAACGCCGCGAAACTCGCAGAGAAACCATCGGCTGATTCCGAACAGAAAGGGGTAAGTTCTGAAGTCAGCTTTCCCTCCGGTTCTTACATCATTCGCATGGATCAGCCATACTCCCGCATCGCGGATGCGCTTCTCGATTATCAATACTGGAGTCCGGAGGATCCGCAGAAAACTCCCTACGACGACACCGGCTGGACCTTCGGAGAACTGTTCAACGTGCGTGTGATTCGGATTACCGACGCGAAAATCCTCGGCGTTCCAATGGAACGCGTCACCAACGCCAAAGCGCCCAGCGGAATTTCAGGCAGCGGACCAGTCTTCGTCATCAATAACACCGGCGAAGCTTCTCTGGCCTCGCTGCGCTATCGGATGAAGGATGCTTCGATCGAAGCGGCCGAGCAACCGTTCGATGCGGCAGGCCGCAAGTTCAACCGCGGTACGTTCATCGTAAAGAATGCGGACGCCAGCGGATTGAAGAATGCGGCGTCCGACCTCGGACTAGAAGTCTTTGCCGTAGCAAGCGCGCCTTCCGTGAAAACCCATCCAGTTCGTGCGGCGCGCGTCGCTCTGCTGCACACATGGCTTAGCACTCAGACCGAAGGCTGGTGGCGCGAAGCTCTCGACAATCTGAAAATTCCATACGACTATATCAGCACGCAAACCGCCGCGCGCGAGCCTGATCTTCGGTCGAAATACGACGTTATTTTGTTCCCGCCCGTGGGGCGAGGCAATCCGTTGATGGTCGTGGACGGGCTGCCGACGGACTGGGGCAATCCGATTCCCTGGAAGACGACGCTCGAAACGCCAAATATCGGCAAGAACGATTCGACGGATGACATTCGCCCCGGCCTTGGCTGGGATGGCGTCGCGCATCTGCAGGACTTCGTCCGTAAAGGCGGCGTTCTCGTCACCGTGATGGATACATCGAATCTCGCCGTGACTTTTGGGCTGACGCGTGGGGTATCGCTCGACCGGCCGAAACAAATGAAAATTGTTGGGAGCGTGGTGCGCACGCAGATTGTGGATCCCGAAAGCCCTATCGCGTATGGCTTCGGCCAAGATTTGTCGGTGTATTGCGACGACGGGCCAATATTCGATCTCTCAAGCATTGTCGGACGCCGTGGATTCCGCCATCTCGGCCCGGAGCAGGGCGCTCGGCCCACCGGCAGGGGTACCCTCGAAGAGCACGATTTCACGCCAGGACGTCCGCCGGTCGAAATCCCCGAAGAACCGCGCGTGGAGCCATGGGAAGCGCAGCCCGTCACCGACGAGCAGCGCCGCAATGGCATCAGCGTGATTCCACCCGCGGATCGGCCGCGAGTCATTTTCCGCTATGCGGATGATAAAGATTTGCTGGTCTCGGGATTAGTGGAGGGCGGCAACGAAATCGCGGAGCACGCGTCGGTGATCGACGTGCCGATGGATTCCGGGCACGTGATTTTGTTCTCGAATAATCCGATTTATCGCGGCGAGACGATCGGCAGCTATTCGCTGGTCCTGAACGCGATCCTGAATTTCGACAGCTTGAACGCGGGGAGAAAACTGGACGACAAGTGACCACGTTCGGATAAGCCTGAGGCTTTGGATTCAAAAACGAAATCGAGGGATCAATCCACGCATAGATTGAGCGCGTTCGCGATCCGATCGTGAACGTAATGCAATTCTTCGGGGGAAATTGCGTACGGCGGCAAAACGTAGATGATGTTTCCCAGAGGACGCAGAAGAATGCCTGCGTTGATGAAAAACTCATAGAGCTTGGGCTTGAGCTTCGACATGTAGCCGGCGTCTTCGGCGCGTAGCTCCACGACGGCAACGGTCCCGATCGAGCGAACGTCTCCCACGGCAGGATGATTCTGAATCGTCGCGAGCCTTTCCTGATGGATCGCGGCGATTCTCTCAATCCGCTCGAATACGGGTTCGCTCTCGAAAATTTTCAAGCTGGCGACTCCTGCCGCGGCCGCCAGCGGATTCCCGGTATAGGAATGGCCGTGAAAGAACGTGTGCGTCCGGTCAGTGCTGACAAATGCTTCGTGGATTGCATTCGTGCAGACTGTCGCGCCCATCGGAAGCACCCCTCCGGTCAACCCCTTGGAAAGGCACATCATGTCTGGCGACACGCCGGCTAGTTCGGATGCAAACATTTTTCCGGTGCGGCCAAAACCGGTGAGGACTTCATCGGCGATGAGCAGCACGTTGTGCTCCGTGCAGAGTCGCCGCACGCGCTGCAGAAATTCCACCGGGTGCACGATCATTCCGCCAGCACCCTGCAGCAACGGTTCGACGAGCACCGCGGCAATTTCGTCTTGTCTTTCTTCCAGCAACCGCGCCAATTGCTGCACGCAATCGATGTCGCAGGTTGCACGGCTCTTCCCGACCGGACACCGGTAGCAATAGGCGGAATGCACGCGATGAACAGGAAAGCGCATACTGGAAAACGGATCGGTGAAAGTAGAATCGTCGCTGACCGACATCGCCCCGGCCGTATCGCCGTGGTACGCATGTTCCAGTGCAACGATGGAGCGCTTATCATTGCGTCCTAGATTTTGCCAGTACTGCAATGCCATCTTAAGCGCGACTTCGACCGCCGTCGATCCATTGTCGGAAAAAAATATGTAATCGAGGCCGGCGGGCAGATATTTACGCAGGCGGCTCGAAAGTTCCGCGACTGCTTCGTGGCTGAAGCCGGCGAGGAGCACATGATCCACTTTCGCAGCTTGCTCTGCGATCGCCGAGACGATTGCGGGATGACAGTGCCCGTGCAAGTTCACCCACCACGACGAAATGCCATCGATTAATCGCCGTCCGTCGTCCGCGTAGAGATAGACGCCTTGCGCTCTCGTAATTCGAATTGGAGCGGGATCGAGAGCTTCCTGGGTGAATGGATGCCAGATTTTCAGTTGAGAGCTCATGGAGAAAATATCCGCCGGTCGAAATGCTTGCGAAAAACCGCAACCAGCGCTGTTTTATGAATGCGATCAAGTCTTGGAACCCAGCCAATCACGTGCGCGTCGCCGTAGCGTTCAATCGCCCTTCGATTGTCTGCGTTCGCCTTGCCAACCATGACCACCCCTCGCACATCGAGATTTTTCGCGCGAAGAGCTGCAAGCGAGAGCAACGTGTGGTTAATCGTTCCGAGCGCCGTCCGCGAAACCAGCACTACCGGCAGCTTCAGCCTTTTCATCAGATCGCTCATCAGATCTCTTTCATTGATCGGGACGAGGACGCCGCCCGCGCCTTCCACAATCAGGTGCGCGCCGGGCGCGAGGCGCGGCAGCCGAATCGTCGTCAGCTTGATGCGAACCCCCGCGCGAGCGGCAGCTAGATGCGGCGAGACTGGCGGCGCGAACTCATACGCTTCGGGAATGGTTCGATCGCGGGACAGCCGGGCCAATTCCATTACGGACTTGCGGTCGGTTCCTTCGCGCGAGCCCGTCTGTATCGGCTTCCAATAAATCGCGTCAAGCGCCGCGCAAAGCAGCGCCGATACCACGGTCTTGCCCACTCCCGTGTCTGTTCCGGTGATGAAAAATCGACTAGGCATGAACCTTGGCGTCCGCATGCCTCCCCGGCAGGGATTTGCATGCCTCACCGATGACGCTTGCGAGGCGCTGAATATCGTTGGCCGTAATTCGGCTGGTCAGCGAAAGCCGGATACGCGCCGTTCCCTCCGGCACTGTCGGCGGACGGATCGCTTTCACCGCAAAGCCGCTTTGCTGAAGTTTCGCTGCAACTTCGAGCGCCGATTCGTTGCTTCCCAGGTACACCGGTACGATTTGCGTGCTGCTCCGGCCGCAATCTAGGCCGCTGGCAGACAATAACTGGCGCAATGAGTTCGCGATTTGGCTTAGATGCGTGCGCTCGGAATCCGCGCCACGAGCAAGATCCAACGCGGCGCGAATCTGACCTGCGAAATATGGCGGCATCGCAGTGCTGAAGATAAACGTTCGCGCATGGTTCACGAGATAATTCTTCAGGCTGGCATTGCCGCACACGAAAGCTCCCGCGCTGGCCAGAGCCTTCCCGCATGGATAAATAATCGCGAGAGCTTCCCGCTCAAGCTCATTTTCAACGGCGCTTCCGCGTCCTTCAGGTCCGAAGACGCCGATCGAATGCGCTTCGTCAACCACAACTTCCGCGGCGTATTTCCGAGCGAGCGCAAACAGATCGGCCAGCGGCGCAACATCGCCTTCCATGCTGAAGACGCTTTCAGTGACGAGCACGCGCGCGCCCGCATTGGATTGATGCTCGCGCAGACTGCGTTCGAGAAATTGCAAATCGGCGTGCGGATAAATCACTTTGCGCGCGGAGGAAAGACGTATTCCGTCGATAATGCTTGCGTGGTTCAGTGCATCGGAGAAAACTACGTCTTCGGGTTTCAAAACAGAGCTAAGCAGGCCCACGTTTGCGGTGTATCCCGACCCAAAATACAGCGCGGCTTCCGTTCCTGCGAAACTGGCGAATTCGGACTCAAGCTCTTCCCATTCCTCCGCGTTGCCCGAAAGTAATCGCGAGCCGGTTGCGCCGACCCTTCGCGCCCGTGCAACGCCGAGGGAGGCAGCTTCGACGAGTCTGGGGTTGCTTGCCAGTCCAAGGTAGTCATTCGAAGACAGATTCACGCCGTGCACAATTTCGAGCGAGCGAAACTGCGAACGTTCGCGCAGGTTGTCGAGATCTTCCGCGATTCGTTTCAAAAGCCGAGTATTTCTTGTTTCAGGCACTCTGCATCGCTTTCATACCCAACTCGTTTAGCAGTCTTGCGTCCTGATCGACGCCCGGGTTCGGCGTGGTTAACAACTTTTCACCGGTAAAGATTGAATTTGCACCGGCCAGAAAACACAGCGTCATAGCCTCGCGCGACATCTCCTGCCGTCCCGCAGCCAGGCGCACTCTCGAAATTGGCATTAGAATCCTGGCTGTCGCGATCGCGCGAACCATTTCCAAAGGATCGAGTTCCCTGGCATTCGCGAGCGGCGTTCCCTTGGCACGCACCAGCATGTTGATCGGAACGCTCTCCGGATGCGGATTCAAATTCGACAACTGCTGCAACAGGCCGATCCGATCCTCGCGCGACTCTCCCATTCCGAGAATCCCGCCGCAACAAACGGTGATGCCCGCTTTTCGCACATGCGCGATAGTCCGCAGACGGTCCTCGTAGATGCGCGTAGTGATGATCTGACCGTAAAATTCCGGCGCCGTGTCTAGGTTGTGGTTGTACGCCGTCAGGCCGGCATTTTTTAACTGGCTGGCCTGCTCCTCATCGAGCATCCCGAGCGTGCAGCACACTTCCAGCCCCAGCGCGGAGACGCCGCGCACCATTTCGAGCACGCGATCAAAATCGCATCCATGCGGCGCCTGCCGCCACGCAGCACCCATGCAGAATCGAGTTGCGCCATCGGCTCTGGCGCGCTTCGCTGCTTCGATCGCAATCGCGGGATCGAGAAGCTCCTGCCGCGCGACGTCCGTCTTGTAATGCGCGCTCTGCCCACAATACGAGCAGTCTTCCGGGCATCCGCCCGTCTTGATCGAAAGCAACCGGCACAGTTGCACTTCTTCGGGCTGATGGAATTTGCGATGGACGCTTTGCGCCTGGAAAATCAGTTCGGGTATCGGCTGGCCGTAGATTGCGCGAATTTCCTTGCGCGACCAATCATGCCGCGTTGACGCTGGTGTTCCCGCGCAAGCTTCCATTGTCATTCCTCTCGACTCCATTGGAATTGCCGCGTCCACTATAGCGAAAGAGTCGAAATGATAACAGGCGCAGCGTCCCGATCGCGAAGGTAAATGGCTTGGACAAAAACGACGTCTATACCTCAAAGATTGAGGCATGCAGTAGGATGCGGTAGGCGCAATTTGCCTGACACCGGATGCCGCAACTATTAGAACTCGATAGGTTAGACCGAGCAGCCACGGCAGAGGCCACTAAGACTTTTCTCCCCGAGTGCCAGGGTGACTTTCACGCTTCTCAGTGTAGTGTGTGTTCTCCTTGCGATATTTCCCGCGTCTTCCTTCTACGAGTCCGCTATCGTGCGCTTGGTCGCAGTTCTGTCGGTTGTGACAAGCACGATGCTATGGTTGAATTCGTGCTACGCAGCATATGCTTTGGCCGTCGTCTACTTTCTGTTTCTGGTCGGGATCTGGCTCCCATTTAACGATCCTGACTACCACACCCTGCTAGAATCGACGATAAGAAGTGGATTTTCGGTGGTATTCCTCGTCGGGGGGGTTCGATGGTGGACAAACGCCGGGCCATTTACCATCGCTCAGTCCGCGCGATTTGAGAAAGAGCGTACACAGGTGCGGGAGTGGATAAGCGTGCTGAAAAGAACGGAGGAAACGAACCAAGTTCTCGAGTTTTCAGCCAAGAGCTTTTGGACGGGATATTGGAAGTATCGTCTTCTGAATGCCGGGAATTATTGGGTAATCGCAAAGTCCAAGATCGGCAACACGGAGCGGCTATTGGATTGTCGAGTTCGCGGCTTGGACGCGATACATGTCACGAATGACCGGCGAGGAGGAGGATTGAACATCGAGATGGCGGTGCGCTCAGTCCGAAATGCCGAGGCATCCTCGATATGCGTAAGAAGCTTTTGCACCTTGCGAGTCCGGAACTGATCGAGCATTAAGCCAAAACTGCGGAGATTCCACTTAATTTGCCGACGACCGCGCAAATCCTCTATAATCTGTAAGTAATTCGACAAATCCATCCGAGGGGCCAGCCACGCGCCGCCCGCCAAAGCGTTCTCAAATGATTGATCTTGCAGACAAGATTAAGAAAAAATTACAGGATGAAATCGCGGCTCTCGAACACGAGTTTCACGACGAGCTGCCCAAGGAAATAAAGGTCGCCCGCGCTCACGGCGATCTCTCCGAAAACGCCGAGTACAAGTATGCGAAAGAGCGCCAGTCCTACGTTGCCGCGCGGCTGGGCCAGCTTCACCAGCGGATGGCCGACCTTTCCATGCTGAACCTGAACAATCTGCCGAAAGATCGCGCGGCGTATGGATCGCGAGTGGTTGTGCTGGACGTTGCCAAGTCCGCCGAAATCGAGTACAAACTGGTGACACAGGAAGAAGCCGATGCGGCCAAGGGCCTGATTTCCACTAGTTCACCCATCGGCCGCGCGCTGCTGGGCAAGAAAGTAGGCGACGAGGTGCAGGTCGCGACCCCGGCAGGTCCCAAGGAATTTGAGGTGGTGCGTCTCGCAACGATTTACGACCAGGAGTAACACGGGTGATTTCCGCTCCATGTTGACGCGCTCCATCGGCCGGTACCTGAAGTGGCCCGTTGAAGGGCTTGCAGCAGTTCTTGCCGTCACGGGGATTCGTCCCAACGTCATCACGTGGACGGCCTTGGTCCTGAATCTTTGGGCCGGCATATGCTTTGCGAGAGGCCAGTTCGCAACGGCTGGCGGGGCGATGATTCTCGCGTGCTTGTGCGATTTGCTCGATGGACCAGTCGCGCGCCACCAGAATCGTGTTTCCCTCTTTGGCGGCTTCCTCGATTCGATTCTCGACCGCTATGCGGATCTGATCCTTTTCCTCGGCCTGCTCGTATATTATTCGCGAGTCAATCGGTTTACGGACGCGATTTTGGCGGGCGCGGCCATGGCTGGCGCCGTAATGGTCAGCTACGCGAAAGCCCGCGCGCAATCTCTGGTGCCGACGACCGAAGTCGGATTCTGGGAGCGTCCGGAGCGGCTGGTGCTGATGATTCTCGGCGCGCTTACCAACCGCATGCCCATCGCGCTGTGGATACTCGCAATTGGTCCGAACATCACCGTGATTCATCGCATCCTGCACACCTGGAAAGCGACGGAAAGCGCGACGCTGCCGCAGGGGGTCAAACCTGAGGGCGCGCAGCCTTTCGCGGAGCCTTTTCCGCAGGGTGCCGGTGAGCGTGAGCACGTTTTGACGCGCACTGCGGGCCGCGGAGGCTGAATTTTGTCGAACCTGCTCAAAATCGCCGGATTTCTCTTCCTCGACGCGGGCATCGATCTCGCTGCTATAGCCCACAGATTCCCTCCTACAAATTGATTCCCTCTCTCATCGTTCACGGCGGTGCCTGGAACATTCCGGAAGAAGCGATCGACGACTGCCGCGCCGGAATTGAGCGTGCCCTCCACGCTGGCTGGCAAATCTTATCTCGCGGCGGTGCGGCGGTGGACGCCGTCGAAGCTGCGATCATCGTTCTCGAAGACGACACGACGTTTGACGCCGGCCTCGGTTCACATCTGAACCGCGATGGACGCGTTCAGCTCGATGCCATTGTGATGGACGGCGCGACTCTCAAGGCAGGGGCGGTTGCGGGCGTGGAACGCGTGCGGAACCCGATCCGGCTGGCGCGCCGCGTTCTCGAAAATAGCGACCACATGATGCTCGTCGGTGCTGGCGCGGAAAAGTTTGCGGCCGAAAATGGCATCCCGCTTTGTGCGCAGGAAGATCTCGTCATCGAGCGAGAGCGCAAGGCCTGGGGGCGCTGCCTCGAAGATTCGCACGCCGCGGAAAATCACTCGAGCCACGAAAGCGGCACGGTCGGCGCGGTGGCGCTCGACGAGAAGGGCAATCTGATCGCCGCTACTTCCACCGGCGGAACTTGCTGCAAATTCCCGGGACGCGTCGGCGATTCGCCGCTCATTGGCTGCGGGTGTTACGCCGATAAGGAAGCGGGCGGGGTATCCTGCACGGGCCACGGGGAAGGCATCATGAAAATTGTAATGGCCAAAATGGCTGTGGACCTGTTGAGCGATCCTCGCGCTTTGTCGCCACATCGTGACGGAAGCGGCCCGGTGACAATCGGCCAAGCCGTCGCCGACGCCTGCGTTCGGAAGCTGGCGCATCGCGCGCACACTACTGGCGGCCTGATTCTGCTCGACTGCGAAGGTCGTCCCGCAGCCGCATTCAACACGCCGCGCATGGCCTACGGCTACGTCCAACGCGACGGCGCCTTCCGCATTACTCCTTAAGTCAACTGCCTGGAGGTTTTAACAATCTGCTTGAACGTGGCAGGTCAAGATTCTTTCCGGATCCGCTGGCCTATTTTTGTGGGGTGATGCGGAGCCTGGCGTGCCTACACTACGATATTATATCAAGTGATTACTGTATTGACTTAGTGCTGTCACTTGATAGTATCCAAGACAACTTTGGGTGGATGGTGAACATTATGAAAAACTATGTTTTTGGGCTGTTTGTTCTTCTTGTCTTTGCGTTTATGTTCCCGGCGAGGGCCTCTGCCGAGCACTGCAGTATACTGGTTCCCGAGACTGCGACATGCACGTTTGGCGCCTGCCATCAAACAGTATCCTATGACATTTGCGAGCTTGTAACGGGCGGCGGCAATGGCGTGAACTGTTTAACGTTTTCAGTTCACGTGCCCTGCTGCAATAGAATGGTCATAGGCGATCGCGCGCTGAGTTTCTGCCGCGGCACCGAAATAACAACTTCGAATCAGTCGATTTCGCCGACAGTGGTCTATTTTCCGTCGTCACACGGGGGCTATGTTTCGCTTGCGACCCCTGTGGCGTGCGGAACATAGGCGGAGAACGCATATGGCAGCAAGGGCTATCTTTGCTGGACAGGTTAGCGCGTTAATCTTCGCGGCTTCCTTCGCTTTAGCGGTCGAGGTGAAGCCGGTTCCTCAACTTAGTTTGCGAGTGACAAAAACGGTGCCACTCCCCTTAAATGCAGACCCGGTCTCCAGCACAAAGTGTGACGCTTCCGGAAACATCTATTTGCGTTTTTATCAGATGCCCAATTTTCTTGCCGCCCCGATTGTGAAGGTATCGCCCGAAGGCAAACAGCTCGCAACATTCTCCATCCGTTCGATTTCAGGCTTCGAGCGGGCGGATCTTGGTGCTTTCACCGTGGGGCTGCGGGGTGAAATCGTCGGCTTGGTTGTGAGACCGGACCCGCAGGGCGATAAGGCCGAATCCGGTCTGATCACTTTCAAGGATGATGGCAGCTTCGATTCGTACACTGCCTTAGAATCGTCGTTTTCTCCGTTCAACCTCGCGGTCTTCTCCTCTGGGGAGTACCTGATCTCGGGCATCCAACGAATGGCTGGCGATTCCAATCCAATCCATCCTTCAGGAATGCGTCCTTTCACCGCAATCTTCGATCAAAGTGCGCGACTAATTAAGCGGTTTACGCTGACTGGGGACGTCAAACAGCCTAAGCCTGATGAGGCTGGCGGGATATCGCAGAACGGGCGGGTTCCCCGGGAGATCTCCACTGGAGCCGCACTAACCGGCTCCGATGGCAATATTTACCTGGTTCGTATGGCGCGTCAGCCAATAGTCTTTGTTATTGCTGGGAATGGCACCATTTTGCGACGTATGGAACTCAATCCCCCGTCGGACAAGTACTCCGCAAGCAACGTGAGATATAGCTCCGCCGGCAAACTGGCAGTCTTATTCGGTGAGCCCACGAAGGCTGACCCGCGCGTCAGCAACATCGATCTTATCTCGGTCTATGATGCCGAAACTGGCGATAGGTTAGTCGATTACCAACTTCCGCCCGAAGCGGGCGCTGCGTTGCTCTGTTACACGCCGAATGCTTTCACATTTCTCGGCTCAACCGATCAAGGCCAATTGACAATCAACGAGGCGAATCCTTATTGAAAATGGGGACGACAGCCCGAGGCCTTAATTCGAGAAAATCGCTTGCGCTGCTGGCCGCATCGGAGCAAAATTCGCTCGATAATCCAACTAAGGTCCCGCGCAACGCCATTTTCCTCTTCCGACGTCCCGCGCGGGCCTTCTAATTTCCCGCCGCTCGCGTTCTTGCGCTAACATATCCCTGCGTGAAAACTACTCCCTGGAGGCAACACAATGGCAATCAAAGATTCGATTTTGCCGGAATTCGATCACGAAATGGGTAACACGCGAAAGACTCTCGAGCGCGTCCCCGAAGGCAACGGAGATTGGGCGCCTCATGAGAAATCAATGAAGATGTGCCGCTTGGCCGGACATATAGCCGAGCTCTCCGGCTGGCCCACCACGATTATTGGTCAGGATTCGCTGGACTTTCGTCCGCCCGGCGGCGCTTCTCCCCCCAAGCGCTGGCTTCGCTCCCTGTTCCGCTTCATCCTTCCAGCGATAGAACAGATTTGGAGCGATGCCGTGACGCCGACACGTCTCCGAGACGTTCCCGCTCTTGATGCCTTCCTGCACGATCTGCCACTTCTCTTCCGGGGATCGATCTACGCGCGGTTTCCTGCCCATGTTGCCTCCTGTGTTGGAGGCCCTGATTCTACCTAACTGAGGTGTCCAGTTTTAGCGGGGAGCAATACACCTTGACATCGACCGGCCTTCTCATAAAAGGAGTTAGCCGTGGAGTTTTAGAACTTGCAAATCCTGTGCGCAAGATAACAATGTCTCATTGACTGGCCCGCTGAATCCCCTATAGAATAGGGGTTTGTCATTCGATCTTGGAGGCAGCATGTACGCCGTGATTCGCAGTGGAGGGAAGCAGTACCGCATCGAGCCAGGTGCAAGGATTGAAGTCGAGCGGCTTGAGGGTAAAGTTGGCCACAAGATCACCTTCGACGAAGTAGTCGCCGTCCGCAACGATGACAAGAAATTTGCGCCGGCCGCCGATATCGCCAAGGCTAAGGTGACGGGCAAGATCGTCCGGCAGAGCCGCGGACCGAAACTCAAGGTATTGAAGTTCAAAACCGGCGGGCAATATAAGATTCAGCGCGGGCACCGTCAGAATTACACGACGATTGAAGTGAGCGACATTCAGCTTTAGTCGTTCTATCGAACGCCTTTCGGCGGCTCATAGAAATCGCGAGGGAATCATGGCACATAAGAAAGGCGGGGGATCGTCCACAAATGGACGCGACTCGCACGGGCAACGGCTCGGGATCAAGCGCTTCGGCGGGCAGCTCGTCAACGGCGGCAGCATACTGATCCGTCAGCGAGGCACCCGGTACAAGCCCGGCAAAAACGTAGGCCTTGCCAAGGACGATAGTCTTTTCGCGACGATCACGGGCGTCGTTCGTTTTCAGGATAAAGGCAAGCTGGGGAAATTCATCAGCGTTCTGCCGGTCGAAGAAGCTGCCATCGGCGGCGAGCAGAAAACCACCGCGCCCGCTGTAAACTGAATCTCTCGATTTCCGATACGCGCTCTGCTTCACCGGGCGCGTATTTTTGTCTTTGCACGCCGCGCTGGCGTATGCTTTCTTCTGTCAGCCTCTTGTAACGAGTTCGATATGTTCGCGGACGAAGCCAAAATTTTAGTGAAGGCCGGCGATGGCGGCAATGGCTGCCTCGCATTTCGCAGGGAGAAGTACGTTCCTCGAGGCGGCCCGTCCGGCGGCGACGGTGGCCACGGCGGCGACATTTTCATCGAAGCGAATCCGAACGACAATACGCTGCTGCGCTACCGCTATAATCGCGAATTTCGAGCGCAGCGCGGAGGGCACGGCGAGGGTTCGGATTGCCACGGTCGGTCGGGCGACTCGACGACTCTCACGGTCCCGGTGGGCACGATCGTATTTGACGCAAACACAGGCGAACAATTGTTCGACTTCACAGCGTCGGGGCAGCGTTTTCTCGCCGCTCGCGGCGGGCGCGGCGGACGCGGCAATGGCAATCCGGCTTTTGTTCGCCCATGGCATCAGGCCCCGCGCGAACACGAAGACGGCCCGCCCGGCCAGGAACGCCATCTTCGCCTCGAACTGAAATTGCTCGCGGACGTGGGGCTCGTCGGGTTTCCGAACGCCGGCAAATCCACGTTGATCTCGCGAATTTCAGCAGCCAAACCGAAAATTGCGGCGTATCCGTTCACCACCCTCGAACCCCATTTGGGTGTCGTTTCCGCCGATCCAGACGCGCCAGCCGGTCAGGGCCGCACGTTCGTTGTGGCGGATGTTCCCGGCTTGATCGAAGGCGCGCACGAAGGGGCGGGACTGGGCACCCGATTCCTGAAGCACGTGGAACGAACCCGGCTGATCGCGCATCTGGTGGATACCAGCGATGCGAACGACCGCGATCCGATCCATGATTTCGAAATCATCGAACGCGAGCTCGCTTCGTTCAGTCCAGACCTTGCGCAGAAACCAATGATCGTCGTCGCAACGAAGCTCGACGCGACCACGGATCGCGAGCATCTGGAGCAATTGCACGCGTTCACCGCGAAGCGAGGCCTTGAATTTCACGCGGTGTCATCCGCATCCGGCGAAGGGATCGCCGGCCTGGTCCGGTCCATGGCGGATGCACTCGATCGCATTCCCAAACCGGTTGCGCCCGGAGTTGCAAGGCAATCAGACGAAGCTCATCCAATGATGCGCACGGAAAGTGAATCTCCCGCATCGCTTCCGGAGGAGCGTTGACGTCGACTTCGGTTCACAAGCCCCACCTGCATGCGCATCGGCGTTCGGTGGCCCTTTTCGGCGGCACGTTCGATCCCATTCACGCCGGCCATATTGCCGTGGGTCAAGCGGCGCTCCGGCGATTTCATCTGGATGCGGTTCATTTCATTCCGTCGTCGCGTCCGCCGCACAAGACGAAGCAGGCGCTTACGCCGTTCGTTCACCGTTACGCCATGGTCGCGCTGGCGTGTTCCGAGCACAAAGAATTTATACCGTCGCTGGCGGAAGCACCGCTCGATGGCACCGCGCCGCATGCGTTTTACACGATCGACACCGTGCGCCGCTATCGCCGCGAGCATCCCGACGACCATTTCTATTTCATCGCCGGTGCCGATCAATTTCTCGAAATTCCCACCTGGCGCAGTTATGAGGTGCTGCTCGACGCATGCGATTTCATCATCGCCAGCCGCCCAGGCTTCCGGCTCGATGCCTTGCGGCTCGTGATTCCGCCCGACAGGCTTGGACGCACGCATTCAACTGATCCAAACAAAATCGTGCTCCGCAAATCCGTTATAAATCTTCTGACGACGGTCGCGAGCCATGTATCGTCCACCGAAGTCCGTCACCGTCTCGAAAAGCATCAAAGCATTCACGGGCTTGTGCCCGTCCGCGTAGAGGAATACATTCTGGGGCAGGCTCTTTACCGGTGACGCACGACTCCCTTCGATCCGAGATTCGCTGGGCTGTGGAAGCAGCCCAGGACAAGCAGGCTTTGGACATTACAGTATTGAAACTCGCCGGCACCGTAGCCTTCGCCGAGTATTTTCTGCTCTGCTCCGGACAAAGCCAGCCCCAAATCCAGGCCATCGGCGAATCGATCGAGGAACGGCTTAATCGCCACGGGCGTCGCCTTGCGCACCGCGAAGGCAAATCGAGCGCCGAGTGGGTATTACTCGATTACGGCGACCTGGTCGTTCACATCTTTAGCGAACGCGCCCGGCAGTATTACGATCTCGAACGACTCTGGCGCACCGCCGAGCGCATCGAGTTCCCCGCGCCGCCGCATCCCGCGCAAACGCAGGGCGAATCAGAGAGCGGCGCCACTTCGCGATGAACGCTGCGAATGTTCGTCTGGAAGCGCCCTGGGTGGCAGTCGATCCGGCTTCGCGGCACGTTCTTGAACTGGCTGAAAAGGTTGCCGAAACCTCTACAACCCTGCTCATTACCGGCGAAAGCGGCACCGGAAAAGATCAGCTCGCGCGTTGGATTCACGAGCGCGGCCCGCGCCGCAATGCGGCTCTCCTGAAAATTGATTGCGCCAGCCTGCCCACCGAGCTCGTCGAGTCCGAGCTTTTCGGCCACGAGCGTGGCGCGTTCACCGGGGCGGAAGCGCGCAAGCCAGGCCGTCTCGAACTCGCCGACGACGGAACGATCGTTCTCGATGAAGTCGCCGCGCTGGGGATGAACATGCAGGCGAAATTGCTGCGCGTTCTCGAAGAGCGCAAATTCGAACGACTCGGCGGGACGGAAACGCTGCGCATGGAAGCGCGGCTGATGGCGCTGACGAATACCGACTTGACGAAAGCTGTCGCCGCAGGGCGCTTCCGCGAGGACCTGTTCTTTCGTCTCAACGTGCTTGCGATTTCCGTGCCGCCTCTGCGCGATCGCCGCGCCGATACTAAGCCGCTGGCCTCGCATTTTCTCGCGCGGCTGGGGCCCGTGCATGGCCATCCGGACGCCGCGCTCGATGCCGGCGCTGAAAGCCTTCTCGAATCTTACTTGTGGCCCGGGAATGTCCGCGAACTGAAGAATGCCATCGAGCATGCTTTGGTGTTCGCGAAGGGCTCCGTTCTGCGTGCCGAAGATTTTCC
Organism: Candidatus Acidiferrales bacterium; assembly: GCA_050747005.1. Lineage (GTDB taxonomy): Bacteria > Acidobacteriota > Terriglobia > Acidiferrales > UBA7541 > Palsa-295. Next base: position 63,609 of record JBOGNE010000019.1, read on the forward strand.
GCAAATCGTTCGCGCGGCAAGCGAGCCGCTTGCCGCGGCCGCATCGCTCCGCTCTCTCGACGACATCGAGCGCGAAGCCATTCATGCGACGCTTGAGGCAACGCGGTACAAGATTGGCAAGGCCGCTGAAGTTTTGGGCATCAGCCGCAAGACGCTTCTCGACAAGCGCAAGAAATACGGACTGCTTTGAGATGGTTTGAACGCTGCTTTGTTTGGACCGCTGCGTCGCGAAATGAAAATTCGTCTCATTATGCTTGGCAAGACCCGGCGCGAAGAGATGCGCGTTCTGCTCGACGACTACGCCGATCGCATTCGGCATTACGCGGAGCTTGAAGTCAACGAACTGCGCGACACCGGCCCGTCCGGGTTGCGCAGGCTGAAAATCGAATCTGGTACCACGTTGGTCTTGCTCGATGCGGCCGGCAAGCAGTTCACATCGCAGCAATTTGCGAGCTGGCTGGGCGGCCTTCGCGATCGGGGCGCACGCGAACTCGCTTTCCTTTGCGGCGATGCGGAAGGATTCCCGGCAGAGCTTCGCGTCCGCGCGACGCAAAAATTGTCGCTCTCCACTTTGACGATGCCGCACGAATTCGCCCGAGTGGCTCTGGCCGAACAAATTTATCGTGCGTTCGCCATCCTCGCTGGCCATCCCTATCCAAAGTAGTGACACATCTGGGAGAATAACGAAGCCATGTCTATCAAAATTATGCACGACGCAGGCGCGCCGACAGCCTCGGTGGAATTGATGATTACCAGCCCGCTTGCGGATTACGATCTGCTTGATGTGGAAGCGCCGGTGCCGCGCGATGTGGACCCGATGCTAGCTTCGCAGGGATTCAAGGATCTGCTGGACGAAGCCCGCGCCGTGCTGGATCGTCATCTCGCGGACGAAAATCTCGAAATCGTCCAGCTCACGGGTGCGATTTGCCACGATAACCACATTCATCGCCCGGGAATCTGGCTGGTTTTGCGCGAGCGCGGTGCCACGAAAGAGATGTCGCCCGCCGCGCAGCAGCGCGTCGTCGCGATTGCCGAAACACTTCGCACGAATTTGAATCTTTCCTGAGGCGTGAAAAGAAAACGCCCTGCACGAATTTATGCAGGGCGTCAAGATTCAGATTGCTATCCGATTAAGAGCGGCGAACCGCTATTTCTTTTCCGAGATTGCAATCGATGCGCGCGTGGTTTCCCAATCGAGGCGCATATCGCAGCCGCCGCGCGTCTTTGCAAATGAGATTGTGAAATCTTCCACCGGCGATGGCAGCTTCGACATCTTCATCTCGACACGCGCGAAGTCGTCGGCTTCGCCCGGATAGGGTATGCCCCATTCACCGGTTTTCTTGCTGATGATAAGAGTCCATTTGTCCGCAGTCGGCAGCGTGAAGATCGTGTAGCTGCCGGCCGGAAGGTCCTTGCTGCCGACCATCAGATCGGTAGTGGTAACGAAGGTTGTGGCTTCGTTCGCGCCGGCGCGCCATACCTCTCCGTAGGGAACCAGGCCGCCGTAAATTTTGCGCCCCTTCATGCGCGGGCTCGAATAATCCACCGTGAGCATCTTGCCGCCCGACAGCGTGCATTCCGCTTTTGCCGGCGGGCTGGGTCGCTTGCTCTTGTCCTTCTGCGCGAAGCTAGGGCTGGCCAGAATCGCGATGGTGGTTATCAGCAAAGTACAAAAAGTGATCGTTTTTCGCATATTCTCTCCTCAGTCTCGAATTGCGCCGCAAGTATAACCCAGTTTTTTGCCGGGAGGCTCCTCGTGTCTTTTAGCAGGTCGTTGAAAAACTCACTTCGGTCGTCATTCTGCTTGCCCCGAGCGTCGTAGGCGAAGGGAGCAGAGCGAAGAATCTTCTGCGTGAGAATGCCAAGAAAAAGAGAGATTCTTCGGGCCATAAAACGGCCCTCAGAATGACGCGCGGTTTGTTTTCAACAAGCTGTTAGGTCTCTTGACGTTTTGGCGGGCTGCGGCCACTATTGTGAATCGGCGCGCGGAGCGCGATGGAATGCCCGAAGGAAAAGGTCTCCTGATTGTTTACACAGGTCCCGGAAAAGGCAAGACGACCTGCGCATTGGGCACGTCGTTTCGAGCCGTTGGGCAAGGGATGCGCGTTCTGATGGTGCAATTCATCAAAGGCTCGTGGCACTATGGCGAGCTCGACGCCGCCAAAATGCTGGGTGACGACAAATTCGAAATCCGGCCAATGGGACGCGGCTTCGTGAAAGTCGGGGGCGCGGAAACAGATCCCGAAGACATTCGCATGTGCGAAGAAGCCTGGAAGTTTGGCCGCGATCGGATTTACAGCGAAAAATACGATCTCGTCGTGCTCGACGAGATCAATTACGTGATCAGCTACAAGATGCTGGACCCCGAAAGCGTCGTGGAGTCACTGGCCAAGCGGCCAGAACGGGTGCATGTGATTTGCACGGGCCGCAACGCGCATCCGAAACTGGTGGAAGCCGCCGACCTGGTAACCGAGATGCGCGAAGTGAAGCACCCGTACACGAAAGGGGTCCTCGCGCAGCGCGGAATCGACTATTGAGCGCGAGCGTTAGGGAAAAAAGGCCCGCGTCATCCTGAGGGCCTCTTTCGACCCGAAGAATCTCTCTTTTCTTTGGCATTCTCACGAGAGAGATTCTTCGCTTCGCTCAGAATGACGGCCAAAAGAACTTTCGCCGGAGGCTTTCCAGTTTCAAGCCTCCAGCATCGAGCCTCTCGAAATGACCTGGTTCAAGCGCGAAAAAAAATCTCTCGAAAATCCCACGCCGGTGGACGAACGCCGCGTCCGCACCGAAGGCATGTGGACGAAGTGCAGTTCCTGCCGCGCGATCATCTGGAAAAAGGACCTCGAAGCGAATTGGGAGGTCTGCCCGAAATGCGAGCATCATTTCCGCCTGGACGCCCGCCGCCGCCTCGCCTTGCTGCTCGACGAGGAGCCCTGGATCGAACACGACGCGGACCTCGAATCGAGCGATCCTCTGCACTTCACGGACACCAAGCCGTACGCGAAACGACTCAAGGAGGCGCAGCACAAACTGAACATGAAGGACGCGGTGATCACAGCCGAAGGAAAGCTCGACGGCCGGCCGGTGATTTGCTGTTCGATGGAATTCAAATTTATTGGCGGCTCGATGGGAGCCGTGGTCGGCGAAAAGGTGGCCCGCGCGGTGGAGCGTTCCGCAGCACAAAAAGCGCCGCTCATCGTCGTTTCGTGCTCGGGTGGGGCGCGCATGATGGAAGGCGCGGTCAGCTTGATGCAACTTGCAAAGGTTTCCGCTGCACTCGGTCGCCTGGACGAAGCGCGCATTCCGTTCATTTCCGTGCTGACCGATCCGACGACCGGTGGAGTCACCGCCAGCTACGCGATGCTCGGAGATTTGAATATTGCCGAGCCAGGCGCGCTCATCGGTTTCGCGGGCCCGCGCGTGATCGAGCAAACCATCCGCCAGAAATTGCCCGAGGGTTTCCAGACCGCTGAATTTCTTCTCGAACACGGATTTCTCGACGCCGTAGTCCCGCGCAAGGAATTGAAGCCTTACATCAGCCACGCGCTAAGCTTTTTCCTCGATTCCTGATGAACTACGAAGAATCCGTCCGCGCGCTGCTGGCGTTGGGCCGCGAATTGGCGTCGCCTCAGCAGGCGCGTGTGCAGAAGTTCGGCCTCGAAAATATCACCGCGCTCGCGGCGAGCCTTGGCAATCCTCACCGCGCAATTCCTTGCGTGCATATTGCCGGCACGAATGGCAAAGGTTCCACGGCCGCGATGCTCGAATCCATCTTGCGGGCGGCTGGCCTGCGGACGGGCTTATACACATCTCCGCATCTCGAGCGCATCAACGAGCGCATCCGCTTCAACGGCGAAAGCATTTCCGACGATGGTTTCGCGGCGGCATGGGCGCGCGTTCACGACGCAATCGAATCGCTGCTGGCTTCGGGAAAGCTCGTCGCGCATCCGACGTTTTTCGAATGCGTCACCGCCATGGCATTCGTGGCGTTTGCCGAACACCGCGTGGATTTCGTCGTATACGAAGTCGGCTTGGGCGGACGGCTCGATTCGACGAATATTGTCGAACCCGCGGTCGCCATCATCACTCCAATAGATTTTGACCACGAGAATTTCCTCGGGCATTCGATCGAAGAAATTGCTAGCGAGAAGGCGGGCATCATAAAGCGCGGCCGCCCGGTGGTAAGTTCTGTCGAGCGGCCCGAAGCGCGTGCCTTGATCGCCCGCCGGTGCGCTGAACTGGGCGCGCGATTGGTCGAAGTCGATACTGTGTGGCACGCCGGGGCTGTTACGTCTGTCGATGGCAGGTATCGCGCGAATGTTCGCTCATCTGCGTCGGGTGCCACGTTCGCAATCGAACCAGCGCTTGCGGGCCGCTTTCAGATTCGCAATGCGCTCGCCGCTGCCACAGCCTCGCAGCTTCTCGTCGAGCGCGGGTTTCGGATTACCGACGACGCGATCATGGGTGGTATCGCAACCGTTTGCTGGCCCGGTCGCCTTGAAAAACTCGCTGACAAGCCCGCGCTCTTTCTCGACGGCGCGCACAATCCTTCCGCCGCGCGCGAGTTGCGGAAATTTTGGGAAGAAAATTACCGAGGTCGGCGCATCCTGCTCGTTTACGGCGCGATGCGCGATAAGTCCGTGGACGAAATTGCCGGCGTCCTTTTTCCGCTCGCAGGCGCCGTGATCCTTACTCAGCCGCGGCAATCTCGCGCGATCTCCGCGCCGCTCCTGGCAGAAATGACCGCCGGGCTTGCAAGGGAGACGTGCGTCGTCTCCGATCCCGCGGAAGCGCTCGAACAGGCATTGCGATTAGCGCGGCCCGACAACGCCATCTTCGTCACCGGGTCGCTGTTCCTGGTCGGCGATTTGCAAAGCTATTGGCATAGCCGCAGCGGTATGAAAAGCCGGCCTGCGAACGCCGACATGCCCTCTCCGAGCGCATCGCCCAAGCCGCAAATCTGATCGCGTGCCGTATTTCGCGTTTCCAAACCAAGCGCAAAAGCGAGATTGCCGCAGCCTCGGTCGCAGTGGTACGATGATGCGTTCATGACCGCTGACGCTAGCAGCAATCCTCGCGTAGGAATTCCCTATCGTACTAAAAAAGAAGAACTTACCAACGAGCGCCGCTCGTACGAGAAGTATCTCGAAGCCGTGCGGGGCGCAGGCGGCGAGCCGGTGGAAATCTCGCTGCGGCTTGCGCCGGATGATCTGGAAGCGATCATGCGCGATGTCGATGCGATTGTCTTGCCTGGCAGCCCGGCCGACGTGCATCCGTCGCTGTTCGAAGCGGAGAGCCACCCGAATGGCTCCTTTTCCGATCCCCGGCGCGAATCCACAGATTTCGCTCTGCTCGATAACGCATTTGCGGCGCACAAGCCCGCGCTCGCAATCTGCTATGGTATTCAGAGCCTCAACGTGTTTCTCGGTGGGTCGCTGGTGCAGGACATTCCCAGCGAGATTGAGACCACGATCCAGCATGCATGGCCCGGGCACGAAGGGCGCGAGCCGCATCACCAGGTCAAACTCGAAGCTGAATCGCGGATCGCGCGGCTCGCCGGCGCGGACGAAATTCGCGTCAATAGCTCGCATCATCAATCGCCTCTCAATCCGGGGCGGCATCTGAAAATCGTGGCGCATGCGCCGGATGGCGTGGTAGAAGCCGTTGAATGGAGCGGCGGTTCGGATTGGGTGGTTGGAGTGCAATGGCATCCGGAGCGGATGGTGGCGGACGACCGAGTGGCGAAGGCCCTTTTTGCCGACTTCATCGCCGCAGCGCGCGGGGCCATCGCGGGGCGATAGCACTGAAAAGCTGCTTTCGTTTGTTTCTGTACGGCCGGCTATACCGAATCTCTCAACTCTAAACTCTTAACCTGTTAACTTAACTTCATCGCTTGGGGGACTTATGATTTCGCTGGCAGGCAAGGCGGCGCTCATCACAGGCGGCTCGCGAGGCATCGGCGCTGCCACTGTAAAGCTTTTCGCGCAAGCGGGGGCCGACGTGGTTTTCAATTATTACAAAAGTCGCGACGCGGCCACGCAAGTCGAGCAGGAAGCCAAAAAGCACGGAACCCGCATCGAATCCTTGAAGGCCGATCTCGGCAAAATGGCCGACGCCAAAAAGCTCGTGGAGTTCGCACGCGAGCGCCTCGGCCGGATCGACATTCTCGTCGCCAACGCCGGCATCTGGAACGCCGCCGATGAGCCGATCGAAAAAATGTCCGAGCGCGAATGGGATGAAATGGTGCGAGTCAATTTGAAGAGCGTTTATTCCGTAATCCATTACGCTGTGCCGCACATGATCGCGCAGCGCGGGGGCCGCATCGTGGCCATCAGCTCCACGGCCGGCCAGCGCGGCGAAGCGTTTCACACGCATTACGGCGCCACCAAGGGCGCGATCATCAGTTTCGTAAAGGGCCTCGCCGCGGAGCTTGGCCGCCACAATATTCTGGTGAACTGCGTCGCGCCGGGGTGGGTGGATACGGATATGTCCGCGTCGGTGCTGCGAACGAAAAGCGGCTTGAAGTCGGCGCTCGCGCCCATTCCGCTCAAGCGCGTCGGCACGGCGGAAGATATTGCGGGACCGATTCTGTTCGCCGCATCGGACCTGGCATCGTTCATCACCGGCGAGATCATCAACGTGAACGGAGGCTCCGTCCTGTGCGGCTGATGCGAGGGACTACAATTCTCGGGATGCTCTTGCTGTGCGTGCCATGGCTCGCCGCCGCAGCGCCGCAAACAACTACTCAAGATCCATACCAGGAGCCCGATGTCCTGATGCCGGAACAGAGCGCGGCAAAAGCCAAGCAGCTTCTTGAACAAACCGTTCAGGCGATGGGCGGACCCGCCTACCTGAACGTCCACGATTTGACTTGCACTGGCCGCCTGGGTCAGTTCGGACACGCGGGTGACTTGGAAGGTTTCGAGACGTTCATCGACTACACCATCCCGCCTACCATGGATCGCACCGAAAATCTTCCGAAGCGCAACATCATTCAGGTGTTGAATGGCGATAAGGGATGGAATCTCGATCGCGGCGGGGTTGCGGACGCGCCTGCAACGGACGTTGCTCGATTCCAGAGCGATATTAAAATCGACATCGACAATATCCTCCGTCACCGCATTCACGAGAAGGACATGGTTTTTCGGTACGGCGGTACGGACGTTGTGGACCTGAAGGAAGCCGATTGGGTGGAGATGGTTGACTCCGACAATCGAACCATCCGCATCGCCATTTCAAAGGCCACGCATCTGCCCATCCAGAAGGCGGTCGAGCTTCGCGATCCAACCACGCAAACGCGAACCAGCGAACTCGAAATCTATTCCAATTACCATCCCGTCGAAGGCGTGATGACTCCGTTCCAGATCACGCGCTCGCGCAACGGCATCAAGCTCTATCAAGTTTTCTTCGACAAATGCCAGTACAATACGGGCGTCTCCGAATCGCTTTTCACCAAGCAATCCCTCGAAGACCGCTGGACGAAAGTCGACAAAAAGCACAAAAAGAAAGAAAAGAAAGACGCCGCCAGGAACGACACCATCAAGGATTGACCCCCACACTCGCCCCGCGACGCCTCACCCACGTTCAAGAGTCTGGCCTTCTCGTTCCCAACGCTCTGTTGAGTAGGCCCTTATACTTGGAAGGTGGGCCTTGCGGAGTCCACGCCACGAAGTAGTCTTTCCAGTCAATACATCGTCTTCACCAAGGCGGCCGCATCGACGGTACCATACGAAAAATCAGTTCCTCGCGACTGGGTTACCTTGGCACGTTGCGGGATGAAATCGCCATTTACGCTCCCCATCGAGCATTTCGTTGGCTAACTTGAAATTCGAAGCCTCCAGAACATTAAGAGTTTTCCAACGTCCATCGGTTCCCACGACGCCATAAATCAGCGCGGGCACGACCTCCGAATGCGCCTCCCATCCGTTCGCGAACCACAGTTGGTTAGATAAGAAAATTTCGAGCCGGGGCCGGTGCGCTTGGCAGGGGCTGCATCCGCACACCAAACCTGCGAAATAGCGCCATCGGTTGCATGAATCCAGTTCGCTTCTGGCGGCACATCAGAGGTAACGTCGACTTCTAAAAACAGCACTGCAGCTTTGCCCGAATAGCATCGTATGGTGTGGGGATACCAGTGTTCTCCAAACTTAGCCCAACTCGCTTACTCGAATTGCAAATTCAATACAGCGTCATACCACACCACAGGAATTCCAGTTTGGGCATCTATGCATGCCTTTCCTAGTAGAACGATTTCGGTCGTCTCGATGCAGACAATTCGACGGTTCCCTGCTTCGATTTCGGTGACCTTGTCTCCTTTGTCAGCGTGATATCCGAGACCGGATGTGATCGAAATCGCTCCTTGAGCCCATTCATACTCAAGCGATGGATAAAGCGCGTTCCGCTTCTCAGAAAAACCGTCCGTATTTGCTAGACGCACCTGTTTCAACTGCGAGACGTTGGCGTCTTCGCGTCATTTATCCGTGGAAGCCCAAATGACGTCAAAAGTTCCGCCGGGTGGCTGAATATTTGGATCACTCTTTGAGTCCATGAACGGCAATTTCGCTTTCAAGCTAAATGCCGGGCTTCCTGGGGCTCTCATGTCCGTTAGTTCAAAAGCTGGTTTCAGGAGCGCTTCGGGCCTCGGCCTTTTCTTGGAATTTGTCCTGTTGCCTGGTGGCAGGTTGAACGAGTGCGAGGCTGATACCCAAAAATGCAACTGCTGCCGAAATCGAGGAACACGGTCTCATGTCTTTGTAACAATGTTGATCGCGGGATGCACACATGAATTGGTTCGTTCCGCGCGTGCAGAGTATAATCTTCGGATGGCAATGAGGCAAAAAAGACAGCAGGTACGCAGCACGACGGTGCTATGCGTCCGCAAAGACAGCAAAGTGGTGCTCGCCGCGGATGGACAAGTGACGATGGGCGAAGGCGTGATCAAGCATAATGCGAAAAAGACGCGCCGCCTCTATAACGACAAGATCCTTGCGGGCTTTGCGGGCAGCACCGCAGACGCGCTTTCGCTCTTCGGGCGGTTCGAAGGCAAGTTGCAGGAGTTCCATGGCAATCTCGCGCGCGGCGCCGTCGAGTTGGCCAAGGAATGGCGCACCGACCGCTCGCTGCGGCATCTTGATGCCTTGCTCGTCGTGGCTGACGCGAAGTACACATTTTTGCTTTCCGGCAATGGCGACGTGATCGAGCCGGACGACGGGATCACGGCCATCGGCTCGGGCGGTCCTTACGCCCTGGCCGCCGCTCGCGCCCTGGCGAAATTCACGAAGCTCAGCGCCAAGGATATCGCGCAGGAAGCCATGCGCATCGCCAGCGAAATCTGCATCTACACGAACGCGAATTTCAGCATCGAAGAGCTATGACCGGAAAATCGGAGAAAGATATGGTGATTTACTTGTCCGGAGAATCGCAGCCGCAGGAGCCCGAGCCGCTTCCGTCGTTCGACGAGCTGACGCCGCGGGAAATCGTACTCGAGCTCGACAAATACATCGTCGGGCAGAACGCCGCAAAGAAGGCCGTAGCCATCGCGCTGCGCAATCGAGTGCGCCGGCAGAAGCTCACGCCGGAGCTGGCGGAAGACATCCTCCCGAAGAATATATTGATGATCGGGCCTACCGGCGTCGGCAAGACGGAAATCGCGCGGCGCCTCGCACGCCTCGCGGGCTGCCCGTTCGTAAAGGTGGAAGCTTCGAAGTACACCGAAGTCGGATACGTCGGCCGCGACGTGGAATCCATGGTTCGCGACCTGGTCGAAACGGCCATTGACATGGTGCGCGAAGAAAAGCTCGACGAAGTGGCCGAGCGCGCCGAACAGTCCGCCGAAGAACGCCTGCTCGATCTGCTTCTTCCCGCGTCTCCTCTGCCTCCGGATGCCACTCCCGCCACGGAAGCCGCCCGTCGCGAGCAGGCGCAGCGAACTCGCGACAAGCTCCGCGTTCAGCTTCGTGAAGGAAAACTCGATCAGCGCATGGTGGAAGTGGAAGTCCGCGAACGCTCCATGCCTTCGTTTGAAATCGTCACCAACCAGGGCGTCGAGGAAATGGACATCAACGTCAAGGACATGCTCTCCGGCTTCTTTGGCCAGCAGAAAAAGAAACGCAAAATGACCGTATCGGAAGCCTTCGATTACCTCATCCAAGAAGAAGAGAATCGCATGATCGATATGGACCAGGTCACGCGGACTGCCGTCGATCGCACCGAGCAGATGGGGATCCTTTTCGTGGATGAAATCGACAAAGTCGCCGGCCGCGAAGCCGGCCATGGCCCCGACGTCTCGCGCGAAGGAGTTCAGCGCGACATCCTACCGATCGTCGAAGGCACCACGGTGAATACGCGCTACGGAATGGTCCGCACCGACCACATTCTTTTCATCGCGGCGGGCGCTTTTCATACCACCAAGCCTTCGGATCTGATCCCGGAGTTACAAGGCCGCTTCCCGATTCGCGTCGAGCTGAGCTCGCTGACCGAAGGCGATTTCGTCCGCATTCTTACGGAACCAAAAAACGCGCTTATCAAGCAGTACGTCGCGCTGCTCGATACCGAAGCTCTCAAGCTGAGTTTCACCGAGGATGCAATCGCCGCGATTGCCCGATTCGCCGCCAAGGTGAACGAGCACACGGAAAACATTGGCGCGCGCCGGCTCCACACCATTCTTGAAAAGGTGCTCGAGGAAATTTCTTTTGAAGCGCCAGAAATGAAAAAGAAAAACGTGAAGGTGGACGCCGCCTACGTTCAGAAGCAGCTCGCGGATATCGTAAAGGATCAGGATTTGAGCCGCTACATTCTGTAGAAAATTGAAATGGGAAATCGAAAAGGGGAAAGCCGCCCCAGCGGGTGCTCCTTCAAAACGCCTGACGTTTCTTCCGTTTTCTATTTTCTTTTTTCTATTTTTTTGTTTTCCTTCTTCCTAACTGGTTGTGCCGCGCCCGGCGAACCGAACGAACGAAAACCCGCTATCCCGAGCGCGATCGCGGACCTGTCCGCCCGGCAATTGGGCAGTAGCGTTGTGCTGACCTTCTCTCTCCCCAAGCAATCGGAAAATGGCCGCCGGCTGAAATCTCCGCCATGGGTCACCATTTATCGCGATTTCCAGGCTGCTCCCTCATCTGGCGCTGCTTCAGTCGCCGCTGCCGTTCATCCAACGCTGCTCATGACCATTTCCCCGCCGGCATTGGACACGTTGCCGGCAACGCTTATCAGCCATTACACGGACACACTGACCGCAAACGATATTTCGCAGCACACAGGCGAAGAAGCTGTATACGTCGTGCGGACTTCCGAAACGTCGAAGCGGCGGAAGGACTCGGCGGACTCAAATATCGCAGCGGTTCGGATCTATCCCGCTCCCGAACGAATCACAGATTTGAAAGCGCAAGTTACGCAGGAGGCCGTCGTACTGACGTGGACGCCTCCACAAAAAACCGTGACAGGCTCGGCGCCGGTCATTGCGGGCTACCGTGTGTACCGCAGGGAACTGAATGTACCAGCGAATGCTGCGTCAAAAGCGACCGGGGCGCCGATCATGAATGTATATACTTCGGCGCGGTCTGGGCCGGAATATTCGCTTCCATTTCTGGCGGAAACAACATCGTCCTCCTACCGGGATTCGGACGTCGAATTCAATCACCTGTATCTTTACACCGTTCGCAGCGTCGTAGAGTATGGTTCGGATCGCGTTGAGTCCGACGATTCGTCCGCCGTCAGTGTGACGCCCGAGGATGTTTTTCCGCCTGCCGCCCCGCTGGGCCTCGAAGTTGTATTCGTCCCGGCTGAAGGCTTGACTCCTGCGTCGCTCGACCTCTCCTGGGCAATAAGTCCTGAAACCGACGTGGCGGGTTACAACGTCTATCGTAGTGAGCAACAGGACACACGCGGAACGCGTCTGAATAAGGACTTGTTGCTCACGCCTGCATTTCGCGATATGAATGCGGTGTCTGGTCGCCACTATTTTTACAGCGTGACCGCAGTCGACCGCTCAGGCAACGAAAGCCTCGCCAGCGCAGCCGTATCGGCGAGCCTCCCGGGTCAGCAGAAAGCGCCATGAAAGGCGTTATGGAAAATCCAATCAAATCGCAAAATCAAAACTTGGGACATTCACCGCGTCCCGCGCTTTGGACCGGACTCTACACTGGCACCGCTCTTGTAATCGTTATGCTGGGCGCGCTCTTCGCGGCAAACCGGGCTTCGGGGCTTGAACCCTATGCGCTCGAACGCAATGCGATTTGCTACAGTGTCTTCGTCCTGCTGATGCTGGTGCCGGTTTGCCGGTTCTTATACCATCCGCTGCAAATGTTCGCCTCGGCGATGGTCGCGTGGAGCCTTTTCTTTATCGCCTACGACATTGCCGGGATGTACTTCCACACCCTGTTTCAGGTCCTGCAACGCACGCCGTTTCAGGCGCTGATCGAAGGCGCCGCGATCTACGGAGTTCTCTCGGTGGCCTCCTGGGTTGGCGGGATGCTGATCCACGTGCGCCGCGATTCCATCGAATTGGCGCGGCATCGCACGCAGGACGCTACCCGCCGTAAGCCATGAAGCTTTGCCGCTTTCAGCCTCTCGAATTCTCAGCAAAGAACGTCAGTCGCGCGCCGCAGGAATCCCGGCCAGCGCCCCGCTCGGGAATCATCGAAGGCAATTTGATTCATGAAATCTCCGGGGATTTGACGGGATCGCGCGAACGCACCGGCCGCACGTGGCCGCTCGATGCGGTCAAATTCCTTCCGCCGTCTACGCCTTCGAAGATTGTGTGTGTGGGAAGAAACTACCTCGATCATGTCGCCGAACTGGGCAACCCGCTGCCGAAAGAACCCATGATCTTCCTGAAGCCGCCTTCGTCGATCATTGCGCCGGAAGAACCCATCGTGATGCCGCCGATTTCTCATCGCGTGGACCATGAAGGCGAGATTGCCATCATCATCGGACGGCGCTGCTCCAGGCTCGGAGGCAACGAAGACGTCGCGCCATACATCCTCGGTTACACCTGCCTCAACGACGTGACCGCGCGGGACATCCAGAAATCCGACGTGCAGTATACGCGCGCAAAAGGCTTCGACACGTTCTGCCCGTTCGGCCCCGTTCTCGTCACCGCCCTCGATCCTGCCGGCGCAACCGTCGAAACGTTTGTTAACGGGATCGGGAAACAGTCTGGGCACACGTCCGAAATGATCTTTTCCATCGGTGTTATAATTCGATGGATCGCCGAAGTGATGACGCTCGAACCGGGCGACCTTATCGCCACTGGCACGCCCGCCGGCGTTAGCCCACTGTCGCCCGGCGATATCGTGGAAGTAACGGTCAGTGGTGTCGGCACGCTCCGCAACCCCGTCGTCAGGCCAGATTCCAATTCGTAGTACCATTTGCGGGTGCGGTCAAAAGGAGCACGGGTGAGCCATGAAATTTTTCCTCGACACGGCAAGTCTCGATGAAATCCGGCAGGCGATGTCTTTCGGCATTCTCGACGGCGTTACCACCAATCCCACGCTCGCAGCGAAAGAAAAGAAGCCCTTCAAGCAGTTAATCCTGGAAATCTGCGACGCATTGAAGGGCGGGATCGCCAACGCCGAAGTGGTCTCGACGGACACGGAAGGAATGCTGCGCGAGGCGCGCGAAGTTGTAAGCTGGCACCCGAACATTGTCGCGAAAATTCCGATGACGCCCGATGGCGTTCGTGCGCTCAGCATTCTTTCGGGCGAAGGCGTGCGCGTAAACATCACGCTGGTCTTTTCGGCGCCCCAGGCGCTGATCGTCGCCAAAGCCGGCGCGTATTTCGTCAGTCCGTTCCTCGGCCGCCTCGATGATATCTCGCAGGACGGTCTTGTCCTCCTGCGTGAAATCATGGAAATTTACCGCGTCTACGATTTCAAAACGCAGGTCCTGGCGGCCAGCCTCCGACACCCGCTGCACGTGGTCGAGGCCGCGAAGATGGGGACACACATCGGCACGATGCCGTTCAAAGTTTTCGAGCAGCTCTTCAAGCATCCGCTCACGGATCGCGGCCTCGAAACGTTTCTGAAAGACTGGGAGAAATCTCGCGAGACCCTCGGCGATATTTCCGGCCCCCCGGTTTCGCGCAAAGGCGCGCGTTGAAAGACCTCCCTGCAAATTGGCGCGAAATGCTTCCGATGGCGGGCGTCGCCATAGCGGCTGGCGCGGGGCTTTTCTTCTGGCTGCGTCGCAAGCCTGAAGAAGGAGCGGATCTCGAACGCGATCGTCGCGCATATCTGAATCGCGTCGGGCGCATCGTCGAAGGGCAGATCCTCGAAATCGTGGATCACACGGGGGACCGTACAAGAGATCCGAATGATTCGCGCAACCTAAAGCCCGCGCCAAAATCCACTGCACTTTTCAACAAGCATGCTTCACCTGCGGGCTCGAACGGCACGCAACTGCTGCTCTATTACACCTACTCGATTTCCGGCGTCACCTACGAAACCGCGCAGGACGTTACCGGGCTTGAGGAACAGGCTCATCTCGGCCGCATCGCCGCCGGCCAGACCGCCAGCGTCAAGTACGATCCGTCGAATCCCAGCAACTCGATCCTTCTCGCGGACGACTGGTCCGGCTTGCACTGAACGTACTTCGTGAAACGCTCGCACTAATTACGAGTCCGGCCAACTGTCATCAACGCGATCGGCACTTCCCTGCCCGTTCGCAGGGCCGCGGGCCCTTGCTGACGATCTCTTTCAAAAGAACGTCCCGCTTGCGGTTCGCTAACGAACGATTTCACCGGGCGTCTAATATCCGCCCGCATTCTCTACTAGCCGATAGTGATACACTGTCCGTTTTCGGAGGCGCAATTTTATGACTCGCAGTCGCAGCGTTCGCTCTCTTTCTTCCGCACGCGGAGGTCAATCGGCACGCCTCGCGTCCGTCGCCGCGCTGGCCGTATCGGTTCTCGGAATTGGCGTATTCGCATCTACCATCCTCTCGCCCGCGCCTACGCTTGCCCAGAGCTCTTTGGCGCGGAATGTCCCATCCGTTGATTCGAGTTTTTATTCCGGGATGCGCTGGCGGCTGCTCGGCCCGTATCGTGCCGGCCGCGTCAGCGCTGTCGCCGGTATTCCCGGCGAACCAGCGACTTATTACATGGGCACGCCGGGCGGGGGCGTGTGGAAGACGACCGACGCGGGCCGCGTCTGGAATCCCATTTTCGACCAGGAGCATGTGGCGTCCGTCGGCGCGGTAGCCATTGCGCCTTCCAATCACGATATCGTTTACGTCGGCACTGGCGAGCAGACCGACGGCAACGGCGTGTACAAATCCACCGACGCGGGCGCCACGTGGACGCACATCGGACTCGAAGATACGCACTACATAAGCACGGTGATCGTTGACCCGCGCAATCCCGATGTCGTCATCGTTGGCGTTCTCGGCCATCCGATTCTCGGTGTCTCCGGTCCCAGCACCCAGCGGGGCGTTTTCAAGTCCACCGACGGTGGCAAGACCTGGAAGAAAACCCTTTACAAGGACGACATGACGGGGACCTCCGACCTCTGCGTCGATCCTGAAAATCCCCGCGTCCTTTTCGCCGCCATGTGGCACCCCTACGATTGGCGCTCCGGCGAAGGTCCCGGGAAAGCTCCTGACGCGTGGCTTTACAAATCCACTGATGAAGGTTCCACATGGAAGCAGATCACCAGCCCAGGCCTTCCTGAAGGTGCATGGGACCGCACCGGCGTCGCCATCGCTCCCGGCAATCGCGGCCAGCGCGTTTACCTAATCACCGGCCCTGGTCTGTTTCGCTCGGACGATGCTGGCGCAACATGGCGCAGGATGAACGCTGATTCGCGCGTGGTCGGAAATTTTTATTTCAGCCGCGTGTTTGCGGACCCGCAAAATCCTGACGTGGTGTACGTGATGCAAACCACCACGTATCGCTCGACCGATGGCGGCGCGACTTTTACCGCATTCAAAGGCGCGCCCGGCGGCGACGATTATCACGTGATGTGGATCGATCCGCGGAACACACAGCGCATGATTCTTGGCGTGGATCAGGGCGCAACCATCAGCGTGGACGGCGGCAAGACGTGGAGTTCCTGGTACAACCAGCCCACCGGGCAGTTCTATCAAGTCATCACCGACAATCAGTTTCCTTACGTCGCATACGCTCCACAACAGGATAGCGGCACGGTTGCCGTCCCCAACCGCAGCGATTACGGCGAGATCAGTTTCCGCGATTGGTTCTCCATCGGCGGCTTCGAGTATTGCTACATCGCGCCCGATCCGCTCGATCCGAATATCGTTTATTCCGGCGGATGGTACGGCAGCGTCGTGCGCTTCGATAAGCGCACAGGACAGATTTCCCACGTCTTCGTTCGGGATGAAAAATACCACAGCAATCAAATGGCGCCGATCATCTTCTCACCGCAGAATCCCCGCAAGCTTTACCTGGGCACGCAGTATCTGCTCGCGAGCACTGATGGCGGCGCTAGCTGGCAGGAAATCAGCCCCGATCTGACAGTTCGTCCTGGCACAAACAGCAAGCCAGCCGATGGCCACGCCTCGCTGATTCAAAATTCGCCGGACAAGGCAACCGCTGTCGTGGATCGCGATGCTTCCCCATGCGCGAATTCTTCTTGCCCTGCCGTTCCGAGCGAAGAGCCGGATTCATCAGCCCGCAGAGAAGAACCTGTTGACCCTGGCCATAGCCCTAGCCCAAGTCCGATGTACGATAGTCCAGGCCCCAGGCTCGATCATGATTTACTCGCGGGAGGACATGACTCTGAGGGAGACCATCTTCAAGTCGGTCCGCCCAAAGGCGCTCTTTCCACGCTAGCGCCTTCCGCGCTTCAGGACGGTGTCATCTGGGCTGGCACCAACAATGGCATCATTCAGCGCACCGACAACGACGGCCGCACCTGGCAAAATGTTTCTCCACCCAATCTCTCGGAGAAAGCTCAGGTTGAAATCATTGACGCCGGCCATTTCGACGTTGACTCGGCCTATGCTTCCGTCGTCGTCCCTCATGACGACCATCCGTACATCTATCGCACCCACGATGCTGGAAAAACCTGGCAAAGCATCACGCAAGACCTACCGGACAACTGGATCGTCTGGGCAGTGCGCGAAGATCCCATCCGGAAAGGTCTGCTGTATGCAGGTACTGGCAATGGCGTCTACGTTTCCTTCGATGACGGTGATCGCTGGCAATCGCTCCAGTTGAATTTGCCCGCCGCTACAGTTCGTGATTTGGTCGTTCACGGCAACGATCTCATTGTCGCCACCTACGGCCGCGCCCTTTGGACGCTGGATGACATCACGCCGCTTCGCCAGGCCGGCGCCGATGCGGAGGATGCAGCTTCCAGCGCGTTCCTCTTCCGCCCCGAGGCGGCGGTTCGCGTTCGCTATGATAACGATCAGGAAACTCCTCTCCCGCCCGAAGTTCCCGCGGCGAAGAATCCTCCCGACGGCGCCATCCTTGATTACTTCCTGAAATCGGTACCCCTGCAGCCTGTCACGCTCGAAATCAAGGACGCGCAGGGGAACGTCGTTCGCCATTTCTCGAGCGAAACGCCCGCGGCGGACACAACCGTGAAAAATGTCCCCGATTATTGGTTCGGTCCGCTCCCGCAATTGAAAATAAATGCAGGCATGAACCGCTTCGTCTGGGATTTGCGTTACGACTCTCCCCCGACGCTGCCCTACAGCTATTGGGGAGGCTTGGCGGATTACATCGAGTACACCCTTTCCGATCACGCGCTTCCTCAAGATACGCCGCGCGAACAAACGCTCGGCCCCATCGCCATTCCCGGCCAGTATCGGGTCGTCCTCACGGTGGATGGCAAGCAGTACACGCAAGCACTGAATGTTGTGCTCGATCCGCGGGTGCATGTTTCGCAAGCCGATCTCGAAGCTCAGCTCGCTGCCGGGAAGAAGATCGCGGCGGGCCTTACGGTGAGCACGCGGGCCTACGAGGCAACCAAAGCGCTGCGCGCAGTCCTCGCCGACCGCCAGAAGAGCGTCGCTGACAACACGGCAACGAAGGATGCGTCGGACGCACTGGCGGACGTCGTAAAGAAACTTGACGCGATTCAAGAGGGCACTCCGAAGCAGCCCGGCATCGGTCCCGCCAATCGCGACCTGGCCCGCGTTTCCTTCATGGTCCAAAGCGGGGACGCCGCCCCGTCGGATACAGCCCGCGCTGCTATCGCCGAATCCTGCTCGGCGCTCAATCACGCCCTGGCGCAATGGCGCGACCTCAACTCCACCGCCGTGCCTGCCGCGAACGCCGCGCTATCCAAGCACAATCTCGCAGCGTTGCCGGTGGCAGCAATTACGCAGCTGGGCGGATCGCCCTCACTGGACGATGCGTGCCGCGATTAGAGTTCGACGGTCAAGCGATCGCCGGGTACGGCCGCGGTCCCGCCCGCCTTGGCCCTTTTCCGGTTTCGCAGCTTGAGGTATTGTGGTTTAACGCCCAGATAATTCGCGGAGGTGATGTAGCGCGCACGCGGGCCTCCCGATGCCGAAACGCTGGAACCAAACCGTAGTGAAACCGAAACTGTGGCCGCAAAGGGGAGAACCATGACAAGCAAAGTAAAGCCGATCCCAGAGGGATATCACACCGCTACGCCGTACTTGATTATCAAGGGTGCAGCCGATGCGATCGAGTTCTACAAGAAGGCGTTTGGAGCGACGGAATTAATGCGCATGCCCGGTCCCGGTGGGAAGATAGGCCATGCGGAAATTAAGATTGGCGATTCGCCGATCATGCTTGCCGACGAAGCGCCGGAAATGAACGCCCGCAGCCCGCAGTCGTTCGGAGGTTCACCCATCAGTATCCTGCTGTACGTCGAGGACGTGGACGCCGTGTTTAATCGGGCCGTAGCGGCAGGTGCGAAGGTGGAAAGGCCCGTTGCAGATCAGTTCTATGGCGACCGCATCGGCGGACTCACCGATCCCTTTGGACACGTTTGGTATATCTCGACGCACAAAGAAGACGTATCGCCCGAGGAAATGAAAAAGCGCGCTGCCGCCGCCGGCCACAAGTGACGTTGCGGGTGGGTGTGCGCGAGCCAGTTTTTTCGTAAGGAGTTGCGTTTACAGCCTGCGAAAGGATCGTCGCGCCGCCCGTCAGGGCGGCATGCCACGTTGAACCTCGGCGCGACGACACCACGCAATTCGGTGGGTTGCGAGAAAGTCTAAGCGAAACAATCATCGGCCGTTCGCGGTAGCGACCGCGGCAGCCACGCTGCCCGCATCGAGCGAGAGCGGGCTTTGCAAGACCATCTCGAATTGCCAGCCGGTGTCAAAGAGCACGCCGAAGCTCCCGCCTCGATGGCGGGCGGAAAGAATAGCCGCTACTACCACGACCACGACGCCGCCGACCGCCAACCCGATGAAAGGTCCAATTCGCGGTCCTGGCATCGGAGGCAGCGGTGGCAGTGGGGGCGGCTGAGGCGGCTCGGGAAATTGCAGCGCGGCTAGCGCGTAGTGTGGCGCATCCTCGTCTGCGAATGCGACAGCTTCGGGGAATCCTTCGTCCGGATCGATCTCTTTCGCCACCATGCTGTTCGCATCGACCGTCACGGTGTACCCGTTGGCGTAGAGGATGCGCGTGAAGTGCATCTCGACGCTCGGTCCTCGCTTGTTCACCTTGTCAATCACGCCTTCGAGGTATGCGCCGGCGGGAATAGCCACCTGAGTATTGACTGTCACCGGGAAAGAGGTGACCGCCCGGACAGCATCGCCCGGCCGCGATTTCGTTGTAATTTGACTGGCAAGTGTCGCGGGTATTCGAGTCCCAGCCGGAAGGGTGATCGTACCTTTCGCGGTGGCCGTCGAACCCGGTGCTTGAACTTGAGGAAGAGGCTGCGGCGGATTCGGCGTTGGTTCTTGAGCCCAGCATGCTGCGCCAATCAACAGCCCTACCATAGCAAGCAATCGCATAAAACTGTCCCTCCTTTACAGGTAGCGCCGCCCTGTTGCCTTGAGTCGCCGCGAAGGGTCACGGCTGGCATCTCGAGCTAACAAGCTCGCCGCTACTCGTTTCACTGGGTGCCCAGATCAAAGTAGAGCGCAAATGTCCGGCCTGCGAATCGCAACGAAATCAGAGACAGCGAACCATCAGCGTTCGTCCGAATCGCGGGTGTGTTCGCCGGCGATTTTCTGTCCAATGCGACGACTCTCGCCTGCACACTCACGATGAGATTTCCATTCTGCAAAATTTCCGTCTCGGACAGCGGACCCGACCCCGTCCACGTGACTTGGTAGCTTCCGGCGGTTAGCTGCTTTCCAACTACATCCGCCGAAGCGCCAACCTGGAACGATTCCTTGTGTTGGACGTTCGGGTTGGACGTCACGACGGGAGGACCGGGGCACGTCGTGCCGGGCGTACCCGGAGTGCCCGGTATCACCGTATCCGGCGTTCCCGGAGTGGCGGGAGTGCCCGGTATAACGACGTCCGGCATGCCAGGACCACCGGGAATCGTGGTATCTGGAGTTCCCGGCGTGCCAGGAGTGCCGGGTATTACGGTGTCTGGTGTTCCCGGCGTGCCGTATGTTGGGCGGCATTGCGTCGAGGATCTGAATGGACCGAACTGTGCGGGGATCGATCGTCGCGAGGCATCGGCGACGCGGCTTGCATTCACTGCCAGCGGAATTTGCAGCACCATCTGAATCTGCGCACCGTTGTCGAGAAGGACGTCGTTTGACGAACTCACCTGCACGTAAGCGTTGCTCACCGCCGCGATCACATCGTCAGCCGCAGCGGGCGCTCCCGCTGCAAGAGGCTGCTGCTCGGTCGTAACATTCTGGGGACCTGGCAGTTCGATCGTGTAACCGTTTGCGAAGACAATTTTCGTGAAATGAAACTGGAATTGGGCGTGCGGCGAAAGCCAGTGGGGACCCGACATCGTGTCGATTTGGCCTTCCACATATGTTCCCGGTGGAATTGCCATCTGGTTGTTGATCGCCACAGGAAATGCCGTCACCGCGTAGACGCTGTCTCCCGGCTTGGCCGTCCCCGCCCAGAGGGGAGTTGTCAGCATGAGTTCCACGGTGGTCCCTGCTGGAATCGTAATCGTTGAGTTTGTGTTCGCGGTCGCGCTTTGAGGTTGGCTTTGTAGATCAGATTGCGGTGGCGCTGTCGGCGCTATTGCGCTCGTTAGGCTTACGCCGGCTGCCGCGTGAGGTTGGTCTTGTAAATCAGCTTGTGATGGGATCGCCGCCAATCCTTGCGCGACGCACGCAAATGCAAGTAGCAGTAACGCTGGCCCAAGGAGTCGCATCGATGCTCGCCTCCGTTCACTGGCTTACCAGCTTCCAATGTGAGAGACGCGCACCGCCGCGCATCGGTTTCACAATTCTACAATTGCTTAGACTACTGTGCTATTTACCTGTGGTTAATTCTGGTACGAGTCGCCGCGGATCATCTACGCGGGCAAAGGTGGGTGTTTCTCAGGACACCTGACGAGTCCGCGCTCCCAGTAGCTTCTTGAATTCCGGGTCCTCATGCAGGATTTTCAGGTCGGGGTCTTGCATGCTCCAATCGATATTGTGGTAGCCCACTTCGACGGATCTCCGAAAAGCATCCAACGCTTCCGCTTTCATCCCAAGCAGCCCATAAGTGCAGGCCGCGTTGTAAAGAATATTCGCGTCCGAGGGACGCATGGCCACCGCGATCTTAACGTGCATCGCGGCTCCCTCAGAGTCGCCAAAGCTGGCCAAATCAGCCGCCAGCAGGATTCTAGCCCGAACATCGTCAGGAAAGTGTTGGAGCTGGTCTTGAAGCACATCCATCTCCTTCCGGCGCAGGCGCTCGGCATCCGCCATGCGTCCAAGGCGCTCAAACGAATTGATCAGCGGAACGAGAGCGTTATAGTCGTTACTCACCACCCCCAGCGCGCTTTCGGCGAGTTTTGCCGCTTCCTCGTATCGCCCGGAAGCGAAATAGGCTCTCCCGAGAACATCGTGCGCCCCCTCGCACTCGGGCTGTTGCGCAAGCGCCCGCCAAGCCAGTTGAATGGCGTCGTCAAAATGTTGTTGCGCGTAGTGGATGCGGGCTCGGGCGGAAAGCACTTCGGGCAAGTCCGGCGCCAGTTCTTCGGCTTTGGCGCACGCTTCCAGGCCTTTATCGATGTATTCCAGGTTCTGATTGCGGAATTCATGCATCCCGCCCCAGACATGCGCGATTCCCGCGTACGCCAGCGCGAAATTTGGATCCAGCTTCACCGCTTCCTGATACATCGCCAGCGCGTATTCGAACTGTCTCTGTCGCAGGTAATTCCGGCCGCGCAGATAGAAGTCGTAGGCCTGCGGGTTGGCGGTCGGCTTCTTGGCGATCACTTTTTCTTCCTGTGGCGAAAGAGTGATGGCCAGCGCCTTGGCGATGCTCAGTGAAATCTCTTCCTGAATGGCGAACACATCTTCCATCTGACGGTCGTACCGCTCCGCCCAAACGGAACGCCGCGTAGTAACCTCCACCAGTTGCGTGGTAATTCGCAGTCGATTGCCTGCCCGCCGAATCGAGCCTTCCAGCACGTACATCGCCCCCAGTTTTTCGCCCACTTGCGGCGCCGTCACCGGCTTATCCCGGAACGGCAGCATCTCGGAGCGCGGATAAATTTCTAGCCGCGCTATTTTGGACAGCTCCGTGACGATGTCTTCCGTCATTCCGTCCCGGAAATACTCGTCCTCCTTCGCGCCGCTTAAATTTTCAAAATAGAGCACTGCCACCGTCTTTTTCTTCGGGCTTGCGGCGACCGCCGCGGAGCCAGCGGAAGCAGACTCGCTTCGAGCCGGCCCTGCAGTTCGCGCGCCGGAATCGAGACGTCCGGAAGACTCCACGTCGCGTTTAAGCCGCTTGAGGTCCGCGCGAAGCTCCGCAGCGGTCTGGCAGCGAAAATCGCGGTCCTTTTCGAGCGCCTTGGCTACCAGACGGTCCAGTTCGGCCGGCGCCTTCGGGTTCTTCTTTGAAATTGGTTCGGGCGACGCGTTCAAGATGCGTTCGAAAATAACCGCCGTGGTGTTTCCCGAAAACGGCAGCAGGCCCGTGGCCATCTCGTAGAGCACCACGCCAAATGAAAACAAATCCGTGCGCGCATCGAGCTCTTCGCCGCGCGCCTGCTCCGGCGACATGTACGCCACCGTCCCGAGCGTGCTCCCAGGACTCGTCAAGTCCTCAACGGAAACGTTTGCGGTCAACTGGGTTGCCGTATTGCCGGGCGGCACCGTGTCACCCGCAGGGCGAAGCGCCGCATCGACCTTGGCCAGCCCGAAGTCGAGAATTTTGGCTCGCCCTCTGCCGGTGACAAAAATATTGGCGGGCTTGATGTCGCGATGAACGATACCCTTGGCGTGAGCTGCGTCGAGCGCGTCCGCGATGTCGATCGCCAGCGTGAAGAGGGTCGCCAAATCAAGAAGGCGTCCGGAAATCCTGTGCTTCAAAGTCGCGCCATCCAAGTACTCCATGGCGATGAAGGCTTTGCCGGAATTCTCGCCAACGTCGTAAATCGTGCAGATGTTCGGATGGTTCAGCACGGAGGCAGCCTTGGCTTCACGGCGAAAGCGTTCGAGAGCCTGGCGGTCTTGAGCCAGGTCTTCGGGCAGGAACTTGAGGGCCACAAAGCGATCGAGCCGGGTATCCTCGGCCTTGTAAACAACGCCCATTCCTCCACCACCGAGTTTTTCGAGGATGCGATAGTGTGAAACGGTTTGGCCAACGAAGGACTGGGGATCCGTCATGATCGCCGTAATCTTAGATTGCGGCCTGAGCCAAGTCAACGAACCCGCGCCCGTCCGTCGGCCGAATCCACTGCCGCGCGTGGCCGACTTCTGATGATTCCCTCTTCACTTTTCCATTTTCGATCCCGCCATCGCGGTGCTACCTTGTCTGCTGCGCATTCTTCCGGCAGCACTTCACCCGAGGTGAACATCCATGACGTGGGGCAAGCGTCGAGCGATCGTGATCTGCATCGTAATCCTGTTTTTCGTCGCGCTTATCTGGGTGGCCGCAAAGCCCGCGCACATTGCGTCGAAATCCGTTCTCGTTCTCGACGTCAACGGCACCATCGACGAGCAGCGGCCCGCGGACATCTTCAGCGCCTTCACTGGCGAATCCACGCCGGTCCTCCACGATTATCTGGATGCCATCGACGCCGCCTACAACGATCCCCACATTACCGGGATCATCGTTCGCGTCGGCCCGCTCTCGACAGGCTGGGGCAAGCTCGAGGAGATTCGCAATCATCTCGTGGCCTTCCGCCGCAGCGGCAAGCCCAGCATCTGCTACCTCGGATACGAC
>JBOGNE010000020.1:0-79650 GCA_050747005.1 Candidatus Acidiferrales bacterium
CACGCACGCTGTCAGTAGCAAGAAGCGGCGCGCGCAACAGAAGGTTGTGGAGATGATTCTGCCCGAGGGGAAAAACGCGGTGGTCACAAAAGGCGTCGCTTAATGTGCACCTTTTTGTGTACCACGCCATTCTTTCAGAAGTGGACTTAAGTCTTTTAGAAAGAATGGCGGGGACGACGAGACTCGAACTCGCGACCTCTGCCGTGACAGGGCAGCGTTCTAACCAACTGAACTACGTCCCCCGCGATCATGCGACAACCGTATGGCTGGTGGGCGGTCACGGATTTGAACCGCGGACCTTCCCGGTGTAAGCGGGATGCTCTAACCGCTGAGCTAACCGCCCTGAAACATCCCCATCGTAGCGGAACAATTCTTGGACGTCAACGGAAGCCCGCCGAGCTTTGGAATTTGGCTGAAGAATTCTCGCGGCAATTGCAACCGGCGTGTGGAAGCGCGGCGAGGGAAGCAATCAAACCGTGGGTCGTCTTCGCTGACAGGATTCTTAGATCACTTCCGCTCAAAGTCTCAAAGGAACAGTGCAAGGCCGCTAACTCGCACCGGGTTCCGGACCAGCGATCAATGTAGATTGGGGCATATAAGTACCCTAGTGCCGTAGTTGTGAAAACAGTTGCACGTCGCATTAGCTTGGTCGCGTTGCCAGAGCGAAACCGCGCTGTAACTAATGGACTTAGCAATCCGTCTTTTGCTAACCACTTTGGAATCAAGCGTGCAGCTACAGCGATGATACTTCCGGGGGTGTACGCTTGAAATTGATCAAGTTAGTTTGCGTTGCCACAGCAATTTTGTTTGCAGCGAGCATGGCTTTCGCCGACGGAATCGACACACGGGTTCACGTGAATGGCGGGCCTGCGGGCAGTCCCTCGTGTGGCTCTGTCCAGGTCACGGCGGATTCCGACGGCGGATTTAGCTCCGATTGCCAGAATATGGCAAGCAACGATATTACTTCGATTACGTTCGCGGTTCTTGCTACGTCCACGCAGACCGCGTCGGACCCGCAAGGCGGCTTGACATGCCAGTCGGACTTGTCATCCGTCGGATGGGGCGAATCGTCGAGTTCGGCGAACGGGATCGACTCGTGCACGTTCACGGCCCCCAAACAGAACTTTGTCACGAACTTCTTCAACGACGTGGCGAGCGATGGTGATTGCGATCTCGACGACTTTATTCTCGGCATACCCTCCGGCTGCGATGTGAAGTTCACAAACGACCTTAATGGCAATCTGTCGCCCATGGTTCCAGGCACGAATGCGGATTTGGCGGTCAATGGCGCGCCGCTTGCGCCGCTGCCGACGCCGGAACCGGGCGAGCTATCGCTTCTCGCGACCGGGTGCCTCGGTCTGTTCTTCTTTCGCCGGAAATTCAACACCGGTGCATGCAGCCCTTCCGTGACAAGAATCTAACAACTCAGTTCAGTGAAATGATTTTCCCCTCCGGGCCATTCCAGCCCGGAGCTTTTTTTGCGAGGGGCACCTGCGTAGCAGCGCCGCAAGGTGTGCGCGAGCATCCGCAGGCTGTTAGTGTACGGGCTTGCTGAATTCCTTCATTAGCTGCTGGAAATCCGGACGTGTCTGGAGATTTTGGAGCTCGGGGTCCGACTGCGCTTCCTTGGCGGGATAGCCCTGGGCCAACGCTTCGCGAAGAGTCTGGATGGCTTCGGAAGGCTTACCAGCAAAATTCTCGATGGTGGCTTGAACGTAGACAAGCTCCACGTCTTTCTTGTCAATTGCGCGCGCCCGGCCGATAAACTCCATGGCGCGATTGGAATCACCTTTCTTTGCGTAATAAAGAGCCAAGTCCTCCATCGCGCTGGTGTTCTGCGGATTCACCTGAAGATCTTGAAACGCCAGGCTGATCGCCTTGTCGTAAGTTGCCGCAGCCTTCTCTTTTTGGCCCGACCAGCGATACGCGTCCGCCAGATTGCCAACCGCCATTTCCTGATTGGGTCCAAGCGCCACGGCCTTCTCGAACATTTGAACGGCGTCGGTGTAACGGCGAAGAAGGAAGTAGATGTTTCCCAAATTGGAATACGCGCTCCAGGTTGGCTCGAGCTGCATGGATTTCTGGTACGCCGGAATGCTTTCTTCATACTTGCCCATTCGTTCGTAGGCATCGCCCACATTATCCCAGCCGCGGACGTTCTCCGGCTCAAGTTCCGTTACGCGCTTGAATTCGGCAAGCGCTTTCTCGTTTTCTCCGAGCGAAAAATACGCATCGCCGAGAACGATATGATTCCCCCAATAGTACGGGTTCACGTCGATCGCCTTCTGATAGGCAGAGATGGCTTCGCTCTTTTGTCCGCTGTCTTCGTAAGCATTCCCGAGGCGGACGTAGCCTTCATCCGAATGAGGCGCCAACTGGAGGCCGCGCTTCAATTCGACAATCGCCTCGGTTGTTCTGCCGGTTCGCAGGTACACGCTGCCAAGAGAGAAATGGATCTCCGGTAAATTCGCTTTCAATTGTTCGGCGCGCTGCGCCGCGCCCAGCGCCTTCTGGGCCCAGAAGCCGTCCTTGTTTTCCAGATACATTGCCAGAGAGGCATCGGCAAGGCCGGCGTAGGCAAGAGCGAATTGCGGATCGATCTTCACGCCTTGCTCGAAATAGTCCACGGCCGTTTGAGCGCTTTTCACGCTTTGCGGCCCGCGGAGCGCCTGCCGGCCGCGCAGGTAGAGATCGTAAGCGTCAACGTTGTCCGTTGGACGTGCGGATTCGCGAGCTAATTCATCACTGCTGGGATTGATCGCGAGTGCGTCCACGAGCTGCGATGAAATATGATCCTCGATCGTCAGCAGGTCCTTGGCAACACCGGAAAACTGTTGAGTCCATATCCGCTTTCCGTCGGCGACGTCTTCGAGCGTCACGATGACCGACATATTATCGGCATTGCCTTGAATCACGCCCGTCACCAAAAGATTCGAGCCCAGCGCCCGAGCAATCTTGTCGAGCGGATCCTTCTGGGAAATATTTGCAACGGCGGAATCCGACGCGAGCCGCAGACCCTTGAGCTGAAATAGCTTCGCCGAAAGGGCTTCGGTCAAGCCTTCCGAAACGTAGCTAAGCGATTGCGTATCGCCAATCACGCGGAACGGCAGAATCGCCACAAACTTTCCAGTCGAAAGCGCGGGAATGCCGGACACTGCGGTTGTCGCCGCCTTCCCGCCAGCGCCACCCAAGATCCTGTGCCGCACGGCCGGAATCGCAAACGCTATAATCGTGGCCGCAAGCGCGGCCGCGACTCCCCACATCCATCGCCGCTGCGCGAATTCAGGGATTTGAATCTGGACCGTGCGGCTCGCCGAGGAAGATGCTTTCGATCCCTGCAAATCCGCAAGAATCTCATACGCGCTCTGGTAGCGAGCCGCCGGGTCCTTTTCGAGGCAGCGCATGATGATGCGCACCAGCCAGCCCGGAAGCGAGGGATTGAGCAGCTTGGGATTTTTGGGTTTCTCCTGGACCCGCTGGTACATCACTTTGAGCATGGACTCGCCGGTGAACGGAACATCCCCAACGGCCATCTCATACAGAATCAATCCATAGGCGTAAAGGTCGCTGCGCTGGTCGGCGGGCTTGCCTTCTACCTGCTCGGGTGACATGTAACGTGGCGTGCCGATAAACGCGCCCGTCTTCGTCATTCCCACGGCGTCTTCTTCGAAGGACTTTGCGAGACCGAAATCCGAGACGTAGATGCAATCGTCCTTCGCGACCAGAATGTTTTGCGGCTTCAGGTCGCGATGGATCACGCCTTCGGAGTGTGCCGCCGCAAGCGCCTCGGCAAACTGCTGCGCGAACTTCAGCATCCGATCGAGCGGCATTTTGGGGTTGTCGCGGATGACATGCTGCAAGTCCTGTCCGTCCACGTAGGCCATGGTGATGAACTTTATGCCGTTCACTTCGCCCAGATCGTGAATGCGCAGAATATTCTTGTGCGAAATCTTGCTGGCGAGAATCAGCTCCTGCTTGAAGCGCTTCAGCGCGTCCGATTGCGCCATCACGCCGGGGCGGATTACCTTGAGCGCGACGGTGCGATCGAGGTCCCTGTCGCGAGCTTTGTAGACGCGGCCCATCCCGCCTTGCCCGAGGACCGCTTCGATATGATACCTGGGGCCAAAATCGCTGCCGGGCGCGATAACGGTAGGATCGGCGAGTTGCAAAGTTTCAGCATCGCCCACGGGCATGGGCGTGCCGCAGCGGACGCACGATTCCGCGAAATCCGAATTTTCGACGCTACATTGAGGGCAATTCATTGCAACGGACGCTAACGAGGCCCAAAACGGCAAAACCGGTCTCGGGGATTATCCGGTATCCGTCCGCTGGCTGCAACTGTTAACTGACAGCGTGAGTGGAACTTGAAGAACCTGCAACCGGCTTAAAGTAGACTGTACAAATTGCGCGTCGCGCATACTTGATGACCAGCGCACCCATCCATGAATGGCTGATATTTGGAGCGCTGATAGTCGCGCTCCTGGCGATCGATCTTGGCGTGCTCCACCGCAAAGCGCACGAGGTCAAGGTCAAAGAGGCGTTGATCGAAGGCGGCGGCTGGATTGGCGTCAGCCTGCTGTTCTGCCTATGGATTTATTTTTCGCATGGCTCGGCGCACGCGATTCAATTTCTCACGGCCTATTTGGTGGAGAAGTCCCTCAGCGTAGACAACATTCTGGTTTTCCTGCTGATTTTTCATGCGTTCCAGGTTCCCGCGAAGGCCCAGCATAAAGTTCTTTACTGGGGCGTGCTGGGAGCTCTGGTGATGCGCGCCCTGTTTATATTCGCCGGCGTCGAATTGCTTGCTGCTTTTCACCCCGTACTTTACATTTTCGGCGGAATTCTCTTCTTCACGGGCGCTCGCCTGCTCCGCCCCAGGAAGTCCGGGCCGCGACGCGACGTTCACTGGATCGTCAGATGGACCAGCCGGATTATCCCGGTCGCACACGAATCTGACACGACGCACTTCTGGACTAAGCAAAACGGGCGCCGAATGGCTACCCCGCTGCTCATCGCTCTGCTGGCTATCGAGGTCATGGACATCGTGTTTGCGATGGATTCGGTGCCCGCCGTGCTGGCCATATCGCGCGACACGTTCATTGTGTATGCTTCGAATGCCTTCGCCATCCTGGGGCTTCGCGCGCTTTACTTCGCTCTCGCAGGCGTGCTTCCTCGACTGCGCTACCTTCGCCAGGGGCTTGCCGCGGTTCTCTTGATGATGGGTTTAAAAATGATCGGATCGAACTGGCTGCATATGTCGGACTTGGCGTCGCTGGGGATCGTTGCAGCAATTCTGGCGATTACGGTGGCGGCTTCCCTGCTGCGACCGCAAACGGAAATACACACGGACGAAACAACGGTCTCGTAGGCGTCGCACGCCGTGGTGCTGCGCGGAAAAGTGCTGGGGCCGGACGGATAAGGCGCGAATCGCGGAGGGCGCGCTACGATTGCAGGTTCAGAACGAGAATACGCGGCTCGGTCATTTCCTCGATTGCGTAGCGAAGTCCCTCGCGGCCCATGCCCGATTCCTTCACGCCGCCGTACGGCATATGATCGATCCGGAACGACGAAATATCTCCAGCGATAACGCCGCCCACTTCGAGATTTTCGAACGCCGAAAAGAGCAGCTTCACATCGCGCGTGAACACGCCGGCCTGCAGGCCATAGGGAGAATCATTCACGCGGCGGATCGCATCGCTGAAATCGTCATACGGTTCGACGACGACCACGGGCGCGAACACTTCCTCCGCGCACACTTTCATTTCGCGGCGCGCATGCGTAATGACGGTAGGCTCCAAAAACGAGCCTCGCCGCGTCCCCCCAGCAAGTATTTTCGCGCCACCTTTCACGGCTTCATCAATCCATTCGGCGGCTCGCCGCGCCGCTGCTTCGCCGATCATGGGGCCAACGTCGGTTGATTCATCGAGCGGATCGCCAAGTTTGAGTTTCTTCACGCCATCGAGAAGCAACGCGGTGAATTCCATCTCGATACTCCGGTGAACGAAAATGCGCTGCACGGAAATGCAGCTCTGGCCTGCGTAAGAATAACCGCCCACAACGCAGCGCCGGGCCGCGTCTTCCACGTTGGCGTCTGAATGGACGATCACTCCCGCGTTGCCGCCCAGTTCGAGCGCCACCTTCTTCTTCCCGGCCTTTTGCTTGAGCGACCAGCCGACAGCGCCGCTTCCTGTAAAAGTGAGGAGTTTCAAACGATCGTCGCGAACGAGGCGCTCGGCGTCAGGAATTGCAAGCGGCAGGATGTTCAGAGCGCCTGCGGGCCAGCCGCATTTCTCGACAACCTCACCGAGCATCAACGACGAGAGCGGCGTCTGCGGCGCTGGTTTTAAAACGATAGTGCAACCCGCCGCAATCGCCGGCGCGGCCTTATGCGCGACGAGATTCAGCGGAAAGTTGAACGGGGTGATTGCGAGAATCGGGCCAAGCGGAAACCGCCGGACGATTCCGGCGCGTCCGGCCGTGGCGGCTTGCCAGTCGAGAGGCAACCATTCGCCGCCGATACGCACAGACTCCTCGGCGGCCACTGCAAACGTGAAAACCGCACGGTCCACTTCGGCGCGCGCGGTCTTGATCGGCTTCCCTGCCTCGAGCGCCATAAGGCGCGAAAATTCCTCGTGACGCTCGCGAATACCTTCGGAGATTGCGCGCAGAATGCGCTGGCGCTCAAAACCCGGCATCTTGCGCGTCGTTTGGAACGCGCGCTGGGCGGCGACCACAGCGGCTTCGGCGTGCTGCGCGGTTGCGTTGTACGAAGTGCCGACCACGGAGCCATCATGCGGCGCTCGAATCTCGATTGGCTCGCCCTCGGTGAGCCATGCGCCATCTAGCAGGAATCCCCAATTCTTAGCCGCGGTTCTGGTAGGCGTTGCCATCATGATTCCTCGTTCGAGCTTACGCTGCGCTAGGCGCGCCGGGACGCAGCCTCAACCGCCGGTTCTGCTACTGCCGCAAACGCAGATTCGAGAACGTCCAAACCTTCCTCGAACTGTTCATCCGAGATAACCAGCGGGACGAGGAGCCGGACGACATTGCCGTACGTTCCGGCGGAGATCACGATCAAGCCGTGCTGATGACAATGCCGCAGCACCTCTTCGGTTTCCTGTTTCGCCGGCTCGCGCGTTTCTCTGGAGCAAACCAGCTCCACAGCTCGCATCGCTCCGATGCCGCGAACGTCGCCAATCAGCGGCCAGCGTTTCTTCCATTCGCGCGCACGGGTATCGAAGCGCTCGCCGAGTTTTTCGGCGCGGGCCGGAAGATTTTCGCGTTGCATCGCTTCGATCACGGCAAGCGCCGCCGCGCACGCCACCGGGTTGCCGCCATACGTGCCGCCCAGTCCGCCGACGCCGGGAGCGTCCATGATTTCCGCGCGCCCGGTGACTGCGGCGAGCGGCAAACCTGCGCCCAGCGATTTTGCGCTAACCAGAAGGTCCGGCACGAGCCCGTAACGGTCGCACGCAAAAAGCGCGCCGGTGCGACCGAATCCTGTTTGCACCTCGTCGGCGATCAGCAGGATTTTGTGGCGGCGGCAAATGTCCTGCAGGATCGAAAAGAATTCGGGAGGCGGAGCCACGAACCCACCTTCGCCGAGAACCGGCTCGACGATGACGGCGGCGACCGCGTCAGCGGCTACAACGCGCCGGAAGGAATCCTCGATGTGATGCGCGCAAAAAACGCCGCACGATGGATATTTCAAGGAATACGAACAGCGGTAGCAGTAGGCATAGGGCACGCGGTAAATATCACCCGCAAATGGCTCGAAGCCGGCCTTATAAGGCGTGGTCTTGCTCGTCAGCGACATCGTGAGCATGGTGCGGCCGTGGAACGCGTCCTCGAAGCACAGAATGGCGGGGCGATGCGTGTAGCAGCGAGCGATCTTGACGGCATTTTCGATGGCCTCGGCGCCGCTATTCACGAGTATCGTCTTCTTTGCGAAATCGCCGGGCGTGAGCGAATTCAGCTTTTCCGCAAGCTCCACATATTTGCCGTACGGGGCAACGCTGAAACAGGTGTGCAGGAAGGAATCCACCTGTTCGCGGATCGCCGCAACCACGGCGGGCGCGCGATGGCCGGCGTTTTCAACACCGATCCCGCCGGCGAAATCGATGTAACGATTGCCGTCCACGTCTTCAATAACCGATCCTTCGGCGCGCGCCGCGAAAATCTGCGTGGCGTGTCCCACGCCTCTCGCCACCGCAGCTTGCCGCCGGCGCATCAGCTCTTGCGATTTCGGCCCGGGAATCTGCGTGCGGATTTGAATCGTAGCCATGTCAGTACCACCCGATGGGCTGCTCGTTGAGATTGATGTGAACCTGCTTGGTCTCGAGGTACTCCTCGATTCCTGATGGGCCAAGCTCCCGGCCGAATCCCGATTGCTTGTAGCCGCCCCAGGGCGCTTCCACGTATGTGGGCTGCATGTGATTTACCCAGACGATCCCGGCGCGGATGGCCTTCACAACGCGGAAGGTTTTGAAAATATCGCGCGACCAAACCGCCGCGGCAAGGCCGTAAGGAGTGTCATTCGCAATGCGGATCGCCTCGGCTTCGTTCGTAAACGGAATCACGGCGGCCACGGGACCGAAGATTTCTTCTTGCGCAATACGGGCGGAATTGTCCACATCGTAAAAAATCGTCGGCTCGACGTAATAGCCCTTGGTCATGGACGCGGCGCGGCCTCCGCCGGCCGCCACCTTGGCCTCTTTCTTCCCAAGGTCCTGATACGAACGAACGCGGTCGTATTGGTCCTTGCTGACGAGCGGACCCATTTTCGTTTCGCGTTCGAGCGGCGGCCCGAGCCGGATCGTTTTCGCCTTGGCCGTCATGGCTTCGACAAACTTCGAATAGATCGGCTTCTCGACAAGAATGCGGCTGCCCGCGGAGCAAACTTCACCTTGATTGATGAACACTCCGAATAGAGCGCCGTCGATGGCCGATTCGAAATCGGCGTCGGCAAAAAAGATGTTGGGAGATTTACCGCCAAGCTCAAGCGTCACTCGCTTGATCGTGTCGGCCGCGGCCTTCACGATGAGCTTGCCAACCGCGGCGCTCCCTGTGAACGCGATTTTGTTTACATCGGGATGCGATACGAGCGGAGCGCCGGCGCTTTCTCCGTACCCGGTAATGATATTCACGACGCCCGGCGGCAAGCCGGCCTCCGGCAACCAATTCGCGAATTCCAGAGCCGTCAGCGGCGTCTGCTCGGCGGGCTTCAGGACGCAGGTGCAGCCGGCCGCGATTGCCGGCGCGAGTTTCCATGCCGCCATCAGAAGCGGATAATTCCAGGGAATGATTTGCGCCGCCACGCCGATGGGTTCGCGAAGCGAAAGGCTCAGCGCGTTATCCGGCACGGGATTTACATGCCCCAGAACTTTCGTGGCGAGGCCGCCGTAATACTCGAAGCACGTTGCGACGTCGTTGATGTCGTACTCCGCTTCGACGATGGGCTTGCCAGAATTGCGGGCCTCGAGTTCCGCCAGCATTCCCGCTTCCTTGCGCACGCGCTCCGCGAGGCGGAAGAGTATCCGACCGCGATCCTGAGCCGTGGTTTCGTGCCACGTGCCTGACTCGAAAGCAGCCTTTGCGGCCGCCACCGCGCGGTCTACATCCTTTTCATTGGCGTCCGGAACTTCCGCGATTATCTCTTCGGTCGAAGGGTCCATGACCGGAATGAACCGGCCGCTGCTGCTTTGCACCCATTCGCCGTTGATATACAACTGATACCTGCGCACGCTGACCTTCGCTTCACTGGCCACAAACACCTCCCGCAAGAACATCCGCTCCGATTATATGCGGCTGGGCGCGGGCTGAGGAACCCTGCGCCGGCCATACACAAAAAAGAAAAACGCCGCGAGTCCGATGAAGAAGGCCGTACCGCCGAACATCCACGTCTCATACGCGGCAATCGAAGTAATTTGCTGCGCCGGAGAAAACGCGAACACCGTGCCTAGGATAGTCATGAGCAACCCGCTCCCGCCGGCTAAAATCAGAACGCTCCTACTGTAGTGGCCCTTCCCTGCCGAGGGGCTGAAGCCGATCTTGAGTATCGCGCCGAACATGTAAAGAAACGGCACCAGTTGCAGCACTACAGCGAGCGACAGAAGCCTCTGAAACGTTTCCTGCACGCCGGACCCAAGAAGACTGATAACCACCAAAATCGCCGACACAATTGCATGGACGATGAGTGCGGCATAAGGCGTTCCGTAACGGGGATGAACTTTTCCGAGCCACGCCGGCAGATACCGATCGAGTCCTGCAACGAACGGAATGCGCGCGGATCCTGCGAGCCACGCGGAGCCGATCCCAGCGATCGAGATGCTCAACATCAGAGCAAACGGCGCAACGATCCAGGCAACGCCGATCCGGCCTGCCATGTGACCGACCGCTTGGACGACCCCTTGTAAAACGTTGATGTCTTTTCGACTGACCGCGAGCAGCAACGTAAGCGTCGCCGCAATGTACAGCACGCCCGAAAGCACGCCGCCCCAAGCTACCGCGCCCGGCAGCGTCTTGTCCGGATCCTTGATTTCATCGCCCATCACGGAGGCAAGCTCGAGCCCCACGAGCGCGAAGCAAATCACGCCAAATGCATTCAGCATGAACCGGGGATTGGCTGGAATGCGAAAATCGGACGCGCTGATGGTCGTTCCGAAATGCAGCCATACGATGACGCCCAGGCCAATCAGCATCACCGCCGCAACGCCGGTGCCGATGCTTCCCACGTTGTTGATCCACTTGCCGACGCCGAGGCCGATGATATTGAGGACCACGAGAAAAGCGAGCAATCCCATAGCGGCGGCCAACGTAAATATTTTATTGTCCGCGAGCGACGCGTGACCTGGCCCCAGCACGAAGACGGAGACACCCACGAAGTACAGCATGACTGTGGGAACGTACATCATGTTGTTCGTCCAATAGCACCAGCCCGAAAGGAACCCGTGAAAGTCGCCAAACACTTCCTTGG
Source organism: Candidatus Acidiferrales bacterium (assembly GCA_050747005.1). Taxonomy (GTDB): domain Bacteria; phylum Acidobacteriota; class Terriglobia; order Acidiferrales; family UBA7541; genus Palsa-295. Next base: position 10,976 of record JBOGNE010000020.1, read on the forward strand.
CCCAAAGGTAAACGCCGCCTTCGCCGGGATAGCGATGCGCCAATTCAATCACGGCGACGCCCTGCGGCAGAAAGAACAGCACGATACATATAATCCACAGCCAGACCGTGACGCCGCCGCTGCCGGCAATGCTGGGAACGACGTTCAGGTTGAAAACGGCGACGACGAACAGCGCGACCAAGTCCCAGCGTCCAAGTGCGCGCTTCAGATGAGCGGTTCCGGTTTGCGGCGCGGCCTGTTCTGCCAAGGAAGCTCCTGAAAATCAAAGCAGACTTCGAACGCTCCGCCTGAGCGAAGCCCTCGAAATGGCGCGACATCGCTAGCGCCGGGTGGTCTAGTGCGCCACCGTCGACGCGACGCGCGGCTGCTTCTGGGCGTGCGCGAGCGCGGGTGCAATTTCATCGAACACCGCCAGGTGGCGATCGATGTCCGCTTCCGTATGCGCGACGGAAACCGTCCACTGCTCGTCCCACCAATAAGGCTGCGCCATCACGCCACGATTGACCATCGCAAACCAGTAATGCCGCCAGAGGTCGCTATCGACTTTCAGCCAGTCGCGATAGTTGCGAATTGGCTTGTCAAAAAACATCAGCGAACCGTTCGAACCCGCGCCGACGACGTATGCCTGCAGGCCCGTTTTCTTGAGCGTCTTATTGTATCCATCGAGCAGCTTCGTATTCAGCCGGCCCACATGCTCGTAAGCGGCGGGCGTGAGCACCTCGCGAAAAGTGGCAATTCCCGCGGCCATGGCGACAGGGTTCGTGTTGTACGTGCCGCCGTGAAACACTTTATGCTCCGTGATGAGGTTCATCACCGCGCGCGTGGACGCAAACGCCGCGAGCGAGAAGCCGCCGCCGATCGACTTTGCCAGGCAGACGATGTCCGGCTTAACGCCGAAGTATTCGCAGGCGCCGCCGCGGGCGAGCTTTGCGCCCGTCTTCACCTCATCGAAGATGAACATCGCGCCGTGCTTCTTCGTGGTTTCGCGAAGAGCCTGGTGGTAGCCAGGGTCCGGCATGAGGATGCCGACGTTCATCATGATCGGTTCGACGATGACGGCGGCGATTTCTCCCGGGTATTTGGCGAACAGACGCTCGACGGCAGCCGGATCGTTGAATTGAGCGATCAGCGTGTTCTGAAGGGCGGCCTTCGGGACGCCTGCGCCCCCGGGAACGGAATTCGGATAATTGGCGTCTCCGAATTCGTTGTCTTTAGGCTTCACGGAAACGAGCGCGGCATCGTGCAGCCCGTGATACGCGCCTTCCATCTTGATGATGCGGTCGCGCCCGGTTGCAGCGCGAGCGAGGCGAATGGCGTGCATCGTGCATTCCGTTCCGCTATTGCTGAAGCGCACCATTTCAACCGGAAATCGTTTGCAAATTTCGTCCGCGAGTTCCCATTCCAAATCGTGCGGCATGCCGAACATCGTGCCGGTGTTGAGTTTTTCCTGCACGGCTTTCACGACCGCCGGATGGCAATGGCCGGCCATGAGAGCGCCGAAGCAGAGATTAAAATCGATGTAGTCGTTACCGTCAATGTCGTGGATGTGGCCGCCCTTGCCGTCGCGAACGAAAAGCGGGTAAGGATCGTAGGCGCGATAGTTGCTGGCGACACCCAGCGGAAGCCGCTCGGCCGCTTTTTTCAGAGCCGCGCGCGATTTCGGCGTGCGCTTCTCGTAAGTCTCAAGTTCCTTCTGTAGTCCTTCGTGCATGAAATCCTCCATAACGACGCGATTCGGCACGGCGTCGTGCGATGTGTTGTGGCTCTCGAGTAACCAGGGCTGAGAAGCGCGCGGTTCGTTGCGGCAGAAGTCAGTTAGAGCCTGAAATGCCACCGGCGGAATAAAAAGCCCCGATGCCAAGGCTGACCGTAGACCTGGCGCGTGGCCGAGCCATGCTCGGGACTTGCGACTTCGGCGTCCGAAATAGCGCATGCCCAGCAAGGTAGGCGAGCGTGACTGCTGATGGATCCAACTGCTCTCATAACGTTTCTCGATCTTCTCCGAGCCGACAATGCACAGACGCTACCCACCTCGGATTTGCCTCGGACCGGCCGCTTCAAAATAGGAACTTCAAGGCGAACTGAAGTACGCGGGGGTCTTCGCGAATATTCAGAATCTGGCCAAATGTGGAATCACTGAAATTCCCGTCTGGATTCGCGAACTGTGTATGGTTAAACGCGTTGAAAAATTCAGCCCGAAATTCAGTGTTCCATCGTTCGTTGATCGAAGTCTTCTTGTTTATCACCAGGTCGGTGTTACTGATGGCCGAGCCGCAGCAGAAGGCGTGCGGCATATTACCGAAGCCGCCGGGCGCGGGATCGTTGATGTTGCCAGTCAAAAACAGGTTGTTCAGCGGTTGGGTCTTGGGATTTACAAACTGGATCGGGCCGGTCGCCTGCGGAGTGTTGGCATCTTCAAAGAAGAAGCTGCTTTGCAGCTCGGCGTCATTTCCATCCGAAACTCGAATCGGGAAGCCTGTCTGATAGGTGATGATGGCCGAGGCTCCCCATCCATCCAAAGCCTTCCCTTTGAAGCCGTCGTACTTAGGCACAGGCAGTTCCCAAACAGGGCTGAACACGAATCGGTGCTTGGCATCCAAGAGAGACAGCCCCCTAGTAGCGTTGAAGTTGAGGGGGTTCAGTTCGTTCTCGAATGACGCGCCCTGGTCGATAGCTTTGCTGAAGGTGTAAGACGCCTGGAAGAGCAGGCCATGGGAATAGCTCTTTTCCACGGACACTTGCAATGCGTTGTAGTCCGAATTAGCGATCGTATCTTCGGCAAAGATATTGCTGAATACGGGCACGCCATCAGACGGACAACCAACGCCGCTAAACGGCTGGCAATTGGGCGAAGAGAACGGACGCAAGCCAATGAGAGTTATGCCGCCAGCAGGAACCACCGAGCCTGCCGGAAGACAAGTGCCGCCGCTTCCCGCGTTGTACGGCAGGGGCAAACCGGTGCAAGTAGTGGCTGGGACCTTGAAGGGCTGCGTCGGCGGGGTAAATGACGGGATCACAACGCCTGGGGCGATAAAATATTCCACGTCTGAGCCAAACGGACCGCATGTGTTGCCGGGCGCTCCGCCCGGTCCGCTCAACACGCTATTTCCTGATGGGTCGTTCGCCGCGATTTGCGAGATTTCCAAGCAGCTCTGCGCGTTGCCAAAGTTGATGTCGTGCGAGGCGAGCAGGTGATGCGATTGCGTGCCCACGTAAGCGATGCGGACGAGCATGTCCTTGGTCAACTGCCGCTCAATCGTGAGGTTGTACTGCTCGGAGTATTGCGACTTCAGATTGGGCTGGAATTCACCGAATGGCAAAATTGGGCGGAAGGACGACCAGTCGACGCAACCGTTCGGGCCGCCAGGCGTGTCAACGGCGCAAGGAGTCTGGGGCGTCTGATTAATAATACCGCTGAAGGGATTCGGATTCAGAGTTCCACTTTGCGTGAGAAAGGGCGTGTTGAATAAAACGTTCGAGAGCGCCGTACTGCCGCCGAAGGGAGGTTCAGCGCTGAATTGTTCGAGCACGAGCTGCTCGATCGGGTTGTAGAAGATGCCGTATCCCGCTCGAATGCTGGATTTGCCCGGGCCGCCCGTCAATTTCGCGAGCCAGCCTTCGGTCCAGCCGGGACTCCACGCCAGTCCAATTCTCGGAGCAAACGCTTTGTAGTAAGTCGAAGTAAGACCTCGTTGAACCCCCTTATCACCCGGGAAAACAAGACCGAGCGGGAAAACGGCATTGTTGGCTCCGCTGCCCTGGCTGCAATCGCCCGCAGCCAAGCCGAGCGCCGCCGCATTCTCCTGGGACAGCCAGCACGGATACTGGGTTTCGACTTGCCCCGGCCGAAAAGTTTGTAACCTATTCCCGGTATCGTAGTAGGGAGTATTCAGTTCCCAGCGCAGGCCATAGTTAAGAGTTAGGTTGGGCTTCAGCTTGAAACTATCTTGAACGAAAAGATACAAGGCGGTATTCCGCAGATCTTCAGCTTGTGCCGCGCCCTGCACATACCCGTTGGCAGCACCGAGAAAATAATTTGGGTAGGCCGCAAAGCTGTTGTTACCGTTGACATCCGAGAAACCGATCTGATCCGCGTTGGGGTCATTCGTGACGCTGAGCGAGCCGTTCACGTCAAAAAATAGAAACTGGTCGAAGCGTTGCCGCCGGACGTCGCCGCCGAACTTCACCGTGTGCCGACCAAACGTCTTGGTGTAAGTGTCCGTCCATTGAAAGGTGTTTCCCACCTGTGGGAGTTCACCTTCGCTGTTGTTCCCGATGGCAAATCCTCCATTGACGCTAATGAATGGCACGCCAACGTGACCCGGAAGATTCGTGGTGATACCGGCGCTGGCCGGTTGCGTGGGATCCGCGAAACAATTAGAAGCAGGAACTAACGAGCCGCAAGAATCGTGAACGCTCTGCAGAGTATTCACCGGGTGATCGAGCAATTTCTGTCCTTCTCGGAAGTAATTAAAGTGAAACTCGTTTACCGCCGTCGAGCCGATGGTCCAGGTGTGGCTGAGGTTCCATTGCTGAGCGCGCGTGCCAAAAACCGCTCCGAACCCGGGGACGTTGGCTCCGGCCGCTTGAAAGAAGGCAAATGGCTCAACCCTGTGGTCGTCATCAAAATAGTAATACGCGCTAAACTGCTGGGAGCCTGTGATCTTGTGATCGAAGCGAACGGTAAATTGATCGCCTCGATCGGTTCTGGCCGGAATCGTGGAGACAGTGCCCGTGCCCGTGGGCGCAACGTCTAGCTTATAAAGAGCGTTTGCCGTGGGATCAAAACACTGGGTTGGAATCTTTTCGTTCGGGAAAAGTTGTGCGTACGTAGCGCCGACGGCGATGGGCGCTCCGCCTTCGGACGTGATTGCAGACTGACATCCCGCACGGGCCTGAAGCGCACTTGCAAAGGTTGCGTCTGAAATACCTCCTCCAAACGCAGCCGCCTGCCCACCCTCCGAAAAATCGCCAGCAGCCTCGGCAGCCGTTGGGAGTTGGACAGTCCCGGAGGAGATGCCGCGCGCCAGACGATCTCCCTCGTAGGATCCAAAAATGAATGTGCGATCTTTCTTGATTGGCCCGCCAAGGGTGGCGCCAAACTGATTTTGTCTGTAGGGCGCTACAGCCGAATCAAAATAGCCCCTGGTGTTAAGAACCTTATTTCGGATGAATTCGTAAAAATCGCCGTGCACCTGGTTGGTGCCCGATTTTGTGACCACGTTGACCACCGAACCCGAATTTCGGCCATACTCCGCATCGAATGTGTTGGTAAGAACTCGGAACTCTTGCACGGCGTCCGGAGATGGCTGAATGGCAGGGCCGTTAACGAAAATATCGTTGCCATCGCCCCCATTCACCATGTAGTTGTTCGACCGGCCACGACCTCCATTCACGGAAACCACGCCCGGATTATCGCTACCAAAGAAGAGATCAGCTCCAAGCTGAGACTGCACGCCCGGCTGCAGCTGTAGCAATTGGTATGTGTTGCGCGTGGCGAGTGGTAATTCTCGCACGGACTGCTCCGTCATCACGCCGCCGAGCTGGGTGCTGGTAGTCTCGACTTGCACTGCATCCGCTTCGACCGTGACTGTCTCCGTTCTTCCGCCAACTTGAAGTGCGAGGGTGATATCAGCGACGTGGCCGATGGCGACGCTAATGTCCTTAGCGACGTATCTCTTGAAACCTTGCGCTTCGGCGGCCACGGTATAGGTCCCAATCGGAAGCGCCGGAATATCAAACGCCCCGTCTTTGTCGGACGTAACCGTTCGAACCGCACCCGTCGCGTTCAGCGTTGCAGTGACAGTCGCGCCAGGAACACTTCCGCCCGATGGGTCGGTCACGCTGCCGCGAATTTCGCCGTTGGTCTGCGCCCAGGCGGACCCGCCGCAAAACGCGAGCACAAACGCAAAAAGACACACCCAGCCCCACCTTTTCGCTTTCATGAACTCTCCTTTGGCAAGCCTGCGTCCCACCCAGACGCTCCCCAAACTTTTCGGTTGCGCGGCGCGAAAACCTTACTATAATTCGCGAACGTTAGAAGAATGCCCATGGGGTTGTCAAGGGGAAACTAATTTGCGACCTGTCCGGGGGCCGGCCGCCAAAAACCGCCGAACGCGTGGCTATCTTCGCATCAGCGATGTGGCTCACCTCGTCGGTGTGTCGCCGTCGAAGCTTCGCGCGTGGGAGAATCTTGGACTGATCGCGCCGGGCCGCACAACCAGCCGCTATCGCGTGTACACTCACGCGGACGTCCGAGTCCTCAAACGCGCGCAGTATCTGCACCGGACGCGCGGCATGAACGCGCCGGCCATCGTTCACCTGCTCAAGACGCAAGGCGTCCTCCCTGCGAAAAATGCCCGGTCGAAAACCAGGCCCGTCGGAGTCCACCTGCGGCGCTTGCGCGCCAAGGGCGGTTACTCGCTGGCTCGCGTGGCCAAGGCAGCGAATGTATCCGTGGGATTTTTGAGCGCCGTCGAGCGCGGCCAGATGACGGCATCCGTCGCTACACTGCGGCGACTGGCGCGATTCTACAAAGTGAATATTCTTTCGCTCTTCGACCCCGCGGAAGTAAATCCTGGGATCGTGCGCCCCGCGGATCGCAAAGTGCTCGAAGCAGGCCATGGAGTTCGCATGGAGCTATTGTCGTGGGGAAACACGGTGATGGAACCGCATCTTTTTCGTGTTGCGCCATCAGCCGGCAGCGGCGAATCCTACGCGCACGAGGGTGAGGAATTCCTGTACATCCTTCAGGGCGATCTTGAAATCGAACTCGATGGCGCGGAGCCACAGCTTCTGAAGCAAGGAGACAGCTTCTACTTCGAGAGCAACACCGAGCATCGATGGAAGAATCCCGGAAAGAAAGAAACAGTCGTTTTGTGGATCAACACGCCGCCGACCTTTTAAAAGGTGAGAGCGGGGCCGAAGCCAGGGAGCGCCGATCCGGCGGAACGCCAGCCCATATGACGCGGCAAACGCTAACGAAAGCAGTGCGCGACTGCCGTTTGAAACCGGAAAAGGCAAATGAGGATAGAATTCCAATCATGAAAACAATCTCCTCCACGTTTGCAGTCGCCCTCTTTGCTGCGCTGATGTTTGCAGGCTGCGGAAAAAGAACGCCCACGCTGAGCCTGCTCGTGTGGGAAGGATATGCCGACCCTTCGTTCTTGCAGGCGTTCGAAAAGTCCCACAACTGCAAGGTCAGCGCAGCCTACATGGGATCGAGCGATGAACTCGTGGCGAAATTGCGGGGTGGAAGCGCCAGCAATTACGACGTGATTTCTCCTTCGAGCGACGTAGCCACGATGATCGCGTCATCCGGCCTCGCCGCGCCGCTCGATCTTTCGAAGATCCCCTCATACTCCCAGCTTTCCGAACGGCTTCGATCCATGCCGCTGGTTCGCGTCAATGGACAAGTTTACGGCGTGCCATTTACGTGGGGACCAAACCCGCTTTTGTACGACACCACGGCATTTCCCAAAGCGCCCGATAGCTGGTCGGTGCTTTGGGACCCAAAATTGAAAAGCAAAATTTCGGTTTGGGACGAGCTTTCGACGATCTACATGGCCGCGCAGGTTCTCGGCTACGACAAGCCCGACCCAAGCCACCTCTACAACTTGAGCGACGCGGAACTCGATAACGTGAAGAAAAAACTGATCCAACTGAAGCCAAACATCCGCAAGATTTGGACCACCGGCGGCGAATTGACTAATCTTTTCGAAAACCGCGAGATCGTCGCTGCGATGGGTTGGCCGCTGATGACCAATCAGTTGCGCAAAGTACACTTTCCCATCGGCGAAACCATCCCGAAAGAAAACACCACCGGTTGGATCGATCATCTGATGATCACTTCAGCCAGCGAACACAAACAGCTCGCGACTCAGTTCCTCGAATACATGATTGAGGCCAAGACGCAGAAGATGGTTTCCGATGTCACTGGTTACGATCCCGCAAACCCGCAAGCCGGCCAATATATGACCGAAGACCAGCGAAAGGCTTTGCATCTCGATAACGTGAACGATTACATGACGCGCATCTATTTCTGGCAGCAGGTTCCGCGACGCGAAAAGTACAATGAAATCTGGAACGAGGTGAAGGCCGCACAGTGAGGCCCAGAGTTGCTTCCGGCCGGGGGACGGCGCACTTCCGCGAGCACCTTGTGCGCGATAATGTCGCGCGGCGGTATTATGAAGGTCTCACGCTGTGAGCGTCGCTTTCACGCGCGGCGCCGATCGGCCGCTTTCTCCTTCTTCTCCTGGCTCATCTTCACTTCTCTCCATCCGAAACGTCGTCAAGAGCTTCGGCAATCGCAGTGTTCTGCGAGGCATTTCCCTGGAAGTTGCCGGCGGCGAATTTTTGACCATTCTTGGCGAAAGCGGTTCTGGAAAAACCACGCTACTGCGCCTCATTTCCGGATTCGAGCAACTGGATTCCGGGGAAATCTGGATGGCTGGCGAGCGGCTCGACGCCGTTCCGGCATATCGCCGGCAGGTAAACACCGTTTTCCAGAGTTACGCCATTTTCCCTCATCTGTCCGTGTATGAAAACGTAGCCTACGGACTCCATGCGAAGAATGTCGCCAAAGGCGAAATCGGAGACCGCGTAACGAGCGCGCTCGCGATGGTCAAAATGAGCGAATACGCGATGGCCGCTCCGTCCCGGCTGAGCGGCGGGCAGCAGCAGCGCGTAGCGCTGGCGCGGGCCCTCGTGAATCGTCCGACGGTGCTTCTGCTCGACGAACCACTCTCGGCTCTCGATGCGAATCTGCGGCGGCAGATGCAGGTCGAATTGAAATCGCTTCAGCGCGAGGTAGGCATTACGTTCGTCTTCGTCACTCACGATCAGGAAGAAGCGATGGCGCTCTCTGACCGAATCGCGCTGTTGCGCGCAGGCGCGCTCGAACAGGTAGCAGCGCCGCGCGAAATCTACGGTCGTCCCGCAACTGCTTACGCCGCGCAATTCATCGGGCAAACGAATTTGCTGTACGCGGGCCTGCAAAACGGGATCGCGACGGCAGGCGCTCTCCGCTGGCGCTCGTGCGCGGCATCCGGCCGCGCGACGTATTCGCTTCGGCCCGAGTGCATTCGGCTTCCCACGCAAACCGTGGCAGGTAATCGGTCGGATGATGCTGTATCTCGTTTTCGGGGGCGAATCGTGAGCCAGACGTTCGGCGGCGCGATGGACGTTCTCGAGATCGATTGCGGCGGCTCGCAAATCTTGCGAGCGCGCGTACCGAATCCCGGTCCACTGGCCGGCGAGCATCAGTTTGAATTTACCGCGAGCGATGCCGTTGAACTGCGCGACGAAGGCGGACAGTGACGATGTACTCGCGGACGTACAAGGCGGGCGTGACGATTCCGCCGTTGATATGGGTGATCGTTTTCCTGCTCGTTCCGTACGCCATGCTGTTTTGTTACAGCTTCTGGTCCGTATCGTCGCTGCAGATAATCATCCACAGTTGGAATCTTCAGAATTATCTCGAGCTGATTCGCAATCCTCTGTACGTCACGGTCCTACTGCGCTCGATGCGCATCGCCGGCGCCGTGACGGTGTTCGCACTCCTGCTCGGCTATCCCCTCGCCTACTACCTGTCGTTTCACGCAACAAAACGCAAGGAATTGCTTTACCAGCTTGCGATCGTTCCGCTGTGGGCAAGCTACCTGGTTCGTGGCTACGCGTGGAAGACGATCCTCGGCAGCGACGGCGTGTTGAATGGATTCCTGCAATACCTGCACATCACGCGGCACCCAGTGGAATTTTTCCTCTACAGCCCGTTCGCCGTAATCCTGACGCTGACGCACATCTACACGCCCTTCACGTTTCTGCCGATTTATGCCTCGCTCGAGCACGTCCCGCGAAACCTGGTCGAAGCGTCGCACGATCTCGGCGCGTCGCCCTGGAAGACGTTCGTTCGCGTGATTCTGCCGCTCTCGATACCGGGCGTGGTTGCCGGCGCGACGTTTGCGTTCGTGCTCTCGCTCGGCGACTTCCTCGCGCCGCTTCTCGTCGGCGGAGCAAGCGGCATCATGATTTCGAATATCGTCGTCAGCCTGTTCGGAGCCGCTTACAACTGGCCGCTCGGCGCTGCCATATCCTTGTGCATGCTGGTTTTCGTTGTGCTGCTGCTCTCGCTTACCGAGCGCATCGAAAGAAAGTTTTCGTTCTCATGAACGGTGGCTTCCAATCCGGACGCGCTCCGTTGTTGAAAACCTACGCTCTGCTCGTATATGCGTTCCTGTATCTACCGATCGTCGTACTGGTCGTGTATTCGTTCAACGGCAGCGGCGTGGGAGGCTTCCCTCCAGCGGGCTGGACCCTCGTGTGGTATCGCCAGCTTTTCGGCGACGCCGCGTTGTGGGATTCCGTGTTGAACAGCTTGATCGTCGCGGTTGTGGCCGTCGCGATATCGCTCGGTCTCGGATTTCCGGCAGCGCTCGCGCTCGACCGCACAAACTTCCCGGGCAAGCCGCTCTTCCGCCGGCTTGTGCTCCTGCCGCTGATCCTTCCGGGAGTGATCACTGGCCTTTCGCTGCTGATGCTCTTCGTCGCCGCGCAAGTAAAGCTCAGCCTTGTCACCATCACCATCGGCCACGGCAGCGCGCTGATTTCCGTCGCTACCACCGAATTATTTGCGGGATTGCAGAACTTCCAGCGCGCGCAGGAAGAAGCTTCGCTCGATCTCGGCGCGAATCATTGGAAGACTTTCTGGCGAGTCACGCTGCCGAACCTGCGCGTTTCGCTGATTGCCGCGGCGCTGCTGATCTTCACTCTCTCGCTCGACGAAATCGCCGTCAGCTTCTTCCTGATCGGCCGCGACAACACTCTGCCGCTTGAAATCTGGGCGCGGCTCCGCCGCGGCATCACGCCCGAGATCAACGCGATTTCCACTTTGATTCTCTTGTTTTCCATCAGCATGATTTTAATTTGGTACCGGCTTCGCACGCGCGGACAACGAGCGGAGGAGTCCGGCGCGGCGCTTTCTTCGACACTTACCGGGGAGGCATTATGAGCTCGAATCGAAGGGACTTCATAAAGTTTATCGTCGCGGGGTCGGTGGCGGCTGGCTGTCCCGTGGATTTATCGCTCCTTGCGGCAACCGATTCTCCGGTGGCGCAGGTGGACGGGGATCACTATGAGGTGTGCCATCAGGTTCGCGACGGCCACAGCTTCCCACGGCCGCCGGTATCGAAACGCTACGATGTTGCGATCGTCGGAGGCGGGATCAGCGGATTGAGCGCCGCCTATTTCCTGCGCCAGCATGACTTCCTTCTCCTCGAAAAAGAGCCGCATTGGGGCGGCAACGCGTACCTCGAGGAATATGAAGGCCAAGCCTTCGCGACCGGCTCGGCCTATGCCGAAAAGGGCGGCGATGCGGATCAATTGATGCGCGAACTCGGCACGACGCTCCTCCCGGTCAATTTACCGGACCCAACAATCGTAAACGGCAAATGGGTGGCGGACACCTGGGGCGCGGGACTCGACAATCTCCCTTATCCCGTAAGCGTTCGCGACAGCTTCAAGAAATTTCGCAAGGACATGCTGGCCATCGATGTTACGAAAAATCCGGCGCAATACGACAACCAGTCTCTCGGTCACTACCTGACAAACTATGCCCCGGAAATTAAGCAATGGTGGGACGCTTACGGCCTCTCCAACTGGGGCGCGAAATCCGACGACACGTCCGCCCTCGTCGCCATCTCGGATTTTCATTCGCAGGCAACCGAGGGGCGAGACGACACGCGTGTAACGCTCCCGGGAGGAAACGGCGCGATTTCGCATCGGCTGGCGGAAACCTTGCAGCCGAAATACGGCGAGCGGATGTTGGCAGGGGCGGCAATCGTCGCCGTTGAGCCGCAGAAAGACGGCGTGCATGTCACCTACGTGCGCGATGGGAAGCTGCAAGCCGTGGCCGCGAAATTCGTTGTGATGGCGACGCCCAAATTCATTACCGCGCGCATCGTCTCCGGCCTGCCCGACGCGCAAAGCGACGCCATGATGTCCTTCCGCTACTGCCCCTACCCGGTCGTGAATATGATCTTTGACAAGCCGGTGTACACCCGCGCGTACGACACGTGGTGCCCAGGAAACACGTTTACGGACTTCATCGTTGCGGATTGGGTGCTGCATGCGCAGCCGGGATACAAGTCCAAGAGCAATATTCTTTCGTTCTATACGCCGCTTCCTGAATCACAGCGCAATCGGATGCTCGAAGTTTCCGGCTGCCGAATAGTCGCCGCAAACGTGCTTCGCGATTTTCAGAAGCTGCTGCCCGAGTTCGACGGTATCGAGCCGGTTGAGATCCATTTCTACCGCCGAGGCCATCCGATGTACCTCCCCACCCCGGGCACGTTTACAAAGACGATTCCCGCGGCCCGAGCGCCTCTCGACCGCGTTTTCTTCGCTAACACGGACTCCGTAGGCCCCGTTTCCGATTGCGGCTCCGCTGTGCTGGCGGCGCGGCAAGCTTCCGAATGGGTGACTAAGCGGATGGCAGGGATGTCGCCCAGCGCTGCTCTGAGTGCCGTGGGCAGCCTGCGATAGGCACCGCAGCTATTCGTCTTGAAAAGGCGCCGCGAATGACTTCGCTGCCTTTGCGGCGGGCTTCCCATTGGATGTAGCAACCGATCCTCGGATCAGGTGTTAACCTCAATGTCGCGGCAACGCGGGTGTTTCCTTGCCGCATCGTACCTCGGGTGCTAGACTTCGTGAGTTCACCTAAACCCCTGCGGAGGGTCTGTTTGCGCCGCACATTGCTTTTGTCGTTCTTGGCGTTTGCCGCTATCCTGCTCGCCGGCTGCCCCAAGTCGAATCAGGACTACGACGCCGGCCGGAAGGCCGAAGCCGTCAGCGACTACGACACCGCGCTCGTCCACTACGAGCGAGCTCTCCGCGCCAATCCCACCAATGCCGAGTACAAGTTGCGAGCCACCCGCATGCACTTCGAGGCGGGCCAGTACCATGTGGAGCAAGGCCAGAAGGCGCTGAAAACAGGCGACCTGCAGCTTGCCTTGGGCGAGTTTGAAAAGGCCAAGGGCATCGATCCGTCAAGCGTGGTCGCAGACCAGGAAATCAGCCAAACGATGCAACGGATCGCGGCCCAGCAAGCTTCGGCCAGCGGAAAGACCGTCAATCCAACTCCTGAACCCGACGAAGACCTGCTGGCCGCTCCACCCGAACTCAAGCCGTTATCGCGCGAGCCGATCAATCTGAAAATGACCAATGACGCCCGCGTGGTCTTTGAAACAATCGCGAAGCTCGCGGGGCTCAGCGTAGTGTTTGACCCGGATTTCAGCTCGAGGAGAATAACGGCCGAGCTTCCCAACGTGACGCTCGAGCAAGCCCTTGACGCCGTGGCGCTTGAAAGCAAGGCGTTCTGGAAACCGCTGACCCCGAGCGTGATTTTCGTCGCGCCCGACAATCCGCAAAAGCGCAAAGACCTCGAAGACGAAGAAGTGAGGACCTTTTACCTCTCGAATACGATCTCGCCACAGGATCTGACGGAGATCGTCACCGGCCTTCGCCAGCTTCTCGATCTGCACCGCATCCAGGCTGTGAACGCACAGAATGCCATTGTGATCCGCGAGACTCCCGACAAGCTCGCGCTTGCGGCGAAAATCATTCGCGATCTCGACCGCGCCAAGCCCGAAGTGCTGATTCACGTGCAGGTGTTGACCGTGAATCGTGACCGGCTGCGCGACTTGGGAATCCTTCCCGGACAGAGCGTCGCGCTGGCTTTCGATCCACGAACCAGCGTCCAGCCCAACGGCGCGAACAACAATACGAGCAACCCTAATAATGCCGGCACGACGACTGCAACGACGATCCCGCAAATCACTCTGCAGAACTTGCATCGCCTTAGTTCCGCCGATTACAGCCTCACCTTGCCCGGCGCCGTGGCCAACGCCATCCTGACGGACAACAACACCCGCACGATTCAGGATCCCGAGATTCGCGTCAGCGATGGCGAGAAAGCCACGCTGAAAATCGGCAACCGCATTCCGATCGCGACCGGCAGTTTCCAGGCGGGCGTGGGTGTTGGCGTGGGCGGGGGCGCTGGAGTGGTGAACCCCCTAGTCAACACGCAGTTCCAGTACATCGATACAGGCGTGAATATCGAGGTTACGCCCCGCGTGCATCCCGACGGCGACGTCAGCATGAAACTCACCGTGGACATCTCCGCCGAAAACGGCGATGTGTCGCTTGGCGGCATCAATCAGCCCATCATCAGCCAGCGCAAAATCGAGCACGATGTGCGATTAAAAGACGGCGAAGTCAGCATTCTGGGCGGCCTCATCGAGCACGATTACACCAAGGACGTGAATGGCATTCCCGGTCTGGGCGAAGTGCCGATCTTCCGGTACATGTTCTCGGATAACAGAAAGGAGGATGTCGACAACGAAGTGCTGATCGTTCTCACGCCGCACATCCTTCGCATGCCTGGGATCACCGCCGACAATCTCCGCTCGCTGGCCGCGGGTTCCGAATCGAATGTGCGAGTTTATCGCGAGGATGAACAGACCGAGACGACCGCTCCGCAACCGCAGGCGCAGCCAGTAATCCCCGCGCCGGGCGCTTCTGCGCCAAGCGCACCCCCGAATGGCGCGGCGGCAGCGCAATTGCTGTTCAATCCCGCATCCGCCACCGTGAAGGCCGGCGATACGGTGACTTTGGGACTCTCCGTGGCAAACGTAAAAGACCTCTACTCCATTCCGCTCATGATTCATTACAACCCGGCCGTCATTCAGGTGGAGGACGTGCGCAATGGAGGATTCCTCTCCGGCGGGACGCAGGAAGTGGCCATCGTGCAGAGGATTGACGCGCAGCGCGGCGAAGTGATCGTCTCCGCCACGCGCCAGCCGAATACTCCGGGCGTCAGCGGAACCGGCACGCTGCTGGGGCTGGTTGTCCGCGGCGTTGCGCCGGGTAATACACAACTCGAGATCCTTCAGGTGAACGCGCACAACTCGCAACAGCAAACCATTCCCATGGTCTCCGGAGTTGCCACGATCCAGGTGCAGTGAGCTGATATGATCCGGACCCATCGCGATCGAAATTTCCGCGTCCCATCCGCTGGGAATCCGGTAGCCACAACGTCCCGCGGAAGAAAGGCCCGCGCCACCTCCGCGGGCACGACGCTTCTTGAATTAATCATTGCCATCGCGATTCTCGTGGTGCTGGCGACGGCGGCGATGCCGCTGGCGCGCGTCACATTGAAACGCAGGAAAGAGGCCGCGCTGCACTACGATCTTCGCGAGATGCGCGATGCGATCGACCGCTACAAAGACGCGGCGGACAAGAATCTCATCCAGGTTCAGGCCGGCACGGAGGGCTACCCTCCCGACCTCGATACGCTGGTGAACGGGGTACAACTCGCCGGAGCTTCCGACCGGCACGTTCGTTTTCTGCGTAACATACCCGTCGACCCGATGACCGGATCGAAGGACTGGGGCCTGCGTTCCGTCCAGGACGATCCTGACTCGACAGCCTGGGGCGGCCAGGACGTGTTTGACGTCTACACGAAATCCACCGGGGCCGCTCTGAACGGGACGAATTATTCCGATTGGTGATGGTGTTACTCGCAACTCACGAATCGGCCGATGTAGCGCCGGGCTTTAGCCCGGCATGCCGCCCTCACCGTTCGCAATCGCTCAGGGCAAGACGGCGGCTCTATACGTGTTTTGCGGCAGCGTGTTTAGCCGTCGAGATCAACTCGTTCGGCGTTTCACACGGCCTCTCAAAGAAATGGTCGCTGGAATGAACCGGCCAAGAATAAGATCGCCCCGCGCGCCGCAATCCGCGAACGGCGGATTCACGCTCATCGAACTGATGGTCGTGATCGCGATCATTGTGATCATCGCGTCGATTGCCGTCGGGCGCTACGAGCAATCGATCGTGCGCGCCAACGAAGCAGCTTTGCACCAGGACCTCCGGTCGATGCGCGAGGCCATCCAGCAGTACACCCTCGACAAAGAAGAAGCGCCAAGTTCGCTAGACGATCTTGTCAGCGCGGGATACATTCGCGAAGTTCCCACCGATCCCATCACTCGCCAGAAGGACTGGAACACCACCAGCGACGACCTGCTTCTAAGTCCCGAGCAAAGCTCCGTCGGAATCACCGACGTTCATTCCGCGTCCGACAAGATCTCGCCGTTTGAAAACACTCCGTATAGCTCCTGGTGATCGCAACTGGGGCTGATTGTTCCATTAGGACGACGCCTTGCACTTAGCGGCCGCGGAGCGCCGCCATCGCAACTTTTCATTATTTCTTTAGTTGCGCGATCAAACCCTTCTGCACCGACGACATTTCTTCCTCATTCGCATACTTGTGACGCGGCCAAAAGAATCCTCGCAGCCCATCTCCTTTCCGGCGAGGTACTATATGGATGTGAAAATGAGGAACGCTCTGGCTGATGATGTTGTTCATCGCCACAAAAGTCCCGTCTGCCTCCATCGTCTGCTGAATAGCGGCGGCTAGAATCTGCGCGTTCGAAAACAGCGGTCCAATTAGCTCCTTCGGAAGATCGCTCAGCGTTTCGAAATGCTGCTTGGGTATCAGCAGGCAGTGGCCCGGAAACAGCGGACGAAAATCGAGAAACGCCAGCGAGACCGCATCTGCGAAAACGATCGCCGCCGCCGATTCGCGCGACACGACACGGCAGAATCCACAACCTGCCGAGCCACCGTCACGCGCGCTCTTTTTCATTTGACTAGCTTACTTCAACTGCGGCGGCCGCGACCGGCGGATGCTTAACGCAAATCGCGATGCCGCACCCGCGTGTGTTGCGTGCCTCGGCGAGTGTGGTAACATACCCTCGCGGGGTGGAGCAGCCTGGTAGCTCGTCGGGCTCATAACCCGGAGGTCGTTGGTTCAAATCCAACCCCCGCAACCACTTTCTAGTTGATTTGAAGCGGCTTAGAGGAGGCACCCTCTAGGCCGTTTCCTTTTTCGCGTCCGTTCGCGTCCGAAATCCCCCAAACCGCATCGCCCAGTTGCGCTGCGGTTCTCCTTCCGTCCTCGCGGGTAACGTGAGTGTAGATGGCTTCGGTGACCGACGATCCGGCGGCATGGCCGAGGCGTTGCTGCCTTAGGCGGTGTGAGGCTCCGAAGCTATTCATCAGCGTTGCGTTCGCGTGACGGAATGCGTGAAACTCGTTGCCTCGCGGAACTTCGATTCCAATCGCTCGAAGCAACGGGCGGAATTTTCGTCTCAGCATTAGGTTCTGGTCCCACGGCGTCCCCGTCCGCGTTGGGAAGAGGAGACGCCGTGCGTTCGGATGCCATGACTTTAGGAACGCCTTCAGACGCCCGCACGCCTGCGGCGATAGCTCGACAACCCGAATCGAATCGTTTGTCTTCGGGTCACCGAGTATTCCGCGCCACGCGCTCTGCCGTACCTGAAGAATGCCGCGTTCTAGGTCTAGGTCATCCACGGTCAGCCCACACAACTCACCCGCTCGCAATCCCGTTTCAGCGGCCAGCCCGTACCACGTGCGGTAGGGTTCCCTTGCTGCCGATGCTGTCGGCTGTGGCTGTTCTCGGGCGGGACCGGGCTTCTCGATCTGCAAAACGAATCGGCATCCGGGCACCCGGCATCGATAGCGCCAGAACGGATCGGCTACGGGCTTTTTTTGATAATGGAACCGCGTCTTGGGAGACTGCTCGGCGAGTAGCAACATCGCAACGGCAGCGTGATAAACGCAGCGCGGCGGATCGGCCGGGCGAGGATTCGTAGATTTCATCGGCGTGGAACTCCGAGACGTAGTTACCGCAGTGACGGAACCTTTGGACACGCCCTAGTAATGGGCTATTTGATGCACGATCATTGCAACGGGCGGAAGGTTGTAGTATGAAGAAGCCAGAAACCCCATGTTTTGCCAAATGTGTGGTGCGGAAGTCGGTGAAGCGCAGAGGTTCTGCAAACGCTGCGGGGCGAGTCTAGCTTCGAACGGGGCGGAATTTCAACCAAGACACGCGCGACCTGGGCTCAAGCGGGCGGTGGTGTACTGCCTAGCCGTTTTTATTGCGTTTCTAGTGCTGTACAGAGCCTTCGCGAATAAAGATACAGATAACGATAGCCAACAGCCTGCTATTGCCTATTGTTGTAAGTCGGATACGGAGCAGAACACTTCTCAGTCGAACACTGTCAGCCCGCCAACAGTGGAACAAACGATGCCAAGTGATGAAAGTGAATTCACCGCTATGATCACCCGCTTTGCGATGGGCTATGAAGAAGCATCGAATGAATTTCAGAAATCTACTATCCGCAAGGAAAGAGGCGAAGCAATCGCGCAGATTCTGCGCAGCCGCTTCGTTGACGATTGGGTCGGACAAGTCTCGGCAATGCACACCACTTCTGACGGCCTTGGTGTTCTATCTGTGAAGCTTCCGGGCAGTGTTGAGATCGAAGTGGAAACAATGAATAACAGTCTGTCCGATATAGGCGACAACACCCTTATCGCAACGGGGTCACCGCTCTACAACCAAGTGGCCGACCTCGCCGTGGGCGATAAGGTGACTTTCAGTGGCAGATTCGCTTCCAGAGATATGGACTATATCGAGGAGGAAAGCATAACAGAGGAGGGATCAATGACTGCACCGGGGTTCATATTTACATTTACGAACGTCTTGAAGGAGACGCCATAACCGGGGGCGAGAAATTCGCGTCCGCTCGCGTCCGAAATCACGTCCAAAACCCCCTCGGGCTGGCATTTTGGGCTGCTTTCGGCCTGTAAGTCGCGCACCGTCAACGGGCCTAGAACTAGACTTTAATTCTCATAACCCGGAGGTCGTTGGTTCAAATCCAACCCCCGCAACCAAAATTCCTTTTCTTTCAATTACTTCCGCGAACCTGCAACCATCCGAATTGATAATCCTTGAACTAAGGGTTGGGAATCGATCAGTTCGCGGCTTCACCCACTCCTCAGGGTTCAGAGCCCATCGACCACATAGTTTCTGGATAGCCGTCCCTCGGGTTCAATTTCCGACCCAGTCTTTCCAGCAACAGTGGCGATACACCGATGGTGTGAGTCTTCACGAGAGTGGTGAACTATCGGAGTGCTATTATCAGGCACGCTACGCACGAAAGGGGAATGCGCTGTGAACTCAAATTCAGTTAGAACAACGTTTGCGACAATAGCTGTGATGCTCGTTGCGGTTTGCATCTTGCAAACTCGATCGGCACAATCTAGTTTGGCAACCACGTCCCAGGCCGCCCCAAAACCACTCCTGCTGGAGAAAAATGAGGGTGAGCGGCGGATTTGGCGAGAACCTCCTCCTGGGGACTTCATACTGAAAGTCAGCCCGAAAAACAATGGTTCTCAGCACCTTGTTATGGGCACCGAGGACATGGCTCCCGGAGACGAAATTCCAACGCACAAACACCTCGGGCAGGATGAACTTGTGTATATCGAAAAAGGAACTGTTCACGTTCATCTGGGAGACCAGGAGCGCGATCTGCACGCTGGAGGAACGGTGTTCATTCCAGCGCATACGTGGGTAAGTGTAAAGAATGCTGGAACTGAGACCGTAAGCGTGGTGTTCGTATTTTCAGCGCCCGGCTTCGAGGACTACATGCGGTGCGACTCTGTGCTGCCAAACGAAAAAGTGATACCTATCTCGCTAGAAGCACAGAAAGCGTGCGCTCAAGAAGGGCACGTCATCTACAAAGACAATGTGAATTGAAAGCCGCCGACTCGAAGGCTTTCCCATCGCCGATTTTATAGTCCTGACAAACGACCTATCCATAGAAGTTAGCCGCCACGCGGGATAGCTTCCTGTTCGTCGGCTACACGGAAACTAACCCCTAGAAGTGCCTATAGATTTTTGGAGCTTACGCAGCGCAATGAATTAGTTCACTTCGGAAGGAAATGCACAAAGTGTCTAAATTCGGCACGTATCGGGCCCCCGCAACCAAAATTCCTTTTCTTTCAATTACTTCCGCGAACCATGCAACCATCCGAATTTGTAGGTGCCGGTTTCGGATCCAAGGTCTGCACTTGAAATCCCCTGCTCAGCTCCAGCGAATGGAAGTGATCGCCAGTTTCCGAGTTGCCTGTCACCCGTCCAAAGTTGAGCGCTAGTGGAACGCAACCAGACCTCACATTAGAGCGGATTTCCCGGCCCACTCAACGATGTAGTTCTTCAAAAACGCCGTGAACTCTTCCCGATTGGGTGAAGCTTCCTGCCTCCCTTTCGAATCTGGTAAGCGTCGAGGTGCACAACAGGTTTGACCAAATGGCTGACAGTGAGTCCGTGATTGCGGCACTCGGACAATGCAAAGGAAGGAACGATAGCAGCGCCCACTCCTGCTCCGCCAATTTTTCGATGGCGGTCACGAGATGCGAGATTGTTTCGGTCAGAACGCTAACGTCCTGGTCGATTGATTCGAGAGTTGCTGTCATTTGTTTTCCTTTGACTGAGATTTTGGTGCAAAAGAACCGTAGTGAAAAATCCATCGCCTGTGCTGAGGCCGTAGAGGTTCAACACAGGCCGATGGGTGGATGCGATGTTTTTAGGAGCGCGAAGGCTGTTCGCGTTGGAGCAACATCACATCGTCATTGCTCGAATCTCGATTATTTCTTTCCCTTATCGTAGCCGCTCGTTCCGCCGCCATGTTGCTCGGCTCCCGCCGATGCCTCGGCAGTGTTGCCGGCCGCCACGCGCCCTTTTGTGCCAGAGAATTCAACCTTGCTATTGCTGCCCGAGAGTTGTTTTTGCTTTTCCACTTTCGATGCAGATGCTTCGTTTTTGTCAGACATTTTTATTTCCTTGTTCCGTTCCGTCGAACGGAGATTGGTGTACACCACTTACAGCCCACCCGATTTGCATCGGCACGGGCAAGTTAGAGTTGCTACGAAACCTCTGCAATCCGGTCCCCGTCGGCATTTCGCCAGAAACGCACTGGTGGCGGCGCAAGTTGCGGGTTCGCTGCTGCTTCTGATCGTGGCCGGGCTTTTCGTTCGCAATCTCGGAAAAGCGCAGAAGATGTATCTGGGATTCAATCCCGATCACGTTCTCGACCTTACGCGAGACGCGCAATGGAATCGAAGCAGCGTTGCGTGACCCGTTTGTTTTGGAAGCTTCACAGAGTGACGTGACTCACACTGGCGGAGCCGTGTCGCGACGTCCGCATCGCGTTCGACGTTAGGGTAGGGGCCGGGTCCATCCGGTCGACGGTATCCGGAACCAAGATCTCACGTCGCGGTCGTAATCCACCCACGCAGCGCTGGTACTAAATTCGTTCGGGCCCCAGAGTCCGGCCTGCCGGGTGACGTCGGCGGACGTACCGTTGCCGTTGTTCCGGAACAAATGGCTCTGTCCGAGCGCGGTGACGAAAATGTCGTCGTAGCCGTCGTTGTTGTAGTCCCCGACCGCCACGCCCATGCCGTACATTTTCGACGGCGAGGCCAGCTTTGCGAGTCACGTCGGTGAAGGTGCCGTCGTGATTGTTGTGGTAGAGAGCGAGCGTGGTGTAAGGCGCCCAGCCTTCGACGAGCGACTTTAGCCTGGACAGTGCCTGATCCCATTGCTCGGAGATCAGAACGAGATATTTCTTGATTTCTTTCATCGGCACCGAATCGAATTCAAATAAGCACTCTCGACCTCTGCGGACGCTGTGCACGATTTCTGCTCTCCAGCACTCGAAGATGCTTGGTGACCGCCTGCCGGGTAAGCTTCAGGCCTTCTGTTAGCTGAGAGATCGAATGTGGCTGCCCGCCGCAAAGCTTCGCAACCAGCGATAGCCGCGTCTCGGACCAACAATCGCCATCGGGGCGCTAACCTGTGCGTAGATTTCACCCGCCAGATACGCGACGCAAACGGCAGTTGCACTCACAACAAAGGCTTTTCAAGACCAGCACAATTGCCGCAGAGATGCCGCTGCCGATTAGTGGTTTCCGTTTCCGTTCGGGCGCGAGATTTCCAGGCGGTCTCCTACCTTGGTGCCTGTCCGATAAATAGTGTGCGGAGGCAATTCGAGCACACTTGATGCCTTCAGGGAGACCTTCGAGATACGGAAGGGGCGCACGTACTCCTCCACGTGCACAACTTCCTTCTCCTTGCTTAAAAAGAGCAGATCGATTGGGAACAACATGCCGATCGTATGCACGCCTCGGGAAGGCACGATCCACAAGCCATTCCCGAGGCGCGCCCATCGCCTGGTTTTTCCGAGCAAGCCGACTAGCCGGCTTAGATAATCGTCCGCAACCGCCGCCTGCGTGGCAACGAAGGTTTCACGCGTTTTGTTGTACACATACACTGCACCATTGCTGCGGATTTCTGCCATGGCCGCTCCGGAGCTCCCTCAATGAGTTTTTTCAAACCAGATAATTCTTTACTCAACAGCCTTGCCGCGCCGGCGCCAAATGATCACCAGCAGCACGACCACCGCAAGAACTCCCGCTATTACGCGAATCAAAGTGGTATCCATTTCCTTGCTCCTTTCGTTTTAGAGAATAGCCAGCCTCCGCGAGGAGGCCATGCCTTCATGCATATTCACTTCAGTGCTTCAGTGCCGGAAGCAACTGCCGCACCACACCGATCACCGCGGGCCCCAGAATTACGACCATCAACGCCGGGAAGATAAAAAGCACAAGCGGAGGCACCATCTTCACCGTGGTTTTCGCGCTCATTTCCTCCGCTCGCTGGCGCCGGCGAGTGCGGAGGTCGTCCGAATGCACCCGCAGGGATTGTGCAATGCTGGTGCCAAAGCGCTCGGTCTGAATAAGCATGGCAACCAGCGACTTGATATCCTCCAAACCCGTGCGCCTCGCCAGTTCGCGCAGTGCTTCGATTCTTGTCTTGCCGACGCGCATTTCCCGGTTGACGAGCTGTAGTTCTTCGCTCAATTCCGGGTGAACGACCTGGAGCTCCTGTGCGACACGCAACAGCGCCTGATCGAGTCCGAGTCCCACCTCGACGCAGATCACCAGCAGATCCAAGCCGTCAGGAAGCGCCTGGCGGAGCCGATGCTGGCGCTTCTGGATCCGCCACATCAGCCACATCTCCGGCAGAAAATATCCGGCAACCAGCGCGACTCCAAGAACCAGGAACGGATTGTAACGATAGGCCCCGGTAGTCAATGCGATTACCACAAACATGACAGGCAGCAACAACCGAAAACCTCGGATGGCCATAGCGGCATCAGCGCTCCGGTATCCAGCGCGAATCATCATGAGCTGCGATTTGGAAGTTGCGGTGGCTGCGGCCGCGGGTACCATTTTGCCAACCGAAGCGAGCGCCTCCCGCACTCGTTCCTTGTTCTTATTCGCGCGTTTTTTCTCGTCGAGCCGAGCCGAAGTGTTTAGCAATCGCGACAGACGCGCGCCAACCCCGGTCTCGCCCGGAGCAAACGCGTATATCAATGCAAAGAGCACACCGGCCGTAACCGCAAAAGTCAACAGCGTGAGGGTCCAAAGCATTTCCCGTCTCCTCGTTTACACCTCTATGTTCACGATCTTCCAAAGCATGAGTGATCCCACAATCTGCATGCAGCCTGCGATTGCAAGAACCTTCATGCCCGTCGGGTCATCGAACAATATGCGCATGTAGTGCGGATTCAAGAAACTGAGCGCCGAGATCATGATGATCGGCATGGCGATGAGGATCGCGGCACTGATCCGTCCCTGAGCGGTCTTCACCTTCACGTCCCGGTAAATCCGGAAGCGTTCCCGGATCACGCGGGACAGTGAATCCAGGATTTCGGCGAGATTTCCACCGGTTTCTTTCTGAAGGAGCAGCGCGGTCACAAAGAAGTGAACGTCAACGATCGGCACGCGGTCCGTCATATTCAACAGCACATCTCTCAAGGGCAATCCAAAATTCTGCTCCTCGAACGTCGTCTTGAATTCACCGCCAATCGGCTCCATCACTTCTTTGGCAACAATTTCCATGCCGGTGGTAAAGGCGTGACCCGCGCGAACCGCGCGACCCAGCAAGTCGAGAGCATCCGGAAAGTGCTCTTCAAATTTTTTCAGACGCCGGCTGCGCTTCAGTGAAACAACGCCAAACGGCACCACGGCAGCTAAAAGTCCGGCGACCAGGGGAATTGGAAATTGCCGGATATAGAAGGCCGTGACGGCGTAGACGCCGAGACCCAACACTCCACTTATCAGCAGAATCTTCGCGGACCGGGTCTTCAGTCCGGCTTGCCGGATGTATTCCTGCAACCGGGTGGACCACGACAACTTCATAAGCAGGCGATTCAAAAGCGGCACCGAACTGAACGTCTCGTCCCGGATCAATTGCAAATCGACAGAGACGTTCCCCCGGCGCTCGGCCTTTCGTAGCGCTTCCATCCGATTGCGGAGTCTTTCCAGTTCTGGATTCTTTGCAAGCGAAATCCAGATCGCCAGAATAATAATGCTGGCGGTCAAAAACGTCACAAGGGCGACCAGTAGCGCCATGTCTTACCTCCTTCTCTTCACCCGGGAATCCTGTTAACAGCCCCTACAACGCCGAGTCCCATCACCGGATTTGAGGCACTTCGAACATCGCCAGCGGGAGGTGAATTCCCGTGACACTCAGACGTTCCGAGAATTTGGGGCGAATCCCCGTCGGAAGAAACTCGCCGACCACGTCGCCGTTTTCGCGGACTCCGTGCTTCCGAAAGACGAAAATGTCCTGCATCGTGACGACCTCTCCCTCCATGCCCGTGATCTCCGCAATACTGGTCACTTTTCGAGTGCCGTCGCTCAAACGGCTTACCTGCACGACAACATCAAGCGCGGAAGCGATCTGTCTGCGAATGGCCGTGTCCGGAAGGTTCAGACTGGCCATCGCCACCATGGTCTCCAACCGGCTCAACGCGTCACGAGGGGAATTCGCATGAACCGTCGTGAGCGAACCGTCATGGCCCGTATTCATCGCCTGTAACATATCCAGAGCTTCCTCACCGCGAACCTCTCCAATGATGATGCGGTCAGGCCTCATGCGCAAAGAGTTGATGAGCAATTGGCGCTGCTGTACGGCCCCCTTGCCCTCGATGTTGGGTGGCCGCGTCTCCAGCCGTACCACGTGCTCCTGGTGCAACTGCAATTCGGCGGCATCTTCAATCGTCACGATTCGTTCACGATTGGAGATATATGAGGACAGGACATTCAGGAACGTAGTTTTGCCCGCCCCGGTTCCGCCTGAGATTAGAACATTGAGACGCGCTTTAACGCACCCGGTTAGGAGATCCAGCATCGGTTGGGTAAGGCTTTTGTTTTGTATTAGATCTGCCGCCATCAGGCGGTCATGGCCAAAACGGCGAATGGAAAGACACGGCCCATCCACCGCCAGCGGGGGAATGATTGCGTTCACACGCGAACCGTCTGCCAGACGCGCATCCACCATGGGTGATGATTCATCCACGCGCCGGCCGATCGCAGACACCACACGGTCGATGATGCTCATTAAATGAGCGTCATCGCGGAACTGAATCGAAGTCATCTCGAGCATGCCCTTCCGCTCGACGTAGACCCGGTTGTACGTGTTTACCAAAATGTCCGATACCGTCGGATCCGCCAGAAGCGGCTCGAGAGGGCCCAGACCGAACACTTCATCAAGCACTTCCTGCGCCAGGCGCTCGCGCTCCTGAAGATTCATCGGCGTTGATTCGCCAACCACCAACCCCTCGAGAATCAGGCCGACTTCGCGGCGAACGTCCTCGCGCTTCACGTCTGTCAGCTGAGTCAGGTTTAGCTTTTGAATCAGCTTGCGATGGATGGCGGCCTTCACTGCGCCAAAATCGGTCCGCGTGGCCGATAATGGTATGCTGGACATCTTGGTTTACCTCTTTGTCGAAAATGGAAACAAGCTGCCGAACCCCGTTCGCTTCGCTGGCGTCATTGCTTCAATTCCCGCCAACTGTGCGGCTAATTGCCGGTAACGATTACTAAGCGTGTTGTTGTGATTTTCCATGAGCGGCATTCCCAAATTGACCGCTGTGCTGGCTTTCCGAAAATCATTTGGGATGCACGCGAAGACCGGGCGCTTGATATCTTTCTCAATGCTTTTCAGCGCCTCTTCGTCTCCTTTGTGCCAGCGATTGACAATTACGCGTATCCTCTCCGGATCGATCCCGAACCCCGTCAGCGCCAGCAATCGCCGCTCTAGCGTCCATAGCGCCGGAACGTTTGCCTCTGTCACGAGCAGAATCATTCGCGCTTCCTGCAGAATCGGGCTCCACTCGGACGCAAATTGCGTACCCAGGTCCGTCAGCACCGTGTCAAAGCTCGCTTGCGCCACGTTCACCACGCGCTCCAGCGGCGAAATTGGAATCCTTTGCCATTCTTCGGCCTGCAGAGCACCGCCTAAAATCTCCAGCTTCGTTTTGTGATGCGTCATCAATCCTGTGAAAAAATGGCTGTCGAGCCGATCCAAATTATCCACCGCATCGCGGATGCCAAACCGCGGATGCAGATCGAGCAGCAGGTGCACGTTTCCCAGCGGCCGCGCAAAGTCCAGCAGCGCCACTCGCTTTCTTGCAAACGTGCTGAGCTGCACGCCCAGATTCACGGCAACGGTTGTCGTGCCCACTCCGCCCTTCGACCCCATCACCACGATCAGTTTTTCCGACCCACGCCGCTCGTGCGACGCGCCTTCCGTCGTCAGCCGCGCCACAATCTCTCGCAGCGCCTCGGGAGTCACTGGTTTCGGGACAACATCCTGAATCCCGCTGCGCATCGCCTCCAGCAGCAATTGCTGGCTCGCCGGAAAGGCCGCGGAGCAAGCCACCAGCGTTACCGTAGGCCTCAGCCGTCGCACGTGCGCCGCAAACGCAAAATAGAGCTCCGGCTCGCGCGACAAATCGAGAAACACGATATCGGGAATAGGTTCGGCCGCGTCCGGCGGCTTGTCTGTCGGAAGCGTCCACTGCGTGACTGAACCCACCAGCCCGGTTTGCTGCAATCCGGCTAGAATCTGGGCTGCGCCATGCGCATCACTGCTGGCTATGCCTGCTGTCAACATGCGTAGTGCTTCCTTGGCCCTCGGTAAAGGTCTCCCGTCAACAATGTTTTCGCCGCGTTCAACTTATTTCGATCCCGGCGCATGCAGCGGTTCCGGGCCTGTCGGTCCCATGAACGGGTAGGGGAACGCGGGGCCGGGCGGCACCTGACCCGGATTTAGCGGGTGAACGATTCGCGGCGTCACCACCACCAGCAATTCGTCCTTGCTCTTGTTCAAATTCTTGCTTTGAAATAGTTTCCCCAGCACCGGGATATCGCCGAGCCCCGGGACCTTCTCGAACGTTTCTGTCACGCGATTGTCGACCAGTCCCGCGATCGCGAAGCTTTGCCCATCCCGGAGGTCCATCTCCGATTCCACGCGCCGCGTCGAGAGCGCCGGAATCACAAACCCCTGAATCGTCAGCGCATTCGAAAAATCGAGCGCGCTCACTTCCGGTTTCACTTTCAGATGAATCAGCCCGTCCGGCAACAGAGTCGGCGTGAAATTCAGCCTCACGCCGAATTCCTTGAACTGAATCGTGATCGCCGGCAGAGAACCTCCGCCGCTTGACTGGACCACGGGGTACGGAAATTCGCCGCCCGCCAGGAAGCTCGCATCCTTGCCTGACGCCGTCAGCAAATTCGGCTCCGCGAGGATCTGCAGGATATTTTTCTCTTGCAGCGCCTTGATCGTTGCCGCCAGGTTGATGTCCGGGCGAAAAATAAAAATATTCAGCAAGTCACTGAGGGCAAATTGCGTCGAGATCGAGCTGCCAGTCCCGGTCGAGCTGCTGCTCTGCAGCACCGGCGGCGCAAATTGTTGCGTCGAAATCGTGCCGATGTTTTTCGCCCCGGGAAGGCTGAGGATGTTAATGCCTAGCTGCGTTATCGCGGACTTGTCCACATCCGCGAATTTCACTTCCAGGAGAATTTCCCCCGGCGGCGCGATGGGCACTTCCATCAGGCTGGTTACCTTCGGCGTCGTGGCCTTCACCACTTCCAGAATCTTGTCCGCCACAGCCGCCGACGATACCTGCCCCGACAGCATCACCACATTCTTCGACGTCTCCACCTGCACCGGCTCGTTCGGAAACACTTCGTGAATCTTCTGCGTCAGGCTCAGCACATCGATATCAACGGAAACTTCAAACGACTGGCTTTGGTCGCTCTCATCCCACAAAATCAGCGACACTCCCCCGGGCGTTTTCCCGTTCAGCAACACCTGGTAGGGGCTCACCACCACGGCTTCCGCAATCGTCGGGTCCGCAATGGAAACTCTCTTGATCCTCGTCGGCGACGTGATCACCAGCGATCGCCCGACAAGCAGGTGCAGCTCTTGCGGCGCTTCCCCTTGTTGCTGCGCGCCCGACTGTTGAGAGACTTGCTGAGACGCCTGTTGAGTCGCCGTCTGTTGCTGCGCTTCCCCTGCCGAGGCGCCCGTTAGCAGAATCGCGGCTGCCATTGCAATCCCGCTTGCGCATCGAAAACCAAATTTTCTGGGCTGGTTGGACATTTAATTCTCCGGATGCTGGCTTATTGATTTGGAAAACTCTTCGTCTCACGCTTGGCGCCGTTGATCACTTCGACGGTATATATGTACACGGGAGGAGGACCAGCCTTCCGGGGCCCCGCGTGGTGCGCCGGCGCCGGGGCTGGCGCTCCAGCAAAGAGCGTCTCTTGCAGGACGGCGGCTGGGGCCACCGTCTTGGTGTCGATCGTGTTTCGCAGAGCGAGTTGAATTTTTCCTTCAGTGCTGGCCATCGTCAGCTTCACCGCGTCCTCGGGCGTCACCAGAAGTGTGACCACGGGCACCGTCTGCGGTTTCCCGTCCCTGTCCTGCTGGATCTTTTGTCCTGCCGCGAGCACACGCACGTTCTCCAGAATCGTGCGGGTGACATTCTCCCTCGCGGCCCCACCCCCCATTCCCGTCACCAGCACATCCACCATCGTTCCGGGAATCACGAAGCCGGCAACACCCACCACATCATTCACGGCAACCGATAGCGCCCTCATCCCTTCCGGGATCGTCGCCGGCAATCCCGCGCCTGCCTGCGTGGGGGCCAGTTTGGCCTCGAGGATCGGTTCGTTCTCGGCAACATTTGTGAGCAGCGCGCGGTTCGCGCAGTCTTTCATATCCGCGAACATTCCATCCACGTGCTCGTTCCCCGGCCAGGGAATCGTCTTCAAATTCGAAGCATCCAGGCGTGTGCCCAGCGCCAGCGGCTGTGCCGCCACTACCATTCGTCCGGTTGGAACGGGAGCAACCACGCTGGACGCGGTCTTGAATTCCTTGTACACGAACATGCTCAGAAAAAGCGCCAGCACCACCGCGATCCCTGCGCCAATCAGCATCCGGTTGCGGTTCATGTTTCAAATCTCCTTGCTGTCCCCGTTATTGCCGCCTGCTTTGCTGCTGCGGTCTTCCGTAACCGTCGCCCTTCGCGGTATGCCCAGCGAAGGCTTGGTGCTACAAAATCGCCTGGCGCTCACTTGCTAATGCAGTCTCCAGAATGCCCCATGGGCCGCCACAAAATGCGCCGCCACAAAACAGGCCACCGTGCCGATGGCCGCCGCGACGCCAAATGGCAGCTTCAAAAGCCCCGGAGTATCCAGCGAAATTTTCGGATTGGGTCTTATCCCAAAAACAAAGAATCCTTGGACCAACACCGCCAAATTCTTCGCCGTTGCTATCACTCGTCTGGTCCACACCAACGTTGCAATCGCCATCAGTCCCGCAATGAAGGCGCTCGTAAGCAGTACAAAAAGAAACATGATAGGGCCCAGAAACGCTCCAAGAGCGCCCATCAGTTTCCAGTCGCCCGCTCCCAACGCCCGTAGCAAAACCAACGGCAGAAGGATCACCAAGGCCAGCCCAGCTCCCTCGAGCGACATCACCGCGCCATGCCACCCGGAGATCCATGCGTGTACGGCAATGCCGAGAAGCAGACCCGGTACCGTAAGCCAGTTCGGAATGCGGCGCGTGTGCCAGTCCTGCCAACCGGCGTACAGCACAAATGCCAGCGTAAGACCCCAGATCAATTGCGTTGCGTTCATATCGCTCCGCGTCCGACTGCAACCAGCGACAATTTATGTTGAGTTCGATAGGTTTGCGGCCGCGTTTGAGAATGCCGCGTTGATCGCAGTGGCTAGTGCGGTCATTCCGGTAGCGGCCGCCAGGGCAACCAGCGCGACAAGCAAGACATATTCGACGAGATCCTGACCTTCCTCTTCCCTGCACAGCCTCTCCAGCATTTTGATCATATCGGCCTTCGCAGAAACTCTGTCCTTAGCGATCAGGCTAGGGCTGGCCGCTGAATCGTCCAAAAGAACGTCCCAGCGGCCAGCAAGCCTTGCATCCAAACCTTCTGTCGCTGGCCGATTAGGTGTTCGCCACCGCAGTGTTGAGATCGCCGCCCACTTTTGAAAAAGCGTCGTTGATCTGGGTGGCGAGCGTACCCATTCCGACGATGGCTGCGAGGGCAACCAGAGCGACAAGCAATGCGTACTCCACGAGGTCCTGGCCTTCCTCTTCCTTCCACAACCGAGTCATTAGGTTCTTCATTTTCTTCCTCTCATCTGAAGGGATGTGGCACTAGACATGTGCCGGTGGCTTTCGTAGAGCATGCGAGAAGCCATTCGCATTCAGAGATGCTGGCGTAAACCTAAAGGAATGCGTACGTTGCAGTGTGCAAAATCACTCATGCAAATCGACCTTAAAAAGCGTTACGGTTTGTGCACACCCCCGTCCAGCTTGCGACGTGCTTTGGTGACGGATTGAGGGGCGCGTGTGACGATTGGGAGGGCTTGCAGGAGATTACTAGTGGCGGCACTGTGGAAAATTCAAGTTCAAGGTCGAACATACTACGGCGAGATCGCGGCGAAGCCAAAGCTCGAGAGCGAACTACGCTTTCGTGGAGGGGCCGTTGGGTTTTTGCCCCCACATCACGATGTTCCAGGCTAGCCAGCGAACGACAGGCATTTGAGTCAGAATGCGGTCCAGAGCGCGAAGAGGCATCCACCATCGCAGGCTTTCAGGCGTCTCATGCAGGATGCGTTTCCAATAGCGGTCCTCGTTCGGGTGAACCCGGTCTTTCAGGTAATATTTCACGAATAGCAGGAGTGACGAAACCCAGAATTCGCGATGTTCCACGTGTTCGAAGAATTTCCGCGCGAGTTGTAGGTCAGCGATCGTAAGCGGAGCCTCGTCAGGCGTGCGGACTTCCGTCGCCATTCTCCGGTAGGCGTTAATCGCCGGGTTATAAGCAAGCGGGTCGTAGGAAAAGAACATCCCGCCGGGCTTCAGCGACCTGCTGATCTGCTCGAAGAGGCGCGCACGGTCCTGGATGTGGTGAATCGTGTTGGCGATGTAAACGATATCGTATTGCTCGCTCGGCACTCCCAGGCTCTCTCCATCCGAGACAATTCCTTCGAGGCAAACTCGATGCCTCTCCCCAAGCAGCAACGCTGTCTCCACCATCCCGGGCGAAATGTCCACGGTCGTCACCTGGGCGCCTTGAAGCGCGAAGTACACGGACGATTCACCCAGGCCCGCGCCGATATCGAGCAGCTTTTTCCCCCGAAGCGAACCCATTCGCCGTAGGATGAACTGGTTTTCAAGCGCCGTCGGCGCTTCAAAACATTCGCGGACTTGCACGTCCTCAAGCCGCGTGCTATTCGCCCAGGCATCGTGGAAGGCTGCCTCGCGCTGGTGAGCGATGGTCTCGGTAATCATAAATTCACTGGTTGCTGGCCTCTGCCATCCATCGCCCGCTGGGCGTTGCCACGACATTTCGAGCTTCAAATCCCAATGACTCGCGTACCACGTATAGCGGTCTGTGCTTCGATTCACCGTAAATCCTTCCCACGTATTCCCCGATGATCCCCATGCAGATGAGCTGGACGCCACCGATAAACAGCACCGCAATAACCGTGCTGGACCAACCTTTCACCAGTCCAACGACGCCAAAAAATCTCTCCAGCAACACCAGCGCGATGCCGACGACAGAGAGCGCGGAAGCCGCGAATCCAGTCCAGGTCGCCAGCCGCAGCGGCAGAATCGAAAACGAAAAGATGCCGTCCATTGCAAACCGAACCATCCGCGGCAACGAAAACTTCGTCACACCCGCTACGCGAGCTTGGCGGCGGTAGGACACTGAAATCTGTGAAAACCCGAGCCAGCTAACCATACCTCGCACGAAGCGGTCTCGTTCCGGCATCGAGAGCAGCGCATCCACCACCCGGCGATCCATCAGCCGGAAGTCCCCGGTATCGAATGGAATCCTCGTTTCCGACAAACGTCCCATAAAGCGATAAAACAGTTTGGCCGTCACCAGCTTGAAAGCCGTCTCTCCCGCTCGCTCGGTTCGCACACCGTACACCACGTCATAACCATCAAGCCACTTCCGGAGAAAATCCAGAATCACTTCCGGCGGATCCTGCAAATCGGCGTCTATCACCACCACTGCATCGCCCGCCGCATGTTCGATCCCGGCGGTGATTGCCATTTGATGTCCGAAGTTGCGCGAGAATCCCAGCACCCGAATGCGTTCATCAATCGTCTGCAATCCCCGCAGTACGCTAAGTGTCGAATCGGCGCTCCCGTCGTCAATATAGATAATCTCAAAATCCATTCCGCACTGGCCCAGCGCGGCCGTGAGGCGATGATGCGTCTTCACCAGGGCTTCTTCCTCGTTGAAACAAGGCACCACTACGGAAACCAACGCGCGCCGTGCATCCCCTCCTGCACTCGTGCGAGGCTCCTTTCCGAGTGAGCGCTCGAGAATTCTCATATGCCCTTCCTTTGCAGCAAGGGAAGCGAAGATTTGTCCGCGACGGGAACTATTTGATTGCGTGAATCGCGGCGGACGTAAAGCGCAGTCAAGTTGTCAGAATAGACCCGTTGCCACTCGGGAGAAGCGGACAGCATTGTTGCCAGCGGCTGCGCGCGCAGAAGCAGGCACGATTGAATGCCGTACGCTTTCATCACTTGAAGCGCTCCAGGCTCCAAATACGTGATATGGAAATAATCGCCCAGCGCTCCGCCCCACTCGTAAAGCTCGCTGCGGCCGTCGACAAAAACTTTGTGCTCCGGCCCGCGCGCCCAAACCAGGTACCCCCCCAAACCGTACTCGTTGAACATCGGGCTCGGAACCGGATGCGCGTTTAGATAGGCGACGGCGTGAACCGGAAATGATTTCTCGACTTCCTGTTCGAGCCTCGCTGTGGAAGGGAAATAATGCACGCAGGATACGATGACAATGGCCATCAAGACCGCATTGATGGCGTAAAGGTCTTTCGCCCCGTCATATCGAGACATCCATCGAGCCAGGATCACCGCCAGCAAAGGAGTGAAGAACGGAACGAAGACCAGCAGAAATCGCACGTGGAGGCAGGCCAGTGCGGTCCCACCTAGAAACAGAGCCAGTTCTTCGATTCGCCAGGTAAATCGGAAAGCAACCTGACAAGCAATAAAAGCCAGAATCAGCCCGAGAAATATTTTCGCGCCAAACATTCCGAAGGGCATCGACTGCCATTCCATCACATACTTGAGACTCAGCGGCACCGACGACGCGATTCGGAAAGGAACTGCCGCTAATTCAGTTCCATAGGGCGTTAACGCGGTTGCCGCAACGCTGAGCATAAATATAAAACCGATCGTCTTACGTTCATTTGGCGTC
Source organism: Candidatus Acidiferrales bacterium (assembly GCA_050747005.1). Lineage (GTDB taxonomy): Bacteria > Acidobacteriota > Terriglobia > Acidiferrales > UBA7541 > Palsa-295. Next base: position 44,581 of record JBOGNE010000020.1, read on the forward strand.
CACCGCTTTGCTTCGATACCTCCAACCTGAAATCCTACAAGCCCGCTAAGCCAGTAAAGGAGAATCGTACCGAGGCCGATTTCCCATGAGCCGTGCGTATTGATCCACGCAAGAAACAAGAGCGGCAAGAACCACAGAGCGCGAGGCTTGCCCTGACGGAAGCGCTCGAGCGCGATGAGCGTCAGGATGAGGAAGAGATAGCCGAGCATCTGCGGCCGCATCGAAAACGATGGCCTCGCCAGAAGCAGCAGGATCACGGCTGCCGCAAACCCCGCCTTCGAATTTCCCGACCGCAGCGTGCCCAGGCAATAGAGCGCGATCATCACGGCGGAGCCAACAACGATCAGCAGCGCGTCTAGTCCGCGCAGGCCGCCGATCCGGTGCGCCGTGGACATTACAACATCGCCCAGCCATTCGTACGCCAGCCATGGCTGCGCGAACACTGTGAACGAATAGGGATCCGTGGTCGGCCAATGATGCGTGGCGAGAATTGTGTCGCCATCTTTAATGTGCCACCACACATCGGGATCGAGGATGAACGCCCTCACCGAAGCAAATGTTCCGCCCACCAGCAGTGCGCCCAACATCGCCGGGAACGACACGATGCGACGTAAAAACTCGGTGAGGCGTCCGGCTTTCGCCGCCTCGCGATCCGTGGCCAGGCCCTGAATCCCGCCTAGCGCCGGTAAGGCCGTTGCGTAAGCCCCATTTTCCTGAATGTTGTCTGCGATTTTTGCGTTGTTGTTCATGGTTTGTTTTTCGTTCGCGTTTTTAGTTTGGCTGAACCAACCGCACGAGCATAAAGCCTGCTCCGCCGTCGTTAACGCTGCCACCGCTCCCGGAACCACCTCCGCCTCCCGTCGAGATCCTAGTGAGCGATGACCATCTCCGAAGTGCTCGATAGGTTCAGCGAACTCGTCGAGATGAATGGAAAGAGAAAACTGAAACTATAGCTGACCGTAACCTCCACGGTACAGCCGGGATAGTTCTTAGTGGCCGGCACGGTGCCGACGGCAGTGCTGCAAATAACCGGCCCATCCGCCTGCACTGGCCAGGATGGTGTCGTCGTGAGTTTGCTGGAATCGATGCCCGAGGGTACGTTCTTGACAAAATTCTGTATGTCCGTCGTGGAGGCAGGAGCTGCGCAGCTGCCATCAGCCGTGCAGGTAGCGCCGTTAACAGCCGCGAATCGCGTCGCTTCTCGCGCCGCATTCGATACGAAATGATAAGCGTAGAGCGCGCGGCTGAAATCGACGATTCCCAGCATCATCGTCATGACGAGTACGAAGACAAGGGCAAACTCGACGAGACTGCTTCCCTCTTCTCCATTCAGCCGTCGGAAGCTCTTTGCAGCGCGTCCCACGGAGCAGGGGGAACTGTATGTTCGTAACATCGATTCGCCTCGGTGCCTCAATTCTGGGCCACTCGAATCGTCGCCGTCCTCGATACGGCGATGGACGGAGGGATTCCCGGAAAGCTAAATAAAGCACTAAACGTGCCTGAACCAGTCACTGAGACCATCACCACCCAATGTCCGGCAGCGCACGTGCCTGCGGATGGATTGATCTTCGTGTCGCAAATTGCCGACGTAACCGTTCCCCCGTTGTCGCATCCGCAGGAGGTTGAGGAAGTCACCGTGAGATTAGCCACCGGCTGGCCGTTATTCACGAAATCATTGTCAGCGGCCGTCTGAATGCCGCACGGAAACGGAGGCTGACAACTAGATTGTATTAAGCTCTGCGCCCCATACGCCGCACCGGCCCGTGCCGCATTCCCGACCAATATGGCGATATACGCATACCGCCCCATCTCAACCGCTCCAATCAGCAGGGCCAGTAGCAATGGCGCCAGCAGAGCCACCTCAACAAGACTTTGGCCGCGCTCAGGCGAATTTCGACGTTTGCGTTTTGCCATCTATTCCACCAGGACTGCATTCTTAATAGGATCCCCTGTCGGCAGACCCGCAGCGCCTTGCAGGCATACGGTGGGGTGGCCGCTCAGCGCCAGTGCATCCGCAATTACGATGTCCACCTGGAAACCGTCACCAGCACTGCAATTCGAGCCGCTCGCGTTTCCAAAGAACGTTAGCTGGTCCTTTGGAAAGTATAAAATTCCCTTGAAGAAGCTATTGTCATCGCCTCCCAGCGTGGGGCCTTTGTTGGGCCCTGGGCCCGTGTTGGTGTCGTTCGGATCCTCATACATCAAAATGCCATCATAGGTTCCGCTGGTCGGCGCCGACAATTGAATGTTGGAAACCTTGTTACCCCCCCCGACCGCGTTTATACTCGCTCCGTTCGTGAAATAGAACATCACACCGCTTCCCGTAGCGGTAGCGCCGCCGTTAAACTGGACGCCACCGGAACCATCGATGTAATAAATCCCCGGACTCAAGGTCACTGTCGAACTCTTTCCGATGGTGATGGAGTCATAGGTTCCCGGCTGGAGGGTCTCGGTACCCGAGGTAGTCACGTCGCACAATCCTGTCGCTGGGCAACTTGTCGATGGAGCCGGCTGGGGTGGCGGCGGTAGACCCGCCAGCGGATCGGTTGCCGCAGGCATACCGTATGACGGACACGGGCCAGTACCGCAAGTGACAGAACCACCGGGGCCGCTCACGTTCGGGCTCCCCGAGACACCGAAAGTGCCGGCTTCGACCGTCAGCGCATTTCCCTGGGTGTTGTAGTTTCCGTTGTCCTCGATTCCGCAAACCTTAGCGTCCAGGGTCGGGCTTCCATTGATGTTGACTCCCTCGATGCTGCTTGACGGAGGGCCCAATGTATACAAGCAGCCGCTTCCAACTCCGCCGCTCACGTTTGTGGCCACCGCGCGCGCCGTGATCGTTTCACTATTGGTTCCCAGCACGGGCATGAAATAGGTGGGTTGTACTTTCGACACGTACACTTCCACGTACTTGGAATCTCCATTATGCGGTCCGGAGCAAGGCGGATTGTTGACCGTCACAGCCACGCTGCCCACTGTGGCGGCGGGTGCCGGCGGCGGACAACCGGAACTCGCGGAACCGGCCTCAAATCCGTTAGTCGCCGCGCCCGCGAGGGCGCCCGCTGATACACCCCCGGAAGCGGACACAAGGTTCGATGCGCCGGCAATCGCCCCGGCATCCGCCGCAGTTTGCTGCAGGCGCTTCTGGTACCGCAGCGCGCCCATATCAATTGCCAGGCCCGCAACGCCCAAAAGGACGACCAGCGCTACGGCGGTCATGACCAGTGCTTGGCCCGCCTCATTCTTGCGTGTCATCACAGCCTCCATCTAAGTTACTTCGAATTTGAATTTGCACTTGCAAACCCTGAGTCTTCTTCGTCCACCATTGGCATGGATCCAAAACACATCCGGGCCCAGCGCAATAAAGTCTCCATTCGGTGACAACCCTCGATTCCAAAGCGTTCGCCCTGATTTCTAATCGGCCCAAAGGAGATTAGAAATCCTTGTAACTCATTGAAAACAAATGCTGCGACCAAGTCTAATTGGAACAGATTCAGGGGTAATTCTCTCTCTCGATAACCTTACAGGCAGTTCAGATTCCAAATCGGCCCGCTGGCGCTCTCTCTGATTTTCTGGAATGCCTCAACGACTGCGAAGGGCGTCCGCACCGTTTCAATGCTTTCACCCAATTGACGAATTTTGTCTCGCTGAATATGACCAAGCAATGTGGATGCCTGCGCAATATGGCTGATCTTCTCCGGCAGCAACCCCATCACGCGCGCGCATGTGGAGTCCACCGCCACGGGATCGTCGCCTATCACCAACACTCCACACGGTTTCGCGGAACCCTGGATCGGACCATTCCCCTCCATCCCTGTGATCCCATCCACAATCGCGAAGTCTGGCCGCACCGCGGCATTGATATCGAGAATCGCGCGGTCGATCCCGGCCCAGTGCAGCACGTTCTTCGGCCATCCGTAACAGCCGCCGGGCACCACTCCGAACATGTTCTTCAGAGACAGCGTTACGCCCGCCCAGTGGTGCGTCTTCAGTTTTGGCAGCGAGACGAGAAAGTCGACGCCTCGCACCGTCTTCGGCAGGTATAGCTCTTTCAATCGCGACGCACGAGTCTTCAGAGCAACGCGCTCCACGTCGTCCACGTTCAGATCCACGAATACATGCGAAAGGGGGCCGGCGTATTCCTTGAGCCGGACGGATTCGATTACGGCCTCCGTGTCCCGGTCCATCGCCGGGCCATCGCCAATCAGCACCTGCGAAGCCCCCAGCCGCAGGAAGGTTTCGCGAGCCGCCGCGATCACCGCCGGATGCGTGTTCATCACATTGAAGGGATCCAACCCAACGAGATTTGGCTTGAGCAGCACAGTCTTGTCGCGAACGGGGAGGGCAAACTCGGCCAGCGTCTCGTATAACATCTCAGCCAAGTCATCCCGATATGAAGAAATCCGCCGAATCGCCACCCGCGATGCCGGCCGTGAAAACGGCGGCAAAAACGACGGAGCTTCCCTTGGCATGGTTATCGTCCCTTCTCTCGCTCGACCGGGAGAAGCCAGGCCCGCTTCTCGCTAATCGCGAGGAGTACCCATGCGATCGCGGGAACGGTCCACGCAGCATTGTCACCCTCGCACGCGCGGCACAGCGCATCTGTGATCGAAATGGTATTGTACTGAAACGTAGCGAACGCTATGTGCGAGAGGGCCAGCGAACCGAGAGTTAGCCCTTTGTTCCAATTCTTCTCGAGCCAGGCGAGGCTCTGCTGAATCTCTGGACGCTCGAATTTGTCGCGGAGGGCGAGCAGCGCCCATACAGTCGGTCCTATCAGTGGCTCGCCCGGCACGCCATAAACCATCGGATTGCCGCAATTCCATCCGCCTCCCGGGCACATGCGGTCAAATAGCATGAGCTCCGCGAGCTCCAGCCGCCGCGTCGCCTTTGCAGGTGCCAGATGGGCGCTCTTTTGCAAGACAACTACTGCCTGCGCTGTCGGCTCAACCCAACTGGCGGTCTGAGGGGTCCAGCTCCAACCGTAGTAAGAATCATCCTGCTCCGCGACACTTTTCCTGGCGGCAATCGTTCGGACCAAACGTCGCCAAAAACCAGCACTGCGCGGCCTGTCAGCGACCAGCCAAGACAGTGCGCGTTCGGTGACTTCGCGCGATCCAGCTTGGGACATAGCCAATAGCGCCCAGATTGCGATGGAAGTGACCCATGCGCCGGTCATCTGGCCGTCGGACGTTGGCCATGAGCCGTCCGCTAGCTGCACACGCTTGATGAATTCGGTCCCGCGCACAACAGCGTTCTGAATCGCGCTCGAAGCCGGAAATTCGCTTAAGGCCAGGAGCGCCCATGCCGTTGGTTCCACACGGCTACCCCCGCCGACAGCAAATCCCCAGCCGCCATCGCCGTTCTGGAGAGAACACAGATGCGGCAGGCAGACTTGCCCGGCAATTTGTGCGGCACTGACTGGAACAGACGAGGTGCTCATGGGAGCAAATTCCCCGTTACATTACCCGCTTCACCGGCGGAAACCTCTGGTGGTTCGCCGGAGCGTTTTCGTTTTCAATTTGGCGGATATCCATCTGGTTGATTAACCTGTGGAGATATCCGCGTGCAACACCCAAAGTCCTTGCGCTTTCTGCCTTCCGCCACCCGCATTCACGCAAAGTTCGGATCAGCAGCCGGCGCTTGAACTGCCGTACTTCCTCCTCATAGGAGCGGGTGGGCGTTGCTTCTTCTGCTCGGCTCCTGATCGTCGATGGGAAATGGTGCAAATCGACGGTTTGGCCTTCCGAAAAGACCACAGCGCGCTGCACGGCATTCTCAAGCTCTCGAACGTTCCCGGGCCACGCATATTCCTCAAGAGCATGGAGCGCCGATTGCGAAAATCTTGTCACCTTTTTGTTGAACTGCTGAGCGGAAATTTGCAAAAAATGCTGGGCGAGCAGCGTGATGTCGTCGTGGCGTTCACGCAACGGGGGAAGATGCATCTGAACGACGTTCAGCCGATAATACAAATCTTCGCGAAACTTTCCTTGCTGAGCCATCTCCGTGAGATTTTGATGAGTAGCGGAAATGAGACGGATGTTGACGTTAATCGTGTTATTGCTGCCAAGCCTCTCGAAGCGCCTTTCCTGCAGCACACGCAGCAGCTTGGGCTGAAGCCCGATTCCGAGATCTCCGATTTCGTCCAGAAATAAAGTTCCATGGTCGGCTGTTTCAAGCCGGCCGCGACGCGCCGTGAGCGCGCCGGTGAATGCGCCCTTTTCGTGGCCAAAAAGCTCATCTTCGACCAAAGTCTCGGGAAGATTTGCGCATGAAAAGGCAACCAGCGGCTGCGAAACGCGGGAACTCATTTGGTGAATTGCGCGCGCCAAGAGTTCTTTTCCAGTACCCGTTTCACCAGTGATCAGAACGTTTACGTCACACGGAGCGATTTTCTTCGCCAGAGCGAAGAGCTCATGCATTGAGTTTGAAGCGCCAACAAGCTCATGCAGCCGCCCGGCATTTCGAGCGTTGCTGCGCAGCTGTTTGAGTTCTTCCTGCGCTTCGCGAAATTTCCAGGCCCTTTTCAGTATCAAGCGAAGCTCAGCAATATCGGGGGGATTCGTGATGCTATCGTAAGCTCCCTGCTCCATCGCGGACAGTAATATCTGGCGGTTCTCCGCGTCACAAAGCACAATTATGGGTTGACATACACCGAGCGCATGGATTCGATCGATCAGCGGTGATGAAGTGGTTGTAGCGCGCAAGTCGAGTAACGCGATATGAGACCATCCCCACATATCGTTGAACGCATCGGCCTTTGAAGGGGAGACAGTCCTGGTTTCAAAACCGCTGCCGAGGGCCCGTGCAATGACTTCCCCAAGTCCCTGATCGTTGGATAGAAAACACGAGTGGATTGTGTGATCGTTCAAGGTCCGAGTTCCCCTCACGCGTTCAGGCGCGTCTCTCTATTGCATCGACACCAGATCAACCTACCGACTCGATGCCGGTGGCAATTCGAAATTTTAGAAACGAAATTCGAGACTTGGCCGCTCGCTCCCGCAAGCGCGAGAAACGAGGTGACAACACGGGGTGAGGACATTATGGCACGCCTAAGGCCAAAACTCCCAGAAAATAAAGTAAACCCTGTAGGTACGGAACGCCACTATTTTCACAGACATGGGGCACAACAGGGACGCAAGCAAGGGCAATAATTGACATGACTCATCCATTGCGGTAGCGTGAGCAGTGGTCAATTGATTGCCGGGAAAGAATAGGTAATTTCCGGTCTTGCCCAAGAGCAGTTTTGGAAAAATGGCTTCCACTGTCCATTTGAGAAGCGGGAGTTTGTTTATAACCTTGAAAGCATACTTCGACAAGAGCGGACAGGACGACCAGGCGCTGCTTACTATCGGCGGAATAGCGGGTGGAGATGAAGTATGGGGAAAAATCGAGAACGACTGGAAGGCGATATTGAAGGACCACGATCCGCCAGCGGCCTACATGCACATGGTCGAAGCGATTCCATTGCGGTGCGAATTTCGTCCAGACAAGGGCTGGAATGACGATAAGGTATTTGGGCTGGTGAATACGCTGCTTAGCTATCTCAGTGAGGTTCCAGACAAGACGAAGTACTGCCACTTCGCGTGCACCCTAAAGATGGATGACTATCGAAAATTGCAAGCGGAAAACTATCAGATGGATGCTCCGGCAGACCTACTCGCCTCTCTCTGCGCTCAGCGCATTACCGAATGGTACTTTTTTGAGTACAAGGGTATTGATTTAGAGGCAACCCATGTTTTCGATCAAAATGAACCATTCGAGCCAATCATCAAAGCAAAATGGGAACGCGAAACCGAAAATTCCAGGTTGACAGGGAACTACAATGCGTGGTGTCACATTGCCGAAGTGGGAACAGCAATCATGCGAAAGACTCCAGGGTTGCAAGTGGCCGACATGTTCGCATGGGCAACCAATCGTCACGAGGTTAAAGTTCCGCAACGCTACAGCGACTTGGCAATCGCGATGCGCTCTTTAATCCCTACAATATTTATTGTTATCGATGAAACGCAACTGAGGAGGCAGTACAGACCGTTCAACCCATGAAACCAATAGAATCGGAAGCACGAAAATTCGACAAGGTGGTACGCACACTGCTTTCCGTCTCGCATGAAGAAATTCAGAAGCGAGACAAGGAATGGCGCAATAAACGAGCGCAGAAGAAGCGGGCTAAGACTTCGCCCGCTTCCCGCGCTTCAACTTCCAAGGCTTAGTTGACCGTGGCGGCTCCCACCTTGCCGGTCAATTCGGCAAACGTGAGGCGCTTCCCGACGATCTGAGAGACGGCAAGATTGAAACGGTCGGAATCGTTCATGTCCTTGCGATTGTTAAAGCGGAACATTTGCTCATCAAGGTAACGGAATAAATGAAACGGCTCGACAGACACGTAGGTTTCCAGAGATGCCGCGCTTCAGGAGCGACCAGAAGTTCTCAAGGCCGTTCGTGTGTACGCGGCCATCTACGTATTGCATTGCGTGGTCAATGACCTGATGCGCGTAGTCCACTTCCAGCCCGTTGTAAGAGCGCAGGGCATCGGAATAGAAAGCCGAGCCAGCAGTAACGTGTTTGCGTACCTGCTCCTGCAATGCGTGCCGTTTGCGGTTCGGCACAACGGTTGCCCGAACCTTTCCGCCGCGCTCCAAGATGCCCATGACGGCGGTCTTGTCTTTGGTTCCGGTTGCGGTGATGCGGCGCTTCCGTTCGCTAACGTGCATGTTCCGCGCCTTTCCGCCGATGAAGGTTTCGTCCACTTCAACTTCGCCATCGAGCTTGGAACCGAAGAAATCATCCTGCATCGCAAGACGAATGCGGTGAAGCATGAACCATGCCGACTTCTGAGTGACCTTAACGTCACGTGCAATCTCATAGCTGCTAATTCCGTTCTTGCAGTTAGTGACGAGCCAAGTTGCGACCATCCACTTATCCAGCGGGATAGCGGAATCTTCCATGACGGTTCTGACCTTGATGGAGAATTGACGCTTGGGGTGATGAGTGCTGCATTGCCAGAGCCGCCGAGCCGGATTGAATTTCACCTTTTCGGAACCGCAAGTTGGGCAGATAACCTTACCATCGGGCCAGCGGCGGATTGCCAAGTAATCGATGCAGTTGTCGGGATTCGAGAAATATACGATTGCTTCTTGGAGGCTCTTAGGTTCGGTCATGGTGACATTCTCCATGACGAAAAGGTATCAGATTACAGTGGATGAGTCAAGTAAATTATTACTCAAGCAAGATGTGCCACCGAAAGGTACCTTTAGTACGATCCCAAAAGGGTAAAACCATTGTTATCTACCTACTCTTCTTTGCAAGCACGTGTACCCGTTAGTGAACGCCCGGAATTGCTGGGGGAATTCCAACTAGAATCTCCACGGGAACCGGCTTGCCGCCCCGCATCGCGGGCCTGAACTTCCATCGGCCAAAGGCGGCCAGCGCGGCTTGGTCCATTGCTGGGAGAATGCTCTGATACAGCTGTAGATCGCCGATGGTGCCGTCCAGCCTAAGGAGTCCCTTGAGCACGATTACTTTGCCCAACTTGTCATCGCGAAATGGCAAGCGATGGAAGTCGAATCGCGTTTCGGGATCGGGAGGTACCAGCGATTCTTGAAGATGAATAACCGCGGTGCGTATCCCTTGCGAGCTGGCCGAAGCTCTAGGATCGCAATATTGTAACATCCAGCTTTTTCCGGGCATTGGGAGAAACACCGAATAGATCTTGTCGCAATGTAACGCCCCATAAACATCGATCCCGCCTCCGCCCATAGGCCCTGCGGAGACGATGAGAGAATTACGACGAGGCAATACGGGTGTAGGTATCGCGTACACCATGCTCTCAATCATTGTAGGGCCGAGGCTCGCATAGCCTTGCGCGCCGCGTCCAGAGCCCCCAATACTAAGGGTTCCTACGGAACCCGTGTCGCCGCCTCCTCCACCACCGGAGTGCCCAGCGCCGATTCCTGTACTGCTGTCTCCCGCACCTGTCGACCCTTGCTTAACGCCCCCGGCGGTGCCGCCGCCGTTGTCTCCTCCCGGGACTCCGTCCTTTTCGGCGGGAGGTGCAATCGAGAAGTCGCCCCAGCGATTGCCAGCCGGAATACTCAACTGTGGTGTTGCCTGCGCCGGATCGACACCAATCGCTAATAGGTTTGGATCGTCACCCTGTAAGTCATCGCCGGCCGGCGCCTGGACAGAACGCTGAAGCGGTCCACTGCTTCCAGATAGGGGAATGGCCGGTCGGGGTTGGTGCGCCGAGTTGGTAAAGTTCATCGGAGAAAAAGGAGCATTCGATACGACAGGAGCCTCCGAAGACTCAATTTGACGTGCTGGCATGACAGGGCGCACCTCCTTGGGATCAAAAGTCAGGGGCGCCCTCGGTGAGCCAGTCGGAGTTCCCAGCATGATATTCGGTACTTTGACGTCCGTTGGAATGCGCAGATCTGGAGGCGACGACCGTTGAAAAATCGTCTGCCGCTGATTATCAGGCAGCGATGGTTTCGAGACAGCAGTCAGAACATTCTGGGAGACTTTGCTTCCCAGCTTGGGTACTTGATCTGTAGAAGCGCGGTGCCCCGGCTGCCCTCCTTGACCTGCGCGCGCGATTTTCGGCAGAACTTTCACCGTTTGCTGCAGCGGAATGCGGTAGTAGATTTTCACCCTGGACGACGGCGATTCTGCGGCTGAAGCGTCCATGGGCAATACCCTCGGCAAATACGCAATGGATAGAACTAGCGCAAAATGCACAACAATCGACGCGCTGAGTGCTCCTTTGTGCGACCCCACTGGCTTACGAGCCACGCGCCGAAAGAGCCGAACCGCTCCAGGAGTGGGAGAAACCGCGCCGCGCCCGAACATCACCTTCAGCGACTCGCGCCAATTCACGTAGAAAGGCTCATGGTTGACGACGAATGCGAGCGTCGGTGTGGCTGCGGACTTCGGCCACTCGGGCTCGTGCGATGGGACCGATCGCGTCGCTTTAGGCGCGCGAAAGAGCACGAGCTTCGAATCGAAGCCTGGGGGGTCTGATCGGTCATCAACTCCCGACCGGAGAATTTTCGATGACGACGCAATGGGCAATTTTCAAGATCCCGGCGAGACAGCTTTGACGCACCTGATGCCACGAAGGCGGAAGCACGCACAATACCAATAACTGCGGTCCGTGCTCTCACTCCGTAGGTAGGCTCAGTACGAGAATAAGTCACCATTTGTGGACAGAAGTTAATGAAACTGAGCGTTTTTGGTCACCATACTTTCACGCTAGAAACTGATGAACCGCATTATTCGCGAAGTGACGTACCTAATGGAGTTGGAGCTTCAGAAAGTCGTCTTTCACAATACTTTGGCATAGCTCCTGCTTGTAACTGCGCGGTGATCCTTCCGTCCCCTTTGGGATTGGCTCTGAAGAGGCCTTCACGTCCATGGCAAACAAAAGAATCGAAGAAACAAACCGTCGGTTCGCGGTGCGTTTCGCTGTAAAGTCCGGGCTGCTGCTTCTAATTGGGGTAACAGTTCCCGGTCTTTCCAGAGCGCAGGACGCGACAGAAGCTGCTGCGCAGACAGCTTCCTCGGGAGCCACTGCAAGCGCAGTGAAAGCGCCAGCTGTTGCGCCCTCGATCCCGCGTGCACCCTCGATCCCGGGTTCAGCCTCGATCCCGCAGAACGCATCGGCTCATCTCATCGCATCGGTCGGTCCGTCGCCGGACGAAGTGAACCGCAGAGTTCTCGAAACCCGCGCCGGCGAGGAGGGGAGCAAATTGCTCATGCGCTCTATACCAAACCGAGCGCAAATTTATTTGAACAAAGAATTCGTCGGACATACGCCGCTCTTGCTGATTGTGCCTCCCGGCAAATATCGGATCGAAATGCGAGGGCAACGCGAGGAAAACGCGGAAAAAACCGTTGGGTTGCTTGCGCATGAAACACGAGAAGTGACAATGAAGCTGCCTGAGCTTTATCCGACACGCATCACCCTGAAGTGATTATCTTGCACGTGGGAGCTGGAACAAAATGGATAACAAGTCTCCGGGCGTCGATTTCGACCGTCAACCGTTTGTGAATTCATCTGGACAAGCGCCCCGTCCTGCCACGAACGTCGGTGTCTTTGTGCTGTTCGGTCTTGCGCTGGTGGGACTTTGCTTCTGGGGCTACAAGACGCTGGCACAAAGCTCGCCAAGCTTGAATTCATCGGACGGCAAAGCCGTACTGCAATTGCGACAGGAGGTGACTCAACTGCAGGGCCGGCTGGACGAGTTAGAGCGGATGCGCAAACATTACATCGATCTGGCGAAGAAAGAGGACAAGAATTCCGCTGCCGCACCCGCGTCGAATCTCGACCCTGCTCGTCCATCGCGGATCGTCTACCGGGTGTCACCATCTCGTGCGGAAACCCGCACCGTTGTATCCCGCGACCCCGCTGCGGCGCAACGCATTGCAGGATTGCAGCAAGGGCTCACGTCTCTTCAAACCGATACCTCGGCAAACCGAGAAGCGTGGCAAGCAACGGCCGATCGGCTTGCGGATGTCACGGGTCAAGTGGGAACGCAGCAGGTCACTGAGCTACGGAACCAGGATGAATTGAACGAATTGATTACGCGGACTCGGCGAACGGCAATCCCGTTTGAGTTGCGCCGCGGATCGGCCCCTGAAATGATCGGACCCGCGTCTCTCCAGCTTAGGAATTCCAATCCCAAGAATCACCGGTATACCCTGTGCGTTTACGTTCAGCAATCGTGCGTTGAGTTGAAGAATCGAACCCTGTTTGAAGTTGTGCAGTTCGTCAATTCGCGCAATGCATCGCCTTTAGAGGTAATCGCGACGAGGGTCGGCAAAGACGAATTGCTGGGATATCTGGAAGTTCCGAGCGAGCAAGTCAACCACTAAGCTTATTTGGGTGATACGAAATAATTCCCGCAGGCTCGATCGATGGCATCCTGCGTAATTACCGGTTCCAGTCCGAGGTAGCCCGCACTCCAGCAGATCTGATTGATAATGTCCCGGGAATAGCATTGGCACAGCGGCTGGTTCATGTCGCGCGTGATGTGCTCCACGAAATATTGAGCCACGTCCTCATCGCAAGAAAGGAGGCGGGCCGCGCACTCGGTCTTGAAAATCTCGGCGGACTGCGCGGGAGTCGCGTAGTCCACCTTAATTTTGTTGGGTATTCTGCGGAGAAAGGCCTCGTCCGCAAGCCGTTGCGGGTCAATGTTGGTTGAAAACACAACAAACAGGTCAAATGGAATTTCAAATTTTTGCCCGCCTGGCAGTGTCAAGAAATCAACCCGGCGATCGAGCGGAGTCATCCAGCGGTTAAGGAGTTCTTTCGGCCGCATTCTTTGCCGCCCAAAATCGTCCAGCAGGAGTACACCGTTATTTGCCTTCATCTGAAGGGGCGCTGTGCAAAAGCGAGTCAGAGGATTGAATTGCAAATCGAGCATTTCGGCGCAGAGTTCTCCGCCAGCAATAATGCACGGCCGGCGGCAATAGACCCAGCGCTTATCAAGGTCATCCACATCATGCGCCGGGACTTCTTTCTTGCGATGCACGCCTGGATCGTAAACAGTGAGGATCTGATTGTCCACCTCGACAGCATAGGGAATCCATACCTGATCGTCGTAAATCGCCGCAATCCTGCTGCCGATACTTGTCTTGCCTGTGCCCGGAGGTCCGTAAAGAAACATGGAGGTTCCCGAGACAACCGCAGTCCCGAGGCGCGAAAACAAATCGGTGTCAATGAGCAGCGGGTGAAAGGCCCTGGCAAGTAACTCAGGACGAATTGAAGTTCGTTCGATGGTTGACGCCTGGACGCGCAACGTGTAGTCCAGTAGCGAGACCGGCGCGGGACCTGCGTACTGATTTAAGGCAAATAGCTCTGATGCGCGCATCCTTCCGGCAGCGCTCGTCGTGATGCGATGGCTTACCCCGTCCATTCCCTTCACTTCGCAAAGTTGTTGCTTGCGAAGTGCCTGGAAAATTTCTTCAACGGCGCCCAATCCCAAGCATATGCGGTCCGCCAAGTCCGCCAGACTCAACTCGCCATTCGTGAACAGGATTTTAAGCGCAAGATCCTCAAGCAAAGTGTGCCGAATTCCTGTGTCAGGGATTGTTTGGGGAAGTGTCATGACGACGCTTGCCATCGGAACCATCCTTATCGAACCATTGTCAGTCGAAATCGAGTGCTAGTCGAAACCGAGCTTTGAATAACGCGCGGGCGGGCGCGCGGCCTTTAGCGACCACCATGCCCGGATCTCGCGTGCGAGGAGTGCTTCGGTGCGTGGGAATTCTTGTGTCGCATCCCCTTATGCCGCCGGTGCTTCGGTGCGGTCGAAGACTGACCGGAAGAAGCCCCGGGCCTGACCGCAGCAATGCACGAACCTGCGAAAAGCACGAGAAAAACCAATAACAAAACGTTTACGGCTCTTGAGCGCCTTGCCTTCATCTTCTTCTCCCATCGTGCAGGCCACCCGCACGCGTCCAGCGATCTGGCAGCCACGGGACAAAGATCACCCCCAGTAGTCCCTAGCAGATCAGCTTCCAAATGCAATCGTCCGGGGAGAAAGTGTTAATGTGGGAGAAAAGCAGCGCCTGAAGCAGTTCGTAGCGGGCATTCGTCCGTTTGTGGATATTGCGAAAGACGGGGTCTGTCCACTTTTGGAGACGCTACGACTTGATGGAATGCTCGGTCGCATGGCCGTTCGTAGGTATATCCCGTTTGTTTGCAGTACCATGGAAAAAATAGTGTGAAGTCTGGGCATGTACTTGCACGGCATCACGGCGGAGTTCCATGCTCTAGAAGTGGGATCCGGCGAAACTGGGCAATCGGGGCCGATCCGAGCAAAGAGGCTTGCGCGGGCGTCCTCTAGCCAGTCCGTCTCGCTAAACACAACACGCTCTCATAGCTAGCGGCAGTCGAAGTTAATTGTTGCGACCGCTTCAACATATTGTGGTTCCAGCCAGTTCTAGGAAACACATCTTCTGATTATGTTAGGTACATTCTCTCAACCGGCGGACATCACGAGCACTCTTGAGCGGCGTAGTGCCGTTCGTCAGCGTGTGTGGTCTTTGGTTTACCTGGACGCAGGTTCCGACAACGGTGGCATCGTACTCAACGTCAGCGATACGGGGCTTGCCTTGCAAGCAGCAAACCCTTTCGAGGGTAAAGCTCGTCTCGTCCTTCGGGTCCGGCCGCCGAATTCTTCAAAGAAAATTGAAATGAGTGCCGAAATGGCGTGGCTCAGTGAGACAAAGAGCGCGGCAGGTTTTCGCTTCGTCGATCTCCCGGAAAGTGCTCGCGCTGAAATCGCGGGGTGGCTCGCCGTCGAAGCAAGCGCAGGCAAATCGGCAAGTAATTCGATCCCCTCGGAGCTCCAGCTGATCCCACGGAAGCAAATCACTGAAGCGGCGATTCCGCGCAGAGAAAAGTGGTCCATTGTGCTTGCTGAATCAGCGTCGCAAGGAAGCATGGCTAAACGAGGTGCGCCAAATCCAGGTGCCTCCGCCGATTCTTCCGTGTGCCAAGACGATTTTCAACGGCAGCCTGACACGATGCGGAAGCAACACTCCGAAGACTTCCGGCATGATTCGGCGAAAACGAGTCGGAATCTCCTGTGGGTCCACCCGCTGGATAGTGGTCAAAACGATTCGCCGGCCGATCTCCATATACCACCGAAAATTATTTTGAATATGCTGATGCCGCCAGATATCGAACGGGCGGTGCTCCCTGTTAATGACCAGACTGACACAGTGATTGGGTCTGTCGTGGCACACTTGAGCGAACACGGGGATGAAACTGCCGACGCATCAGCGCCGTCGGTTCCCTCTCCAAGCTCTCAAGTCGATTCGCCGATGCCAAACTGGTTTCGCCGTTGGCCGGCGATCGCTACTTTATGCGGCTGCACTGCGCTTTTTTTTCTGATTTTGGGGATGGGGTTTTCTCGATGGCGAAGCGCAAGTTCTCAAAACTTAAACTCGCACGAGAACGCTCCAGCTCTTGTCGCCAATCCTGCCCCCGGAATCGTTGTCGAGGGCCCAGCGCCCGAACTCAAAGGACTTAGCGGCAAGACACGCCATAACAATGTTGTCAAAATCGCGAAATCCGCCCCGATGGAAAACCTTCGGCAGGATAAAGGTGATAACTATAATCGAGGCGTTCCCACAAGTTCGCACGGGGGGAAGAACGGAATTGCCGCTGCGGAATTCTCATCGCCGAGCAGTCCAGTGCGGCCCGTAACGACGAACAACATCCAAAACGCGAGCGCTCCACCTTTGTCGTTTCCGCCGAGCAAAGTATCCGGGATGCAAGGTCTGACTGCCAATCCGATTGAGTACAAACCACCGCCTGCAGTCTCTATCGATCGCCGAATCGAGGGGTACCTTCTTTATCGGGTTGAGCCTCTGTATCCGCCTGAAGCAAAAGAGCGGCACATTGAAGGCACTGTCACGATGCGTGCGACCATTGGAGAGGACGGCAAAGTGCGCAGTTTGCGGGTGCTGAGCGGTCCAGACCTCCTCGTGCCCGCAGCGTTGGAAGCTGCTCGAGAATGGAGTTTCATGCCGGCATTACTGAACGGCCACCCAATTGAAGAGGAAAAGAATATCAAAATTGTATTCCGGCTTCCGCAATAGCAAAAATTCCCAGTAGTCCACTGCATCGCCCAATCTGAGAAGTCAATTCACGCAATGTAAAGCTCTTGGCTCGCTTTGCCCTTGCCACTGTCAAAATCTTCTTTGGTCCGAGCAGGCTCGAAGTAGAACAAACGGGAGAGGCAGTTCCTGCGGACCGCAGAACCGCGGTCACGCGAGTAAGAATGACTTCTGTGTTCCGACCGCCGCCGCGTCGCCGATGCCGACGAGCGAATTCGCCGTCTTGTCCGCCGCCTGAATCTTCTCGACCGCGATGCAAACCTTTGGCTCGGCACCGGGGTTTTAATCGCTTGTCTAGCGAGTCTGAGCCGTTCCCGCAAAGCGTCTTTCTGCTCAGGACTTAGAATTACCGTTCGGCGGCGTTTTGCTCCCACAAGTTTGACTGCCAGAGCCGATTGCTCGGCATTCATGGGGTCGAAGTGGAAAGTGCTCTCGGCATCGCCGTATTTTTTCTTTAGCGTTAAGCCGCCTGCCAGTGCTTTGCGATATCGGCTCAACAATGCGCCATTCATCGAAGCGTTGCGCGGCACGGCGATAAACTTGACCGCAAGCACGTCACCATAAGACAAGTCCTCGACAATCTCCCCGAAGCGTCCATGCACGGTGTCCTCGCTCGTAGTGATTCTGTATTTGCGTTGATGTTTTCGGTCGTTTAGCCGAATACGATGCTTCTCTGCAAACTGCTTTATGGTTTCCATTTTTTCCTCTCAAAAAAATCTCCTCCGCTGTTCGCGAACATTGCGGACAGCGGTCAAATAACAAATCGAATGGCGGGAATGCGCGGGTCCCATCGTAACCAACCCTTTGTTTTGAAAATGCATGGCGCGGCGAACGGGTTCCTGACAAATGGTGCGAAAAAGCGCTCGTATGTGGCTGTCCTTGCGAAAACGGTGGTCGAAGGGGTGCGGGGCGGAGCGCGCGCCGCCTCGCGGGTCCCTTTTCGCTTTTTGCTCGATGACCAAATCCCGATTCGCACTTTGCTTACAAGATTTACGGAACAATGCTCACGAAATGCTCACAGGGGAAATATCGTTCGCAGAAAAACCAGCCAACCAAAAACTAGGGGGCTGACGGTGGTACCGCACTAATCCGAAAGTACCATTGCTAAACCCAACGGACAGGTTTACACTCGACCCATGAATAAGCGGCTGCTATCCGAAGTTATGCGGTATCTCGGAAGCCAAAAATCTAAGACGAAGGCGGCTGCATCCCGCAAGAATGGCAAGTTGGGCGGGCGACCGCGAAAGGCAAAAAAGACATGAAAATCGCTCTCTATGCCCGAGTCAGCACGCTCAACAAAGGTCAAGATGCAGACCTGCAACTTCGGGAGCTTCGCGCCTACTGCTAGCAACGGGATTGGAACGTCACAGCCGAATACGTGGACAGGGGCGTTTCAGGCTCTAAATTATCCAGGCCGCAATTAAATCGCCTCATGGAACACGCCACACAACACAGGTTCGATGCCGTGCTCGTTTGGAAATTAGACCGTTTTGGACGCAGTGTCCGCCATTTGGTGAACGCCCTAGCGGAGCTAGAAGGTCAGGGAATCTCGTTCGTTTCGCAGAGGCATTCCCCCATAGACTGTCGAACTGGTGCGGGGATGTTGAAGAAACTCGGCACAACTGTGGGGTCTATCGAGGCTAGGACCATTCAGACGAGCCGGTCAAAACCGCCGCCGACCGCATGGCGGCCCCGAGTTTTTAGTCAAGAGCCTGGGCAGAAGGCTGCCGCGCCCATCCCTCGCAAGTTCGCAGCGAGCACTCGCTAGTCCGACGCGGAAAGCTCCGCGCGGGAGGCCACAATAACCGGTCGCGCCCACATCCGCTCGGTTTCGAGCGTCGGAATCACCGTTCCTCCGCACCACCCAATGTCTAAATGACGTGTTTCCGGGGCGATATGCTACGCGAAAAATTCGCAAATCGGTGTCGATTCCCGCCCGCCCCGTTCGACGCGTAATTGAAGCTGCACCGCGCACCCGGCTACTCGCAACATTCCAGGCCCGACGCGGTCCAGCTCCTGTATAAACGTAGCGGCCCTGATACGGCGTCCGCTCGACACTCAAGGAGAAAACCATGCGTTTCATGATGATCATGTTTCCCAAAGACTACGGAAATGCCAAGCCCGGCACGGTACCCGACCTCGAAGACATGGAAACAATGAGAGAGTACAACGAGCAACTACAGAAGGCCGGCGTGCTACTCGCGCTCGACGGCCTGACGCCGCCCGCGACGATGAGCGCGCGCGTCACGTTCACGGGCGGAAAGTCCAAGGTGACCGACGGCCCATTCCCCGAAGCGAAGGAAGTCGTCGGCGGCTACTGGGTGATTCAGGTGAAGTCGCGCGAAGAGGCGCTCGAATGGGCGTCTCGCATCCCTGGCAAGGATATTGAAATGGTTGAAGTGCGCCGGTTCTTTGAGATGTCCGACTTCGGTGCCGAGAGCCAGAAGAACATCGAGGAGTTCGAGAAGAAGACCAACGAGGCCGGCACCAACGTGAGCCAGCAGTAGGCGCAAACGTCCGCGCCAATCGCCCGCAGGCAAGATTGCCTGTGCTACCTCAGCGTGGATTGCAGCGCCCTCCAAAAAATGTTGTGATGAGTGCCGGACATGTCTTCCGGCACTCGCTCAACAGATTCGCACGCTAATCCACAACGCGACGTCCACGCCGCGATCGACGCCGTGTGGCGCATCGAGTCGCCGCGTCTGATCGCGGGGCTTGCGCGCATCACGCACGACATCGCCGCCGGCGAAGATCTCGCTCACGACGCTCTCGTTGCTGCACTTGAGCAGTGGCCTGCCGAAGGCGTCCCGTCGAATCCCGGCGCGTGGTTGATGGCCGCGGCGAAACACCGCGCGATCGATCTGGTGCGCCGCCGTTCGCTTCTTGATCGCAAACACGGCGAACTCGGCCGCGAACTCGAGGAGAAGCAGGAAAAGTCCGTGCCCGACTACGTTTCCGGGCTCGATGATGATATCGGCGACGACCTGCTCCGCCTGATTTTCACGTCGTGCCATCCTGTGCTCTCAACCGACGCGCAGCTCGCGCTTACGTTGCGCTTGATCGGCGGCCTCACCACCCCCGAGATCGCGCGCGCGTTTCTCGTGCCCGAGCCGTCGATCGCGCAGCGCATCGTCCGCGCCAAACGCACACTCGCCGACGCGCACGTTCCCTTCGAAGTTCCCCGCGGCGGCGAGCTTTCCGCGCGCCTCGCAAACGTGCTGCAGGTGATATACCTGATTTTCAATGAGGGCTACTCAGCCACCGCGGGCGACGACTGGCACCGCCCCGCGCTGTGCGAAGACGCGCTGCGCCTCGGCCGCATCCTCGCCGGGCTTGCGCCGCAGGAACCGGAAGTGCATGGCCTCGTCGCATTGATGGAGATTCAGGCGTCACGCGTGCACGCTCGCGTGAATGCGAGCGGCGAGCCGATTCTGATGCTCGAACAGAATCGCGCGTTGTGGGATCAGCTTCTGATTCATCGCGGCCTCGCGGCACTCGCGCGTGCCGAAGAACTAAGCCGCGCGCTGAGCGTCTTCGGCACCTACACGCTGCAAGCCGCCATCGCCGCCTGCCACGCCCGCGCCCTCACCGCTGACGCGACAGACTGGCCGCGCATCGCCGCGCTCTACGCCGCCCTGGCTCACATCGCGCCGTCGCCGGTCGTCGAGCTGAACCGCGCCGTCGCCGTGAGCATGGCTGAAGGTCCCGCCGCCGGCCTCGCGATTCTCGACGCCATCGCCGCCAACCCCGCGCTGAAGAATTACCACCTGCTGCCGAGCGTTCGCGCCGACTTGTTGCGTAAACTCGGTCGTCTCGACGAAGCCCGCGCCGAATTCGCCAGCGCCGCCGCGCTGACGCAAAATTCCCGCGAGCGCGATTTCCTCCTCTCGCGCGCCGCCTCCTGCACCGCGGAATCGCGGTAACTTCATACCTCTGTCGTCCGAAACTTCGCTTGCCAAATTCACAGTTGTGAACCTGCAGCTTCTTGGATCCTTTCTGGGCATTGCCAAGTGAGTTCCTGACAACCGGATCTCAGAGACTTCGAATGCTCGCTATGCTGCGAAGCGAATCAACTCTAAACTGAACGGCAGGGCTAGCAAATTCGGATGGTTGCAGGCCCCCGCAATCATCCTCTTCCATTGCATCTCGCGGCAAGTCATCGGCCGATTGCCAACGTATCCGCCCAAACCCAAAATGCCCATTGTGGATGCAAGCAGTCTTCGTATTATCGAGCGGCTGCGAGGATGGCGCGGACGTTATTTCCCCTCGCCGAGCATGACATTCGCCCACTACGATTTCGTCTGCGGCTCGTCGATACACGAGCACTTCCACACCCAGGAAGAGGTTTACGAGGTGATTGACGCCAAGCTTGAGGTGACGATCGACGGAGGGCTCACGTCGTCGAGCCGGGATTGGTAGCAATTGTCCCCAGTAATGTCCGACATTCCGTCAAGGCGCTTACCGACGGCCGCGCGATCATCGTCGATTATACTGAGGCGCGATTTCGACCAGCCGCACTCACTAGCGAGTATCGCATCAAAGTCCGAACACCGACTCGCATCCGGTAATCTTCAGGCTGGCGTATGCTGTTGGCGATCAATCTGCGAAGCAAGGAATCCCAAGACTGTGTGGTGCACCGCTTCCGGTTGGTCGGTGGTCAGGATGTGGCTCGCATGCGGCACCAACAGGAGTTTTGAGCCGGGAATGCGCCCGGCAATCAGTTTGGCGTTCGCCGGAGGTATCAACTGGTCAGATTCACCGTGAATCACGAGTGCAGGCGCTTCTATCTGCCGCAGGCGGCTGTAAGCTTCCCAGGTCATGATCCCCTGCAACTGCGCGAAGTATCCTTCGGCTGTCGGAAACCATTTCCGGCGAAGGATCATATCCTCTTCGAGCCGCTCGCGCGGCGTAGCAGGATCGTAGATGAAAGGCGAGATGGCTTTTGCGGCTTCCTCGGGGTTCATGCCTCTCTGCATCAAGATCTGGAGCACTTCGGGCTCCGCCTTCACTGACTCTCGGCCACCGGGAGCGGTGCAGCCGAGAATCAGGGAGCGAACGCGCTTCGGGTACTGCAGCGCGAATTCCTGCGCGATCATCCCTCCCATAGACATGCCAAAGAGATGCGCGCTATCAACGCCCGCCGCATCGAGCACGGTGGCAGCATCGGACGCCATCTGGGCAATGGGGTACGGCCCCTCCGGTACATCGCTGCGCCCTACGCCGCGGTTATCAAAAGCGATGGTTCGGTATCGGCGTGACAGAACTGGGCGTGTGCGATGCCAAAGATCGGACGTCCAACCGAGTCCCATGATCAACAGGATGGGCACGCCTTGGCCCTGTTCGTCCCAGTAGATCTTGATTCCCTGATTCTCGGTGAACGGCATTGGTGGTCCTCGCGGATCGTTGTTCGAGTTATCGCGCTTCGGGGCGGCCTTCTCGAGAAAGGTCTGGCCCTAGGCGTCTGCTACCTTCAAGATGAGCTTTCCCGTGTTCTCGCCCTTGAACAGTTTCAGCAGCGCGTCTGGAAATGTTTCGAGACCTTCAACGATGTATTCGCGCGACTTGAGTTTGCCGGCAGCCATCCATCCCGCCATTTCGCGACCGGCTTCGCGATAGCGATCCGCGTAGTCAAATACCACCATCCCTTTCATGCTGGCGCGATTGACGAGCAGAGAGAGGTAGTTGGACGGGCCTTTGATAGGCGTCGTATTGTTGTACTGCGAGATAGCGCCGCAGATGATGATGCGCGCACCGCGGGCAAGCTGCGTGAGCACGGCATCGAGGATGTCGCCGCCCACGTTGTCGAAATAAACGTCAACGCCTTTCGGGCAATTCTTCTGGAGGGCCTTGCGGACGTCTTCCGCTTTGTAATCAATGGCAGCGTTGAAACCGAGCTCCTTCACAATGTAATTACATTTTTCCGCGCCGCCCGCGATACCGACCACGTTGCATCCCTTTATTCGCGCAATCTGCCCGACCACGGTTCCCACAGCGCCGGCCGCGCCCGAGACGACAACGGTGTCGCCGGCTTTCGGTTGGCCGATGTCGAGAAGCCCGAAGTACGCCGTCATGCCCGGCATTCCGAGAGTGCCGAGATAGACGGGCAAAGGAACCGCGCCAGGGTCCACTCTCGTAAGGCCCTTGCCATTTGACAGAGCGAATTCCTGGACGCCCAAAAGGCCGTAGACGTAGTCGCTAACGGCGAATTGAGAGTTTTTTGACGCGATCACGCGGCCCAGTGCCAGCGCACGCATCACTTCGCCGATGCCGACCGGGGGAACATACGATTTCCCCTCGTTCATCCATCCACGCATGGCGGGATCGAGCGAAATGTACAGAATTTTTACAAGGAGCTCGCCTTCGCCCGGATCCCGAACGGGCTCTTCCTTGTAAGCCCAATCGGTCCGCTTCGGCATGCCGACGGGACGCGCGGCAAGTTCGAATTTGTGATTCACATTGGTCATGGCCGATCCTCCCTCTTAACATCCGGGGCTATCAGAAGGGTTGGGCAATGCTGATAGTCGCTTACAGATGACAGTGACTAACGCGGCGGGCATTGTATATAATCGCCGGCACTATGCCAAGCCAGGAGACTCTTTACGACGTCGCCGACCGGGTCGCCACGGTCACTCTCAATCGGCCTGACAAGCTGAACGCCTGGACCGCCGTCATGGAGCGTGAAGTGCGTGCGGCCATCGAGGAAGCCGAGCGAGACGACACCGTTCGCGTGATCGTAATCACCGGCGCCGGAAGAGGATTCTGCGCGGGTGCGGACATGTCTCTGCTGAGCGCCGTTGCGGAACAAGGTCTCGATGAGAAAGGCCGCGCGCAGGCCGTGCAAAGCGCCAGGGGCTTGCGCGAGGGAGTGCGGCCGGACTTTCAGAAGAAATATTCCTATTTTCCGGCGGTCAGCAAACCGGTGATCGCCGCGATCAACGGGCCAGTGGTCGGGCTGGGCCTGGTCATCACGCTTTACTGCGATCTGCGGTTCGCGTCGGACGCGGCGCGATTCGGCACGGCATTCGCGCGGCGCGGGCTCATCGCGGAATACGGAATGGCATGGATGCTGCCGCGCCTTGTGGGGGTCCCAAGTGCGCTCGATCTGCTGTTTTCCGCGCGATTGATCGACGCGGCGGAGGCGCTGCGAATCGGACTGGTGAACCAGGTGTATCCGCACGATGTTTTTCCAGATAAGGTGAGCCAGTACGCGCGCGACCTGGCTTCTGGCGTGAGTCCGCGCTCGCTGCGGGTGATCAAACGGCAGGTGTACGACTCCATGTTTCAGGGCCTGGGAGAGGCGTTTGAAGTTTCCGAACGCGAGATGCTCGCAAGCCTGCAGACCGAAGATTTCAAGGAAGGGGTTGCGCACTTCCTCGAAAAGCGCGCCCCGAATTTCCGCGGAAAATAAGAGAGTCTGGTGACCTTCGAATTCAGCGACAAAGTGACGGACTTGCAGCGGCGGTTGCAGGCCTTCATGGACGAGCACATCTATCCAAACGAGGGCCGCGTTCAAGATGAGATCGAACGCGAACGCTGGGCGCCTTCTCGAACGATCGAAGGCCTGAAGCCGAAGGCTCGCGCCGCGGCCCTCTGGAACCTGTTCCTGCCGAATGATGATCACGGCGCCGGGCTGACGAATCTTGAGTACGCCCCGCTGTGCGAGATCATGGGCCGAAGCATGATCGCGCCCGAGGTGTTCAATTGCTCCGCGCCGGACACCGGCAATATGGAAGTGATCGCGCGGTACGGCACGCCGGAACAGAAAGAACAATGGCTCAAACCGCTGCTCGCTGGTGAGATCCGGTCGTGCTTTGCCATGACGGAGCCAGCCGTGGCGTCGTCCGACGCAACGAACATCGAAGCGAGCATCCGGCGCGAGGGAAACGAATACATCATCAACGGCCGAAAGTGGTGGACCTCCGGCGCAGGCGATCCGCGCTGCAAGATCATCATCTTCATGGGCAAGACCGATCCGTCGGCCGCGTCACACAAGCAGCAGTCCATGCTGCTGGTACCGATGGCAACGCCGGGCGTTAAAATGGTGCGAATGCTTTCGGTCTACGGCTACGACCACGCGCCCCACGGGCACGGCGAACTGGCATTCGAGAATGTTCGCGTGCCCGCCTCGAACATGCTGCTCGGCGAAGGCCGGGGATTCGAGATCGCGCAAGGTCGGCTGGGACCCGGACGCATCCATCATTGCATGCGCTGTGTCGGCGTGAGCGAACGCGCGCTGGAAACAATGTGCAAACGCGTGCAAACTCGCATCGCGTTCGGAAAGCCTCTCGCCGATCAGGGTACGATTCGCGCGGACATTGCCAAGTCGCGCACGGAGATCGAACAGGCGCGTCTTCTCACGCTGAAGGCCGCACACATGATGGACACGCTTGGAAGCAAGGCGGCACGCGCTGAAATCGCAATGATCAAGGTAGTCGCGCCAAATGTCGCTCTGCAGGTTCTGGACCGCGCCATTCAAGCGCACGGCGGGGCGGGCGTCTCGCAGGACACGTTTCTCGCGGCCGCATGGGCGGCTGTCCGTACGCTGCGCTTGGCCGACGGGCCGGATGAAGTGCACGTGGAAGCGATCGCCAAGCAAGAGTTAGCGAAGTGGGGAAAGCATCGGGCGCAGTCGGCGCGGAAATGAATCCGAGATTGCTGTAAATGGGAGGAGAAAATGGAAGGAGCACCGGCGAACGTACTGAACGTCCCTCGGCCTCCCGTTTTTGCCACCGCCGCGGAAGAACGTTTGCATCGCAAACAGATGTTGGCCGCGGCGTTTCGGCTTTTTTCGCGTTTTGGATTCGACGAAGGAGTGGCGGGGCATATCACCGCGCGCGATCCGGAACGTCTCGATCATTTCTGGGTTAACCCGTTCGGGATGCACTTCGGCCAGATTCGCGCGTCCGACCTGATTCTGGTGAATCATCTAGGTGAAGTGGTCGAAGGGAAATATCCCGTCAACGGCGCGGCCTTTGCGATCCATTCGCAGGTGCATGCCGCGCGTCCGGACGTGGTTGCCGCGGCGCACACGCACTCGCTGCATGGCAGATCCTGGGCGTCACTCGGGCGGTTGCTCGATCCGATCACGCAGGATTCGTGCGCATTCTATGAAGACCACGGACTATTCGCGGATTTTACGGGTGTGGTTTATGAAACGTCCGAAGGAGAACGAATCGCTCAAGCTCTCGGCCAATTCAAAGCGGCGATTCTGCGCAATCACGGGCTTCTCACCGTTGGCCAATCTGTGGAAGAAGCGGCGTGGTGGTTCATTACGATGGACCGAAGCTGCCAGGCGCAGCTTCTCGCTGAAGCGGCGGGAGTGCCGGTGAAAATCGATCGTGCCACGGCGGTGGCGACGAGAGAGCAAGTGGGCAGCCATATCGCGGGCTGGTTCCAATTTCAGCCAATGCTCGCGTGCATCATTCGCGACGAGCCCGATCTGCTTGAGTAGGTGTCGCAATCCAGAAGCTCCAATGGCCCCTCTTATCATCGAAACGCCGCAGTCTCTCAAGGATTTCGCCGGGCGCGAAATCGCCGTGACGGATTGGTTCACGATCACGCAAGAACGCATTCAACGGTTTGCTGAAGCCACCGAAGATCGCCAGTGGATTCACGTCGACCGCGCGCGCGCGGAACGCGAATCGCCTTACAAGACCACGATTGCGCACGGCTTCCTGACGCTCTCTCTGCTGAGCCACTTTATGAAGCAGGCTGTTCAGATTCGGAGCTCTGTGCGCATGGCAATCAACTACGGCTCGAACCGCGTCCGCTTCCCTTCTCCGGTTCGCGCCGGCTCCAAGATTCGCGCGCGCGTGGGCCTTCAATCCTTGAAGGAACTACCCGACTGTGTGGAAGCCGTCTTCGCGGTTTCGATGGAGGCCGAGGGTGCTGAGAAGCCGTGCTGTGTGGCGGAATGGATTGTTCGCTACTATTCGTAATCTTCTTTAGATCGCTCCGCGTTCGATTCCCCGCAGAGAGGCGCGCAACAACGTCTTGACCAGGTCGGGCATGGCTGCAAACCGCGCGTCTTTCGTCAATCCCTGGTGATACCTGAAGTAAATCTGCTGGACGATGACTGCAATCTTGAACCGCGCGAACGCCAGATAAAAGACCATGCTTGAAACATCGCGGCCCGTGGTCCGCGCATAGCGCTCGAGGAGTTGAGCGCGCGTCAGACTGCCAGGGTCATTCGACGGACACCAGCGCATCCGCTGAAGCTCTTCGGGATCCTGCGCATCAACCCAGTAGGCGAGCGTGGTGCCGAGATCGCTGAGCGGATCGCCTATCGTCGCCATCTCCCAATCGAGCACGCCTAAAATTCTTGTGATGTCCGCGGGGTCAAGCACGACGTTGTCGTACTTATAGTCGTTGTGAATCAGTGTAGCTGAGCCTGATGCAGGCATGCTCTCTTTCAGCCACGCGGAAATTCGCGCGACTTCCGGCAGGTCATGAGTCTGCGAGCTGGAATAGCGGCCGATCCAACCGTGCACCTGGCGCTCAAGATACCCCTCAGGCTTGCCGAGATCACCCAGCCCGATCGCCGCGTAGTCCAGGGCGTGCAGGCTCGCGAGATTGTCGATGAAGGACTCGCTCAGGCGGCGTGCAGTTACCTTGGTAAATGGCAAACCTTGCGGCAAATCTCTGCGAATGATGATCCCGCGAATCGGTTCCATGACGTAAAACGGCGCACCCAACACGGATTCGTCGTCACAATACAGCAGAACTTTCGGCGCCGGCGAATACGCGGGATGCAGTTTCGAGAGCACGCGAAACTCGCGGCCCATATCGTGGGCCGACTTCACCCTGCTCCCGAAGGGCGGGCGCCGCAGGACGAATTTGCGATCGCCGAGCCGCACAAGGTAGGTCAGGTTGGAATGGCCGCTGGGAAATTGCTGGACGGTGATCGGTTCCCTGCTGCCCCCAAAGTGGCGCTGCAGGAACGGCTCGAGCCTGGCAATGTCGAGTTCTTCGCCGGGCCGCACGGCATCGGGATGGTCTCGCAGATCAGCCACGGCGTTTTGCGCTTCTCCTTCAGCGATAGGTGAGCATCGAAGGATCATCGAGATGCGGAAAGGCGTTAAAAGCGCTCAGGGTAAAGCGATCCCCGGAAAAAATGAACTCGCTATAGGAGCAGTTGCGCGACATCCACGTGACACGAAGCGTATCCTGCGTCGAAAGATTCAAAGCGCGCTGCATCGCGATGGCGATCGGCCCTCCCGAGGTGAATATTACCGCCTGTTCCCCTGGACCCGCATGGGAGATGAACCGTGAAATTCCGCCGTTCACCCGCGCGCAGAACTGCGGCCAGGTTTCGACGCCGGGGACGGAGATCGCACCCGCGACCCATTGGCCGATAACAGCCTCGAACAATTTTTGGAAATTCTTGTGGCGCTCTTTAGGGCTGGCGGAATCCTGAAATGCGGCGTGCAGTTTCTGCATTTTCTTGTCATTCTCGAGCAAACTCGGAAGGCTTTTCTCCAGTACGGCCTCGCCCTGATATTCGTCGAATTCCTGCATCACCATTGGTTCAGGAATGGGGACTCCGGACTTGTAATAAGCTTCACAGACGATTCGGGCGGTCTCTTTTTGGCGGATGCGCGGACCTGAATAAACGCGCTGGAAAATAAGCTTCCGCTGCGCCCAATACTCTCCCAAGTGCCGGGCCTGCGCTTCACCGACGGCGGAAAGCTGGTCGTAGTTCGCTTCGAGAAAGCAAGCTTGCGCGTGGCGCGTCAAAAGAACGCGACTCACGTCACTCTCAGCGAGCTAGGCATTTGCGACCTGTTCCTTCTTGAAGTCAGCGAACGACCTGCCTTGTTCGGCAAGCTGCTTCAACAGCGCCGCGGGCTCCCAAAGTTCGCCGTGTTGTTTATGAAAGTGGCAGACGCGTTCGTAGACTTTCTTGAGGCCGACGGTGTCGGCATACCACATCGGACCGCCGCGGTAAGCTGGAAAGCCGTAGCCGTTGAGGTAAATGATGTCGATGTCCACGGCGCGCAGCGCATAGCCCTCTTCGAGAATCCGTGCGCCTTCGTTGACAAGCGAGTAAACGCAGCGATCCGCAATTTCCTCGGCGGAAATCTGGCGCTGTTTAATGCCGGCCTCGGTGGCCCACTGTCGCACCATCGCACCCACTTCCGGATCCGGAATCGCGCGGCGGCTTTCGTCGTACTTATACCAGCCGGCATTCGTTTTCTGGCCGTAGCGTCCCATCTCGCATAAGCGATCGCCCGCAAAAGCCTGGCGGATGCCGGGTTTTTCGAGGTGACGATGCTCCTTGCGAATGCGCCAGCCGACGTCGAGTCCCGCGAGATCTCCCACGGCAAGCGGTCCCATAGCCATCCCGAACTCGTAGAGCGCGCTGTCCACGGACTCGACGGTTGCCCCCTCTTCAACGAGGAACACGGACTCACGAACGTAGGGATGAAACATCCGATTGCCCACGAAGCCGCGGCAATTGCCCACCAGCACGCCAATCTTGCCGAGCCTTTTGGAAAGTTGCATGCACGTGGCGATCACTTCTTTGCCGGTTGTCTTGCCGCGGACAATCTCGAGCAGGCGCATTACGTTGGCCGGGCTGAAGAAATGCGTTCCGATCACGAACTGCGGCCGTGATGTCGTTGCCGCGATTTCGTCGATGCTCAATGTGGAAGTGTTGCTCGCCAAAATCGCGCCCGGCTTGCAGACGCGGTCGAGCTCACCGAACACCTGCTTCTTGAGCGCCATCCCTTCAAACACGGCTTCCACTACCATGTCTACGCTCGAGAAACTTTCGTAGTCGAGCGTCGGCCGGATGAGCTTGAGACGTTCATCCACGAATTGCTGCGTGAACCGGCCGCGCTTCACGGAACTCGCATAATTCTTTTGAATGTTAGCGAGGCCGCGGTCCAGCGCCGGTTGATCCGCTTCTTTGAGCAGCACCGGAATTCCGGCATTGGCGAACACCATCGCGATGCCGCCTCCCATCGTGCCCGCGCCAACAACCGCAACGCTATTCACCGGGAGCACGGGCGTCTCCTTCGGAACGTCCGGTATCCTGGCCACTTCGCGTTCTCCGAAGAAAACGTGAATCAACGATTTCGATTGGTTCGAGAAAAGACATTCTGTGAAGAGCTTGCGCTCAAACTGGCAGCCTTCATCGAAAGGTAGTTTCACCGAAGCTTCGACGGCGTCGATGGCTGCAAGCGGCGCTGTCACGTTGCGTTGTTTTTTTCGCGCCGTCTCGCGTGCAGCGGCAAAAATGGGAGCGCCTTGCTCTGGCGCGCCGAGTTTGTCGTTGCGTTCGCGAGTCTTGCGGGTCGGCTTTGCGGCAACTTCGCGTGCCAACGCAACGGCGCCCGCGAGCAAGTCGCCTTGGATCATGCGGTCAACGATGCCAAATTCAACCGCATCTTCCGCCTTGACGGGATTGCCTTCCGCGCACATCTCTACAGCTTTGGCGACGCCTGCAAGCCGCGGAAGGCGCTGCGTCCCCGCGGCCCCGGGAATGATTCCGAGCTTCACTTCCGGCTGGCCCACCTGCGCGCCCGGAGCGATTACGCGATAATGCCCCGCCATCGCCAGTTCCAAACCGCCGCCGAACGCGGTACCGTGAATGGCCACCACAACCGGCTTGCGGCAGTCTTCGATCCGCAGAAGCAGAGCCGGTAATTCCAGTGCGCCGCCGCTCTTGCCGGAAGTAATTTTCCCGAACTCCTTGATGTCCGCGCCGGCGACGAATGTGCGGCCGCCGCCGATAAGCACAGCCGCCTTGATGCTGTCGTCCTTGTCGATCTGCTCGATCGCTTCAGCAATGCCTTCGGGCACGCCGGGGCTCAGGGCGTTGACGGGCGGATTGTTGATCGTAATGACGGCAATACCGTTGTCTTTGGTGAGTTGAATCAGGTCGCTCATGTTGGATGGCCCTTTCTCTGGGAACCTCAGGCGCTCTTGGCGAAGTTTGCGCCAGAATCGATCACTTGCCGTGCTATACGCTCGCGATGAAAAGTTGCGTCGCCGAACATGGTCTCGGACGCCTTGGCGCGCCGGTAATACAGGTGGAGATCGTTCTCCCATGTGAATCCCATGCCGCCGTGGACCTGGATTCCGCGATTGCCCACGGTGCGGCAAGCATCGCTCGCATACATTTTGGCGATCGAGACGGCAACGGATGCGTCAGACGTATTTTCTTCGAGCGCCCAGGCTGCGTAATAAGCTGCCGAGCGCGAACTCTCGGTTTCAAGGTACATGTCGGCGCATTGATGCTGCACGGCCTGGAACATTCCGATCGGTTTGCCGAATTGCTTTCGCATCTTGGCGTATTCAACGGTGATGTCAAGCGAGCGCTGCATGCCGCCCACCATCTCGCCGGCTAGCGCTGCGGTGGCAATGTCGAACGCGCGCGATAATGCTGCCGCGTCCCCCAGCCTTTCGGCGGGCGTATTGTTGAATTGTACGGTATACAGCTTGCGGCTTAAATCCATGCCTTCCATCGGCGCGATCCGCAGCCCGCTCGCCTTGGCATCGACAACAAAAATGCCGTCTCGCGCCACTACGATCATGAAGTCAGCTATCGCGGCATCGGTCACGAACAGCTTTTCGCCCGTAAGCGTCCTGTTCGCGCTTGCGATTTGGACCCCGGCAGGGTCCCAACGCGCACTGGCTTCGAGTATCGCGACCGTGGACCGCGCTTCGCCCCGGCAGATCGGCGCGAGGTATTTCTTCTTCTTTTCGGGTTCGGCCACCGCGTCGATCACGGAGCCGGCCAGCGCGACCGTGGAGAAAAATGGTCCGGGCAAAAGCGCGCGCCCTGCCTCTTCCATCAGGAGCACGAGTTCCACTTTGCCCAGGCCGACGCCGCCGTATTCTTCGGGGAAAATGATGCCTGTGTAGCCTTGCTCGACGATCTTCGACCAAAGGCTCGAGTCGTACGCGGTGGGTGTCTCCATCAGGCTGCGGACTTCCGGCATCGGGCATTCCCCCGCAAAAAATTTCCGGGCGCTATCTTTGAGAAATTCCTGGCTTTCGCTCAATCCAAATTGCATGGCGCGCCCCCTAGTAGCTTCTGGGCAGTCCCAGTACAAAATGCCCGATGATGTTGCGCTGCACTTCCGAAGTGCCGGCTTCGATCGTGTTTCCGCGGGTTCGAAGATAACCGTAGGACCAGATGCCTTTGTCGATGGCGTGACTATCTCCAGCCAGGAGCTGTCCATACGGGCCCATCAGCTCCTGTGCAACCTGCTGGACGCGCTGGTTCAACTCGCTCCAGAAAATTTTCTGGATCGAGCCTTCGGGGCCGGGAATGCCGGTGGCGCTCATTCGGCTGAAGGCGCGCATCTGATTGAGCCGCATGATCTCGATCTCCGCGTAGCATTGCGCGAGTTTCTGGCGCGTAATCGGGTCCTCGGCAGCCATGTGCCCGTTCTTTTGGAATGTGCGGGAGATCTCGATGAGCCGGTTAATGTTGCGTTTGAAGAGAAGGTGGAGGCGCGCCCCGTACGAACCACGCTCGTGCATGAGCGTGCTGACGGCCACGTTCCAGCCGTCGTTGACTTTGCCGAGAACGTTTGCCGCTGGCACGCGCACGTCGCGGAAGAATAGCTCGTTGAATTCGCTTTCGCCGGTCATCTGGCGCAGTGGGCGTACCTCCACGCCTTTCGATTTCATGTCAACCAAGAGAACAGTGAGGCCCTTGTGTTTCGCGACGTTCGCGTCCGTGCGCACAACGAGCTCGCACCAATCCCCCACCCAACCGTAGCTCGTCCAGACCTTCTGCCCGTTGACGACGTAGTGGTCGCCGTCGAGGCGTGCTTCGGTTTGCAGGGCCGCAAGATCGGAGCCGGCGTTGGGTTCGGAGAAACCCTGACACCAGATTTCCTCGGCGCTGAGAATTCTGGGGATATACCGCTCCTTTTGCGCTTCAGTACCGTAAGCGATGATGGTCGGACCGATCAGCCCTAGGCCGAGAGAGTTAGCCATCGGCGGAGCTTCGACGCGCGCCATTTCCTCCCAGAAGATCGCTTGTTGCATCAGACTCGCGCTGCGGCCTCCGTACTCTCTGGGCCAGGAAACAGCGGCCCAGCCGCCTTCGTAGAGCTTGCGTTGCCAGGCACGTAAGTAAGGGAACGATTCCTCCATGGGCTTCTCGCGCCATTGATCCCAATCTTTGGGCGAATTGGATTCGAGCCACGCGCGCAACTCGTCCCGGAACTGCCGTTCTTCGGTGGTGAGATTCAAATCCATTCGGAAGCCTCCCTTACTCTCATGCGGTGCGCTTGCGGCGCCTCCCGGTGCGCGCTATGCGAGAGAACTCTTTCCTTTGCGGTCACCCGATTCCGGCCGAATCGTTTCGCCTTGCCAGTATTTTCGCCGCAAATCTCGCTTTAGGATTTTCCCCGTGCCGGTTTTCGGCAGGCTCGAAAGAAATTCCACGGAGCGTGGCGCCTTGTAATGGGAAATTCGGGACCGGCAGAATTCGAGGAGTTCTTGCTCCGTCACCTGCGCGCCGGGCTTTAGCACGACGAGCGCCTTGGGAACTTCGCCCCACCGCGGATCCGGCACGGGAACGACCGCTGCCTCGTAGACGCCCGGATGTGCCACCAGCGCCTTCTCGACTTCCAAGGAAGAAATGTTTTCGCCGCCGCTGACGATGATGTCCTTCTTGCGGTCCACGATCAGCAGGTAGCCATCCTCATTGATTGTGGCCATGTCGCCGGTGTGAAACCATCCGCCGCGGAGGGCTTCGGCTGTTGCTTCCGGCTGTTGCCAGTAGCCGAGCATCACGCCGTCACTGCGCGCTATGATTTCGCCGATCGAACTGCCGTCGCGCGGCACGTCATTGTCGTTTGCATCCACGACGCGCACCTCCATGCCGGGACCGGCGTATCCCGCCATCGCGTGTCCGGTGTAACGCTGATCCCCTTCCCACTCGAGCCCTTGTTTCGCGGGAGAGATCGAAAGCATCGGAGAAGTTTCAGTTAGCCCGTAGCCGGAGATGCAGGTGCATTCCAATTTTTCTTCGACTTCACGGACGAGAGTGGAGGAAGAAGCAGCTCCGCCAATGACGACACGTTGCAGGCTGCTCAAGTCGTGTTTTTGGCGCTCGGGACAGTTGACAAGCGCTGTCGCCATTGTGGGGACGAGACTGCACGCGTCCACCTTCTCTTTCTCAATCAGGCGGAATACCTCGGCGGGATCGAAGCGCTGAATCATTACGTGCTTGCCTCCCAGAAGAGTGAGCGAATGCGCAACGCCCCAACCGTTGGCATGGAATAGTGGAATCGTGTGCAGTTCAACCGATTGTTGTCCCGAATTGAATGCCAGACCAACACTCAGCCCGTGGAGATACACGTTCCTGTGAGTGAGCATCACTCCTTTGGGAGTGGCGCTTGTCCCGCTGGTGTAAAAAAGTTCCGCAAGAGAGTTCTCGTCGACTTTCATGATGTCGGAGCTGTAAGGCGTGGCCTCAGCCAGCGCGTCTTCATAATTCCGCGCCGAAAGCCACTTCTCCTGCGGCGGCCCGTCAAGCAGGATGAATCGCTCGATCGCGGGAACGTCTTTGCGAAAGGAATCAACAACACCAAGGAAATCCTTTTGCAGAAACAGGATTCTCGCTCCAGCATCATTCAAGATGAAGGCGAGTTCTTGCATCGCAAGGCGAATGTTCAGCGGCAGCAGGACCGCGCCGGCATCGATCACACCGTAGTACGCTTCGAGAAGCCGATGGCAATTCATGCTGAGGAAGGCCACGCGATCGCCGGGCTTCACACCAGCTGCTCGCAGCGCGCCAGCCAGGCGGCTGGCGCGCTCGGCGAACTGGTTATACGTGAACCGGTGCTCTCCGCAAACCACAGCCGTCTTCTTTGGAAATTGCTGCTGCGCGTAGCGCAGGAATCGCAGGGGTGTCAGCGGAATATTCATCGAGATCTCGTTCCGCTCAAGCGCATTGCCCTCCGTCCACCACCAGCACATGTCCGGTGATGAAGTCTGACGCATCGGAAGCCAGGAACACAGCCGCGCCCTTCAAATCGTGCTCGTTTCCAAAGCGGTTCAAGGGGATGCTCTTCCGCAGGGATTCTTTGTTCCGCTCGATTACGACTCCGGACATATCCGTGGGAAACCAGCCGGGAGCGATGGCGTTCACGTGGATGTTGTGCATCGCCCACTTGCACGCCAGGTCTTTTGTAAAAATAATGACGCCCCCCTTGCTGGCGTGATAGCCAATCGCTTGAAATTCCGGTGAAGCGCCATGCAGCCCTGCAACCGATGCTATGTTAATTATTTTCCCGCGGCGATTCCCAATCATGACTTTGCCGGCGGCTTGCGAGAATAGGAATGTCCCGGTCAGATTGGTTTCGATCACTTTGTTCCAATGCTCGAGGCGCATTTCCTCGGCGGGCGCGCCCCACGAAGTTCCGGCATTATTAATCAGGATATCGATGCGTCCGAATTGTGACACAG
>JBOGNE010000021.1:0-9029 GCA_050747005.1 Candidatus Acidiferrales bacterium
CTGTTCGCCTATTAAAGCGGTACGTGAGCTGGGTTCAGAACGTCGCGAGACAGTTCGGTCCCTATCTGGTGTGGGCGCAGGAAACTTGAGAGGAGCTGTCCCTAGTACGAGAGGACCGGGATGGACGGACCTCTTGTGATCGAGTTGTCACGCCAGTGGCATAGCTCGGTAGCGAAGTCCGGAAGAGATAATCGCTGAAAGCATCTAAGCGAGAAGCTCGCCTCAAGATAAGGTTTCCCAATCCTCCTGCGGGGGGGTAAGAAGGCCAGTCGAAGACTACGACTTTGATAGGCGGGAAGTGGAAGCGCAGTAATGCGTGTAGCTAACCCGTACTAATCGGCCGTTCGGCTTAACCATAAAATTTTCCCAACGCGTTTGGCTCTGAGGAGTCCCGGCTTGCCGGGGCGACGAAGAGGCCAAAATCGCAAGGAAAGTTCAACTTTCCGCATTGCGCTATTTTCAAGCGGAATTTGCGTTCGCTCGCTTCCTTCAGTTGTAAAAGCTTTTCCAGGGATTTGATTCTGGAGATTCGACCGGGTGGGTGTTTCTAACCTCTAACTTCGAATCTCTAGTGTCTAACACTTTCCTGGTGGTCTTACCGCGAGGGCCACACCCGTTCCCATCCCGAACACGGAAGTTAAGCCTCGCCGGGCCGATGATACTGCGCTGGCAACGGCGCGGGAACGTAGGTCACCGCCAGGATTAAATTCAAGGGCCGCATCCGCGAAAGCGTCTGCGGCCTTTTTCATTTCTGGTCTGCTTCAAGTTCTTCTTTACTGATGTTCGGATTTACAGTCTCTTTTTCCATAAGAAGGTCTCCCGATAACTTAACCGACACACGTACTATTGCCTATTTCTGACTGCCACTAAATTCTATGAAGAGAATTCAGGAGGCGGCTATGAAAAACCTAATCACGCGATTTACTTTAGCTATGATCCTAACAGCGACAACCGCTCTGGCCGCTGGTGACTATGCGACATGTCCGAGAGATGGACAGCAAGCGGAGCGAACAGACGTTGAGCAAATACATTCAAACAGTTGCCCAGAGAACCCCAATAGCCCCTATAACGCTGAACGCGACACATACTCGCATGACTATATCAACGGAGCTTTCATAGAGCGGCACACATTCACGACTACTGAGTGTTTCTAATTTGCTTTTGCGTGAAGCACATATCTCTGGAAAGTAGGGAGGTGGATGAATGCGCGCTCTACCAGCTAGTGCACGAGATTCCTTGCTCACGGATCGGCGCGGAAAGAAATGTTTTCGGAAACCCTTTAGGGAGAGGTGAGATGAAAGCCTGGCTGTTCGTGTTGTTGTTGTGTGCCGTGTTCGTATTGTTGTTGCGTGTCGTGCCTGCCCAGGATCAGGACTACTACGTTCGTGCCTACGAGCACCACAGCTACATCATCGAACACGATGGTCGGCAGCTGACCGCAACGTGCCGCGAGACTCTCGCTTGGCTCGACGGTCTAGATAAACCGGGTCGGCCCATGACCGAGCACGATTGCGTTTATATGCACAGTCTCATAGGGCAACACATTCGTCCGGAATCGATGTGGCAACAAGACAAAGAACTGCGCTTCGAACCGTGGGTAGGATATGACACCGCGCAGACAGCGGATATTCTGGACATTACTGCAGAGGCACCCATCGGTTCCCCGCTGCGAGGGTCTTCGCCGAAGACCAGCCTGGAAATCTTGAAGACACTGCACTGGATTCAGAACACGCTCGCAGATGAGGAAGGCGAGACACTGTATTTCAACAAGGACGGGAAGGACGATACGCGAATAAATCTCTTGCCGGATGTGAATGGCTGTGAGGTGACTTTCGTTTATGCGACGCGAAGCGATTGGAAGGAAACGTATCACACTAGGCAGCAGATTAATTTGGGAGCTCTCGATCCTGAATCCCTCAGCATTGAGACCGCCACTCACGATGTCATGGGACCTGTAAGCATCGTTACGGTGTACACGACAGACAAAGTGCCTAAGGTGCGCTTGACTGTCAACGATAGGAACTGGCAGTCAGCAATGACGGTACCTTCGACGGACCTTCTGTGGGAACTGCCCTCCCCCTACGCCGCCCGTTTCGTCAAGGCTCTTCACCAGGCGGTTACACTTTGTGGGGGGAAGCCCTCGTCTTTTTAGCCAAACGAAGTGCGCGAAGAGAAGATGAAGGCAGTGGTGCTGACTTGGCTGATAATCTTCTCAGACTTCATTTGTCGAATAAAAGATTCTTTCGTGAAGCTACACACGATGCGACGCTATGACGGCGACGAGCGGACGCTCCATTTCGCCGAGTGAATTTCGGATCGGTGATAACGCCAGGTCAGTTTACTGCTGAACGGCTCTTTGACGATGGCTGCCATGGGGAGTCCCGCGAAAAATCAATCCGATGGCAGTCTTTCTTGCGGTCCCTTCCTGTTCCTTGCGCGATTCCGATCCCTGCTGTAGCATTTCCGTATGGCTGCAATCGATTTCAAGGTGCTACTGGAACGCGACGAGGAATATGGCGGGTACACGGTTGTTTGTCCGTCGCTTCCTGGTTGCTATTCGCAGGGGTACACGGTCGAGGAAGCTCTTGCGAACATCCGGGAGGCCATTGAGCTAGTCTTGGAAGACATGCACGAAAACGGCGAGACAGTTCCGAATCCTACCAACGTGCTGATTGGCAGCGTCGTCGTCACTCGATGACGCCGAAGATCCCTGTCATTTCCGGCGAAGAATTGATCCGCGCTCTTGGGAAGTTCGGCTATGTTCAGGTTCGACAGAGGGGCAGCCACGTGCGGCTCCGCCACTCATCCGATCCGCAGCGAAAGCCCGTTACCGTTCCGCTCCATTCTTCGATTGCTTTCGGCACGTTGCGAAATATCCTACGCGATGCCCGAATCACGATCGAGCAACTCACCGCACAACTTTAGCAGCGAGCTTTCAGATCGGTGATAACGTCGACGTCAATTTACTGCTGGTCGGTTCTTGACGATGGCTGCCATGGCGAGTCCCGCGAAAAACCAATCCAGCAACACAATGAGTACGAAGGCGACTGTATATTTCGTCGGAAAGTTGTACCAGTTCCAGTATTCGAGGCCGAGAAAAAGTCCTGCGAACAGCCCGGCGAAAGTGACTGCAAACACGCGTTTCCAATAGGAGCTGACACCCCCTGCGCCCATCGCAAGAATGCAGGCGATCCAAAAGGCGGCGATCAAATCGATGATGAATTCTCCCCCTAGGAGCTTGCCGTAATTCAACGCGCTGCCAGCAGCCGTATAAACCAGAATTCCTGACGGTCCCTGCTGATACTTGTTCATGTCAGGCGTCATGTTTGGCGCCGGAAAAATGTAGAACCCTGGCTCTGGAATTGCCGTGCGTAGCGCCGAAAGAACCGTGGCTTCCTGCGGCAGGGCCTTGACACCGACTTTTCCCAAACCCAAGACTGTGTGCAAGAGGGCGCCGACGATAAAAACAACCACGCCGCCGGCAAGGGTGCCCAAAAGAATCCGCTTCGTCATGGCTGATTACCTCCCAGGTTGGCGCGAAACTATAGCGTTGAAGCAGCCCAAACGCAAGGCGTACTTGACGCGGTCATGCGCCATTCGCCGGCGCGAAGACCGAATTGCCAGCGGTGGACATTGGGAACTCCCGATGGAGTCTTTCTCGTGGTTTCGTTGACACCTCTGGATGCGGCTGTTAGATTGCATTGATTGTGCTTGCACAGCGAAATTTGGGCCTCGACCGCGCGATTTGCATGTTGTGGATGGCGGGGGTCGTATGTCTCGCATCCGGATGCGCCGTAAGGAAGACAAGGGTGCAGCCAGCGCAGGTCCCCATAACGCTGCAAACAGCGACGAAAGAGCAGCTCGTCGGACGATATAACGGTTTGGCCAGGGCAATCACGTCGCTGAATGCGACGGTGACGATGAAGCTGACCGCGGGATCAACATATTCGGGAGTGATCGAGCAGTATCACGAAATCAACGGATTCATTCTGGCGGCCAGGCCCGGGAATATTCGGGTGATCGGGCAAG
This sequence comes from Candidatus Acidiferrales bacterium, assembly GCA_050747005.1. Lineage (GTDB taxonomy): Bacteria > Acidobacteriota > Terriglobia > Acidiferrales > UBA7541 > Palsa-295. Next base: position 4,030 of record JBOGNE010000021.1, read on the forward strand.
TGCCGGTGGTGGGGAAAGACATTTTTGACATGGTGAGCGACGGAACGACGTTCCACATATTCATTCCCTCGAAGAACAAATTTATTGAAGGCCCGTCGAATATCGAGAGGCCCGCAGCGAAGCCGATCGAGAATTTGCGGCCGCAGCATTTGACCGACGCGCTGTTTTGGCCAGTTATATCGAGCGGCGAGCCCGTATTATTTGAGGAAGCCACTGAAGACACATCGAATTTTTACGTCTTGACCATCGTGCATGGGCGCGGCGAAAGCGTCGAGTCGCAGGCTGCAACTACCGGCGCCGCAGAACCGGAATCCAATTGGGAAATCGTCCGGAAAGTATGGTTCAGCAGGACGGATTTAAGTGTCGCTCGCGTGGAGACGTACGATCCTGGGGGGGAAGTGGACTCAGACATTCGCTACAACGATTGGCAGCCGGCGGGCGATTCGAGCTACGCGCGCGAGATCAAATTATCCCGGCCGGCGGATGACTATCAGCTTCAAATTAACATTACGAAGCTCTCGGTCAACGAACCTATCGCCGCCGACAGGTTCGTGTTGAAGCAGCCGCCGGGGACGGAACTGGTTCGAGTCGGACAGGATGGCCATGCGGGGTCGCAGCCTTGATCGGGTACATGATCGGCCACAACGTGATGCACCGCCCGGTGCGGACGCTCATCACGATTATTGCCGTCGCCGTGGAAGTCATGCTGGTGATTATCGTCGTGGGGCTGACCAGCGGGCTGCTGAGCGAATCGGCAAAGCGCGTCGAGGGAATCGGGGCGGACATTATGGTGCAGCCGCCATCAGCGTCGGTTTTCATGGCGTTCAGCGGCGCGCCCATGCCGATTCGCCTGGGCGACAAATTGAAACAACTGGACTACGTCCAGGACGTGGCTCCCGTCCTGCTGCAATTCAACTCGGTGAATGGCCTCGACATCATTTACGGGATCGATTCGGCGAGCTTCCGCTCGGTTTCAGGAGGATTCGTTTTCCACGAAGGGCACGGCTTGCAGAAGCCCGACGACATGCTGGTGGACGACATATATGCGAAGTCGAAGAAAGTGAAACTCGGGCAGACGCTGCACATTCTCGAGCACGATTTCCACGTGGTCGGGATCGTCGAGCACGGCAAAGGCGCGCGGCTGTTCGTGCGATTGGCGACATTGCAGGCCATGGCCGGAGCGAGCGACAAGGCATCGGTGTTTTTCATCAAATGCGACCGGCCGGATCGCACGCCCGCCGTCATGGATGAAATCCGCCAACTTCTTCCGCGCTACGAAATCCGTCCGCTCAAGGATTTTATCTCGTTGATGACCTCGTCGAATCTGCCGGGGTTGGGCGCCTTCATCAATTCGATGATCGGCATAGCCGTGGCGATCGGGTTCCTGGTGATTTTCCTTTCGATGTACACCACGATCATCGAGCGCACGCGCGAAATCGGGATACTCAAATCCCTGGGCGCTTCGAAGCCGTATATCGTGCGGATCATCTTGAGCGAAACCACGCTTCTGTGCGTGGCGGGCGTTATCGGCGGCGTCGGCCTGAGTTTTCTATGCCGCACGATTTTCCTCGATGTGTTTCCCACGCTGACCATCTTGATCACGGCCGGCTGGATTCTGCGAGCTGCAGGCATCGCGATTGTGGGCGGGTTGCTGGGCGCGGCGTATCCCGCGTGGCTCGCCAGCCGCCGGGACCCGGTTGAAGCGCTGGCCTACGAGTAATTGCTCTTGCGTGCGCGCCCGCCGGTTGCGAACATCTCCGTCACGTAGCTAATTAGTTTTGCGAAGAATGCGGTATGCTTTCGGCGCATTCATTGGCTGCGGCCAAACGTACCTAGGCAGAAATGGCAAACGCGATTAATATATTTCCATCCACAGAGACGCTTTCATTCGCGGCGGAGCCGGTGTTGGAGCCGATTCTCAGGACCGAAAACCTTTGGAAAGTGTATCGAACGGGCCAAGTGGACGTGCTCGCGTTGCGCGGCGTCAGCATCGATATTTTTCCGGGCGAATTCGTGTCCATCATGGGGCCTTCGGGCTGCGGCAAATCGACCATGCTACACGTGATCGGCGGGCTGGCGCGGCCGACGAAAGGGCGCGTGTTTCTCGACGGCAACGATCTCGCCGCCATGAGCGATTCGGAGCGAACGCTGCTGCGCCGGCACAAAGTGGGATTTGTATTTCAGAAATTCAACCTGCTGCCCACGCTTGACGCCTACCACAATATCGCGCTTGCACAGCACCTTCATGAGAACGGCTTCGATCCGCACCGTTTCGACGTGGTCGCGAATCTTCTGGGCCTCAGCTCGCGCCTGAAACACAAACCGTCCGAGCTTTCAGGCGGAGAGCAGCAGCGCGTTGCCATCGCGAGGGCCATCATCAGCGAGCCGAAGGTCGTGCTGGCCGACGAGCCTACCGGAAACCTGGACACGAAGAGCTCGGAAAACGTTCTGGGTATCCTGCGGCAGCTCAACAAGGATCTTGGGCAGACCATCGTGATGATCACGCACAATCCGGACGCGGCCGCGTACGGCAACCGCGTCCTGCACATGCGCGACGGTCTCGTCGTTGACGGCGCGAACCTGCACTGACATGCGCACGCTGTGGCGAGGATTGGTGCGCATCGTCTTCTGGTCCTACGAGCGCGGGAGCTGGCCCTACGACGTGATGGTGATCGCGATCGTCATTTTCGTGCTCGCGACTCCTCGCGCATGGTTTCACGATCAACCGCGGCGACGCGCCCCCGCCGGTCAGACACCTTCAGCGCGGACGAGCACGTACCGGTTGGACGCTGCACTATTCCCCCCAGAGAACACTCCGTCGCGGATCACACCGGAACTGGAACGAAAAACACATGACGTCCTGGAGGGCTCGGTCGGCGAACTAAAGGGACAAACCTTTCAGGTAATCCGGATCGATCCCGTTCGCGCGAGCGATGGCTCCGTCCTTTATTACGACGTGACGGTGCATCGCTAAGAGCGAATCGCCGCTCTGGCGGCCATAATGCGCCAGCCGCCAGGCTTCGATTCATGGAAATTTCGATTAGACGGAAACCGTGGTCGAACTCGTGCGTCCAAGTCGGTGTACTATGATGAATGCGCCTGCGCGGTTCTTACCCTGCCTGCCGGGAGAAAGATTGATTGGAAGAAAATTGAAAGTAATGTTCGGGATTTTTGCCATTTTTGTGGCGCTTTCGGCGTGCGGTTTGGCTTGGGCTAGCCAGAATCACGGATCGCTGACGGTTGATTCCGTGCTGAGACAACTGGATGCGGCTGCTGCTGATTTCCACGGCGTGTCGGCGGATGTGGAACGCACGAAGGTGACGGTGGTGGTCGACGACAAGTCCACCGAGAGCGGCAGCTTGCTTGTGCGCGGCGACAAAATGCTGCTCGAGATGAGAAGTCCCGATCCCCGCACGATCCTGCGAACGGGCGATAATCTCTACATTTACACGCCGGGGCTGAAGAGAGTGGAAGAATACAATCTCGGCAAGAACCGCTCGCTCGTGGACCAGTTTTTGCTGTTGGGATTGGGCACATCCGGGCGGCAACTCGAGAAATCCTACCGGATCGCCATACTGGGGGAACCGGCGCTGGACGGCAAGAAAACCGTCGAGCTCGAGCTGACGCCGAAATCACGCAAAGTGCTCGAGCAGATTTCGAAGATTCAGATATGGTTCAACGAATCAACGTGGCTGCCGGTGCAGCAGAAATTTTTCGAAGCGGGATCCGAGGATTACTCGCTCGTCCGCTACTCGAAAATGGTGAAGAACCCGCCGATCAAGGATTCGGAGTTCAAGTCGCGCTGGCCGAAGGGCACCGAAAAGATCAAACCGCAGGAATAGTCTGTTTCGGTCACGCCGAATATTCGGTAACTCGAATACATTCATGCAAGCCAAAGGCGCTTCGTTTCAGCGTTTTTGAATACCTTGCACTCATCCCTTTAGTGATACTTTAGCGGGGCTAAAATGATTTGCTTGTATCTGCTAAAGATCCTGCTCTTACTTCTGCTCCTTTCTAGTTTAGCTTCAGGCGCCGCTCTACGCGCTGAAAGCAAACCTGCGTCGTATGGATATCGGGTCGTTCACACCTATCCGCACGATCCCGCCGCATTCACGCAAGGCTTGATTTACTTGGACGGACATCTTTACGAAAGCACTGGATTGAATGGGAATTCTTCGTTGCGCATGGTCGATTTGAAAAGCGGACGCGTGCTTCAACGTCATAACCTCCCGGAGGATCTCTTCGGCGAAGGGCTCACGAATTGGGGAGGCACGCTCATTCAGCTCACGTGGAAAGCACGGACAGGCTTTGTCTACGATCGCGCGAGTTTTCGCTTGCTGCGCAGGTTCCACTACGACGGTGAAGGTTGGGGGCTCGCTCACGATGGAACGCACATTATTTTGAGCGACGGCAGTTCATCGATTCGCTTCTTGGATCCGCGAAACTTCCGCCAAGTGAGACGCATGGTGGTTTCCGATGAGGGCATCGAGGTCCACGACCTGAACGAACTGGAATACGTTCACGGCGAAATTTATGCGAATATCTGGCGAACAGACTCGATCGCGATCATTTCGCCGAAAGACGGACACGTCACGGGCTGGATCGATTTGACGGGGCTATTTCCTGCAAGCGAGCGCGCGAATTCAGATGCGGTCCTGAATGGCATAGCGTTTGACGCGGCCCATAATCGGCTGTTCGTTACAGGTAAGCTGTGGCCCAAGCTGTTTGAAATTCAAATTGTCCGGAAAAGCGCGCATTTAAGGCGATAGGAGCCGCTCGTCGAAAGTTAGCCATTGTCAGCCTTCGCCAGCAGTGACGATTTATTTTCCTCGAATAGCTTCAGGTCAATTCCAGTTCCCATTCCTGTCCAACAAGATCACGGCCGAAGCTATGATGAGGCTCTTCTTTCACCAGGCGGAAACCGGCTCTTTCGTAGATGCGATGGGCAGCGGTAAGAATACTCTGCGTCCAGAGAATGACCCTCCGATACCCTGCTGTGC
>JBOGNE010000022.1:0-2296 GCA_050747005.1 Candidatus Acidiferrales bacterium
CGCGACACAGGAACGTGCGCCCTTCAGGTGGGGGCTTTTCGCTGTGATGATTGCCATTATTGCTGGCCTGTCTTTCGCCGCGGGAATGGCGTTCGGGCCGCATGCTTCGCGGAGTGTCATTTCAAAAGATGCTGCGCCAATCGTCGGCGCAACGCCGGACCCTCCGCAACCGACTTCGAATTCGACGGCGGTTGCCCGTAAGTCCGCTGCGGAGCCTGCCAGCCAAGGGAGTTCAGGTGCGGCAAACCTCGAAAATAGCGTCAATATGCCTAAGCCCGCGCAAGCGCCATCGCCGGATCGAACAGCTTCGACTCTCCAGAACTCAGCCTCAGCAGGGAGTCTCCCGGGAGGCCAATCGAAACCTGAGGATCTTACGCCGCTCAACGCCGCACGTCCGACACAAATCCAGGCTCGAAAGCACACGGGTGAGCCGGCAGAACCACTCACGACGAACGTCCAACCAGCATTGCCACCTTCGAGCGCGGCCATCTCGAATGAGGTGGCGCCGAAGCAAGTCCCGAGGCCTGCGAATGTCTTGCCATCCGAAGCGACAACGCACGCTGACTCCGTTGCAGCTGCGACGCCGGGCAGCACTTCGACGGCGAACCAGACGCCGCCCACAATTTCGCATCCGGTGAGCTCACCGATCCTGAAGGGTGCGGTCACCATCAATTCGCGGTTCCGATCGATTCGTGTCCCTCCGGGATTTCAAGGCCAGACGTCGCAAGCCGGCGAATCCTTGCAGATTGGTCAGCTTGCCTATAGCCGCACGCCGATATATCCGGGCGACGCGGTGCAGCAGCGAATCGAGGGAATCGTGAGACTTAGCGCAACTATCGGAGCCGACGGCAGCGTCAAGAACGTCGCAGCAATTAGCGGCCCTACGGCTCTCATCCCAGCGGCGATGGATGCAGTTCGAAGCTGGCGATACGGCCAGTCTTTTCTCGGGACGCAAGCGATTGAAATTCAACAGGACGTCACAATCGTATTCCGAATCGTAAATTCCGCGCCCTTGACGAAGTGAGGCTTTTTCGTTTTGGGTCGAACTCCGTTTCTAAAAAGACACGGGAGCGCGGCCCTTTTCGCGGGTTGATTGTCGTGTAGGGCGCGAGACGCTAGGGCGCCGAGGGGCTGACAGGCGGAGCGCCACCGTGGCTCGACGCCGCCACAGCGATTCCAGCAGCGGCGCCGCCGCCCACCAGTGCAAGGATGAGCCACTTGCGATTGTTGCTCTGAACGGTCGGCTCAGGCTGCGGAGCAGTTTGTGCCGGAGCTGTTGTGGTTTGAGCTGTTGCAGCAGGCGGCGTTTGGGCGGTCGCTTCCCGCGTCAAATCCAGTTCGCCATTTGTCAAAATGGCCACGGATTGGCGGGCTTGCAAGACCCGGCCTGTGGTTCCTTCGAGCGGAACAAGGCCGACGCTGCCATCCAGGCAGACGATCGTAAACGACCCGTCAGGTTCCCGTTCAATTTTCGACGCGGACTTTTCGGTTTGAATTACCGGACCAACGATGAAATTTCCCGCGCGTATCGTGACTTCTGTCGCACCCGCGAATGAACTCATCACCACAGTGCCCAATTTCAGCTCGGCGACGTATTGCGGGTCGCCGGTAAACGCGAGCTGGCTCAGCGGCCCAATCTTGTAAGAGCCTTTTCCGCTGATGGTGAACGTCGCAGAAGCGCCGTCCGCGGTGCTAAGCACATCGCCGGAAAAGATTGTGGATTCGGGGGGAGCGGGAGAGCCGTTTACGTACACAGGCCCGGTGGCCGTCAGGGAACCGAGGACTTGGTGCGGCTGCGCCTGCCGAAGGCTGCGATTTCCCGCCAGCGCGGGAGATGCGAAAAGAAGCAGCGTCAGCGCCGGGCAAAGCAACCACCGGTGAATGTACCGCGTTTCAGATCGCGCGAACAATCGCACAGCGCTCGCCGCTGGCTTCATATATCCGCCGTCAAGTATGCCGGTCCAGAAGCTCGTGACGAATATGTAGCACCATTCCCCGCGCCTGTCTACAGCCTCGAAGATTAAGTGTCTTAGCTCCATAATTCTGTCACCCCTGAACGGCAACATAAAAATGTCACCCTATGAGACAGGAGACCTTTCCGTTGAGTCAACGCCGTGCTGCGCCAGTTCATCGCCGACTACAACCGCCGCTTCGCCCGCACTCCGCGCGAGGCTGCCAAGGCTTGGCGTCCGGCTCCCCGCGATCTGCAGCGCATCTGCGCGTTCCTCCACGAACGCGTCGTCAGCAACGACAACGTCGTGCAATGGGAAGGCCGACGCTTCCAGATACCGCCGCA
>JBOGNE010000023.1:0-16638 GCA_050747005.1 Candidatus Acidiferrales bacterium
GAATTTTCGGATGTTGGCCGTCCTATTCACGAACAAGGTGTTACCGCAGGAGGAACAATCACGATCGGCGAAAATTCATGGTTGGGGCAAGGGGCAGTGATTGTTTGCAACACGGGCGAGTTGACGATTGGACGCAATAGCGTAATCGGGGCCAATGCAGTTGTTACCAGGAGCTTTCCGCCTTTTAGCGTAATCGCGGGAAACCCGGCGAGGCTCCTCAGAACGTACGATCAGGAAACTGGAACATGGGTCAAGTCAAACGCATAGCGGCAGGCCGCGAAAGCGCTGCAGCGACTCGGGGGTAGCCGTGGGAACGTTTACATCAGAAATCACCTGTCCCTTATGCGGAGGCCGGGAGGCTCTCGACTTTCTCATTGCGCCGGACAGATTTCATTTGCGGACTGACAAGTACCAACTCATGCGTTGCGCGACCTGTACCGGAGTTTGGCTGGATAGTCCGCCCCGGCCTGAGGAAATGGGGGTTCACTACGATGAAGACTACCACGCCGCGATTATAACCGCCGGAGAGACTTCGGCCGCAACGCGTTGGGGCTGGGCTCGCGAAAGGATTTTGAGCTACAAGTCGAAGGGTGCCATCCTGGACATTGGATGCAGCTCGGGAGCATTTCTCGGAATCATGAACGACGGGTCGTGGAAGCTTCACGGCATTGAAATGGCAGCTTCGTCGGCGGAAATGGCGAGGGCTACGACAGGTGCGGAGATATTCGTCGGCGACGCTTTGGATGCACCGTTTCGTCCGAATAGCTTCGATGTCATCACTTGCTTTGATGTGCTCGAACACGTCTACCAGCCCCAGGAGTTTCTGAAGAAGATACTCGAGTGGCTCAAACCCGGCGGAATCTTTTACGCGTGTCTTCCCAATATTGATTCCTGGGAAGCGCGCATGCTTGGCACGTATTGGTACGGTCTCGAGCTGCCGCGCCATCTTTCCCATTTTTCGCCCCGTTCCTTAAGCCACGTCATGACCGCGCTGGGATTTCAGGAGATATTCGTCAGAACCACCGGGATTTCTTATCTCGAACGCAGCGCCGGCTATGTCTACTGCCAATTGCTTCAAAAGCTCGGGTTCTCGCCGACGCCTCCTTCGAAAGTCAGGCCACGCAATCTCGCCCGGCGTGGTGTTCGAAAGATAATGCGCCTGACCCTAATCGAGCCGTTCGGGCGGGTAGCCTGTTGGACTGGCCGCGGAGCGAGTCTGGAAGCAATGTTTGAGAAGAAGACTCCGTTTGATCGCACAGGGGACGCTGCCGGTTCGGTAGTATGAAGATTGCTCTTATCTGCAATGAATATCCGCCGCGGCCGCACGGCGGAATCGGCACATTCGTGCAAACTTTGGCGCGGGCGCTGCACCTGTGTGGGCACGATGTAACCGTTGTCGGCCTGGGCGCAAAGGATGAGGAGACGACCGACTGCGGCGTCCGCGTCATCACGTTGCGGACGAACAAACTGAAATTTGTGGGGAATTTTATTTCGCGAATCCGGCTCCGTCGCTGGCTTTCTTCTCGCGTCAAATCCGGGCAAATCGACGTGATCGAAGTCCCCGATTACCTTGGGCTGCTGCCTTTTGGAGTGCCGGGGTGCGCGGTTGTGGTCCGCTTGCACATCAGCGGCACGGCGATTTTCGCGCAGGCTGGCAAGAAGATTGGCCGCGGAATCCATTTCTACGAGCGGCGGACGCTGGCGGCCAATTCCAACTGGATTGCAGTATCGCAGTTCATTTTCGATTCGACGAAAAGCCTGTTCGGGGTTTCGCCCAGGCGCTGGGCGCGAATTTATAACCCGGTGTCGCCGATCCCTTCGCACCTTCCTGTTGTACCGGAATTGCCCTCGAACTTCGTGCTCTATGCGGGCCAGGTTACCCGGCGAAAAGGGGCGGTCGTGCTGGCGCACGCCGCTCGCGAACTCATGATGGCGCGGCCCGATTTGCATCTGGTTTATGTAGGCGGCGAGATGGCCATCGATGGCGGCAGGCCCGTATTCGATGAAATTCAGGAGACGGTGGGGCCGGAACTCGCTCCGCGTCTTCACATCCTCGGGCGCCTGGACCACGACGCCGTGCTTACCTGTATGCAACGGGCGAAGATGTACGCATTTCCAAGCCGCCTCGAAGCCCTTCCGCTGGTAGTCTTGGAAGCGATGAGTTGCGGGTTGCCGATCGTTTGCACCAGCGAGCCGCCGGGGCCGGAAATGGTCGAAGACGGCGTCAACGGACTTCTGGCGGACCCAACTTCGCCGCACGATTTCGCCGAAAAGATTGCGCGCCTTCTGGACGACCCGGCGCTGGCCGGCCGCCTGGCCGCAACCGCGAAACGAACGGTAGCCGAACGCTTTTCGCTGGACCGGTGCCTGGATGAAACCGAGCAATTCTATAGAGAATGCCTGAGCGCCATGAATACACGCACGAAGAGGCCAAGACCGGGTGCGCAGGGCGGCCGTTGACGACCGAAAAGCCGTTGGGATAATGAAATAGCGCGAACATGGAACCTTCACACTTCTTCTTCGGTGGACAAGGCGCCACCAACGCCAGCCCCATTTCCATTGGGGTCACGGTGCTTGCGGGGTTATTGATCCTGTTCCTGCGGCGCAAATATGTGATTTGGCCCTTCATGCTCGCCGGTTTCTTGATTCCTTTTGGACAGGTGGTCGTCGTCGCTGGGCTGCATTTTCAAATGCTGCGGGTACTCATGACCTTCGGCTGGGTGAAAATTGTCTGGGTTGGCGTCATCAGGAAGCACGACGAGCCCCTGTTCGGCAAACCGCACCCGGTCAATCGGGCTTTTGTCTACTGCGCGATTTCAGGGGCGGTCGCATTCGTTCTTAGTTTTTATGTATGGGATGCCTTCATTAACCAGTTAGGCGGGCTTTATAACTCGCTGGGAGCTTATTTTTTGCTGCTTTTTCTGATCCATGACGAAGACGATGTGAACCGCACCATGAGGATTCTCACAGTCATCGGCGGTATCGCATCGGTTTTCATGGTTGTTGAACAGGTCACCAAGCGGAACGTATTTGGGCTTATCGGCGGCGTGCCGCTGGTTCCGGACATGCGTGAGGGGCGCGTGCGCTCGCAAGCTTTCTTCGGACACTCGATTATCGCGGGCGTTTTTGGCGCCTGTTTGCTCCCTCTGTGCTACTGCCTGTGGCTGCAGGGCGGAAAGTCGAAGAAGTACGCTGTCCTTGGCTTTCTTGCGGGAACGGTGATGACAGTCACGTCCGGCTCCAGCACCCCCTTAATGACTTATCTTGCTGTGTTTCTAGCATTTGCGTTCTGGCCCCTGCGGGGGAAGATGCGCCTGGTTCGCTGGGGTATCGTCCTCATGTTGATTGCCCTCCATATCGTAATGCACGGGCCCGTCTGGTCTCTGATCGCTCACATCGACGTAGTCGGCGGCAACTCTGCCGACCATCGCTATCAATTGGTCAACCAGTGCATTCTCCATTTCAAGGAGTGGTGGCTTATCGGAACTCCCGATAGCATCAATTGGGGCTGGGATATGTGGGATACGGCCGACACCTACGTCAGCGTTGCCGAGCGTGGGGGGTTGATAACGCTTATCTTCTTCTTCATGATTTTGACGCGCGCCTTTCGCAGTGTGGGTAAAGCACGCGCCGCCTTTGAGGGAGATCGCAAAAAGGAGCTCTACTATTGGTCGTTGGGAGCGGCTGTCTTCACTCAGTGTGTGGCGTATTTTGGCATTAGCTATTTCGACCAGACATTTCTCGCCGTGGACGCGTTATTGGTCATGGTCGTGGTACTGACCGCCAACTATATTGCTGCCGTTGCGCCCGAAACTGCCCCATTTCCCCGCCCCGGCCATTTTAATGCCATCGTAAATCGCTGGGGGCGGGACAAGGGGCTTGCGCCAGCCCAGCGAGCGCCAAATCGCTTCGGGCCTCGGGGTTCAATCCTCCCGCCACTAAAATGACGAAAATCGATCCCAACAAGCCGATTGAGAACGTGGGCGCCGCTGACACGCTTCCGGAGCCTGACGGCTCGCAGCCCTTGGAGAAGACCGCTGCGCGCGCGCGCGCGGTCAGGTACTGCATGATTACTCCCACGCGGGATGAGGAAAAGTTCATCGCCGCAACGATTGACGCAGTTGCCGCCCAAACCATACGCCCCGCGGAATGGATTATCGTGAACGACGGCTCGACCGATCGAACCGGAGAAATCATCGATCGCTACGCCGGAAAATATCCCTGGATACGAACTCTCCATAGAGCCGATCGCGGCTTTCGCACCACCGGTGGCGGCATCGAAGCTTTTCTAGACGGGTACGGCACGCTGAAGTACAAAGACTGGCAATTCCTCGTCAATCTCGACGGCGACTTGACGTTCGCACCTGACTACTTCGAAAAGTGCTTCGAGTATTTCCAAAAGGATCCGCGCCTGGGAATCGGCGGTGGCACCATCTACAACAAGATAGACGAGAGCCTTGTGGTGGAAAAGTGTCCCCTGTTTCACGTGCGCGGCGCGACGAAAATATACCGGCGCGAGTGCTGGGACGCGATGGGGGGAATGTTGCGGGGGCTGGGCTGGGATACGGTGGATGAAATCAAGGCAAGTATGCGCGGCTGGACCACCAGAAGCTTTTCCGACCTTGCACTCGTACACTACCGGATTACCGGAACCGGCTGGGGAACCTGGCAGGGACCCGTGAAAGACGGCGAGGCCGATTACATCGTCGGTTACCACCCTTTGTTTTTTGCAGTCAAGTGCCTGCGGGGTGCGTTCAGGCCTCCTTATTTCGTTCGCGCCCTCGGAATGATGTGCGGATTCGTCCGAAGCTACCTGAAGCGAGCGCCCCGAGTACAAGACGCGGAACTGATTCGCTATCTCCGCAAGCAACAACTCCGCCGCTTGTTTGGAATGGAAACGATTTGGAAATGATTTGCCGCGTGCATCGCGAAATGAGGAAGCGCGAAAATGCCTGAAGAGAATCTGGGAAGGCGATTACGGATCGCCTACCTCACGATCAACGATCCAACCGACAGACGGTCCTGGTCGGGGACTGATTACTGCATGGCGCGAGCCTTGGAGAAACACTGTGGGGAACTGTTTCTCATGGGACCGCTCCAGCCTCTTTCACAAATGGCAGGCAAATCAATTCGTCGCGTGTTTAATTTGCTGGGCCGCACGTACCTGCCCGCCCACACCATGTCAGCTTCCAAGATTCTTGGCCGGATGGCTGACCGGAAACTATCGGAAACGTCTTGCGATGTGGTTTTTGCCCCTGCCGGTTCGTCGGTGCTTGCTCATCTTCAAACGAAACTTCCGATCGTCTACTTATCCGACGTAACGTTTCGGTTAATCGCAGGTTATTATCCCGAATTCAGCCGTCTGCTGGCGTCCCAAGGGCGCATGGCGGACCAGATCGAGCAACTCGCGATACAAAAAGCAGCCCAATTGATCTATCCATCTTCTTGGGCCGCGCGGTCGGCTATCGAGGACTACGGCGCGGACCCTCGCAAAGTGCATGTCGTGCCCTTCGGAGCTAACCTCGAACATCCTCCATCGCGCGAGCAAGCTGTTCGGGTTCCGCCAAGTGACCGCTGCCGCCTGCTATTTGTCGGCGTGAATTGGGAGCGCAAGAGAGGCGACATAGCCCTCGAGACCCTCCTCGAACTCGAGCGACTCGGAGTTCCGGCCGAGCTCACGATCGTGGGATGCCGGCCCCCAGATCGTGTTCGTCACCCGAACCTTCGGGTCATGCCGTTCCTCAACAAGAATGATGTTCGCGAACGCGAGCACCTATATAATCTTTATTTTGAATCTCATTTCTTCCTGCTGCCAACAAGAGCGGAATGCTTTAGTATTGCCCTTTGCGAGGCCAACGCTTTCGGGCTCCCAAATATCGCCACTCGAACCGGGGGCCTTTCCGAGCTCGTTGTCGAAGGTCTAAACGGATTCTTGCTGCCGCTCGATGCTCGTGGCGATCAATACGCCCGCCGGATACGTGACATCTTTGCGGACAAAGAAAAGTACGCGGCCCTGCGCGTTTCAAGTCGCGCGGAATTCGAATGCCGGCTCAACTGGGATACCTGGGGCCGCGAGGCTGGTAAGATTCTTCAATCGGCCGTGGAACCGGACACTGACGGTCACCCGAAAGCCGAAATTTCCGGCCGGCTCTCAACTGCTGCGCTGCCGGGACCATCGGTAGAAGGTTGAGGCCTTCGAAAACGTATGCTAAATAGCTCTCTGACATCAGCCAGCCCCGCACCTTCGGTATCCGTCGTGATCGTTGTTTGGAATGCCCAAAAATACGTGGTGGAATGTCTGGAGTCGCTCGAGCGTGAATGCGGTCATTTGCGCCCGGAGATCATCGTTGTGGACAATGCCTCGTCCGATGGCACGCCGGAACTTATCGAAACACAATTCCCCGACATCAAACTGATCCGAAATCTCGAAAACTTCGGTTTCGCGAGGGCCAATAATATTGGCATCGCTCAGAGCAAGGGGGAGTACGTCTGTCTCGTAAATTCCGATGTCAAGTTCATTCACGATTGCTTCACTCCGATGATCGAGCATATGAGAACCCACCCGGACGTGGCAATGCTCGGCCCCAAAATGCTCGCAAGCGATAGGACCGTGCGTCGATCGACGATGCGATTCCCGACGATATGGAATGAATTCTGCCGCGCCGTGTGCCTCGATCTGCTTTTCAAAAATTCCCCGACCTTTGGAGGACAGCTGATGGCCGATTTTAACCACACGAAAACCTCCGACGTCGAAGTGTTGAATGGCTGGTTTTGGATGGTTCCGCGCAACGTTCTTGCGGAAATCGGGCTGCTGGACGAGCAGTTTTTCATGTACGGAGAAGATATAGATTGGTGCTACCGATTTCGCAAATCAGGGAAGCGGATTGTGTTTTTCGCCGACGCAGAGGCCATCCACTATGGCGGCGCCAGTTCTTCCGCTGCTCCCATGCGATTTTCCGTCGAGCTAGAGCGGGGCACCCGGCAATTTCTGCGCAAGCATCACAGCGCGATTTCGCGCGCCGGCCTCTTCTTGGTAAGCCTCACTTACCATGGACTTCGAGCGATTGGATACGGGGCTCTTTCGGTTCTCAAAAGGCCGGGGCGAAGCGAAGCAGTCCTAAAATTCCACCGTAGCATCGCGTGCTTGGGATGGCTCGTGCGTTCCCGATCTAGCTCGGGATAATTGCCGACCTCCTGACGCTTGATGGCTGACGGCTGCAGGAGCGTTATGGGACCGTCACGGATACTTGCCGGGAGAAGCTGCTTTCTTTGTGATCGCTTGCAACGGACGTGACCACGTAGAAGTAGGTTCGGCCTGATTGTATTGTGGAATCCTTGAAGCTGTTGGCACGGTCGACATTGGAGCTCAGCCGCGCGTAGGGACCCCTCGAAACCGTGCCGCGATAAACCTGATACCCGACAACCGCGGAAGTGCTGGCATCCCATGTGAGCAGTACCGAATGCTTGCGTCCCGAAGGCTCCGCGTCGGCCAAGAGGCCAACTTGCAACGCCGAGTGCAACGCTTTGCTGGACACGAAAAGCGCTCCTCGCGCATTTCCCGATTTCTTCGCTTCAAAATCAATATTCACCTTGATCGATTGCCCTGGCGTCAGTGAAACTTTTGACCCGCCACTCGCGGAAAAGCCCGCGCCGGAGACGGACACGGAAGAAATCTCGAGAGCCACGTTCCCCGTATTTAAGAGCGTCACCTCTTCCCTGTGCTTCGTTCCGACGGTGACATTTCCGAAATTTACGCTCCCAGGGGCTGCTTTCAACTGGGCCATGGCGGATTCGCCCATCCCGCTTAGGCCGACGACCAGCGGCGATCCGGCCGCGTTGCTCGCAATCGAAATGGAGCCGGAGGCGTTCCCCGAGGCCGAAGGCTTGAAGAAGGCCGTAAACGTCGCGCTCTCGCCGGAATGCAGTGTCAGCGGCGCGGTAATGCTTCCGACGCGGAACCCCGCGCCCGTGGTCGTGACCGCGGAAATTTGCGCGTCAGAAGATCCGTTATTCGACAGGCGCAGCGTCTGAGAATTGGTTGTGCCGACTGTTACCGCCCCGAAAGCTACGGGTTCAGGTGTCACTTTGAGCGAGGAGTTTCCCGAACCGGTTGTCCCGCTTAGGCTGATCACCAGAGGTAAGGGGCTCGAATCGGTCATGATGCTAATGGTCCCGGATTCGGAGCCCGGCGTTGAAGGTTTGAAAGCTACGTCAAAAGTGGCATCTGTCCCGGCTGTCAGCGTTAAGGGAAGAGTCAAGCCGGACATGCTGAAAGCCGAGCCACTGACCCCTGCGCTCGTTATCTTTACAGAGTTCTGCCCGGTGTTTGTCAACTGGATCGATTGGGAGTTCGAGCTGTTGACGTTAACTGCCCCGAAATCAATAGACGATGGCGAGGCGCTCAGATTGCCGGAAAATCCGGGTTTTCCCGCCAACCCCACGCAACCGGCAATCCCGAGCACTCCCGCGAGAACAATTGCAGCAGCGAAGAGACGCGCGGCAGACGCGGCGCCACAACGGCCAGAAAGGCCCGAGCTTCTTTGCAATGCGTTCTGAATGCGGGAACAGTTCATCGGACCTGGATTGTCGTTCGGGGCGTGCGACCGACGCTACTGGACGGGAGTCCAAAAATGGGACAGGGGCGCAAGCCTGTCCTGTGGGACAGGCTTGGCGCCCCCGTTTCGTCGTGCGGACTATCTTCGCGCTACCGACTTCTCAATTCACGGTTCTTTGGTCTCGAATTCTCCCAAGACCAGACAGACTCTACGGCGTCGGGATCTTGGCCGTCACCTGGCTCGAAAAGACGCTCTGAACGCCGTTCCCATCGACCGAGGTGACCACGTAGAAGTAAGTCTGCCCGGATTGCACCGCCGAATCGGTGAACTGCGACGGCGCGACAGGGGAGGAATTCAGCGGCGCTGAGAAGCTCCCCGAGGCCAGCGATCTGTAAACGTAGTACCCGACCACGCCTTGCGAGGTGCTCGCGTCCCAGCCAAGATTGACGGAATGTGAGACCGCTTGAACTCCTGATCCTGACAGCCCGATACTAGCTGGCGAATTAGTCGCATTGCTTGCCACGGTGACAGTACCGGCCGCATTTCCGGCGCTTGTCGGCGCAAACGTCACGCTGAGACTCGCAGATTGGCTCGGCGTCAAAGTCAGACCAGAAGAAACCCCGCTCTCGCCAAACCCCGCTCCAGATATCTGCACGTTCGAAATCGTGATGTTCGAATTGCCGTTGTTTGTCAGCGTCACAGTCGACGCGCCGCGGCTGCCCACCTTGACGTTTCCAAAGCTCACGCTTCCCGGATTGACTCCAAGCAAACGACTCGTCGTGACCCCGGTGCCGCTTAGTGGAATCGACAAAGGAGAATTGGGTGCGTCGCTCGTCAGTTTGACGGAACCGCTGACGGAACCGGCGGAAGTTGGCGCGAACACAATGTTCAACGTGGCATTCTTCCCGCTGCTGATGGTTGCCGGAACTGAGAGGCCTTCGATGCTGAACCCAGTTCCCGACACGCTGGCCTGTGAAATCGTCAGACTTGCCGTCCCGGCATTTCTGAGGTTGATCGTTTGCGAATTCCTGCTTCCCGTGGCAACGCTTCCAAAGCTGGCGCTGGACGGCGTGGCGGCGATCGCAGCTTGCGTGCCGGTTCCGCTTAGTGGAATGGCCAAAGGCGAATTCGGTGAATTGCTGGTGATCGAGATGCTCCCGCTGGCTGCTCCTGGCGCGGAGGGTGCGAATTTGGCGTTGAACGGAGCGCTTTGTCCAGCGTTCAGCGTGAGCGGGGTCGATAGGCCACTGATGCTGAAGCCGGGTCCCGACGCACTTGCCGCGGAAATCGTAACGCTCGCCGTTCCAGAGTTCTTCAAAGTAATGGTTGTCGACCCGGCGGTGCCTACGCGAACGCTTCCAAAGCTGCCGCTGGACGGTGTGGCGGCGATCGCAGCTTGCGTGCCGGTTCCGCTCAGTGGAATGACCAAAGGTGAGTTCGGTGAATTGCTGGCGATCGAGATGCCCCCGCTGGCTGCTCCTGACGCGGAGGGTGCGAATTTAGCGTTGAACGGGGTGCTTTGTCCGGCGTTCAGCGTGACCGGAGTAGATAGGCCGCTGATGCTGAAGCCAGACCCTGAGGCGCTTGCCGCGGAAATCGTAACGCTCGCTGTCCCTGAATTCGTCAAAGTAACGGTTGCCGAACCGGTGCTGCCAGCGCGAACGCCTCCGAAGTTGAGTGACGAGGGTGAGCTTCCCAGTCCTGGTGCAGCTCCGGTTCCGTCGAGCGCAACTGTTAGCTCGGAATTTGAGGCGTCGCTGGCAATCGAGAAGCTTCCGCTCGCGCTGCCGGCGGACTGCGGCGCAAATTGAATCTGGATCGTCGAGGTTTGACCGACCGGAATTGAACCGGAAGGCGCGCTGATTACGCTAAACCCAGTCCCTGTAACGGCTGCCGAGGTGATGTTGACCGTCGATGTGCCGGTGTTGGCCACGGTAAGGTTTAGGGTTGAGTTGCTTCCGATTGAGACGCTGCCAAAGCTAAGAGTGCTTGGGCTCGCGCTTAGAGTGCCTGTGCCGGGATCCGGCTGGGTTGACTTAGCGCTGGTATAGCCAGCGCAGCCCGAGAGGCCTGCAAGGACGAGGGCGCAGGCAAACGCGCTGAGAATTGCGAGTAAACCCTTAAGATCGAGTAGTTTGGTATGATTCCGATTAGATATTGGCGTTTTCATGGCAAGCCCAGTGTAGGGAGCAGGCTGGGCGCTCAACTACTGGACGAAGGAACAAACTACGTTCAGGCGAAGCGGCCTGTTCGAGGAGGTCCGAACGTGCTGTCCCGGCGTTTGAGACGGGTTTCATTCGCTCTTTCGACTGAACCACTTGCGGAAGATTACTGGCTGGCGTGACACGCAGCACGACATCAGGCGACAGGCGAAACGCGAAGGACGCTCTGGATGGACAGGCCCGCGTGGCTGGAGCGTGTTAGACTCAGTTTGTTTTCAGCGGGGCGATTTTGCGCAAGATGATATGGAGGGTACAGCACTGAACCGCAGCTCTCGATCGGAGTTCTCTGGATGGTCGAATCGAATATTGATCGCTGCTCTTGCCGGGATATTGTTCCTTACCCTTTATCCATTCCAGTTTTCGCTGCTTACGAGGCTCCCGCCGAATGCCTCTCCCTTCCTGTTGAGGAGGGGAGGCAAAGGCGGCGGACCTTTGGATGTTTTTCTAAATGTTCTGCTATTCGTGCCTGTTGGGTTCGGGCTTTCCGAGAAGCTTCGCGAGCGGGGAAAATCGCGTGTCCGAACGTTGCTCATCGCGCTTATTGCTGGAGCATGTTTTTCTTACCTGATCGAGTTTACGCAGCTCTATATTCCGCCGCGCGATTCAGGATGGGAAGACGTTCTGACCAACTCCAGCGGTTCGGTAGTTGGGTTCGCAATCTTCGAGTTATGCAGCCGGAGAATTCTTAGATTTTTGTCCCAAGCCGAGGCCTTGATCCAAGGCTGCTGTTCCGTGAGAGGCACGGCGCTGATGCTCGTCGTGTATTTTGGCGCATGGTTCGCGGTCTCGGTTCCGCTCCAGAAGAAAACCGCTCTGAGCAATTGGACTCCCGACTCGGTCCTCTCCGTGGGTAGCAATGCGCCGGAACATCCGGTCCGAACCTGGAAAGGACAAGTGTCCCGACTCCAATTATGGGATCGCGCATTGCCCGCTGGCCTCGCCCGGAAACTGACATCCGGTGAGCCTCAGGAAAGCGTTCGCCTGGGATTGCGCGGGGATTTCGAGTTGCTTGGTCCGGGTCCCTTCCGCGATCGTGCCGACTCGCTCCCCGATCTTGCGTTTGCTCCCAAGTTCATCTCACGGCCGTCCGGGGATGCCGTTGTGTTGAATGGCGGCTCTTGGCTGACCTCGGAAGGCGCGGTGCGTGAACTTGTGGCGGATTTGCGGGCCACCAGACAATTTGCTGTCCGCGTGATATGCACTCCCTCGGGGGTGAACGACAAAGGGCGAATCGTTTCGATTTCCGATCCATCCGGGCGAGTAAATCTGTATATCCACCAGGAGAACAGAAGCATTGTGTTCTGGTTTCGCAACCCGCTGTCCGTAAGGCGAGCTATCTTGGCGTGGAATGTCCCCGATGTCTTCGTCGCGAATCAGATAAGCGATGTCCTCTATTCGTACGACGGTTCCAGTCTTTCTCTCTACATCAACGGGCGCGAGTATCCGCCGATGTATCGCTTGGGTCCCGCAACTGGACTGGCTCGCTTGCTGCGTCCCGCCAAAACGAATGAGCTCGAAGGCTACAATTACATTTTCTATGCGCTCGTGTTTTTTCCCGGTGGTTGCCTGCTGGGCCTGGCAGCTCGACGCGAGGATTTGAAGCGAGCCGCAGGCCGCATTATGCTGACTTTGGGCCTCGTTCTTCCACCATGCGTTTTCGAGTTCGTCCTTGCTCATGTCAGTGGGCGCGCTCTTTCGGCTGCAAATGCCATTCTTTCACTCCTTTTGATCGTCGCTGGCAGTGTATGGGTGAACGCGGATCGGAAACTGGCTGGTTCCGAGGTTGACCTGTCTCTCCCGAGCCAAT
This sequence comes from Candidatus Acidiferrales bacterium, assembly GCA_050747005.1. Taxonomy (GTDB): domain Bacteria; phylum Acidobacteriota; class Terriglobia; order Acidiferrales; family UBA7541; genus Palsa-295. The sequence continues at coordinate 12,585 of JBOGNE010000023.1, forward strand.
AAGCGGAAGGCTTTGGCCGTTCTGAGGGAGTCGTTTTCCATCTTGATGTGAGGCATAGCGGTCGATTTTCGCCGCGTCAAAAAAGCGGAGTTAAGTCACTGAAAGAGAATGATTTGTGGATATTGACTGACAGGCTCGGACTGCTCTTGGCATCCTGAATGCTTCTCGATGGAACTGACGGATACTTGCGTGTTGCCTCGCCGAGGCGATAATTTCAGGTATCATGAGTCACAGTCGCCCAGAACGAAAGGGGAACAAATGAAAGGTATCGTGCTAGCGGGAGGAACGGGTAGCCGGCTGAATCCGCTCACTCGTGTGACTAACAAGCATCTTCTCCCAGTGTACGAAAAGCCCATGGTCTATTATCCCATTCAGACTCTGGTGAACGCTGGCATTGAAGAGATCCTTCTGGTGACTGGAGGAAAAAACGCGGGCGATTTTCTTCGTCTTCTGGGAAATGGCCGGGATTTCGGCCTGAAACACCTCAACTACACCTATCAGGAAGGTGAGGGCGGCATCGCCGAAGCGTTGGGGCTCGCGGAGTATTTCGCGGCGGGCGAGCCAATCTGCGTGATTCTGGGCGACAACATCATTGAGAATAATATCCGGCGCGCCGTCGAGAATTTTGAAAAGCAGCCGGGCGGAGCAAAGATTCTTGTCAAGGAAGTTACCGACGCCCAGCGATTCGGTGTGGCTGACATCAAAGGCGATCGCGTCGTCGGGATCGAAGAAAAACCCCGGTCTCCGAAATCCAACTATGCCGTTATTGGAATCTATCTGTACGACGCGACCGTGTTCCAAAAAATTCATCGCCTGAAGCCTTCCGGCCGCGGCGAGATGGAAATCACCGACGTCAACAATTTCTACATCGATGAAGGAAAACTGACCTACGAAGTGCTCGACGGATGGTGGACCGACGCCGGAACGTTTGAATCGCTGCTTCGCGCCAATAACCTGGTGGCCGAAACCGGGGCTAACAAGACGGCGCGAGCAAGCCGTCCGGAGGGCTCTGCGTCTCGGGAAGCGGCGCGATGAAACTTTTCGTCACCGGCGGCGCGGGCTTTATCGGCTCGAATTTTATTCGCCACATTCTGTCGCCGGGCGGCAAGTATGCCGTCGTCAACTACGACAAGCTGACCTACGCGGGGAATCTCGCCAATCTCAACGCGGTTGCCGAAAATCGCGATTACCGTTTCGTCCGTGGAGACATCTGCGACGCCGCGGCCGTCGAGGCGGCGATGGAAGGTTGCGACGCGATCGTTCATTTCGCGGCGGAATCTCACGTTGACCGGAGCATTTACGAGCCGGCTCCCGTTATCGAAACGAACATCACCGGCACGTTTATCCTCCTTCAGATTGCCCGCAAGCTGCACGTCAAGCGCTTCGTACATGTCTCTACCGACGAAGTTTACGGCGACATGGCCCCCGGGGCATTTGCGGATGAGGATTCGCCGCTGCAGCCCAGCAGCCCGTACTCGGCGTCCAAGGCCAGCTCGGATCTCCTCGTCCGTTCCTACGTGCGCACCTACCAATTTCCCGGGTTGATTACGCGCGCCTCCAACAACTACGGCCCGTACCAGTTTCCCGAAAAATTCCTGCCTCTGATGATTACGAATGCGCTCGACGGCAAACCACTTCCGATCTATGGCGACGGAAAGCAGCAGCGCGACTGGCTGCACGTCGAGGATCATTGCCGCGGAATTCTTGCCGTCCTCGAGCGCGGCCGCATCGGCGAGGTTTACAATATCGGCGGCCTCGACGTCGAAGAGAATCTCGACATGGCGCGCCGGCTGCTTCGCGTCATGGGCAAGCCGGAGACGTTGCTATCCTACGTCAAGGATCGCCCCGGCCATGACCGCCGTTACGCGCTTCGCTGCCGAAAAATGGAAGAAGAGCTTGGTTGGAAACCGGGTGTTTCACTCGACGAGGGATTGCGGCGGACCATCGAGTGGTATAGAACGAACGCGGAGTGGATGGCCGGCGTCCGCGGCGGAGAATATCTTTCCTACTACGAAAAATATTACGAGAACCGCGACACCTCGCTTCACGCTCTGTCGCCGTCACGGCCTGCGTCGAAAAGCTGATCCCGCGATGGTCCATCCTTCCGCGCGGCCAAATTTTGCAAAGGAGTATCATTCTCACTTCTTGGCCTGGCGACTTTCTAACAGCTTGTTGAAAAACTCGCTACGATCGTCATTCTGACCGAAGCGAAGAATCTCTCTTCGCGAGAATGTGAAGGAAAAGAGAGATTCTTCGGGCCCAAAACGGCTCTCAGAATGACGCCCGGCTTTTTCAACAAGCAGCTAAGGACTAAACCTTGATGCAAAGGCTCGAAACAACCGTTCCCGGCGTCTGCGAAATTCGTCCGAAGATCATTCGCGACGCGCGCGGGTTTTTTCTCGAGACGTACCATCGGAACAGATTCGCCGAAATGGGCATCAGCGATTCTTTCGTGCAGGACAACCACTCGCGCTCCTCGAAAGGCACTCTTCGCGGCCTTCACTATCAACTGCATCACGCGCAGGCCAAGCTGTGCCGCGTCGTCGAAGGAGAAGCCCTCGATGTGGCTTTGGACGTTCGCGTCGGCTCGCCGCATTTTGGCAAATGGACTTCCGTGCTTCTTTCGGCGAAAGAACAGAATCAGATCTATATCCCCTCCGGCTTCGCGCACGGATTCCTGGCTCTCAGCGAATCCGTCCAGTTCCTATACAAGTGCAGCGACTTTTACGATGCGGCCGACGAGCACGGAATTCTATGGAACGATCCCTTGTTGGGCATCGCGTGGGGCGCTAGCAATCCTCTTATCTCCGAAAAAGACGCCGCGCTTCCGGCGCTCGCCGATGCGCCCGCCGAGTTTCTTCCGCGGTACGTCCCTCGATGAAACCGAAAATCCTGCTGGTCGGCAAGAACGGCCAGGTGGGAGCGGATCTCGCAACATTGCTGCCCGCCATCGGCCAACTCGTAACGCCTGGCCGACAGCAACTCAATCTCGCAAATCCCGCTGAAATTCGCAGAGTCATTCAGCAGGTTCAACCGCGGTTAATCGTCAATGCGGCCGCATACACCGCAGTGGACAAAGCCGAAACGGAGGAATCCCTCGCGCGCGCCATCAATGCGGACGCTCCAGCGGTGATGGCCGAAGAAGCAAAAAAGATCGGCGCGGCGCTGGTCCACTATTCCACCGATTACGTTTTTGACGGGACAAAGACGTCGCCGTACGAGGAAGATGACGCAACCGGCCCGATCAATGTATACGGCAGCACTAAACTGGCAGGCGAACGCGCGGTTCAATCATCCGGCGTCCCATGCTTAGTCTTGAGGACTTCCTGGGTGTACTCCACCCGCGGCTCAAATTTTCTGCTCGCCATTTTGCGGCTCGCATCGCAGCGGGAGGAGTTACGCATCGTGCGCGATCAAATCGGCGCGCCCACCGCAAGCCAGCAGATTGCCCGCGGAACCGTCGAAATTCTAAAGCTCCTCTCGAAGCCAGGAGAAAATTTCGAAGCCCTGCAGGCTAACTCCGGGATTTACCACATGACTGCGTCCGGCGAGACAAGCTGGTATGAATTTGCGAAAGCAATCCTGGAAGAAGCTTTGCGCTTGAGGAGTGTGCCACCCTGGTTTGCCGCGGCCGCCGGCGGCCACTCGCCGATCGCGCGCCGCGTTATTCCCATCGCGACGAGCGAATATCCAACGCCCGCTCGCCGCCCCGCCTACTCGGTTCTTTCGAATGCGCGCCTTGCCAGCGCGTTTGGTTTGCAATTGCCGGAATGGCGCGAACAATTGCAGCGCGTGTTCCAAACCATCTAATTCGGCACGATTTGGATTCCATTGATGGGAGCGCGCGGGTAGGCGTCGGTGGAAGTGCCGGGCGTGGCCGTCAGCGTGAACGACGTTCCCGTCACTGTAAACACCACATAATTTCCCGCCGAGTTCGTCCCCCGCGTGAACGTCCCGTTGAAGTTCACTCCCGCTCCATCGGTTAAATCGATGGCGGTCGTGGTTGTCCCCGGCCCGCTGATCTCATAGACCCCCGTCCGCGTCGCGTTCCCGT
>JBOGNE010000024.1:0-38338 GCA_050747005.1 Candidatus Acidiferrales bacterium
CATTAAAGGCGACACTGGAGCGCGTTGACAACCCGCCGCCGCGTTCTCCGAAGCCGCCCAGATTCGGTGCCCGTCCCATGAGCAAAGAATAGCAGGAGACAGGTTTTGTGTCAAGTGAATAATCTCAGGATGTTGTTACTCACGGTTGGCAAGGCGTCCGTTACAAAGGCGGGCGCCGAAGCGTGCGCCCCTACAAGCCATTCAGTGTTTATAGGCGTCCGTCTTATTCGAGTTGTTTGAGGCGGGCTGCGGCCTTCTTGCGCTCAAGCTGCCGCTCGACCATGGTCACTTCTAGTTCCGCTACCACTTTTTCTGGGGCCTTGTTCCGGAAGTTCTGATCGGCGAGGCGGTTCTGTTTGGATGCGATGTCCTTTTCCAGCCTCGCGAGATCCTTCTTAAGTCGTCCGATTTCTGCATCCTTGTCCAGAGCGTCGCCGTGGGCAATTCCGATTTCGAACAACGCTGTTGACCGAATCGTGGAACCCGCGGAACTTGGCGGCCGGTCGCTGAAGATCAGACCCGAAAGTGATGCAAGCCGTCGAACTGGATCGATGTTTTCCCGAACCACGTCGCGCGCCACGGGGTTGCTGATGAACAGTTCAGCAGAAATCCGGCGCTTCGGGTCGAGCTTCATTTCGGCACGGATGTTGCGGGCGGCGATGATGATTTCCTGCAGGAGCGCCATTTCTTCCTCGGCGGCTGCGTCGGTCCATTGAGCGGGAGGTTCGGGGAAGCGATCGAGAGCGATGGATTGTGCGCCAGCGCGCTGCGGGAGGCGATGCCAGAGTTCCTCGGTGAGGAAGGGCATGACGGGATGAAGCAGCCGCAGGGCGGCGTCGAACGCGGCAAAGATATTGCGCCAGGCCGGAACCGCGATTTCGGGATCGGTCGCCGACAACTGGGGCTTCACCCATTCGATGTACCAATCGCAGAAGTCGCCCCAGAAGAAATGGTAAATCGTCTGACAAGCTTCGTGGAAGCGGAAGTGTTCGAGCGCGTCATCGACTTGCGCAGCGACGGAAGCGAGGCGAGAGAAAATCCAGCGATGCGCGAGGCCGGAGCTTGCGGGGATGTCGTAAGGGGCTTCGTCGCGAATGTCGGGCGCAGCCAATTGTTCGAGGGTGAAGCCTTGCGATTCGGCCTTTTCGAGGTTGAAGAACAGAAAACGCGCGGCGTTCCAGATCTTGTTGGCGAAGGCGCGGGCTCCGAGGATGCGATCTTCGCTGAGAATGATGTCGGTGCCGGGTGCGGACATGCTGGCAAGCATGTAGCGCAAGGCGTCGGTGCCGTATTGCTGCGTGAGTTGGAGCGGGTCGATGCCGGTGCCTTTTGTTTTCGACATCTTGGCACCCTCGGCAGTGCGGACCAGGGAATGGAGATAAAGGCGATGGAAGGGAATGCTTGAAGAGAGATTCTTCGCTTCGCTCAGAATGACGGGCTCGGTTTTTGAACGAGCAGACATTTCTTCCGGGGCTAAAGCCTCGTCACTCTCGGAAGGTTTAGTGTGGGAGCTGAAGCTCCGACCCCCTAAATCCGGAATGCCGCCCTGAAGGGCGGCGCTACGAAACCCGGTCGTGCCGTGACGAACGGCGCTCGATGAATCGAGCTTCGCCGACGAGTTCGTGCCGTTCATCAGATGGAGGCCCATCATGATCATGCGGGCATCCCAGAAGAACAGAATGTCGTAGCCGCTGATGAGAAGGCTCGTTGGGTAAAACGCGCGCAGATCAGGCGTGTCGTCGGGCCAGCCGAGCGTAGAAAAAGGCCAGAGGGCGGAGCTGAACCACGTGTCGAGCACGTCTTTATCCTGTTCGAGCTTTGCGCTGCCGCATTTCGGACACGTCGTTGGGGCGCTCGCGGCGCGGGCGTGGCCATCCACGATTTCGACGCGAGAATCAGCGGCAGGAACCATTTCCTTGCAATCGGCGCAATGCCAGATGGGGATGCGATGTCCCCACCAAAGCTGGCGCGAGATGCACCAATCGCGGATATTTTCGAGCCAGTTCAGCAGGATGGCGCGCTGATTGTCGGGCACAACTTCGATGAGGCCGTCGAGCACGACTTTCTTGGCCGGCTCGGCGAGCGGCTTCATTTTGCAAAACCACTGCGTGGAGATGCGCGGTTCGACGAGAGACTTGCAGCGGTCGCAGGCACCGACGGCGTGCATGTGGTCTTTCACGCCTTCGAGAAGGCCGAGCGCTTCGAGGTCTTTTACGATGCGGCCGCGCGCGGCGAAGCGTTCGAGGCCGGCGTAAGGACCGCCTGCTTCGTTAATATGGCCGTCTTCGGTCATAACGTCGATTTCGGGCAGATGATGACGCTTGCCGATTTCGAAATCGTTGGGATCGTGGGCGGGCGTGATTTTCACGATGCCGGTGCCGAAGTCTCGGTCGACGTAGGTGTCGGCGATGACGGGGATTTCGCGGTTCATCAGCGGCAGCAGAACTTTCCTGCCGATGAACTTCTTATAGCGCTCGTCGTCGGGATGCACGGCGAGGGCCGTGTCGCCGAGCATGGTTTCGGGGCGCGTGGTGGCGACGACAAGATATTCGCCGCCCGGTACCTCAGAGGCTAAAGCCCCTGGATATGAGGCTAACTTCGGCACGGCTGAAGCCGTGCCCTGACGAAACTCGGGTGCGTGGGCGTCTTTCAGCGCGGCTGAGGCCGTGCGCGGACCGGACTCGTTCGCCGTGACCAAAGTGCCGCCCTGAAGGGCGGCGCTACGAAACCCAGGCTTGCCGCGATCGGGATCGTCGGAAGGAGCAACGAGTGGGTAGCGGATGCGCCAGATTTCGCCGGTGCGCTCGTGGTGGACGACTTCGAGGTCGCTGATAGCGGTCTGGCAGCGGGGGCACCAATTGACCATGTAGCGGCCGCGATAGATGAGGCCTTCGCGGTACAGCCGGAGAAACGCTTCGAGGACCGCGCGGTAGAGGGCGGGCTCGAGCGTGAAGCGCTCGCGAGTCCAATCGCAGGACGCGCCAAGGCGGATCATCTGCTCCTTGATGACGCCGCCGCTTTCGGCTTTCCATTTCCACACGCGGCGCTCGAATTCTTCGCGGCCAAGGTTCTGGCGCTTGATCCCTTCCTTGGCGAGCATGCGCTCGACCACGAATTGGGTAGCGATGCCGGCGTGGTCCATGCCGGGAAGCCAGAGGGTGCGGTCGCCGCGCATGCGATGCCAGCGGACCAGCATGTCGATTTGCGTGTGCTCGAGCATGTGGCCGATGTGGATCGAGCCGGTGACGTTGGGCGGAGGCAGGGCGATCGAGAAAACCTTGCCGCTATCAGCGCGCGAGGCTTCGGCGCCGAAAAGTTTCTCGTCAAACCAGGCTTTGGCCCAGCGTTCTTCGATTTCCCGCGGCTCGTAGGCCTTGGGGATTTCTCGCGGCATGAACCTCGCACGGCTCCGAATTTTTATTCGGGACAAGTCATCAATATACGGGGCGGCAAGCGACGGCGTCAAATTCGATGAAGATGACGGTGGGTGCGGCGGCGTCGGAAAAACCTGCGATTAGCCCCGGCGACGCCGGACACCCCGATTGGCGGAGAAGTCAAAGGCCTCGTCTCTGAAGACGCGAGCCACAAACCGAGCGGCGGCAACGAGCAGCAGCACACCAACAATGGAGCAGCTTACTTTTCTCTTTTTTCTAGTTCCTGCTGGAGGAGGCTTTCGATCAAGGGCTTGAGCAAGCCTTGCGAGAGCAAGTCCTGAAGCTGGGGCTGGAGCTTTTCGAGGACGCGCTGAGCGGCGGCTTCCATCTTGCCGTTGTCGGCGCCGTTTGATCCGGTTTTTTCGGGCGTATCTGGATTGAGGAAGGGAATACCGGCTAACGCCTCGCGGTTCTCCGGCGCGGTCGTCCGAATGCGCTCCTGCGTTTCCTCGGCGAAGGACGCGAAGAAGTCGGACTTTGCTTCCGCTGGGGAGGCTTCTGGAACCACTTCTTCAGGGGCGGGCGGCAAAAATGCGTGAAGGGGACGGAACCCGTCGTCCGGCGCGATGTGGCTGCGGGATTCTTCGTGGGCCTGGTCCGCGAAAAAGCGTGAGACTTCCGGAATGGCTTCCGACTCGGGTTCGATCCGATGCTCGTCGTGAGATTCGATTGCGTGAAAGCCCGATCCATTTGCCGGAGTTTCCTCGGACGCAAAGAAATCGGATTCGGCACCCGCCGCAGGTTCGGGCTCAGCTCCCCGTTGGGGTTCAAGGATCGATTCGCTGCCGTTGTCACAATGCTCTTCCGGCGCGGGGACGTGATAGGAAAACCCGACCGGGCGGCGCTCGTTGAACGATTGAGCTTCGAAGTCCGCTGAACCGGCGGTGACCGGTTCCGCTTCGTCTTCAGTAACGGCAGGTTTCATGTCCGCGAAATTCTCGACGGGTTTTTCCGGGCGTTCGCCGGCCTCGGCGAGCGCGCGATCGCGCTCAGATTCCGATACGTGGTCTTCGGCACGTCCTTGGTCCGCTGTAGAGGCTGCGACCGGAACAGACGCCCCGGGGGCTTCCTCGGGGGATCTCGCAGCGTCCAGCCACGAACCCGAGCGATATTCGGAGGATGGTTCCGGCGCCATCATGTCCATCCAGTGCGGCGGGGGAGCCGAATGAGATTCGGCGGATTCCGGTTGAATTTCATCGCGGCATGCAGGCTGCGATTCAATGCTTGATTCCGCGCTTGCTTGCGCTCCGGCTGGAACTTGTTCGTTCGCGAACGCGAACGGAGAAACCTCGGCGACCGGCTCGGACGGAGCAGATTCGGATTCCGCAGGTTCGGGTGCTGCAGATTCGGACGTGATTGCAGGCTCGGAATTCGAACCACTAAAGAAAAACGGTTCCGTTTCTTTCACGACGACTTCGGATTCGCTCTTCGCTGCGTCAACCGAAGACGCTTCCGAGGATGGGGCGGATTCGGAGCTTGCCACCGGGGCGAGATCGGTTTTTCCCGATGCTTCTTCGACGCGAATATGTTTCGGCCGGACGTCACGCTCGGAGGGGAATGTAATGGGGCCAAAGTCCTGCTCGGCGGAGAATGCCGGCTGGTTCCCGACGTCATCGGGGATTTCCAGGTCCATGGCCGCGCGCCGCCATTTGCGCGATGCGGATGCGGCTCCGAATTCTTCGTCCTCGTCATCCTCGTCTTTGCTTTTGCTTTTCGCGGTGGACTTCGGCGTCCGCGAATCCGCGCTCTCTTCTTCGTCATCCCCCGCGCGCACGCCTTTGCCGAAGCCGTAGATCGCGGCGGCTTCTTCGGCTGTCGGCTCGGGGAATTCAGGGAGGGGAACCGGTTCTTTTTTCGCCGCAATTTCGAGTTCGGGCTGCGGCGGAGCAACGATCACTTCTTTAGCTTCCTTGGCCTTGGCCAATTCGGCCGCGATTTTGGGGTTCTTTTCAAGCGCGGACATCACCATGGCGATCAACGGGTCCGGCGGAATAAAGGGCTTTTTCAGGACGCCATCCGCACCGACGCGGCGCGCTTCTTTTTCATCGAGTGGATCGAATGCGCCAACTAGAAGAATGACGGGAACGTGCGAGTAACACGGGTCTTTTTTGACGAATTCGCATACTTCGTAGCCGTTTCGGACGGGCATGAACACGTCGGCGAGGACAAGATCGGGATTTACGACAGGAATTTTTCGCACAGCCGCTTCGCCGTTGCCGACCGCAACGACGTCAATACCGCGTTCCTGAAACGCCAACGTGACCATTTTCTGGATGTTGGCGTTGTCGTCGGCTACTAAAATTCTGGGCACGTGACTCCCCTGGCAGAACGCCCGCAATGCGGCGGAACTGCCCCTTTCGCTTCAACCATTGCAGCACCGCCGGGAGAAGGCGTCAACCAACTCGAAGGACAGTAGTGTTCCAGGTGTTAGCAGGAGGTAAACAGGGGTTTACCAGGGCACAATCTTCTTCAGCCCCTTTTTCTTCTTGCTGGAGGATTCGTTTTTCGACTTGCTCTGCGCGCCCGCCCGAGCATTTTCGGGCGGAGCTGCATAAGCGCCCGAGGAGGGATGCGCTGGCGCTGGAGCGGGCTGGACAGGATCGGCCTGAACGTTGCTTTGCACTTGCGGAGCAGGGCTGGAAGAAGCTGCAGCATCGGGAGTTATGGGCGCGCCGGAACCCTGTATGGGAGTCAGAGTAGAAGGCGTGGCGTCCGGCGAAGAGGTGGGCGAGGGGTTCACCGCGGGATTCTGCCCGGGAACACTTGTCGGGGGGGGCGCGGAGCCGGCAACGGCGGGAGCGGTGTTTACCTGAGTAGGCGTAAGGATTTCAACGCCGGGTGCTGTGACCGTCTGGCCGCTCGACGCAGGATCGCTGCTAACGCCGGAATCGACCCCTTCGGTGTCGCTCGTGCTTGCCGCGCCGCCTGCATCCGTGCTGGCGACGATTCCAAACGTAGGTCCGGGCGCTCCCGGCTTCAAGATGTCAGTCGCGGAGATCGTGTCCGTGGGCGGAGTCATGTTCGGCATGCCGGAGCGCGCAGCGATGGAAATGTCGGGGCTAGACTTGATGAGCGAAAGCGGTCCGCGAATAAAGAATTTCTGGCGGTGAGCTCTGGCGTACTGCTGCTGGTCTTTCATACGCTGGGCGGCGCGGGGATCCGCCGAAGGGACGGGCATGCCCATGGCGGCGAGACGCTGCTTCGATGGACCGGCGCGGCCGGAGAGCGGATAGTCCTGAACGATGCGGTCATAACATTTCGCGGCGAGATCGGCCCAATGGTTCTTGTCATCTTCATTTTTCGAGGCTTGCTTGGCGCGCGAATAAATGTCGGCGAGCATCCAGAGGGCTTCGTCACTTGCGCTGTAAAGGGGGTAGCGGTCGGTCAATTCGACAAGGCGCGCGGCAGCGGCGCGATAGTCCGGCTTCATGTAATAGAAATGCGCGATTTCATATTCTCCAGCCCCAAGCACCTCCTGGACTTCGCGAAGGTGCTGTTCCGCTTTCGGCAGGAGAGGGCTCTGTGGGTATTTGAGAAGGAACGCCTGGAACTCGTCTTCGGCAGCTTCCGCCTGCGCATTGTCGCGATCGGCTTTCTCCATCATGCGATAGTGCGCCATGCCCACTTGCATCTGCGCGTAAGAGGCCTCATCGAGGAACGGGAAAAAGGTAATGAAATCCTTGTACTCCGCAATGGCTTGCGTCAGGTTCGAAACTCCGCCCTCTTTGTAATACGAATCGGCGGCCGAGAGTTTGGCCTTGGCCAAATATTCACTGTCGGGGTAGGTGTTGATAAGCGTCTGCAGGCTGAGGCGGCCTTCGGTGTACTTTCCGTGCTTGATGTCGTTCAGCGCGCGCTCGTAGAGCACTTTGTCGGGTTCGGCAGAAGCGGCGGTATCGTCAGGCGCTTGAGCGGTCTTCTGGGCTGCCTTCGGGTTCGTTTTTGCTGGCTTGACCTTGTACACCTTTGGCTTTTGCGCGTAAGCGCTGCCGCAAATCGAGGCGGCGAGCGCGAGTCCCAAGAAACCAGCAAGAAACGGAATGCGTTTGGAAAGGATTCCAGCCATAAAACCCCAGTAAAAATTTGCTTCGAACACAGCTCAACAGGCCGCGGAAAAATACACGTTACGCCGCCCCGTCGCCCTGAACAGGTGCGAAGGATCAGGGCGGCATGCCGGGCTAAAGCCCGGCGCTACATAGGGCTTCGGTAGCGAGCTTGCGCATTTCGCGCACCACCGCGGCTGGGTTGGGCGTGTGGAAAATCGAAGTCCCTGCAACGAACGTATTAACCCCGGCGCGCGCGAGTTCGACCGTGTTTTCCAGATCGACTCCCCCATCCACTTCAATCCGGAAGCCCTGATTATAGCGCGAGCTCAACTGATTGAGCTGGCGAATTTTTTCGATAGCGCCACGGATGAACTTCTGGCCGCCGAAGCCGGGATTGACGGACATTACGAGAACGGTGTCCGTTTTGTCGAGCACCTCCGACAACATGGCTACGGGCGTGGCGGGATTGATTGCTGCCCCGGCCTCCGCGCCGTGCTCCCGGATCATTTCGAGCGCGCGGTCGAGATGGGCCGTCGCTTCCTGATGAACGATCACCCGGTTCGCTCCAGCTCGTATGAAGTCTTCGATATACTCCTCGGGCCGTTCGATCATGAGATGCGCTTCGAGGGGCAGGCGGGTTGCTTTGCGCAGGGACGCGACGACTGGGATGCCGATCGAGATGTTCGGCACAAAATGGCCATCCATCACGTCCACGTGAATCAGGTCCGCGCCGCCTTCTTCGACTTTGCGAACTTCGTCGCCGAGCCGTGCGAAATCCGAGGCCAGGATGGAGGGCGCGATTTCGATTCTCGCGTGCGGCATGGTTCGAGCGAATTCTAGCACAGGCAGCCTATCGCGCAGCGTTCAGCGAACGCCTACTCGGTGACCTGTAAATCGATTGTGGCGCTGGCGTCCACCCGCTGGCCGGGCTGCGGAGTTTGTGCGACGACTGTTCCGCTGGCGGCTCCCAGCAGTTGCGTTGGCGTAATCTTTCCCACCTTCAATCCGGCCGAACCCAATTTCGATTCCGCCTGGGAAAGCGTGAGGCCGGCAAGGCCGGGCATTACGTAGGCAGAAGGCCGCGGGCCGAGCGAAACGAGGATGTTTACGTGAGGACTTGTCGCGTCGCTGCTGCCTGGCGCAGGATCCTGCTGAATCACTTGATCCTGGGGCCAGCCGGAAAGATACGCGCTCGATATTTCGCCGACCTGCATGGCGTCGCGGAGAAGCTCGATGCGGGCGGCGCGAAGAGTCGCGTCCTCGATTTGCGGGATCGTCACTTTCTGAGGTCCGAGACTTAGAACAACGTGCGCATCCTGTCCGATTTTAACTTTCATGCCCGGAGGGGGGCTTTGCCGCACAACGTCATCCACGGCCAGCGGGCTGAATATCCGGTCCTCGATCTTCATTTGCACGCCGCAGCCCTGCAGGATTTGCCGCGCCTCGATAACGGTCTTGCCGGCAACGTCCGGCATGGCCACTTCGCGACCCTGAATGGCGAAGCGCATCGCCGTGAGCGCGCTCAGAAAGGCCACCGATGCCAGGATAAAGAGCAACAGTCCCATCCGGAAAATCCATTGGACGCGCTCGCCAAACGTCATTGCGATGAATCTCCGAACGAAAGCCTAGCATGGTTGCCGGTGGAGTGGCGGAAGACCGGTGATGCTGGTTTCGAAGAACTGAAAGTAGAAATGAGAGATGGAAACTGGAAACGGCCCATCGGCTCCTGGATTCCCGCGTCAGGCTGCGCAGAGTTGTGTGAGAACGCGTACGACCGGCCCCCAGCGGCTGAAGCCGCATTGCATTTGCGGCATTTACGGCACGGCTAAAGCCGTGCCCTGACGAAAAACTGCCGTAATCAGGTTCCACAGGCTCCTTCCTGGGTGACGGTAAACATGCCATGCCCTCTTACATGAGAATTGCCACTGAAGACGGCCCTGATGCTCCTCGTTGTGACCCGCAAACGCTATCGTCTTTCGAGAATGGCGGCGAAGAAACCGTCGCAGTTCTGATCGCCGGGCAGGGTGCGGAATTGGCCGTCGCTGTCAAGCAGGGTGGTGGCTGAAATTCCGGCGACGAGGTGCGGCGCCAACAATCGAGTTGCCTCGGGCGGAGAGACGCGGCGAACGGACCGTACGGCATGCAAAACTTCTGCTACGACCTCCTCATTTTCTTCCGGCTCGAGAGAACATGTGGAATAGACGAGGCGGCCACCGGGCGCGAGTTGCGCGAGTCCGGCAGCGAGGAGTGCTATCTGAACTTGGTGGAGCTCGGAAAGCTGCTGAGGCCGAAGACGCCAGCGAATTTCCGGATGCCGCGCGAGCGTTCCCGTGCCGGAGCACGGAGCGTCCACGAGAATCCGGTTGAAGAAGGAGCGAAAGGGCAGCGGCCGAGACGCATCGAGTTCCACGAGCGGCACATTCGACAAGCCGAGGCGGACGAATTGCGCTTTCATGTCACGCAACCGGTGGGCATGGCGGTCGGTTGCGACGACTAGTCCGTTTTGTCCGGCTGCGCGAACGAGAGGGGGCGTTTTTCCTCCTGGGGCGGCACACAAATCGAGCACGCGGTCACCCGTTTGAACACCCAGCAGCAAGGGGATTCCTTGCGAGGCTTCATCCTGAATCGAAAATTGGCCCGCGCGAAAAGGCTCGGTGCGCGCGGGACTGCGGCCGCTGACCGCAAACGCGTTGTGGAGCAGAGTGCCGGGTTCGACCCGCAAGCTCGCTCGTTTGAGCGAGGCGAAAAGCTGCTCGCGTTCGCCGGGGTTATGCAGCGTGCAGCTCAATCGCGGTGGCCGATTGTTGGCTTCGAGCAGAGCGATGGTGCGCGCTTCGCCGAATCGCACCAGCCACCGCTCGACGATCCAAGTGGGGTGTGAGTATAGGATGCCAAGGCGCTCTGCATGCGAGATATCATCCGGCAGCAAGCCTTCCACGGGCTGAATACTCTCGGCGGACCGCCGGAGCACGGCGTTGACGAGCGATGCGGCCGATGATTTTCGTCCGCGTTTCACAAGCTCGACGGATTCGTACACGGCGGCGCGCAGCGGAATCTTCCGCAAGAACCGAATCTGGTAGAGCCCGATTCGCAGGGCGATAGAAACGGCGAGGTCCAGGCGCTCGGGAGGTTTTTTGGTTTGCTTTTCGAGGAGGAAATCGAGGAGCCGTTGCCAACGGAGGACGCCGAGGACGAGTTCGGTCGCAAGCGCGGCGTCCTCCGGTTTCACGCGCGCATTCAGTTCGGAATGCAACACGTCGTTTGCGTAAGCGCCTTCCGTCTGGACGCGGCGCAGCACTTCAAAAGCAATTCGTCTGGCGGGGCTTATGGGCATAAATTTGAACGACGATACGCGCCGAAGCTCAAGGACCACTATAGCAATCCGGAACACAGTTGCGGAAAGCGGCCGATGAAGGATTCCTCAGGAGTCGAATGGATTGCCGGTCCGGCAGCGGCATGCCGCCCTGAAGGGCGGCGCTACATCGCCGCTGCGAAACGTTCGCCGGGGGCGAAGCGCGCCCCATTTGCGAATTCGAGCGCGGTTACGCGCTTGCGTCCTTCGAGTTGCACGCGGTCAAGCCGCAACGCAGTGCCGTCGCCACATGCCACGAAAACATCGCCATCGAAAATCGCCAGCACCCCGGGCCTCGCCGACGGGTCGAGCGACGCTCCCGGCCTGCCCCAGACGGCACATGTGTGCTCGCGAAAAAACGTGAAGGCTCCCGGCCAAGGGTCCAGGCCTCGAATGCGGTCATAAATTTTCTCTGCCGGCTCGGACCAGTTAATGCGACCGTCGTCCTTTTTCAGCAAAGGGGCGAAGCTCGCCTGCGAACCGTCCTGCGGTGATAGCGTGAGCTCGCCGCCGGCGAGTTTCCGCAGCGTTTCGGCGACCAGCGGCGCCCCAGTTTCCGCGAGCCGAGCGGCAAGCTGCGGCGCGGTTTCATCCGGCCCGATTTCGGTTTCGTGTCGCATCAGAATAGGTCCCGTGTCGAGGCCTGCTTCGACCTGCATGATCGTGACGCCGGTGCGCGTTTCGCCATTCACGATGGCCCAATTAACCGGGGCCGCGCCGCGATATTTGGGAAGCAGGGAGGCGTGGAGGTTGACCCAGCCCAGCCGAGGGATTTCGAGCAAGGCTGCTGGAATAATCTGTCCGTAGGCGACGATCACGACGACATCCGGCGCGGCGCGTTTGAAATAATCTCTCGCCGATTCGGATTTGATTCGTTCGGGCTGGTAAACGGCAATGCCGGCTTCGAGGGCCGCGTCTTTCACCCGTGAACTCGACACGAGATTTCCGCGTCCGCGCGGGCGATCCGGCTGCGTGACGACACCTTCGATCTGGAAATCCGGCTGCGCAATCAGATGCCGCAAAGCGGGAAGCGCAAAAGCCGGCGTGCCGCAATAAACGATCCGCAGCGGCACGATCGCCCTACCACTCGCCAGCTTTTTTCATTTTACGAATTTTGCGCCGGATCATATCCCGCTTGAGCATGCTGAGATGATTGAGGAAAAGCACTCCGTTGAGATGATCTATTTCGTGGCAAAAGGCGCGCGCGAGCAATCCTTCGCTGCGCATTTCGAATTCCTTGCCATCGGCGTCGAAGGCCCGGACCGTGGCGTAAAGCGGGCGCGGGATTACACCGCGAAAACCCGGGAGCGAAAGGCAACCTTCGTCTTCGCGCTGCTCTCCATCGGCGTGAATGATTTCCGGGTTGGCGAGAACCAGCTTGGCCTCGGGATTCTTGCCGTTGGTGACGTCAATCACGGTCAGGCGGACGCTCACGCCGATCTGCGGCGCGGCCAGGCCCACGCCCTGCGCGGCGTACATGGACTCAAACATATCCGCGACGAGAGCCTTGAGTTCGTCGTCGAATTTTTCCACCGACCGGGCCGGCGTTTCAAGCACCGGGTCGCCATACTTCACAATGGGATGAATCATTCGCGTGTCATTCCTAGAAATTTGCCAACTGCGTTTGATAGCCTTCAAAATTCCGCTTCGTCTCGCCGAGCGAATCGCCGCCGAATTTATCGAGGAAAGCCGCCGCCAGCTCGAACGCGACCATCGCTTCCCCGACAACGCCCGCAGCCGGAACAACGCACACATCCGAGCGTTCGTAGGCGGCTTTGACGGATTCCTTCGTTTCCATATCCGCGGTCTGAAGGGGACGACGCAAAGTCGAAATCGGCTTCAGGTAACCGCGCACGACGATATATTGCCCGTTGGTGATGCCGCCTTCGAGGCCGCCGGCGCGATTGGACGAACGGTCAAAACATTTTTGATTTTCGTCGTAGCGGATTTCGTCCTGCACTTCGGAGCCGTAGCTGGTTGCGTTCGCGATACCCGTTCCGATCTCAACGCCCTTGACGGCTTGGATTGACATCACCGCGCGGGCCAGCCTGGCATCGAGTTTCTCATCCCACTGCGCGTGCGAGCCAAGGCCGGGCGGAACTCCTCGCGCGACTATTTCGAATATGCCGCCCACGGAATCTCCGGCGCGGAGGACGCGGTCAACTTCGGCTTTCATTTTCTCTTGTATGGCGTCGTCGACGCAACGGAGCGGCGAATCGAGATTTTCGCAGACCGCTTCTATCTCTGTCCAGAGGGCTTCGCGATCGAGCCGGGCGTGTCCTACGGCGACGGTGTGGCTCAGGATGCTGACTCCGAATTCGCGCAAAAATAACTTTGCCAGCGCGCCCGCTGCGACGCGCGCCGCCGTTTCGCGAGCCGAGGCGCGTTCTAGAACGTACCGCGCATCGTGGAAATTGAATTTTATCGCGCCTGCGAGGTCGGCATGCCCGGGGCGGGGAGCGGTGAGCTTGCGTTGCGTTGCGTCACTGCCTTCGCCGGCTTCGACCGGCAGCGCGTTCTCCCAGTTCTTCCAGTCGCGATTTTCGATTCGCAGCGCGATCGGAGCGCCGATGGTCTTTCCATGGCGCACGCCGGCGAAAATATCGGCGCGATCTTTCTCGATGCGCTGGCGCGCGCCGCGCCCAAAGCCCAACTGCCGGCGGTGTAGTTCGCGTTCGAGAAAAGCGAGATCAACAGGCACGCCCGCGGGCAGCCCGGATATCCAGGTCAGCAGCGCCTGCCCGTGAGATTCACCCGCCGTGACGAATCGCAGCATCTTCCGTAAGCGCCTCGCACGCCGGCGCAAGCACTGGAGTTTACCGGACGAGCTCGCGGGCGTAAAGCGGAGCGATAAAGTTTCGGGCATGGAGAGTATGTTTGCTTGACGCGACAGGCAGCGAACGTTACGCTCTCCGAGACGCGGCTTCGCAACGACGGCCGGTCCCCACACGATGCCTGACGCCAGCGAAACGCCTACGTTCCTATCGCCTATCGGGGACGCACTTAAACGGCGGATCTGGACGATCCAGGATTACACGCTTCTCGCCGCACAGTCCGTCAAGAGTGCATTCACGCCTCCGCAGTATTGGAAGGATACGCTCGAGCAGATGGACCAGATTGGGGTCGGCTCGCTGCCGATCATCGCGATTTCTTCGATGTTTATTGGCGGCGTGATGGTTATAAATACCGCGTCCCAATTCCAGCGTTTCGGCATGACGGCGCTTACCGGAGACGCCGTATCGCTCGCACTGGTTCGCGAACTTGGCCCCACGATCACGGCGATTCTGGTGGCGGGGCGAAACGCGTCCGGCATTGCTTCCGAGCTTGGCTCGATGGTGGTGACCGAGCAGGTGGACGCGATGCGCGCGCTCGGCACGGACCCTGTCCGCAAGCTCGTCACGCCGCGCGTTGTCGCGATGGTTGCGATGATGCCGCTGCTCGTCGCGGTCGCCGATTTCCTGGGCCTCGTGGGGGGCTTCATTGTTTCGTATTTCACGCTGCGGCTCGGCCCGGTGCAGTTCTGGACGCGCGCCATCAACGCCCTGGCATTTGGGGATCTGGTGCAAGGTTTCACGAAGCCGTTGATTTTCGCGCTCATCATCTCGACGATTGCATGCTTTCAAGGATTACGCGTGAGAGGCGGGACTCAGGGCGTGGGCCGCGCAACCACGTCGGCCGTGGTCGTTTCTTCCGTGCTGGTGCTGGTCGTGGACTTCTTCCTTACCCGGTTGATGCTATTCCTGTTTCAATAGAGCGCGGTTGGCCTCGTCACCCGATCGGAACGAGCAAGCTGATGGGTATTGAGGAATGTCCGAGGCGGGCGCAGCAAGCATTCGCGAAAAAACGCTCAGTGCGCGGCAGCGTCCGTACGAAAGGAAACGGCGCGATGACGTTTTCCACACAAAACGCCGCTCCTCGTTCTGAAACGGCTTGCAGCCCGCTGGTTGCGATTTCCATCTATAATCGGCTCATGATGAGCGACGCTCCGCGGCCTTTGTCTACATCTCGTGACGCCGAAGCTGTTCCGGGCCAGCCACTCATCGCCTTCAAGGGAGTTCACATCGGCTTCGATGAGGGCGACGTTCTGCGCGGCATTTCGTTCGAGGTATGGCCGGGCGAGACAAAGGTTCTGCTCGGCGAAAGCGGCGCGGGCAAGACGCTAATTATGAAATTAGCGGATGGCTTGATCCGTCCTACTGCCGGGCAAATCTCGGTGATGGGCCGGAACGTGGGAGAAATGCCGGAACGGGAACTGCTGGATTTTCGACGGAGGATCGGGTTCGTGTTTCAGGAAGGCGCGCTATTCGATTCGATGACCGTGGCGGAAAACGTATCGTTCCGATTGCGCGAAGAGAACGTTGAGGAGCCGGAGATCGAAGCGCGCGTTCGCGAGGCGCTGCGATTCGTGGATTTGGAAGACGCGGTCGCCAAATTCCCGGCGGAGCTGTCCGGCGGAATGCGCCGGCGCGTTTCGATCGCCCGTGCGCTGGTGGACCGGCCGCCGCTCGTTTTTTACGACTCGCCCACCGCCGGCCTCGATCCGATTACTTCACAGACGATCATCACGCTGATTCTTCGCGGCAGGGATGCGCAAGGCGTGACGTCGCTTCTCGCTACTCAGCGCGTGCAAGACGCCTTTGGGCTGGCGAACTTTCGGCTGGACCCAAAGACAGGCCGCGTGATAGCGCTTGGCAATCACTACGGCAACGACGACGGGGCGAGGGCGGTCGGAAATCCGCTTGCCTCGCCGGAATTGAGCGTTGCGAGGCCGCCGACAAACATTCTGGTTCTTCGCAACGGCCAAATTTATTTCGAGGGTGCGGCCGACGAATTGTTGCAGACATCCGACGCGTATCTGAAAAAGTTTCTCGCTTCAGCGGAGTGAAGCCCGGTTTGACATGACAGGGAACAAAGCGCTTCGCACAAGAATCGATTCGTCAAGCAGTCCGAGGGAGGGAATGACATGGCGCAACGCAAGCAACTGACCTGGACGGAACTGCGAGTGGGGCTATTTGTGCTCGTAGGGTTGTTCATTCTTGCTGTTGGGATTTTCTACGTGACCGGCGCGGGGGTCCTTGGCCCGAAGTATCGCGTCAGCACCTATCTGCCGGAAGTCGAGGGGCTGCAAACGGGGGCGCCGGTGCGCCTGGATGGCGTGCAAGTTGGGAGCGTTGAAGCCATTGGACTGACACCGCACCCGCCAGATAGCCTGCACAACATCACGCTGGGCTTGCGCATCGACAAGAAATACCAGGACGATATCCGAACCGATTCGACAGCAAGTCTGATCACCGAAGGATTGCTCGGGAATCGTTACGTGACGATCAGCCGCGGGCTGACGGGCGAGCCGGTCAAGAACGGCGGGGTGATCCCCGGGAAGGAAGAAGCAGCCATGAAACAGATGGTGGAGCGTGGCGCGGACTTGATGCAGAATCTCGGCGCGCTCTCCGACGATCTTCGCGGCATTGTCGACCAAGTGTCCAAGGGCAACGGCACGCTGGGCAAGCTGATGAACGATCCCGCGCTTTATAACCATCTGAACGACACGGTCACGAAACTCGATTCCATTGCGGGATCAATTCAGCAAGGGCAGGGAACCTTCGGCAAGCTCGTGTACTCGGACGAAATCTACAACAAAGCCAATGCTGCGATGGGAAGCGCTCAAAATATTTTCGCGGCCGTGCAGGAGCAGAAGGGAACGCTCGGCAAGCTGGTTTACGATCCGACCTTCTTTGACAACGCCAACGGGTTAGTCCAAAAAGGCAACGCGCTCTTCACTGGGGTGCAGGAAGGCAAAGGCACGCTTGGAAAGCTGGTCACCGACGACGCGCTCTACGGCAATCTGCGGGACGCCTCCGGCAACATTCGCGACGCATCGGCGAAGCTGAATTCAAACCAGGGGACGCTCGGGAAATTCTTCTCGGATCCCGCGTTTTACGACAACATGACAGGCATGACGGGCGACTTGCGGCTGATGATTAACGACTTTCGCCAGAACCCGAAGAAGTTCCTGCACGTAAAGTTGGCGGTTTTCTGATCTTCGAGAAAATGTCCACGCCGCAAAAGCATCTCGAAGCCGCTGCCGCAGCAGAGAGGGAAACCGGACGGCTCGAAGCATTCAGCGACGGGGTGTTCGCGGTTGCAATCACGTTGCTGGCGCTCGACCTTAGGGTGCCGACGCTCGCGGATGGCAGTTCACCTCATGCTCTTGCGGCGTCGCTCGCGAGCCAATGGCCTTCCTATCTCGCATTCGTGACCAGCTTCTTCACGGTGCTGACGATTTGGGTGAACCACCGCGGGATTTTGCGCCTAGTCCGTAAGCCTGACCCGCGATTGATGTTCGTCAATGGCTACCTGCTGTTCATGATTACGACCATTCCATTCGCCACCGCGCTCGTCTCTGCGTACATCCGGCAGCCGGCGGCGAAGGTTGCATGCGCGGTCTACGGCGGGGATTTCGTTTTGATTTCGCTCGGCTTCAGCGCCTTGTGGCGTTGCATATCGAGTGACCGGGCGCAACTGAGCAAAGATGCTTCCAGTGAAGTGATCGCCAAGGTCACGTGGAGCTATAATTTGGGTACTCCGCTGTACGCTCTTGCAACGCTCGGTGCATTCATCAGCCCGTACGTGACAATCTTCGTTTGCACCGGCTTGTGGGTTTTCTGGTCGCTTCGAACGCGAGACTTCTAGCCGGGACTCTCGCGCATTGCAGATTCAAATACTCGAATTTCTAGGACCGGCGCAGAAGTCATCTCCGGCGGTTACTGCAGGCGTGCCATTCGGAAACGGTGGTCTCCCATATTTCTGATGGAAGACGGCCGCAAACATAGTTTCGGTTACCGGTGGAAACGATCCGCATACCCCGCTTCTCAGAAATTCGCCGTGATGCCGTGTTGGCGACCGCTTTGGGAACGCGCAGAACGGAGAATTTCAGCGTGTCGAACCAAAAATCGGTGACGGCCTCGCATGCTTCGGTCATCAGGCCTTGTCGTTGCCATCGGCGGCCGAGCCAAAATCCCCTATTTTCATCTTCACCTTTCATCAAACTGACACTGCCGATCAGATGAAGGGGATCGGTTTTGAAGCGCAACGTCCAATGCCACGCCTCACCTCGTTCCACGGCCGGCAGTGCAACATCGCGATAGAAAATGTGTGCGCCATCCGGAGGATAGGGCCATGGCACATGGTTCGCCAGGTAACGAACGATTTCCCATTCGGGGAAGAGAATTTGAGTTTGCTCGGCGTCAGCAAGTTCAAGTGGGCGAAGCAAAAGTCGTGGTGTTTCCAAAATCGGAGTCATGGCGGAAACAAATGATATCAAATCGTCGAGTGGGACACTCTATGGTTGGATTTCAGACTTCTGCAGGGCCAGTTCACGAAGGCGCCGAAGATCAAGCTTTCCAGTGCCAAGCAGCGGGAATTCGTCTACTTTGAAAAACTGGTTCGGACGCGGCAGCCATAGGTTCGGCAGGCCGGAATCGCCGAGGCGATCGAGGACCAACTTGAGGTCCTCGGGCGCCAGCGTGTGCAGCACAACCAGGCGCTCGCCCTTTTTGCCGTCCGGCACGCCCGTGACCACGAATTGTTTTTCATCCGCGCTGGCAAGCTCCTGCAATTTTTCCTCGATCTTAATATGCGGCACCATCTCGCCGCCGATCTTGCTGAATCGGCTCAGGCGATCGGTGATGGCCAGGAATCCATCTTCGTCTTCCGTGGCAATGTCCCCCGTGACGTACCAGCCGTCTTGCAGGACTTCCGCGGTCTTCTCCGGATTGCCGAGATAGCCCTTCATGATGTTTGGACCGCGCACGAGCAGCAACCCCGGCTCGCCTACCGGGCGACGCTCTCGCGTCTCTGGGTCCACGATTCTCACGCTCACGCCCGGAAGGGGATGGCCGATACGCCCGCGCTTCGCTCCGACCTGGCGGAATCCGGGCGCGCGGAAATCGCGAGTGTTGACCGCGACCGCCGGAGAGCATTCCGTGCAGCCGTAGCCTTCGAGTGGGCGGATGCCGAAGCGGTCCTCGAATGCGAGCGCCAGGGCATTGGGCAATTTCTCCGCGCCGACTACGACGAATTGCAAGCTGCCGAAATCCTCGGGCGAGCATCGACGCGCATACGCCTGCAAGAGAGTGGGCGTCGCGAGGAGGAACGTCACGCGATAATCGCGGACGATTTCGCCAATCGCTCCGAGATCGAGCGGGCTGGGATGGTATGCCACGCCGATGCCGAGCACGGCCGGAAGCCAGAGAGTGACCGTGAAACCGAAAGAATGGAAGAAGGGAAGCACGCCGAGCATCACGTCCTTGCTTTCGAGCATGAACGTTTGTCCCAACTGCTCGACGTTGGAGGCGATGTTGTAATGCGTGAGCATTACACCCTTGGGATCGGCGGTGCTGCCGCTGGAGAAAATTATGGCTGCAAGATCGTCAAGTGATTTGCGCTTGCCGCTGCAGAGCAGTTTTTCCAGAAGGGCAGGGGGAAGCGGCCACATCAGAAGCGCGCAAATCCTTTCGCCCAAGGACGGCGCGGCTGCCGCTTCCTCCAGCAAGATGATTTTGCGCGGCACTTGCAGCGGAATGCGGTCGAGCAGAAGCTTCGTGCTGATCACCGTTTGGAGTTTGCACTGGGCGGCGCAGGAGGCCAGCGTCTCGTTCGAAGACGTGTAGTTGAGATTCACGGGAATTTTTCCGGAGAGCGTCGCGGCGAAATTCACGAGGGCGCCGGGGATTCCAGGGGGCAAGAGAATCCCGACCATTTCCTGGCCGGCCCAGAGGGCTCGCAAACGGCGAGCGAGGAAAATTGAGCCAAGGAGGACGCTGCGCCATTGCATTCGCGGTTTTCGTTTGTCGCCCATGGCGAAGCGGAACGGATGGCGGTGCGCGGTGCGAACGAGCGAGCGCGGAAGAGTGCGCATGCGGCGCTTGTGATGGCTGTAGGCCGCGGTTTGCAATTCCTGGACGGCTTCGCGAACCTCGAACGGCGTGGCCGTAGGCGGCATGGGCTTCCCAAAGCTAACGGTTACCGGATAGGGAATGGAGCGCGGCAGCTTCCAAAAAAATCGTCCGCGCTCGAAGCTGAAAATGCTTCCCCAGATGCCGTCAAGATTCACAGGCACGATGGGCGCGTCCACGCCTTTCATGATTCTTTCGAAGCCGCGGCGAAAGGGAAGCAACTGGCCGATGCGCGTGATTTGCCCCTCCGCAAAAATGCAAACGATCTCGCCGGAGCGAATGGCATTCGTGGCCTCCCGCAGCGACTGGATCATCTCTCGCGGGCGCAACTCCGACGATATGGGAATCACGCGAAGCATCTTCGCGAACGGCCTGATAAAGGGGAGATCGTACATGCCCTTAAACATCAAGAAACGAATGGGACGGTCCGTGGAGGCGATGACGAGCATCGCGTCGATCAGCGACATGTGATTCGAGACGAAGAGCGCGCCGCCGGTTTCGGGAATGTTGTCGCGGCCTTCGACGCGAATGCGATAGAGCGAATGGGTGGCGATCCACAGGACAAGACGAATCAGGGAATCGGGCAAGAGATAGATCGAATAGGCAGTGGTGACGAAGGTGAGCACGGCGCCGTCAAGAAAAACGCCGGCCGGAGTCTGATGAAAACCACTGGAAAAAAGATAATAAGCGCCCGCAGCCGCGAATACTCCTACGAACGACAGCAAGTTTGCCGCGGCGATCACGCCGCCTTTTGCCTCCGGCCGAGGCCGGTGCTGAATCAGCGCGCTGAGCGGCACGGCGAAAAAGCCGCCGAAAAAGCCGAGGAGAGCTAGATTCACGCTCGAGCTTCTAAGAGTTTGGCCGGGAAGAGAGAGCAAAGCGCCGAAGACCGTCATGCCGATTGCACCAAGAGGGATCAGTCCGTATTCGATTTTGCCGCCCGATAGATAGCCCGCCGCGAAGCTTCCGATTCCGATGCCGATGCCGACGGCGGCTTGCAAATAGCTGATGTGCGTCTCGTCGATGTGCAGCATATCGTGGCCGTACACCACGATGATGAACTGCAGCAGGGCCGCCAGGAACCAGAGGTAGGTGTTGCCAAGAACGGCCCAGGCGAGCACTCGATCGGCGCGAATCGTTTTCAATTGCGTCCCAAGATCGCCAATCGGGTTCCAGCGGAATTTTTTGACCGGATCGGCGGCGGGCACGCGCGAAATACCGAAACTTGTGGCGAGACCGATGCAGGTGCACCCCAGGAGCACCACGCCGGCCATTCCTTCGCGTCCGCGATAGCGTTCCGCGAGATAACCGGCGGCCATGACCGCTGAGATGCTTCCGATAAATGTGCCGAGTTCGATGATTCCGTTGCCCCAGGATAGTTCGCGTTCGGGCAGCAGTTCCGGCAGGAGTCCGTATTTTGACGGGCCGAAAAGCGCGGATTGCGTGCTGATCAAGAAAACCGCGGCGCATTCCACCGGCAGGCTCTGCATGGCTAGGCCTACGATTGCCACGGCCATCACGCCGAGTTCCATGCATTTCGTTCCAATCACCACGCTGCGCTTGCTGTAGCGATCCGCGAAATATCCGCCGGTAAGCGAGAAGAAAATGAAGGGCAGAGCGAAAAGCGCGCCGACGACCAGAACCAGCCGGTCGCGATACTCTTTCGGGAAATTCATCGCGACGATGATGTAAATGACGAGAAACTTGGTCGCGTTGTCGTTGAACGCGTTCTGAAACTGCGTGACGATCAGGCTCCAGAACCCGCGCCGCCAGTTCTGCGGAACTTGGTGGACTCTCGCGCCGCGGTCCGGGGAAGCTGGCAAAACTTCAGGCATTCACGCTCCTGCTTGTGCTGCATAGAATAACTCAAGTGGCGCAGGAGCGAAGAGAGGTGGGCGCTGGGCGCTGTGAACCTCGCGGTATATAAAATCATAAAATTAACTTGACGATAATCACGGGGGGGGGGTATAAGGTCGCCATCGCAGTCGGGCCCATTTCATTTGAGTTGTGACGGAGGGCCGCATGTCCAGCCGAACGCTTCGTCTTAGCACCCTTTCCTCAGCCGTGGTGGTCTTGGTGACATTTGGCGGCGCATTCCTCGCCGGAAGCTTTGGCCCGCGCATTTGGGGCGGAAAGACGATTGTTACAGGAGTGGCTGCCTCTGCGCCCGCGCAACAAGGCTCCGTGCATACTCTGTACTGCGGGCTGTGGCGCACCGATGGCCTGTTCGTCTCAACCATGCGCATCAAGAACGTCCTGATCACGCAAGGCCTCGCTGTGACTCCGGTTATTTACATGTCCGATGGCACGCCGTACGCTCTGCCGGCGCTAGCCCTCGTGGCGGGAGGCACCGCAACTCTGAATCTTAATACGGCACTCGATGCCGCACCTGCCGAGGTCCGCGCCCATCGGTCCCAATTCGGCAGCATGGCTTTGCGCTTCACGTCTCAATCCGCGTTCAATGTGTCGGCGGATATCCAGATGCTAAATGTTACCCAGAGTCTCGTCTTTCTCGCAGACTTCCAAGGCTCCATGAACATGAAACATGCGTCCAAGGAGCCTGAAGAGCAAGCGCTCGATGCAGTTTGGTGGAAGCACGACCCGGAAGTGAGTGCGTTCCTGGCTTTGTCGAATACATCGGCAGCGGTAAAAACGGTATGGATCGAAGTTACGGGGTCGAAGGGAACGGCTGTAAGCCGCAAGGAAGAAGTCAAGCCGAGAAGTACTGAAATAGAGGATTTAGAACCGCTCTTCGGTGAGCCGGAAGAAGGTGAAGGAAATACCGGCGGGATTCGCATTCGCTACCAAGGGAAAATGGGCGAGGTCCTCCCGGTGGGCGGGCTGGTCAACGAATCGGAGGGCTACTCGGCAACACTCAAATTCCAGCCTCACAGCAGCGCGGACGCTTCACCGGTTAGCACAGTCTCCTATGCCAGCGTTGGCATGATGGCGGGAATTCCCGATCCCATGATGAAGTTTCCCAAGACGACTAACTTCACGGTCTATGCAGTGCTGCGGAACGCGGCAGACCGCGCCATCGCCGTTAAGCCCGCGCTATACCTAATGGCAGGAAGCCAGATGAGCAAGATATCCCTTCCGGACGAACGGCTTGCAGCGGGGGAATCCAGGCAACTCTCGCTCGGCCGGGTATTGTCGAATTTCAGTGGAATGGCCACGCTGGTGCTCTCTTATGTCGGAAGACCGCATGACATCTTGCTCGCTACCGGCAGTGTGGATCAGACGGGAACGTACGTTTTCGAGGTGATCCCGGATACGGCAGCCGAGTCTTGGGCCAAGGATGTTCCTTACTGGAGCGTGGCTGACGGCAATGACACGATGATCAGCGTTTTCAATTCCGGCGATAAGCCCGAAGACATCGTCGCTACCTTGACCTACCGAGGGAGTACGGGCCACTATTCCCTGCCTCTGCACTTGATGCCGGGCGAACAGCAAATGCTGGATGTCGGGCAGTTGATTGAAATGCACCAGCCGGATGCGGACGGCAATTTCATTCCGTTTGATGTGCAGCAAGGCAGCGCCAGATTCGAAGGCGCGCAAGGGCTGGACCAGCCCGTGCATATTGCGCTGGCGTCTGGAATCTTCAACGTGCAGACGGCCACGTGTGGCCCTCCCTGCACCATTTGCGTCACAACCACTGAGGCGATTATTGATCCCAGCCCGGTGCTAACTCCCGTGGGAGGGTCGAAGCAAGCGACTTTCAGCTTGGAAATGTCGGATGGCACTCAGGTGGATAAGACTTCGACAGCGCACTGGCTCAGCAAAACGACAACGATCGCCACAGTGAGTGCCGGGCTGGTGAAAGGAGTCTCGGTTGGCAGCGACGTTATCACCGCTGAGGTCGAGGGCCCAAGCGAAGGCGAGGCTCCCGAATGCCCTAAGACTTGCCCCATCGGCCCTGACGAAGGCTCCGGCCCCGTCACCGTACAGGTCCCGACTGCTGATCGCGTTGTTTCGACTCTGTCCTCTTTTGCCAAGACCTCCGCAACGAGTCCTGCATGTCCGGTGGGGCAAGCTGGCTGGTTCAGGTCGGTTAAAAAGATTGTGACCGATCAGAACGGAGCTGACATCGTCACCGGAGGCCAAAGCTTGACAGAGACTGTCTCCTGGACCAGGAATGATTTCGGTCTACTACCGCCCTCGACAGGTTCAACGACGACTAATGGAAGCGGGAATTACTCAGATACATTATCTTTTTGCACGCCTGGATGTCTCAAACCGAACTCTAGCGAATCGATTGCAACCCAGAGTATAAGCGATGTTTTTCCTGGGGCGGGCACATACAACCTGCAACCGAATACGTTTGTATATACTTGCACCGGGATTACGATAAATGGGCAATAGGACGCATATGAAAACGGATAGACTCCTGGTTTGTGTCGTTTTGCTCGGATGCGCCTACGGCATGCGTCCTAATGCTGCCGGCGCGATGCAGTCGTCCGACCAGAACAAAATATCTGCCAAAATTGTCAAAGAATTTCACGCCGATGGGCGCCCTGCGCTACGGGCGATTCTGAGGCTTGGAGAAACAGCGAAGGTGCCAATCGGGGTGGTTCTTACCAATAACTCCGTGTGTGAGAGCAGAATTGAACTCACGGCATCAAAGGAAACCTTCGGCGAAGTGATGAATAAAATCACAAATCAGATTCCAGATTATCGGTGGGTTGTCAGGGATGGAGTTGCCGTGGTCGAGCCGAGATCAATTCCCGAAGGCACAAGTCATATCCTCAACCTCATCATTCCCCGCTACGCGGCCCCGGAATCCACGTTGCAGGAACTCGCAGCATTCTTGCACACGGATGTGCGTGGCGTCTTACGCCCAGACCAGGGGACCGCTGAAGATGTTCTTTCTTCGAGTAATGCGGTTACAACCGCTCCATTTGAGATGCGAAATGCCTCTGTCGAGCAAATCCTCAATCGAATGGCAACGCAGGGAAATGGCGGAGCGTGGATACTTCGTCCAATCCCGCAAGATTATCGTACGGCTGCCGATCATGAATTCGTGCAAGTAGTCGCTTATCCCGATAGCGAAGGCCGAATTGCGCGAATTTCCTGCCAACCATAGGCGAAGATTGACGGGTGGACCATCTGTCGTCAAGCAAATTTGGCACGTCGGAAACTCCCAAATTACACAGACGATTTCATACTACTGTAATAAGATTCTAGTGAACGGTCAGTGAGGTATCCATGTACATCACTTTTTTTCTATCGCTGGTCTTTTTTCAGTTGCCCTCGGCACACCCCCCAATCGTTTCAAGAACACCCCCAGCTATCAGCCTGGAGGCAAAGCTTCATGCGTCAGTCGAGGACTATACGCTGGTTGCGGACACCTTTCTCCAAGCCCTCGCAAGAGTGGCGGCCGAGTTCCAGGTACCCATGGGCGTTGAGTGGTCAGGATCACCCGCCACGTTGCAAAGAGTGAGTCTTTCTTGGGATCACGCTGACGTTCAGCAGGTAATCGAGACTATTGTGAAAAACCAACCTGGGTACGGACTCAGTGTTGATGACGGGACTGTGCATGTCTTTCCCAAATGGACAGCGTCAAACCAACGGGATTTCACGAAACTGAGAATTCATAAATTCGAAGTGAGCAACATGGTAGTGGAGATGGCAAATCACCGCTTGCGCGACCTAGTTAAACTAACTGTTTCCCCACGCCCGCCTGCGCCCAGAAGTGCCGACCGAAAAGGAGAGATGTACAGCCAGGCCGCCAACGTGGGGGATCCGGATGTGGCCATTAAGCTGGAAGATGTAGACGTGCGGACAGTGCTAGACAACTTGGCACAGGCTTCTGACAGGAAGATTTGGGTCGTAACGTTCGTGGGTGAATCTGATGTAACCTCGACAGGCTTTTGGCGGACATTGACGCTCTGGAACAACAAGCCCATCCCCGACAACGAGCAGCCGGTCTGGGATATGTTTCGCTGGGGCGAAGCGGTCCCGTCAACAGCGCTGTTTCCTCGGTAACCATCATGCCACGCAGAACTTGCTAGATCAGCGCCCAGCGGGCCGCGTTACGACCCTCCCCGACGGGGCAGCTACTATTAGCCGATTACCGTAAAAGGACTGACTCATGGTCACTCTCGCCATGAGGTGCCGCCGGGTGCGCCTGCTGCAAAGCGTGGGGATTTTGGTTTTAGGTTTCTTTGCGTGCGACTGTTCAATCTGCCGCATCTTCTCCACAGCTCAACTTCCTTGCCTCGCGCTCGCGGGCGAGTTACCTTGCCCATTTTGACACTCGAAAGTCGTTGACAGCTTTGGAGTAGGAATGGCTGCCGACTGCGAGCTGCGATACGCCAAGCTGGTCCCGACCGTGCGGTATCAGCAGTTTTTGAACGCTCTGCGCCCCTCTCGCGAAGCGACAAACCATCAATTTCTAATCGGCACAACAGGGATTAGAAACGATGCTAACTTACAGAAAAAAAAGGACGGCGACACAGTCTAATCGACAATTTTTGAGGCACTTTCGACCCCTGCGAATTACCATTTTGCATCCGCGCTTCCGTAGCGCCGCCCTTCAGGGCGGCATATTGGGCTGAAGGGCAGCATGCCGGGCTAAAGAGTCTGTGTGAGAAGTCGTTCGATCGACCCTCAGCGGCTGAAGCCGCGTTGTATTTGCGACACTTGCGGCACGGCTGAAGCCGTGCCCTGACGAATAACTGGGAATCACACAGGCTCTAAAGAGGCTGTGTGAGAACTTGCACGACTGACCCTCAGCGGCTGAAGCCGCTCTGTATTTGCGACACTTACGGCACGGCTGACGCCGTGCCCTGACGAATAACTGGCGTAATCACACAGGCTCTAAAGCCCGGCGCTACGCACAGAAAATTCATTGTTCGGCCCTTTGTCAGCAACCTTACTAGGCGAGGACGCGGAGGGAAGGTTTATCGACCATGGGTTTTGTGGCAGGCAGAGGTGTTTCGCGCTTGTGATATTTCGTGGAGATGTAGTCATCCACGAGTTTTTGAAATGCGCGAGAAAGCTCGTCGTAGGTTCCTTCGAGAGTGGTGAATTTCTGGCCATCGATGTAGACCGGGCAGCGCGGGGCTTCGCCGGTGCCGGGCAGGCTGATGCCGATGTTCGAGGCTTTCGATTCTCCGGGGCCATTCACGATGCAGCCCATCACGGCGAGCTTCAGCTCTTCGACACCTTCGTAGTAGCGCTTCCACTCCGGCATCATGTCGCGGATGTAACCCTCGATGCTTTCCGCTAATTCTTGAAACGTGGTGCTGGTGGTGCGGCCGCATCCAGGACAGGCCGTAACGCTCGGCGCGAAGGTGCGTAGTCCGAGCGATTGGAGCAGCTCGCACGCGGCATACACTTCGTCGCGGCGGTCGCCACCGGGACGCGGCGTAAGCGAAACGCGGACTGTGTCGCCGATGCCTTCGTCGAGAAGAATTCCCATCGAAGCGGCGGACCACACGAGTCCTTTTGCGCCCATGCCCGCTTCGGTCAAGCCGAGGTGCAGAGGCTGATCCGTTTTGCTTGCCAGATCGCGATAGATTTGAATGAGATCGTGCGGGCGAGAAACCTTGCAGGAAATAATAATTTGATCTTTTCGCAGGCCGGTTTCAAGCGCAAGCTCGGTGGATTCAAGAGCGGACAGTACCATGCACTCGTTGATGATGTCTTCGGAAGTCTTGCCGAGGTCCCGATCGGTATTTTCCTGCATCTTGCGCATGACCAGCTCTTGATTGAGCGAGCCGCCATTCACGCCGATGCGGACCGGCTTTCCGTTATCGCGGGCTACCTTGCATATGGTGGCAAACTGCTCGTCGCGACGCTGGCCGTGCCCGACGTTGCCAGGGTTGATGCGATATTTGTCGAGCGCTCGGGCACAATCGAGATATTTCGTGAGGAGTACGTGACCGTTGTAATGGAAGTCGCCGATGACAGGGACGTTGCAGCCGGCATCGAGCAAACGTTTCTTGATTTCCGCGACCTCCGCGGCTGCTTCGGGCATATTCACGGTGATACGGACCAGCTCCGAGCCGGCTTGAGCGAGTTCGAGACATTGCTGGGCAGTGGACGCGGGGTCTGCCGTGTCGGTGTTGGTCATGGATTGCACAACCACAGGCGCGCCGCCGCCGACCATTATGTTGCCGACGCGCACCCCGACGGTCTTGTGGCGTTTCTGCGTCATATTCTTTCTATTGTAACGAATTTCATCGAGGATACGTTAGTGGAGGTGCGCAGGCGTGCTATTAGCCGCATGCGGAAAAATATGTCCCGGGAACCGCACATTCGGTCGCGAGATGCCGAGCTGAAGCTCGGCGCTACAACAGCGGTCAATCCGAGTGTTGCGAGAAAACTGATTATTCGGCGGCCAGGACGCGAAAGGCCTAGAATTCCGGGCGGCGAGCCATGCCGTTTGTTTTGGCGGCGCGCCCCGGAGGAGGCGCAATGGTGGCCATCTTACGAATCATGGCCAGAACGAGTTTCTTGTCATCCTCGGAGAGCGTGGTCGAATACTTCTTGATATCGGCAAGGAAGCGGATTTCGTCGTCGGAAAGCTCGCCGAGAATTTTTTGCGTCTCGCGATCTTGAGGCGTATCGCTGCCAGGGAAAAAATCGGCCAGGCTGATCTCCATGGCTTCGGCGATTTTTGCCAGCGTTTCGAGGGAAGGGACCGTGTGCCCGTTTTCGACGCGCGAGAGGTAGCAGCGCAACAAACCCGTTCGCCGCTCGATGTCGCCTTGCGACAGGCCGCGATCGTTGCGATAGGACCGGATGACTTCTCCGATGTTCACTTTTGGCTTTTCTTTGGGCATAGTACCTTTCCTCTAACTGGGCGTTATCTTACGAGGCACTCCCAAGCGACGCAACAAGTTTTTTGGAGGATGTTCCTGGCTGGAACACTCCGCGTACGCAAGGTTGTGTCCCGGAAATGTGTTGCATAAGCAGGGTGCAGCAAGCAGCGCCCCTACAACGAGTCGCGCGATCGGGAGTTGTTATTGAACTGATTTCTGGGATGGGACGCAGGCTGCGGCATTAAGTCAGGGACGGTTGGCTGACTGATATTTGACTCAACACAAAATAACCCCGCTGCAAGGACGGAGTTCAACACGAATCTATGGAGCGGTTTGCGGAACGACATCCGGTTGTATTACGACGTCAGGTTGTTTTCCGGCGCGCTTATTTGCGTAGAGAAGATCATCCGCGCGTTTCACCAGTTCATGAGCGGTTTCACCGAGCTTGTAATCCGTCCATCCGCACGAGAAACGGCACGGAATCTTTTCACCGCTCACTTCGATCACAACGCCTTCAATCCGATCCAGCACGTGATGCACTTCGTCGAGGCGGCATTCGGGCAAGACGGCCATGAATTCATCGCCGCCCAGGCGTACGGCAAGATCCGAGCCGCGAATCGCGCGCTGCACGCGCTCGGCGAATTTCTTCAACATCGCGTCACCGGCGGCGTGTCCGTGCCTGTCGTTCACTTGCTTTAGGCCGTCGAGATCAAGCAGCACCACCGTCAGAGGACGGCCGTAGCGCTCGGCGCGGTTAATTTCTTGCGAAAGCCGCTGTTCGCCCGAGCGCCGATTGTAGAGTCCAGTCAACTGGTCGAGCGCGGCGAGCTTGTACACTTCCGTGGCCAGGTTCTCGACCTTCGCAAGGGATTCGATTTGCCGCGCAAGTTGCCTGTGCAATCGCGTGATCAACACCTGCTGGTAGACGAGGTACACGATAAACAGCAGAACAAGCCCGACCAATCCACGGACGGCCTGATTCAGATAAAACGAATACGTCTCTTGCTCCCGAGTGAGAATGCCCGGAAAGGCAAACGATGCCACGCCGACCGTGAGCAAAAGAATCACCATGAACGCAGCAGACCACAGACTCCATTGCCGCCGGTCGAGCGTGTTCAGATGGGCGCGAATGGCCTCGGGTTGGACATCCCCGGGCGCGCCGGTCTCGCTATTAGAGAGGTTGGGCATGGATGCGTCGAAAAATTACTGTTCCAGATTTACCGCGAACCGCTCGCTGGCGCTATACGCATCTTGGGCAAGGTTTTCCATGTCGTAAACAGCGAATGCGGGGCGAATCGTCGTTCGGGTCATCGCTGCCGGGGGGATTTTGCTTTTCGCGTCAGCGGTCGCGACAAATGCTGGCTCTGGCGCGCCGGATATGCCAATCTCATCAGGGGAAGAAGGCTTCACGCATGGGCGAGTTCAACCAGGCACCTTCCGATTCAAGCTCGCAATACCGCGAAAAGCGAGCGGTTCCGCGGTTCGTCTTTATTGCGTCGATGATGCTTATCGAGCCGGTGAGCGACACGCGAATCCCTGGCCGCATTTCCGAGATCAGCCGCAAAGGCTGTTACGTTGACGTTCTGAATACTCTTCCCGTAGGGACTCGAATCCGCATCGATATCTCGCGCGATCGCGGAGTGTTTACAACCACCGCGACGATCATCTACGTGCAGGAAGGAATGGGAATGGGCGTCGCTTTCGTCGATGTTCCTGCCGAGCAACTCGAGATTCTCGATTCCTGGTTAGCCGAGCTCGCCGGTTAGCGGCGATGTTTTGGCTGGCGGCTGTTGCCGCCGTGATTTCATCCTTTTTTGTTCGTTCCGGTCCCCGCAAGCCAATTCGTCGCTGCCTTGGCGACTCGGAATGACGAACGATGGTTCTTTTCCGCAAACTGTAAACCCGGATCGATCGCTGGATTTTGCGGCGCCAAGTTGCGATACAGTCCCTGAAGGTTGCTGCGGAATTGTTAGCCTATTCGGTGCAAGCCGGCACCCGCGCGAGCGGCGCCGTTTCGGATCAGCAGGTTTCTCCGGGCGTTATCCGAGCGATCACTTCGCCCGTACTGGCATCGCGAATGAAATACTCCGCAGGCTTCGCTCGAATCAGCGTCTCGGCTTTTTTCTTCGCCGCGTCCAGGTTGGGAGCTTCACCCATCCAGATGGGGCTTCCGTCATCGAGTTTTCTGAAAATATCGTAGCCGAGCGCCATCTCTCTCTCCGCTGCGCGAAGGGCCTTGAAGGAACGATGCGACGGAGAGACTATACGTAGCTGTTATATCCTGTATGTTCAATTTTGAACTGCCTCGAAATGAGAGTTCGGATAGAAAGGCGGCGGCCACAGACCTCAGTAAGTTGAAGGGAGCCGCATTGATTCGCCAAACAGGAAACTTGGGCAAACCGCAACGGAATTCAGGGGCTAATCCGCGCCTCGTGTTTTCAGCGTTACTTGCCGCAGGGACGACCACGCGATACCGCCCGGACCAGACGATTGTCTCGCAAGGAGACGATTGTGCGGACGTTCGCTACGTCGAGGAGGGCCTCGTCAAACTTACCTTGGTGTCGCCGCGAGGGAAGAACGCCGTTCTGGGAATCCTTGGGAAGGGTGATTTTTTTGGCGAACGGTGCATTTCGGGCGAAGCCATGCATCTGACTTCGGCTGTTGCGATCGTGGAATGCTCGGCGGTGAAGATATCGCGGCGCAGCATGTCGCGAGCGCTCGAGCAGCATCCCGCAGTGGCAAAAGAGTTCATCCGCTACCTGCTTACGCACAACCATCGCATCGAAGAGAATCTGGTCGATCACTTCTTTCACTCGAGCGAGAAGCGGCTGGTCCGCATACTTCTGAGGCTCGCGCAGTATGGGAAGGGCGACGCCGGGAAATCAGTGCTGCCGCGAGTCAGCCAGGATACGCTGGCGGAAATGGTGGGCACAACTCGCTCGCGCGTAAATTACTTCATGAACCAATTCAGGAAGGCCGGCTTGATCCGCTACAATGGCGATCTTGAAGTCCGCGATTCACTCGCCTCGGTTCTCCAGGATTGAACGCCCCGACCTCCCGCAATTGATGGCTTACCGGCGTGATTGGCGTGCAAGGTGGTCTCCGACGCCGACCAAGCGAAGGCGCGAGGGAACGAAGTTTATTTATCCTACGTGGAAGCGCTCAAGAAATACCGTGAATGCCTTGCACAGCATGGAATAACGAATCTTGACCGGACAGCAGGAACAAAACAAGGAGGAATGCGATTGGGCCCAACCGCGCGGGCGAGGCGGGGGCGCTGCATGTCGTTTCTCCTCGGATGTGGCTGACGGAATTATGGACGCAATTTATTCAGCTAATGGATACTTGTCAAGGGAATAATCACGCGCAAACGGCAGCAGCGGATGTTGAGGGGCGAAGGAGGAAGCGCGGTTCGATGGATTGCACGAATCAGCCGGAGCGAGAAAAGGGCAGGCCAGCCGTAGCGATGGGGGCGAAATCAACGTCACGGTGGCCTGTCACGGCGGCCTTGACGTTAGTCACTATTATGTTAGAGTGACCCTCACTTTGCGAGGAATGCGACCCCAAAACCGGCGCTCGAACAGCTCATCCGGGAGAAGACGACATTATGACTCGTAGCAAGGCCGTCCAAAGCAACCGCAGCGCTGTAACGCTTCGAAGTGCCGCGGAGCGGCACGTTTCGGGGAAACAGGCGACAAGTGTGTACCCTGAGAAAGTTGGGAACTCCGAGTCCTCTGGACTCCGGGAGCGCAAGAAAGCGCGGCTGCGCCAGCAGATCATAGAAACGTCGCTGCGGATGTTTCGCGAGCGTGGGTATGACAACACGAGGATCGACGACATCGTGCGGGCCCTCGAGATCAGCCAGCCAACTTTCTTCCGATATTTCCCAAGTAAAGACGCCGTATTGCGCGAGGTGGGGCGGCGCGCCTTCGCCTGCCAAGCCGAACGACTCAAGTCCGAGCTATCGAGCAAGGCCGGCACGGGCGAACGCTTGCGCCGGTTCTATGAGAGTCTAGCCAAAATAACGGAAGAAGGACGCCCGCTGTGGCAAGCCGTGATCGTTACGGGCGCGATGGATCCAGTTCGTTCGCCGGAATTGCGCGGGCCGGAGCAATCGGCCGTCAGCCTGCTTCGGGAGATTCTTTCACAGGGCCAGAAGCGAGGGGACATCACCCGGGCCTTTCCGGTGGTGCATCTTGCGGAGTTCATGGAAGGGCTTTTCAATACGGTCGTCCGCCAATGGGCCGTGGATCTTCACGGTCCCCATACATTGGCCGACCGTGTGAACAACGCCGTGGAATTCTTTCTACGCGGTGCGAAACCTTAGCGCATCGATTCTGTCCGAGTTTCGTTTTTGGGTCAATCGTTTGTCGACTGGTTGGTCGAGACTGGCAACAAAAAGATAGCCTGCCGTGGTTTTTCGTCGGTGTGATTGTAGTCTGAGGTTCGACGAATGAAGGCTGCCGTCCTGCATGAATTCAAAAAGCCCCTGACATTTGAGGAAGTGGACCGCCCGAAGATCGGAGAAGGCGAAGTCCTCATCGAGGTCGAAGCCTGCGGCGTATGCCATTCCGATTTGCACGTGGCCGAGGGCGATTGGACGCAACTGGCGGGAATCGTGAAGAAGCCACTTGTACTCGGGCACGAAATCGCCGGCCGCGTTGTCGAAAAAGGCGCGGCGGTGCGTGACCTTCATGTCGGCGACCGAGTGGGAGTTGCGTGGGTCAACTGGACGTGCGGTGAATGTGAATTCTGCCGGGAAGGAAATGAGAACCTCTGCGTAAAACAGAAAATTACGGGCGTCACCGTCGATGGAGGCTTCGCGGAGTTCGTTAAAGCGCCGGCGAGCCACGCGTTGAGGATTCCGGAGAACCTTCCGTCGGTGGAAGCTGCACCGCTTTTTTGTGCCGGCGTGACGGTGTATCGCGCGCTCAAGCAGGCGAAGATTTCGCGGGGCCAGCGCCTGGCAATTTTCGGCGTGGGTGGCCTCGGACACATCGCCGTGCAGATCGGGCGGGCGTTGGGCGCGGAGATTACTGCGATTGACATTTCGGACGAGAAGCTCGCTCTCGCCAAGTCGCTGGGGGCCTCGAACACGCTGAACGCTGCCTCGACGGACGTAGTAAAGGAACTGCGCGGCAAGAGAGGCGTGCACGTGGCGCTCGTGGCTTCCGCGGCGAAAGCAGCATACGACATGGCTTTCTATTCCGTGCGGCCAACCGGGCTTCTTCTCGCCGTCGGTTTGCCGGCCGAGAACGTCTGCTTCCCGCCGATCATGATGGCCGCGGCCGAAATCCGCATTCAGGCGAGCGCTGTGGGCACGCGCCAGGACTTGCGCGAGATCCTCGCGATGGCAGCGGCAGGGGAAGTTCACTGCCTCACTGCATCTCGTCCGCTCGCGCAAGCCAATGAGGTTCTGGATCAATTGCGGCAGGGGCGCGTTGCTGGCCGGATCGTGCTCACTTGCCCGTGAAATGCGGCGGCTCGGAATGCCGGGATGCCCGCGGTGGGCGAGCCCGTTACGCGGTGCAGCGAGTGACCGGGAGGCGACGCGACCGCGCGTCACGAGCTGCAAATTATCTTGACGTTAGTCGCTATTATGTGATAGGGACTAACACAATTTTGGATGTCGATGGTGTGGGAGTGGGGCTCTCACGGATCCGAAAAACGGCTTCCTGTTTTGTGCGAAGGCTGACGCTTGTTCGCAGAGGTGAGTCAGGAGGATTTATGAAGTCAAAGCTACTGGCGAGTGTTTTCGTGTTCTTCGTGTGCTTGCTGTTCGGGAATCCTGCGGCCAACGCGCAGGGCGTGGGCACATCCGGGAGCATCAATGGAACCGTGACGGATCCCTCGGGCGCCGTGATCCCGAAGACGAGCGTCGTTGCGGTCGAGACGACCACGGGAGCACGATATTCTGCCGTCACCGACGAGAGCGGCGCGTATCGCCTCACCGGCTTACTGCCGGCTACTTACGATGTAACGGCACAGAGCGGCGGTTTTGAGACCCTGGTTCAGAAGGGCGCGGTCGTAAACGTGGGCCAGACCGTCATTCTCGATTTTCACTTGAAAGTTGCGACGGCTGCCATTCAAGTTGAGGTGACGGCGGAGCCGCCCGTGGTGGAAACGGAAAGAGGAAGCCAGGCCAACACGCTGACTCAGCAATACATCACTGACCTGCCGATCGACCGCCGCGATTACCTTACGTTTACATTACTGTTGCCGGGCGTCTCGGATTCCACGCGGCTGGCTGACGACCAGGATTTTCGCGTCAAGCAAACACCGCAAAGCGGCCTTTCGTTCTACGGAAGCAATGGCCGAGGCAACAGCGTCACCGTGGACGGGGGAGAGGCTCAGGACGATGCCGGCGGCGTGCGCCCGACGATCAGCCAGGATGCGGTGCAGGAGTTCCAGGTGAACCGCAGCAACTACGCGGCGGATCTGGGCGGCGCGCAGGGCGCGTCCATCAACATCGTGTCGAAATCCGGCACCAATAATATTCACGGAAGCCTCTTCGGATATTTTCGCAACGACGCCATGGATGCGCGCGATCCGTTTGCCTTCAGCCCCGCGCTGCAGGCAGGAGGTCCGTTCTCGTTAACCGCGCAGGGCGCACCGATAAAGAACACGCTACAGCGCTATCAGTACGGCGGCTCGATGGGCATGCCGGTGAAAAAAGACAAGACGTTCCTCTTCGTTGCTTTCGAAGGCTTATTGCAAAACTCGCAGAATTCAGTTCCGTTGCTGACCAATTCGTCCATCTTTGAACCGACGTTCGGACAGCAACAGGCTCTCGGGGCGTTGGCGGGAGGCGGCGGAGCGGTCGTGCCTTGCCTGAGCGGACCCATAGGTGCAGCCGTCGCGAGTCACTTGGGTTTGCCGGCGCCG
Source organism: Candidatus Acidiferrales bacterium (assembly GCA_050747005.1). Lineage (GTDB taxonomy): Bacteria > Acidobacteriota > Terriglobia > Acidiferrales > UBA7541 > Palsa-295. The sequence goes on from JBOGNE010000024.1 coordinate 35,440, forward strand.
AACCCGACTACGAACGTGCCTGCGGCTGAATGTGCGGCGATTTTGAACGGGACGTTAACAGTCACTCCGGCCTCCGGTCCGCTCGATGCCTACCTCGTGAACCAGTTCGAAACGAACGGGGGAGTATTCAACTACAACTCGCGCAACTATTTGGCTTCCGCACGTCTCGATCACCACTTCAATGATGCAAATCAGGTTTCTCTGAGCTTTAGATTTGCGCACGACCTGGAGCAAGACCCGGACGTTCAATCGCTCACGGCATTTTCAGCGGGCAGTTCGATCCACAACTATGACGACAACCTGCAGGTCGCCTGGTTCCACCAGTTCAGCCCAACAACCCAGAATGAGCTTCGCTTGCAGTGGGACTACGACAGCTTTGACGTGATCCCGAATGAACCGGGGCAAGTGGGAATCCAGATCCCCGGGTTCATAAATAATCTGGGAACCAACATTTTTCTGCCCGCCCTGGCGATTCTGCGCCGCTACGAATTTGCCGACAATCTCACCATGATTCGCGGCCATCACACAATCAAGTTCGGTGTTGACGAACTGCTACGGGGCAATCACACCGAATCACACACCTATCTTCCAGGGCGCTTCGTCTTCGCTAGCCTTCCTGGAGACCTGCTGACCCCACAGCTCCCTACGCTGTCTTCTCTTCAGGCGGCCTCGTTTGGACTGCCGCAGGTGTATCAGCAGGCCTTTGGCAATGCAGATTATCCTGCCTATACGCGACCGCTAACGGGACTGTACCTGCAGGACTCATGGGCCATTACGCCTAATTTCATGCTGAGCTACGGCCTCCGTTATGAAATCGATTCGCAGTACAATCCGTTGAATACGTATTACGGCGCTGTAGCCCCGCGTCTGTCGTTTGCGTGGGACCCGTTCAAGGACCACAAGACAGTGATCCGAGGCGGCTACGGGCTCTTCTACGGGCCGATTGATTCGCAGATTCCCGCAGTGGACTTGAGCCTGGGAGTTCTGAACAAGAACCGCACTACGGTCGAGAACCAAAACAACAAATCGCAGGTTCCCGATCAGGTCAACAACGTAATAGGCACGTGCGGTGTCAGTTTCGGTCCGTTCCCCATTGTCCCCGGCACTGGCAATAGTCCGTGCACCCGTTACATTTCCATTTACGTAGATCCACTCACACAGACGCCATTTTTCCCCGCTTTGCAAACCTCCTCACAAGTTTTCCAGGGGCTGTTTGCCCAAGGATTGATCCAGTGCACGAAACCGACGCCTGGTAATAATGCTTGCATCACGCCAGCCTCCGTGGCTCCTTTCGGCATTTTAGCCACCAACAGCGGTCCTCTTTCGCCGCTGACCGTGCTGTTCAGCAATCCGCCAAACTACAAGCCCCCTTACTCGCAACAGGCTTCGCTGGGGATTGAGCGGGAAATTGCGTCTGGATTCTCGATTGCCGTAAGCGGGATTTACTCTCATACGCTCGATCTTCCCGTTGCGATTGACACCAATCTGCTGCCAACTACGCCAACGAGCACGGTCACTCTGGCCAACGGCAAATCGTTCACGTACAAGAACTGGAACACGAGTCCGGCGACGGACCCGCTCGGCGGGATCGAGGGCCTCCCCTGCGCACCCGCGGGGGTCGGGTGTTTTGTGAATCCACTGATTATCCAAAATAACCAATATACCTCCGCAGCATCGTCCCTCTATGAGGCCGGGCTGCTGGAGATAAAGAAGCGCTTCAGTGACCATTTCACTCTGTTCGGGAATTACACTTTCAGCAAGGGCTTCGACACGTCCACGGATTTCAACACCGACTATGGCCCACAGGACCCGACGAATCTCGGCGCGGATCGAGGCCTTTCAGAGTTTGATGAGCGGCACAAGGTGGTAATCGCCGGAGTTTTCGACAGTCCCTGGCACCAAGCCGTGCTCTCCGGGTTCCAGCTCTCTCCGATTTTCAGCTATCACAGCGGCTTGCCATTCAATCTGCTCGCGGGAGGCGAGGTCAACGGCAACAATCACACGACCAATGAGCGTCCCATCGGAGCTCCGCGCGACACCGGACTCGGCCCCAGTTACACCAATTTCGACATGCGGTTGACCTGGCAGCACAAATTGGGCGAGAAGGCCAATGTGCAAATCACGGCGGAAGGATTTAATCTTGCGAACAAGACGAACTTTGCCAGCGTGAACAACGAGGTAAGTCCGCTGTTCGGTCTTCCGACCGCGGCGGGCGGCGAGGGGGATACGACGTTTAACGTGCACGGCATCCGCCCCGGGACTCAACTGGCCAGCGGGCAGGTTGTCACGCCGAGCGCGCCGCTCGCCTTCACTTCGGCGTTTCCGATGCGTGAGATCCAGCTCGGCTTGCGGTTCAATTTTTAGTTGGAGGTTCGGCTCTCGCAGGGCTGATATTTTGGGAAAGATGGCGGCGCTCCGCGCATCGCTGGGCGCCGCCTTATTTTAACCGCAGCAATACAGTACAAGGTCGCTAGCTACGGGAACAAAACGAAGTTGAATAGGCCACTGGCGCAAGCCAGTATCTCTTCATGAACGTCAAACAGCTCTTCGATCTCACCGGACGGGTTGCGATTGTCACCGGAGGCTCGGTTGGCCTGGGACGTCAAATGGCTGAAGGCCTTGCGGAAATGGGCGCCCACCTTGTTTTGTGTGCTCGCAAGAAAGAGCGCTGTGAAAAAGCGGCGGGGGAATTGAAGCGGCTCGGCGTAAAGGTGCTCCCGCTTGGGTGTGACGTCAGGAACCCGGCTAGCATTCAGGAAGTCGTCGACGCCACTGTGTCACAATTCGGACGCATCGATATCCTGATTAATAATGCCGGAACTTCGTGGGGCGCGCCCGCCGAGGAAATGCGCCTCGAGCATTGGAACAAAGTGATCGAAACCAATCTGACCGGGACATT
>JBOGNE010000025.1:0-7945 GCA_050747005.1 Candidatus Acidiferrales bacterium
AAGCCGAACGTAACGGCGACGCAGTCGAGACCGGAGACTCAAAGCTGAGTTTTGCACGTGATTCAAAGGACGTACAATAGAAATCCTGGAGGGGTGGGTGAGCGGTTGAAACCGGCGGTCTTGAAAACCGTTAGGCCCGAAAGGGTCTCGTGGGTTCGAATCCCACCCCCTCCGCCACGGCAGTTCGACGCTGCAGTCTCGCTACGCTCGATTCCCGCCGTCCTTGAAACTTGGTGGCTGAGCCGAATGAGCGCGATCGACTCTTGCCATGCCTGTGCTACGGAGCAAGATGGCCGAGTCAGCGGCTATTCCGCGCCTAGCGGGCGCATTCCCTTTATCTTTTCGCATGCGTGACGAAGTTAGCAAACACAATAATACCAACCTCGCGATAAGATTTATTCCGGGTGTCTCCTGAATGAAGTCTTCTCGATCGGCAATGATTTTGGCCGCATGGGTGTTTTTCGTCGGCAGCTACGTTGGGGCCTCTCATTTTCTCTCTCATGGGGCCACGCTTGCGACGTTCAGCGACATTTTCGCGTGCTTCATCCCGCTTTTTGCCAACGCATGTTTGCTCTGGAATGCGGCAACGCCCTATCGTCGCCGCAACGCATTCTGGATGTTGCTTGCGCTCGGTTGCACCCTTTGGTTGGCGGGGCAGTTGGTGTGGACTTACGAGGAACTCGATCTCCACCGCGCGATGTATTCTCCCTTCCCGGGAGATTTGCTGTTTTTCCTTCACACGGTTCCGTTCATGGCCGCGCTCGCACTCGCGCCGCATGCCCGAAAAATGCGCGAGACGCTTCGTTACGGTTTTCTCGACCTGCTGCTCCTCGCACTTCTATGGCTCTACGTCTACATTTTTGTTGCGATGCCGTGGAAGGTGGCATCGCCCAATTTGGAGCTGTTCAGGCTGCGCGATTTCGAAGTCTATACGATCGAAAATTTGGTGGTTGTTATCGGCTTCGCTATCTTTTTCATTCGAACCCGCGGCAGTTGGCGCAAGGTCTACGGGCATTTGTTCGGCGCGACGTCGCTCTATCTTGCGGGATTTGGCGTTGCGATGGCGGCGGTCGCGCGGGGTGCCGAGTATTCAGGCAGCCTCTACGATCTTCCGATTCTCGCGGCGTTCGTTTGGATGGCGACGGCGGGAATCATCGCCCGTGGATTGCCGCTCGATCCCGAGCCGTTATCAGAAACCGCGCGACGCGACACGCAGTGGCCGATGCGCTTTGCGATGCTGGGTGTGCTGGCTCTCCCGGTCGTAGCGGCATGGGCCGCCTTCGCGAGCGATAGCCCTCACGCGGTGCGAGTCTACCGCCTTTGGGTAACGCTCGCCGCCATGCTGGCCGGTGCAGCCCTGGTGTTTTTCCGGCAGCACCTCGTCTATCGGGAACGAACGTCGCTGGTGCATGACCTCTACGATTCGCTCGAAAATGTGAAGCGCCTTCAATCCCATTTCGTGCAATCGGAGAAGCTGGCGTCGCTCGGCCAGCTCGCCGCCGGCGCGGCTCATGAAATTAATAACCCGCTCACGGCGATTCTGGGTTACGCCGACGTCCTGATCGTCGAACATGAGGCAAAAACGCGCCCGCATGTACTTGGCGAGAAAATTCGCGAACAGGCGCGGCGGACCAAGGATCTCGTCACCAACCTACTGAGCTTCGCGCGCCAGGTTCCCGCCGAGAAACAGTTACTTGACCTCAGCGCCGTTCTTTCGGGCGCCGTGCAGCTTCGCAATCTCGATCTTCGCGAAAAAAACATCCGCATCGATCTCGAGACGCGAAGCGTTCTGCCCGCCGTCCGCGGGGATCCAAACCAGTTGCTGCAGGTCTTCTACCACCTGATTAGCAACGCCGTGGATGCGATGGAAAGGTCCGGTGGAGGCGTGCTCCAGATTCGCACGCTTCGCGAAAAGGGGGACGTCGTCATCGAATTTTCGGATACAGGCTGCGGCTTAAAAGAGCCAGACCGCGTTTTCGACCCGTTTTACACGACCAAGCCCGTCGGCAAAGGTACGGGCCTGGGCTTGAGCATCTGTTACGGCATCGTACAGGAACATGGAGGACGCATCGTGGGATTCAACCGGCCCGAAGGCGGCTGCACGTTTCGGCTGGAATTGCCCGCCGTCATCGCGATGTTTCCGCAGGCTTCGACATTCCCCGTTGCACCGGTCAGTTCGCGCTAGTCTCGCTCGTCCCGATAAGGAAATAGCCGCCAAAGCGCCAGTCTTGCACCGGACTCACGGCAAAATCCGGGTTGTGCTAGAGTCGGAAATCTTATGGACGCTCCGGCAATTTCAACGGAACACTTGACGCGCCGGTTTGGCCAGCTCGTAGCCGTGCAGGACGTTAATCTTCGCGTCGCTCCTGGCCAATTCTTCGGCTTTCTGGGACCGAACGGCGCCGGGAAATCAACGACGATCAAAATGCTTACCGGATTACTCGCCCCCAGCGCTGGATCCATCCGCATTCTCGATCGGGATCTCACTGCGAACCCCGTCGAAGTGAAGCGGCAGATTGGAGTCGTGCCGGAAGGGATGGCGCTTTTCGGACGACTCACGGGCAGCGAGTATCTAAATTTCGTGGGCCGGATGTATGGCCTTGACCGCCAGACGGCGGCGAATCGAACGGCGGAACTTCTTGATTTCATGCAGCTCGCCGATCAGCCGAAAACCCTGGTCACCGATTACTCGCACGGCATGCAGAAAAAACTAGCGCTCGCAGCCGCCGTGATTCATGGACCTAAAATCCTCTTTCTTGACGAGCCCTTCGAGGGCGTCGACGCGATTGCGTCCGGCACGCTGAAAGCGATGCTGCAGCGCATGATCGCGCGCGGCGCTACAATTTTTCTCACTTCGCACGTTCTGGAGATCGTCGAGCGCCTCTGCAGTCATCTCGCGATCATTCACCGGGGCCAGCTTGTCGCCCAGGGATCGCTCGATGAATTGCGCGCGGGAGTCGAGGCTCAGGCCGCCGCTGCGTTGCCGGGAGCCGAACGGGCCGGCGAAGCGCCGCCTTCCCGCGGCGAGAAGCTCACCCTCGAACAGATTTTTCTCCGCATCGTAGGCGGCACGCGGACCTCCGATCGGGAACTTTCATGGCTGGGCTGATGTTCTCTCCTCAAGTGCGCGGCCAGCTCGCCGCGATTGCGAAAGTCCGCTGGCAACTTTTCGCCAATTCTCTGCGCACCATGCGCGGACGCCTGGAAATGGTGTCGCGGATTTTTGTTGCGCTGGGCTTTGTCATGGGTGGGTTTGGCGGCGCGATTGGCCTGGGCGCGATAACCTGGTTCGCTCTGTCGCGCGGCCAAGCCGAATGGATCGCCATTCCGTTCTGGATCGTATTTTTGATGTGGCAGCTTTTTCCGGTAGTAGCTTCCGCATTCACCGAAAATGTCGATTCGTCGAACCTTCTCCGTTTTCCTTTGAGCTTTCCCACGTATTTTCTAATTCGAATCGCCTACGGCTCGCTTGACCCATCCACGGCGCTTGGCGTGCTGTGGCTTCTGGGTATTGCGATTGCCGCCGGGTTTGCGGCTCCCAATATCGCCTTTGTAGTGGTGCTCGTGTGCGTTGCGTTTGCAGTTGTGAACATATTGCTGGCTCGAATGATTTTCGCCTGGGTAGAGCGCTGGCTCGCCCGCCGGCGCACGCGCGAGATTCTCGCAGTCGTGTTTTTTCTCTTTATTATAGGGATTCAGTTCATCGGACCGATCGCCGGCCATTTTCAGCACAACAAGCATCCCGGGCTGGTGCGCACGTCCGCTCATTTTCTGCCTGTCGAGCGCGTGCTGCCTCCCGGCCTCGCGGCGGCTTCGGTGGCTCAAGTCGCGGCGGGTCATCCCAGCGTGAGCTTGGGCGCCTTGGTTGCGTTGTGCGCCTATGGTCTTGCGATCGTCTGGTTATTAAATCTGCGACTGCGTTCTCAATTCCAAGGGGAGAATTTGAGCGAAGCTGTTGCGCGCTCGGCTTCGTTCAACCAAAGGGCGACCGTGCAGGTGGGATGGCGCCTGCGAGGACTTTCCGGTTCAGCGAGTGCGATCCTCGAGAAGGAATTTCATTATTTGTCTCGCAGCGGGCCGGTGCTGTTCACGCTGATCATGCCGGTTGTCATTATCCTGATCTTTCGCTTCACGCCCGCGAGCTCCGGACTTGGCGAGAATTTCCTGCTGAACGCGCCGAATCTGGCCTTTCCCGCCGGCGCGGCCTATACGTTGCTCGTTCTTACCAATCTTGTCTACAACACGCTCGGATCGGACGCCGCGGGCTCACAGTTTTTTTACGTATCGCCGGTGCGGTTTCGCGACGTGCTGCTGGCGAAAAACCTGGCGCACGGGATCGTTCTTGCTCTCGATACATTCCTCGTCTGGCTGGTGGTGGATTTCCTGTTTCGGCCGCCGGCGCTCGATATCACGATTGCGACGATCGCCGGAATGTTGTTTGCCGTCCCCATCAGCCTCGCTGCGGGGAACTTACTCTCGCTTTATTCGCCCAAGAAATACGACACCGCAACGCTCGGCCGTCAGCGGGCTCCGCAGATGACCGTGCTTGCAAGCTTCGGAATCCATGCCGCGATTTTCGGCGTCGCCGCCTTGGTTATTCTCATTGCGCGCCATTTCGGCCATTTATGGATTGCCACGCTGATTTTCCTCGCTCTCGCGGCGCTTTCGTTCACCGGATATTGGCTCGTTTTGAATCGCGTGGACAGAATTGCCCTCGAACGCCGCGAAATCATCCTCACAGAGCTTTGCAAAGCCTGATTGTTACAATCGCATCCCGGTGCAATTCCTGCCGCGGAAATTGGTCGAGGTCCTTGTCGGCACGCTGCCCAGCACGCTGCCTGGTTTGCGTCCTAGCAACTGCCTGGGGTACATTCACAGACTCGCGCGACGGCCATGTTCGCAGGCCTCGGGGTGTCACGATGAATCGCCATATTCTTTTTTTGTTTTCGACCGTGTTCTTGCTGGTCTGTCTCTTAAGTGGCGCGACGGCTTTCGCTCAATCGTCTTCGGCTCGCGTTGCGACTGATACGCAATATCGGGACCTGAAGACGCTCGTAGAGACGCCGGCGGTCTCCGGATACGAAGGGCAGCTTTCCGATTGGATACGCTCGGAACTCACTGCATTCCATCCCAAGACAGACAATCTGGGCGACGTCGTTGTCACAATCGGCAGCGGCACGCCGAATCGCCTGATCGTTACGCCAATCGATGAACCTGGATTCGTCGTCAGCGAGATTACTTACGACGGCTACCTCTGCGTGCAGCGCCTTCCGCAATTCGGGCTGTCCCCGGTTTTCAATGAACTCTATTCCGCACAACCCGTGAAAGTTCGGACCGAGAATGGCAAGTGGATCGATGGCGTCGTAGCGGGACTCTCCGTCCATCTCCAGCCGGGCCACACGAATCCTCCCAAATCGGATGATCTGGAAAATTTTTACGTCGATATCGGCGCAAGCTCTGCTGCCGAAGCGCGTCGCGCGGGCGTGGACAACCTGAGTCCGATTGTCATCAATCGTTCGCTTATGGCGATGGGGTATGGCAAAGCCGCGGGGGCGTCCATTGGAGATCGCTTCGGCGCGGACGCGCTCTTGGAGCTGTTGAAGGACCTCAAGCCGTCGATGATTCAAGGAACGCTGACCGTTGCGTTCGTAGTCCAGCAGCGCACTGGGGCGCGGGGCCTTGAACGCATTCTCAGTACTGTAAAGACAGATGAAATGATTTATGTGGGCCGGATGACCGAAGGCGGCCCCGTGCCGGGAGTCGAGAACGTCCGCCGCGCGCCGCGTCGCGAACCTGGTAGCGGCGTGCTTGTCGGATTGCCGCAAAGCGAAGGTTCGGTCTCCGGCTTGGCTGCCGACCTAAAGCAACTCGCCGATGCGAACAAAATTCCTTTTGAAACTGATTACTCCGGCGCTCTAATTCCCCGCAGTTACTTACCTTCGCCGCCAATGCCAGCGAAATGGGCGCACATTGGCATTGCCACCGCATGGCCGGATACACCCGCGGAGCTTGTGGATTTGGGCGACCTTCACAAATTGGAGAGCCTCCTCGCTCTCCATATTGGAATTCCAAAACCCGCGGACGAACCCCAATCAGACTTAAGGGGGGTGGCGCACCGAGAACTTAACCAAACCGGCGCGCGGTCGAACACAGGGATTCTAAAATCTCTTGTCGAGACTTACGGAGTTAGCGACCACGAAGGCCCGGTCCGAGAGGAAGTGAAGCGCCTGCTGCCCGCGTGGGCGAAACCAGAAACAGACGATGCAGGGAACTTGGTGTTGCACGTCGGTACCGCTTTAGCGGGATCAAAGAGTCCGAGCATTCTTGTTGTCGCCCACATGGATGAAATCGGTTTCGAGGTCAAATCGATCACAAAGGATGGCCGTCTCGAAGTCGAATGGAAAGGCGGCGGAGATCTGAGTTTCTTTGCCGGACATCCGGCGCTCGTTCACACGGCGAATGGAGATCGCGACGCGATCATGGAACTTCCCGACGGCTGGGATGCCCCAAATTTCACCTGGCCGCACGGCCCGCAGCAACCCGTGCTGCGCGTTGACGTAGGAGCTCGAACGCCAGATGAAGTTGAGAAGCTCGGCATCAAAACGGGCGATTGGATCACGATTCCGAAAGAATATCGCCCGTTGCTCGGGACGCGCGCCAACGGGCGCAGCTTCGACGATCGCGTAGGTTGCACCGCGCTGATCTCCGCTGTTTGGGCGCTCGGCGGCCCGCTGAAAGACCGTAATGTCACGTTCGTTTGGTCCACAGGTGAAGAGCTTGGGCTCAACGGCGCCGCGGCAGTGGCCAAGCGTCTCGCGACCGAAGGTCATGCGCCGGATTACGTCTTCGCCGTGGATACGTTCGTCAGCTCGGATTCCCCGCTGGAATCGAAACGTTTCGGTGATGCCCCTGTCGGCAAGGGTTTTGTAATTCGCGCCGTTGATAATTCGAATATCGTGCCATCGAATCTCGTTGAAAAGGTCATCAAGCTGGCGCGCGAGAACCAAATTCCGGTGCAGTATGGCGTCACGGGAGGCGGCAACGACGGCTCCGCGTTCGTCCGGTATGGCTCTGTGGATGTCGCGCTTGGCTGGCCGCTGCGGTATTCGCATTCGCCGGCTGAAGTTATCGACACGCGCGATGTGGCTGCGTTGGGCCGCATCGTCGCCGCAATCGCAAAAAGCTGGTAGTGCCTGGAGACCACAATGCCAAACACCGTCATGGGAGTCCTTGTGATTGTGGCGTTTGTGATTCCGGGATTCATTTCCCGACAAGTCATTTCTTTCGCCTACCCGAGCAATGAACCGGGTGAGGGTAGGCTAGTTTTGGAAGCTCTTGCCCTCAGCTCCATCAACTACGCGGCATTATCCTGGCTGCTGATTCTAACGATTGATCAGCACTGGTATGCAAAGCTGGCAGCTCTAGTTATCGTGGTCTTGTTTATTTTGCTTGTCTCGCCGGTGGCTTTGGGTTTGCTGTTCATTTGGGTATCTGATAGTACCTGGATTCAGGAGATACGCGTGCGATTCGGGATGTCAGACCCAGTGCCGAAGGCCTGGGATAGTTTCTTCCGAAGGCGCACGTCATGTTGGGTGTTGGCTACCCTGAAGAATGGGAAATTAGTCGGTGGTCTTTACGGCCCGAATTCGTCAGCTTCCTCTTTTCCTGCGGAGGAGGATATCTACTTGGAAAAGCTATGCCGCGTATCTTCGGCGGGTCGATTTGAGGGTGTTGTGGCAACGTAATTCTGTCACCCTAACGGCAACATAAAAATGTCACCCCCCTTGGGTGTTTGTATGTGCCAAGCGGGTATCGCCATAGTAGAGCGAGACCTGGCCATCGAGCGCCTGATAGAGCTGAACCTTGGCACCCGCGAAGCTGAAGCGCCGGTGTTGCGGCGGTATCTGGAAGCGTCGGCCTTCCCATTGCACGACGTTGTCGTTGC
>JBOGNE010000026.1:0-8612 GCA_050747005.1 Candidatus Acidiferrales bacterium
GCTCCACGGCGCACTCCGGGTAGAAAAGCATGCCTGCCTCCGGCAGACACCTCTACCTCAAGCCTCGCCACAAAAGCGGACATTTCATGTGCTATCTCGACCGGACATATCATGTGCTACCGACACCGGCTTCGATTGCGGCTTGCCCGGACTTGCATCTGATGCTACCTTGCCCGATTCGCATACGCCCATTTCAAGCTCTCGGCCACGATCGGAAATTCAGCGGAGGTAATGAGTGCCGGCTAAACAGTGGAGTTCGACGGCGCCTCCCGCCGAGTTTCGCCCCTATTTAGAACCAAGCGAGTCCGTCGCTGAATTCAGTTTTCGCGCGGTGGTGCTCGGCTCGCTCTTCGGAATCCTCTTTGGCGCTGTCTCCGTTTACGTTGGCTTGCGCGCCGGCCTCACCGTTTCCGCCTCGATTCCAATTGCAGTTCTTTCGATCAGCATTTTGCGCGCGTTCGGCCGTTCCACCATCCTAGAAAACAACATCGTGCAGACGGTCGGCTCGGCCGGAGAATCCGTCGCGTCCGGAGTGATTTTCTCTCTCCCCGCGCTGATTTTTCTCGGTTTCTCGATCAACACCGAATATTGGCGAATCTTTTTCCTCGCGCTGCTCGGCGGCTGGCTGGGCGTTCTCTTCATGATTCCGCTGCGCCGCCAACTGATCGTCAAAGAACACGGCAACCTGACGTTCCCGGAAGGCACAGCCTGTGCGGACGTTCTCGTCGCGGGCGAACGCGGTGGCTCATTTGCCAGCCGCGTCTTTTGGGGACTTGGTCTCGGCGGCGTGTACACGTTTTGCATGACGACTCTCGGCATGTGGCCGGGACAGCCCGAGTATCAGCCGAAGTGGCTGCCCGGCGCGTCTTTCCGGGCAGCAGTGACGTCCGAGTATCTCGGCGTTGGCTACATCATCGGCCCTCGTGTCGCCGGAACTCTTTTTGCGGGCGGAGTGATCTCGTGGCTCGTGCTGATGCCCGCCATTAAATTTTTCGGCTCGCTTTCGCCGGCTACCGCCCTCTACCCCAGCACCGTGCCCATACCGCAGATGACTCCCGATCAGCTCTGGGCCAGTTACATTCGTCCGATGGGTGCGGGCGCTGTTGCGGCGGCTGGCTTGATTACGCTGGTTAAGACAATGCCAACCATTATCTCGGCGCTTGCAGCTGGATTAAAGGACGTGCGAGCGAAGCAAGCGCAGCGCGCCGAAACGAGCCGCACCGAGCGCGATATGTCTGTGCGCGTCGTCTTGATCGGCTCGGCGGCGATCATCGCGATGATGTGGGCGCTGCTGAAATTCAAACCAATCCCCGGTGCGCAAACCACCGCGTTTGCAAACCTGATCGCGGCATTGTTCGTGGTCGTATTCGGCTTCCTGTTCGTGACGGTGGCATCGCGGATCAGTGGCCTGATCGGAAATTCCTCGAACCCGGTTAGCGGAATGACCATCGCAACCCTGATGGCTACCTGCGCGATGTTTCTCGTCGCCGGGTGGACGGCCAACGCATTTGCCGTGCTCGCCCTGACCATTGGCGGCGTCGTTTGCATCGCTTCGGCGATTGCTGGTGCAACGTCGCAGGATTTGAAAACGGGTTACCTGGTCGGCGCAACTCCGTTCTGGCAGCAGGTGGGGCTTATGATCGGAGTCGCCGTTTCGGCATTCGCGGTGGGCGGGACGCTGATACTGATGAACGTCGGGCTCGCACAGTACAAGCCCATCAAGATTGCGCTCGATATAAATCACATGCCGGTCGGCGTCGAGTTGCAGACCAGGAATTACGCGTACGAGGGCAGGTCGTACATGCTCGTGAACGCGATTGGCTCGCACCGCATCCCCGACGGCAAATATCTTTACGATGCCGGCAAAGGCGACATCGAAGTGCAATGGGTGCAGGGAATCGGCAGCGATCAGGCAGCGGCACCGCAGGCCCGCTTGATGGCTACCGTCATCAGCGGAATCTTGAACCAACGCTTGCCCTGGCGGCTGGTGTTTCTCGGAGTATTTCTCGTTATCGCCGTGGAACTTCTCGGGATTCGCTCACTTCCGTTTGCCGTCGGGTCCTACCTTTCGATTGCCACCACCATGACCATGTTCATGGGAGGCCTCGTTCGCTGGCTCGCCGAACAAGGCACCGACAAGAAAGACGCGGCCGAAAGTGAAGTAAGTCCAGGCTCACTCTATGCCAGCGGTTTGATCGCCGCTGGAGGCGTGTTTGGGCTGCTCGCGATCGTCATCAATCTTCTGCAGGATTCGGAGCTGAGCAAGCGCCTCCCGCATTGGGTCGTCAGAGCGTTTTTCCTGCCGTGGCCGTCGAAGCTCTTTGCATTCGGGGAAAGATTTATGCCGCGCCTGAGTCAAGCGCCAATCCTCGGCGTTGTGTTGTTTGTCCTGCTGGCCGTTTCGTTGTTTGTCTCGGCCCGCAAGAAGCTGAAGGAATCCTGAAATCGCGCGAATATTCCCACCGGTCCTGCCATCCCCCTGGTCGAATTGACAATCGCCGCAGTGCACGGATAGCATAGTTCCAGCGATTTTTCCTCCGGCCCAGGCCGGAGATTTTCCCGCCTCAACCGGGTTTGGTGCGCATATCCGCTCATGGAAACGACTTCGCAGCCAAAAAATATTCTGGATCGAATCGTTGAAGCTCGCCGCGAGTCGATTGCTCGCCGCAAACGCGTGCTTCCCAGCGTCGCTCTGAAGATTGCGGTTGAGAAGAAAGCCGCTCCGCCGCGGGATTTTGCGGGTGCGCTGTCGCGCGATCGCGTCAACATCATCGCCGAGATAAAAAAGGCCTCCCCATCTCTCGGCCTGATTCGCGAAAGCTACGAACCGGCCGTCCTGGCATCCGGCCTGGAAGCGGCTGGCGCCGCCGCGCTTTCCGTGCTTACCGAGGAAGACCATTTTCAAGGCTCGCTCGCGCACCTGAAACTCGCGAGCCAATCCACGAAGGTTCCGATTCTGCGCAAGGACTTTATTGTGGACCCGTGGCAGGTTTGGGAAACTCGCGCCTCGGGCGCCGATTCTTTTCTTCTGATCGTTGCCGCGCTCACGGACGCAAGCCTCCGCGAATTGCTCGACCTTGGGCGCACTTTGAAAATGGAACCTCTTGTGGAGGTCCATTCCGTCGCGGAATTGGGCCGAGCCGTCGCTGCAGGCGCGCGGATTATTGGAGTGAATAATCGCGATCTGCGGGATTTTCACGTTCGCCTGGAAACGTCGCTCGAACTCATCGCCGCCATCCCCGAGGAATGCATTGCCGTAAGTGAATCGGGCCTTCACACGCGCGACGATCTGTCTCGCCTGCGTGCCGTGGGCTTTGACGCCTTCCTCATCGGCGAGCATCTGATGAAGCGTGATGATGCCGGCGCGGCTTTGCGCGAGCTGCTGAGACCCGCCAGCGCAAGCGGTTCGGGCAGCTAACGGCGGCGAATGGTGAAAGTAAAGATTTGCGGGATCACCAATTGGGCAGACGCTCGGCGTTGCGCCGAAGCCGGCGTCGATATGCTGGGCTTTAATTTCTATCGTCAAAGCCCGCGATATATCGCTCCTTCAGCTGCAAAGCGAATCGCGCGCCGGTTGCCGCGCCGGATAGCGACGGTCGGCGTGTTCGTCAATGAGTCCGAGGATCGAATCCGCGAGATCGCACGGATGGTTGGCCTCGATTACATTCAATTGCACGGAGAGGAATCGCCCGCGGCAATCGCGCGTCTCCGGAGTACCGCGCGCGTAATCAAAGCAATCCGCGTGCAACGCTCGTTTCGCGTCGCGCATCTGGACCGGTTTCAAAATGCATCCGCTATCTTGCTTGATGGATTTGATGGCAAACGTCACGGCGGCAGCGGCAAGACTTTTGATTGGCGGATCGCGCGCCGCGCCACACGGGCTCGGCGCATCTTTCTCGCCGGCGGATTAAAGGCTGAAAATGTTGCCGACGCGCTTTTCACCGTGAAGCCCTACGCGATCGATATTTGCAGCGGCGTTGAAAGCAAGCCCGGAAAGAAAGATCCGGCGCGCCTCGACAAATTGATGCGTGCCGTCCGAGTTGCGCGAAGGAATTCTCGATGACCGCCGATGTGAAGACGAAGACCGCTCCCGATTCGCGCGGCCGCTTTGGGCCGTTTGGCGGCCGCTACGTCCCCGAGACTCTTGTAGCGCCGCTCGACGAGCTGGAGCGCGCATACGCCGAGGCTCGCACTGACGCGAAGTTTCAGTCGGATCTCGCCGTGTTGCTCCGGGATTTCGCTGGACGCCCCACGCCGCTGCAATTTGCATCCCGGCTCACCGGTCATTTCCGCGGGCCGCGGATTTACATAAAGCGCGAGGATCTTCTGCATACCGGCGCACACAAGATAAACAACGCGCTGGGCCAAGGGCTTCTCGCCGTGCGCATGGGCAAACGCCGCATTGTCGCCGAAACAGGAGCGGGCCAGCATGGCGTTGCATCGGCGACAGTCGCAGCCCGCCTCGGACTCGAATGTACCGTGTATATGGGCACGGAAGACATGGAGCGCCAGCGCCTCAACGTCTTTCGGATGCGCATGCTCGGCGCGGAAGTGATCGGTGTGAACTCGGGCAGCCGCACGTTGAAAGACGCGATCAACGAGGCGATGCGCGATTGGGTCACGAACGTTCGCGGCTCTCATTACCTTCTCGGTTCCGTTCTCGGCGCGCATCCCTATCCGGTAATGGTCCGCGATTTTCAAAAAGTGATTGGTGAAGAGGCCCGGGAACAAATCCTTCGCGTTGAAGGGCGGCTGCCGAGCTGCCTGATCGCTTGCATTGGCGGCGGCTCGAATTCGATCGGCCTCTTTTACGCTTTTCTTGGTGATAAGGACGTGAAGATGATTGGTGTTGAAGCCGGAGGCCGCGGAAAGACGCTCGGCGAACATGCAGCGCGGCTTGCGGCGGCGCAAGGATTCTCCGGCGCGCGTCCCGGAGTTTTGCAAGGCACGTACACATATGTTTTGCAGACCGACGACGGCCAGATTGCCGGAACGCATTCGGTCTCCGCGGGTCTCGATTATCCCGCAATCGGTCCCGAGCATGCGTGGCTCGCCGAACAAGGGCGCGCCGAGTATACGATCGCGACCGACGAGGAGGCGATTCATGCTGCGCGAACTCTCGCGCGCATGGAAGGAATCATCCCTGCGCTCGAATCGGCGCATGCCTTCGCCGAACTCTCTCGCCGCGCGCCAAAGATGGACACGACCGAAATCGCAATCGTGAATCTGTCCGGGCGCGGCGATAAGGACATGGAGATTTACTCGAGCCATGTCTGAGCCTGCTACACAGCCCCCGATGGAATCCGCCGCACTGGCGGGACGAATCACCAAACGATTTGAGTCACTCGCCCGTGCGGGGGAGCTTGGACTGATTGCGTACATCACTGCCGGTGATCCGTCTCTCGCCGCGACGGAGAAAATCGCTCTTGCTGCCGCGGAAGCCGGCGCGGACATCATCGAACTCGGCGTGCCGTTCAGCGATCCGGTAGCCGATGGTCCCACGATTCAACGTGCCAGCGAGCGGGCCCTCCGTAACGGCGCCACGCTAGCTGGTGTGCTCGGCTTGGTCCGGCAAATTCGCGCGCAATCCGAAGTTCCAATCGTTATTTTCAGCTATTTCAATCCCATCTTGCAGATGGGCCTTAAGGAATTCGCGGCTCAAGCAGACCTCGCCGGGGCAGACGGAGTTCTCGTCACCGATCTGACGCCGGAAGAAGCCGGAGAATATCGCGCGGCGATGCGTTCGCACGGTCTGGATACGATTTTTCTCGCTGCGCCCACTTCCACCGATGCGCGGCTGGAAATAATCGCGCGGTCATCATCTGGTTTTCTCTACGTCGTATCGCGCACCGGCGTCACGGGCGCTCGCGAGGCGCTGCCCGAGGGATTGCCGGAGCTCGTTCGCCGCGCGCGAAAATTCACCAAGCTGCCAATCGCCGTCGGTTTCGGCATCTCGCTGCCGACGCACGTTACGGTCCTGGGTGGCATTGCCGATGCGGCTGTCGTGGGATCTGCTCTCGTCTCCGAAATAGAAACGGCGCCTTCCGCCGAGGCAGCGGTCGCGGCAGTCGCGGAAAAGATCCACACGCTGAAACAAGCCGCGTGCCGCGGCGTCAGCCGCCGCGGCCC
The DNA here is from genome assembly GCA_050747005.1 of Candidatus Acidiferrales bacterium. Taxonomy (GTDB): domain Bacteria; phylum Acidobacteriota; class Terriglobia; order Acidiferrales; family UBA7541; genus Palsa-295. Next base: position 6,130 of record JBOGNE010000026.1, read on the forward strand.
CGCATCGGACGCAAAGTGACTTTCGCTTATTCCGCCTCCACTAGAGGTCGCATAAATCGCGTCGCGTTAGGGCACGGCTTCAGCCGTGCCGAAAGACCCCCAACCCCAGGGCCTTCAACCCCTGAGGCCCGCGCAATAATTCATCAAGGCGTTTATGAGATGCATTCTAGTGGATGTCTTGCCGCGATCGGCAGCCCCGGGCGATGAATGAACCATCTCCATTTCGCCGCGTTGCCATCATCGGCGTCGGACTGATCGGTGGTTCGTTTGCACTCGCTCTTCGCCGCCAATTTCCTGAGATCGTTCTGGTTGGATTCGACCGTCCGGAAGTTCTTGAGCATGCTCTGGCAAGCGGCATCGTGCAGCACGCAGCCCGCGACATATCGAACGCCGTTCGCGGCGCAGACCTTATCTACATCGCGCTTCCCGTTATCGCGGCAATGGACACGCTGCCCGCGATCGCCGCGTCGGCCGCGCCGAACGCTCTGGTGACGGACGCATGTAGTACAAAATCGGCGATCTGCCGCGTTGCGGCGGGCCATTTCAAGAATACTGCCCGATTTCTCGGAGGACATCCGATGGCTGGCCGGGAGCTTTCGGGTCTCGCACACGTCGAGGCAGATCTTTTCTGCGGCGCCCGCTACGTTCTGATTGCGAAACAAGCTGACGGCGATGCGCGCGTCCAGCATTTCGTTGGGGCGCTCCGTGCGATCGGCGCGGAACTGGTTTACTGCGATGCGGAGACGCACGATTGGGCCGCCGGCATTGTTTCGCATTTGCCTCAGATGATTGCCGTGGCGCTCGCGAGAGTAATCCAGGGCGAAGCGGACGAAACTGACCTGCCGCTTTCGCTCGCCGGAGGCGGCTTGCGCGACGCTCTTCGGCTCGCGGGAAGTCCGTATTCCGTCTGGCGCGACATTTGCTTAACCAACAAGGAAAACATCTCTCGGGCGCTCGATCGCATGTCTCAAACCGTGGACCATCTGCGCGCCCAGTTGGCGTCTAAGGATCTCGAACAGGAATTTCTCGTCGCCAACGAACTCTATAAATTCCTCCACAAATTGCAGTAGACTTCTGTTCGATTCAATTTTGCGCAGTCCTACTTGAGGAGACCGCATGGATAAGCGCGTGGCCAATGCCGACATTGCAATCGCTCGCATCGAGGATGGCGCCACGATCCTGCTTGGCGGTTTTGGGCTGTGTGGAATTCCCGAAAATCTGATCGCGGCACTACGACGCAAGGGAACGAAAAATTTGACGCTCGTATCCAACAATGCGGGAGTCGATAATTTCGGGATCGGCCTGCTGCTCCAGACTAAACAGGTCCGAAAAATGATCGCCAGTTACGTTGGCGAGAACAAGACTTTCGAGCAGCTCGCGCTCAAAAAAGAAATCGAAGTGGAATTGAACCCGCAGGGCACGCTCGCCGAGCGCATGCGCGCCGGGGGCGCGGGAATTCCGGCGTTTTTCACGCCCACCGGATATGGAACGCTGGCCGCTGAAGGTAAGGAAATTCGCGAATTCAACGGGCGCCCTCATGTATTGGTGCCCGCGCTGCGCGGGAACTTTGCCTTCGTCAAAGCGTGGAAGGGTGATCGCTGGGGAAATCTCGTGTATCGCAAGACGGCGCGAAACTATAACGCCGTGATGGCCACTGCGGCCGATTACACGATCGCGGAAGTGGAAGAAATAGCCGAGCTGGGTTCGCTCAATCCCGATTGCGTTCACACACCGGGAATTTTCGTGGATGCGATTTTTCAAGGCAAGGATTACGTGAAACGCATCGAGCGGCGCACCACGCGCAAGCGTTCCTGATATCGGAAATTCAGGAGTCGAAAATGCCTGTCGAAATTGACAAACGAGAAATAATCGCGCGCCGCGTGGCGCAGGAGTTGCGCGACGGCTATTACGTGAATCTCGGCATCGGCCTGCCCACTCTGATACCCAGCTATTTGCCGAAAGGCGTCGAGGTTGTGTTGCAATCGGAAAACGGAATGCTCGGCGTGGGCCCGTATCCGTACGAAGGCGAAGAAGATCCCGATCTCATCAACGCGGGAAAAGAAACGATTACCGAAATTCCCGGCTGCTGTTATTTTTCGAGCGCCGATTCTTTTGGAATGATTCGCGGCGGCCGCATCAACGTAACCGTTCTCGGTGCGTTGCAGGTGGACGAAAAGGGCAACCTCGCCAACTGGGCGATTCCCGGAAAAATGCTGAAAGGAATGGGCGGCGCCATGGATTTGGTTGCCGGCGCGAAGCGCGTGATCATCGCCATGGAGCACACGACCAAGGACGGCGAGCGCAAAATCGTGAAGCAATGCAGCTTACCGCTGACAGGCGTGGGCGTCGTCGACTTGATCGTCACGGAACTCGCCGTCATCGAAGTGACGCCGCAGGGACTCGTGCTGCGCGAAGTGGCGCCGGGAACTACGCCCGAGGACGTTCAGAAGGCCACCGAACCGCAGCTTCACCGCGCACCGGAT
>JBOGNE010000027.1:0-80135 GCA_050747005.1 Candidatus Acidiferrales bacterium
TTAGGCAAGTGCTCAGTACGCTCACTCGTTGCAGTTCCTTCTGACTCAACGGAAAGGTCTCCTGTCTCATAGGGTGACATTTTCACGTTGCCGTTCAGGGGTGACAGAATTATGGAGCTAAGACACCGGGTCGATTTGAGGGTTGGGTAGATGATAGCGCTGGTGCTATAATTCGAATGGAAAGCGCGGATCTGATCGAGTTCTTTGAAATCAATCTGCCGATCGGTGACATATGAGAAAAATAGACAAGGGCGAATACGCAACAGATAGCTACAAGCCTCGGGCGATCACCGAAAGGGTTTACAAGCCCACAGGAAAACTTCCGGCTAATTTGCAGCCCCCGCCTGTGGGGACGTCTGCAGTCCGACCGCAGGGTGAGGCGACGCCGAATTCCGCGAAAAAAACGCCCGTCAAAAACTAGCCCGTTCAGACCGAATCAATCGCTGCATCGACATGCACCGGGCTTTAAAAGACCGTTCGAATCGTTGGTTATGATCTCTCGGTCGCCGCCGACTCCAGCGATATTCCGCATTCCGCCTCTGCTATAATCCCGCGCCATGGCTGGCCCAACTTTCAAAGCTCCGCGCCACATCGTGGTCGAAGGACCGATCCGCGTCGGCAAATCCACGCTTGCGAGGATTCTCGCGGAATGGATGCACGCGCGCCGCATCTTCGACTGCGAAGACAATCCTTTTCTCGCGGATTTTTACGACGAGAAACCAGGGGCCGCCTTTCACGCGCAGATGTATTTCCTGTACGAGCGCCATCGCCGGCTGATTGAATCGCGCCCGGAAGACGAGGCTGCCCCGGTCGTCAGCGATTTCCTCTTCGAGAAGGACAAGATTTTTGCCTACATCAATCTCGACAATGAGGAATTGAAGCTCTACGAGAGATATTTCGACATGCTCGCTCCGTCGGTTCCGCCGCCAGAGCTGGTGATTTATTTGCAGGCCAAATCGGAAGTCCTCTTGAAGCGCGTTTCAAAGAAGGCCGATCCCAACGAGACTGAGGTTTCACCGGAATATCTCGAGACGGTGGCAAACGCCTACGAGCATTTTTTCTTCCGCTATTCCGCTTCCAATCTTCTGGTAGTAGATACTTCGGAAATCGATTTTGTGGAGCGCAACCAGGATTTACAGGAATTACTGCGGCGCTTGCGCCAGCCAGTGAAAGGCACGCAGTATTTTTTGCCGCTTGGACAGGGCTGAAGAACTCCGGGCTCCGCGAAATCCGCTCAATAGGAGGGAAATGTTTCCGGGACGGAATCCCCGCCAGAATCCGTCCCGGACATTTCGCACCCGCACAGAGTACAGCCAGCGATTCCAATCGAAACGGCTATGCCGCCTTGTTAGGCCCATTGAGCCGATGGCGCCACTTCCCGAGGGCGCGGTTTACAGGATGGCTGCGATGCAGGAACGTCATCACCGGAGCGCGACGCAGGCCCATCCGTTCGAGCGCCCGGCGAATGCGAAAATCACGCCCCGCCGAAATCAATCCCTTTTCGAGAGTTTGGATGGCTTCCGAGTGGCGTCCGGCTTGCTGATAGACGTCCGCAAGATTCAAATAGAGCTGAGCGTGGTTCACCTTCATGCCGAGTGCTTCCTGGCACAGCGATTCAGCGTCGGCGAAGCGTCGCTCAGCCGTCGCGGCCAGGAGGCCGGTATACGACAGGTAGAAAGGGTTTTTGGGCGCGATGCCAAGCGCGCGTCGAGCATGCAGCAGAGCTTCATCGGCGTGCCCGTCGCGAAGGTGCTTCAGGCATTCCTTAAAATCGGACATTCCAGCGTCGGTGGGCGATGTAGTTCCAATCCAGTGGGACATAGGCTCCTTCCTTGACCCGCGGCCATTTGCGGGAAAGAACTGAATCGAGCCTATGCCCGCGTTCTGGGAAGCGATATAGAACGTCCGGCCAGTTTTTGGACTGGAACGAATTCCTGTCACATCGGACAGGCAAAAATAAGGCAATCCTCGTTCGCGGGGACGCTCCGTGTGCCGGACTGCAATGACGTAACGTGATGTCTTTGAGGCACGGTGACGCTGCTCACGGAGTCTGGAGATATTTGTTGAACCACGCGATAGCGCGCTCGATCACATCGCGACTATGCGCGGGATCGGCAAATTCATGGCCCTCCTTAGGGTAAATCACGAACTCGGTGGGCACGCCGAGCGTTTTCAATGCGTGCCAGAATTCGTAGGACTGTGGCGGCGGGCATTCGCCATCGCTGTCGCCAACCACAATCAGCGTGGGTGTCTTCACGTTCTTGATAAACGTGATCGGCGAGCTTCTCGCGTAGACGCCGGGATCATCGTACGCCGTTGCGCCGAAAAACGGCGGCATCCACTGGTCGATTTTGTTCTCGCCGTAATAGCTCAGCCAGTCGGAAAGACCCGCACCGGCTACGGCGGCTCGGAAGCGGTTCGTCTGCGTAACCCCCCACATGGTCATGTAGCCGCCGTAGCTCCATCCGGTTAATCCGAGGCGATTGGGGTCGATGGGAGCGGATTGAATAGCCTTGTCTACACCCGCCATGATGTCGCGAAAATCGCCATAACCGAAATCCTTCACGTTCGCCCGCGTGAATTTTTCTCCTTTTCCGTAGCTTCCACGCGGATTGGGCAGGAATAGAAAATATCCCTGCGAAGGAAGCGCCATCTCATACGCCCATCGACTGGGCCACGCTGGCATGTGCGACCAGGAAGGTCCCCCATGCACGCCGACGACCATCGGATATTTCTTCGACGCATCGAAATCGAGGGGATAGACCAGCCAGCCCTGAACGTCTCCGATGTCCGTCTTCCAATTTAGACTTTTCGCTTCGCCCCACGCGGGACGCAACTCTGCATTGCGATGGGTTATTTGTTTCCATTGCCCGATCTCTCCGGCCCACACCTCCGGTGGCTGCGCAAATGACTGCCGAACCACAGCCGAGCCCTTCCCATCCCTTGCCAGCGAGATGTCAGGCGCAAACGGCCCTTGCGAAAGGTCCGCCTCGCCCAGCCAGATCGTTGCAATTTTTCCATCCGCGCCGAGCCGCGCGACGAAGGTCTCACCGTTCACGATACCCGTCATTAGCACGGTGCGTGAATCCGGCATCCAGTGGAGAGATGTCGCCGTCATTTTCATTTCGGGTGTTAGGTCATGCATCGAGCCGCCATTAGCGGAAACGGAAAAAACGTCTCCGCCAGGGATCGGCTCGTCGCTCATCAATCCGCCGATGAAAATGACCTGGGTGCCATCAGGCGACCAGCGCGGGTCTGCGATTTGAATCTCCGGTTTTTCGAGCAGCGGCATCATCGCGCCGGAATTCGCATCAACTGTAAAAAGATTGGCGATATACCAGTTATCGTCGCCATTGCCCTTTGCAGCAGTTACGACGAGCCGCTTGCCGTCCGGCGCCCAGTCAAATTCGTAGATATAAGTGTCGATGGGCGAGATTTGGCGTATATGCGTGGTCGCTGGATCGACGAGGGTCAGCCGCTGCTCGAGGAACGCGTCCGAAACGACGCCCTCATCCGGTGTCTCCGCAACCAGCGGGCCAGCCGCACGCGTCGCATTCTCAGTGAACAGCACGGCGATTTTCATGCCGTCCGGCGACCAGCCAGGCGTAGCGAGAAATCCCCTCAGGTGCGTCAATTGCTTGGCAGGTCCGCCGTCGGCATCGGCGACGAAAAGCTGAAGCTGACTCCGCTTTGCAGCATCGGACAGAAATGCGATGCGTTTGCTGTCTGGAGACCAGGCGATGTCGTGTTCCTCGCAGGCTGCTTTGCCGGCGCTGGCTGATATTCGACGGGGCGTCTCGGGCGAGCGCAAGCTGGCGATATAAATCGCGGAGTTAGTCGAGGGCGCGCCGCCGGGGCCCGCAAGCGATTCGACGAATGCGACTTGTTTGCCATCCGGTGAAATAGCGGACTGCAGAAAAGTGGTCACGCCGAACATGGCGTGCATCGCGCCGGCCAGCGGAGATTTTGCGCTCGCTTTCGACGGCTTCTGCGCAACGGCGCCAAACGAAATCATAAGTAGTGCTGCGGCCAAAGCCCCCGGTTTCGCAACCATCCGATTCATTTTTTCTCCTTGTCAGCGGTTGTGCGCGACATTGCGGCCGACCGAACGCGCGGACTCAAAATGGTGAGCCGGCCGACGCGAAAAATCAAGGATGAGGAATCAGTTGGCGCGCGCATTCTTGGCTTGTCGAATGATGTAACCCGGATTATGCTGCGCTGGAATTTAGAATCTACGAGAGGTGCGCAAATGGAAAAGTGGACTCGACGGAAATTTTTTCTGACGACGCTGGCGGGCGGGATGGCCGCCAGCACCAAGGGACTGCTTGGCGCGACGCCCGGGAGAAAGGCCTTCACGGCGGATGCGCTTCAGCACGCCCGAGGGGAAGGCAAAGGCGCGCGGCCTTTGATCGTCTCCGCGGCGAATGGAATCCACCATCTCGACGCGGGAATGGCGGTGCTGAAAGGCGGCGGCGATACTCTTGACGCTGTTCTCGCCGTGGTGACGAAAGTGGAAGATGATCCCAACGACGATTCGGTGGGTTACGGTGGGTTGCCGAATGAAGACGGAGTCGTCCAGCTTGATGCCTGCGTAATGCACGGGCCGACGGGCCGCTGCGGCGCGGTTGGCGCAATCGAGAAAATAAAGAATCCATCGCTTGTGGCGAAAACGATGATGGAAAAGACCAACCACATTTTCATCGTGGGAGCGGGAGCGGAGAAATTCGCGGTTGACGAAGGCTTTCAGACCATGAATTTGCTGACCGACCGGTCTCGCCTGGCGTGGCTCGCGTGGAAGGCATCCGCCGATACGCTTCTTCGGCCACCTCGCCCGATAGTGGCAGGTGCGGAATGACCGAGACCGTCAGCGGAAAAGGCAACGTGAGCAAATCGTCCGCCGACGCTCGGTCGTAACCAAGGTCGTCGATGATGATCGCGAGCCTGGGCCCCGAAGGCGTGTTCGAGGTGGGCTTTCGCGCGGCGAGTGTTGTTATCACGTGGATGGAATGGGTGAGGTTTCCGCGAAATCCGAAATCGAATCGGATAATGCCGCCCGATGAGCTCTTCGTTAGCGTCAATTTGTGATGGCGAGCGATACGGGCGAGGGCTTGCCGGAAGGGGGTCAATTGCGACGAATCGGCGACTGTGACGTAGATTTGATCGGTTCTGTTTTTGCCCAACGCTTTGTCGCCGGACGGATGGATTTCCGGGCGGATCGTTACTTGAGTCTTATGTGCGGTGGCGCTCTGCGCTGCGGCGACTACTTCCGCTGTAATTGTCCGAAGTTCGGATTTCGAGAGCGGTCTTTTCGCGCACCCAGAAATCGTGAGGACGATGATGACTGCGGCGAAGCGGGGGATATGGCGCCACACTCCAATTGCGATTTTCACGGAGCGTCTGGAGGAGGTCAAACCGTTCGTCTGCGGCGGAGCTTCGATCCCGCTCGAGACAGTCACCACTAACTAAGCAGCCTGTGGCATCGCGGCGATAGGCTCCAGGACCGCGGTCGTGCTGCCGCGCGCTGCCTTCCGGTTTGAGGCCGCCTTCTTCATCGGAGCCGGGCTCTGCAGGATTTCAATGGCTTTCTTTACGACCGGATCATCGGGCGAAACAGTGCCGGCGGGCAAAGCTGACGGACTTTGCTCCATTTCCGCGACTGAGTCGGCGGGTGGCGGCGCGACTGCGACGGCCGGTACTACGCCATCGGTCGGAATTTCTTTGCCGGCAGGCGTGTAATAATTCGCTATTGTGAGGATAATGGCGGAGCCGTCATCAAGCTGCATCAATTTTTGCATCGATGCGGTGCCGTAGCTGCGGTCACCGATCGTGTCTCCGCGATGATTGTCTGCAATAGCCGACGCCACGATTTCCGCAGGTCCCGCCGTGCTGTTCCCGATCAGGACGGCCATCGGCTGCGTCCAGATAACTTTCGAGGTCTCTGCGGATGACACCTCAGGCGAAACGGTCTGTCCTTTCAACGTCGCGATCGTGCCGGAACTTAGAAAGAGCTGAGCCGTGGAAATTCCCTCCTCCATTTTTCCGGACGAGCAATCGCGCAAGTCGAGGATCAGTTTGTGAGCTCCCTGGCGGTTGAACTGGGCGAGCCGGGTCCGAATTTGCTGCGTCACGCCTGCCTCGAACTCCGGAACACGCAGATAGGCGACATCTCCGGCCAGTTTGTCCTCTACCAGCTTGGGCGCTGGCAGCTTCGCGAGCGTGAGATCAACGTCCTGCGGTTCCTGTTTGCCGCGGCGGATCACGGAAAGCTTCACAACAGTACCGGGCTCGCCAGTCAGGAGGACCTGTGCCTGATCGATCCCCATTTGGCCGGTGGTGAATCCCGCAATCTTTTCGATGATATCGCCCAATTGCAGTCCTTCCTTTTCGGCGGGACTATCCGGCAGCGTTGAGATTACGCTGATATATCCGAAACGCTTGGTGAGCGTAGCGCCTGCGCTGGCGGGCGCGGGCTGTTCGCTCTTTTCTTTGTAATCCTTGTATTCCAGAGGGCTGAGGTAGGTGGATTCGGGATCAAGAGAATCAACCAGGCCATGGAGGGCGCCGTTGGTTACCTGGTGCATGTTAGGCTCGTCGACGTAATCGCGCTGAATGTGTTCGAGGACTTCGCTATAGACCGTCAGCGCATTAAAGGACTTGTCGTCAGAAGCTCGCGCGCGTAGATAGCCAGCCGTGACGTAAACCAGCACGAGCACCGAAAATACGATCACGATCTTCTTTCCCAGAGGACTCATGTGATTCCCTTTTTTACGCCCCGATTCGGACTGCGCCGGAAGACGACATCATTATTAGACTGTTCCGAACTGTGATAGTTCGATGCTCGCGACGCCGATTCGGAAATATTGAGTATAGCATCTGAAGGGAGCTTTCGCTGAATTCGCGGTGCCGCTGTCTCCGCGCCCAGATCCGCGGAGAAAGCACGAAATTCGGCTCGCGGACCTGAGGCAGGCGGCAGGTTGGCTATTTGTGCGCGAAACCGCGGCGGTGTGCTGGAACCTCGAACGCCGGAATATCTTTGACTGGCGAGGCCGCGGTTATGTAGGTCTGCGAAATGCGGTCCTGCCATGTGAAGCGGTCCTCATCCCATACCGCCCAGAGAAACCCAGCCATCAACGTTGCGCCCGATAACAGATAGCCGAAGCTGCGCCACAGGAGTTGCCGTGTGTCTGGCAACGTGCCGTCCAGCCGGACGATAGTCAACCCGCGAAGCTGCATCCCGGGTGTGGATCCGGCAAACGTCGTGAAAAGGAAGAAATACTGCGCGTAAAAAAGGAAAATGGTAACCAGATAGACGGCGGCATCAACCTTTTCGAGCATGATTTGCCCGCCCAGGGAGCGGAATACACCGAGAAACGCCGCATACGTGAGCCCGAGGAATATCGCATCGAGCGCTCCGGCGGTGCGGCGATCGGCAATACCCGCCACGGGTACCAGAGCCGTTTGAGGGCGCGCGCGATCGTCCGGCGAGTTTGCAAAATCAAGCTCCGGCTGGATGCATATTTCCACGCGTTCCGCGGGTCGCTGGCGCGGCGATATTCGTTGATTTGCACGCGGGCGAGAAGGCTCGCGCAAGCGGATCTCCTCTTCATACGTCGGAGTGATGGCAAAGGGAAGGCCGGACTGTGGATCGCCTGGGTGGCCACGATGGCGCCGTGCCCGGTAATCTTCCAAGCGCCGGGCCACTTCACGCCGCCATTCGGGTTCTTCGGATTCGGCTTGAGCGGAGACACTCGCACCGGCCGGAACGAGTTCTTCGTCGTTGGCGCCGAGAGAGGCATCGCAGAAAGAGCATGTATCGGCGTCCTCAAATAAAAGAGCGCCACAGTGCGAGCAGATTCGAATCACTGGTCCGTTTTGCGCTGCGGAAGTTCCAGTGAGGAACGCCACGATAGTAGCACGACCTGCAGGCCAGAAGCCGCGAGCGGCGGAACGCGTATGTCTCCAATCGAGCAATACAGAATAAACTGTATGCGACTGGCGGATCGTTCGATGATTGCTACGAGCACTTCGACCGCCCGGAGGGAAATCGTACTTGGACGAAGCACTTGCCTTAGCCGATTGCGAGGCTGGCAGACGCATGTTAGGCTCGATTTTCTTTTCACTAGCCTTCTTTCGTCACTTTACGGACTTCTCAGTTTGATGCCGAACCCGACGCTTTCAGGATGCCTCCGCGCTTTTGCCATTTTAGCGGGTCTGTTTGCGATTGGTATCTCGTTGCCATCCCCGCTTTTCGCGCAGGATCGTGGAAGACCGGCCGCGAATTCTCAGCAGAAATCAACCGCGAGCGATCGCGTTGCGACGCTCGAAGCGGATCGGCAGAGCCAGATTGGCCGAGTTTATTACGCCGATGGGCGCGTTGACGTGCGTTATCAGAACGTTCGGTTGCGAGCCGATCACGTCGAATATAACGAAGCGACTCAGATAATCATTGCACGCGGCCACGTGCAGCTCGATTACATGACGCAGCATGTGGAGGCGGACGACGCCCGGTACGAGGTGCGCACGGGGCGCGGCAAGTTCCATCACGTTCGCGCGACGTTTGCCGTGCAGCGCCGGCCTACGCCTGCGCTTCTCATAACCCAAAATCCACTCTATTTCGAAGCCGAAGAAGCCGACCGCCTCGACGAAAACACCTATACCGTTCACAATGCGTGGATGACCGTCTGTAATCCGGGCCGGCCCGTATGGAAATTCTACGCGCCGTCAGCCAAGGTGAAGTTACGGACATCGGTGCATATCGAAAACGGCAACTTTCGGCTGTTCAAGGTGCCGATTCTCTATCTGCCCTATGCGACGTTTCCCGCCGAAAAGCAGCGCACTTCCGGGTTTCTGATTCCTGAACCCGGGGAAACCTCGAAGAAGGGCTACGTCCTGGGCGATGCCGTTTATTGGGCGCCCACGGATTGGATGGATGCCACGCTGGGCGCCTCATATTTCAGCAAGCGCGGCTGGAGTCAAAAAGCGGAAATTCGCATGAAGCCCTGGGAAAACGCAACACTCGTCGCCTCCTACTTCGGCGTGATCGATCGCGGGCTGGAGCAGGAAGATGGCCCGCCGATTAAACAAGGAGGTCACGAAGACCGCTTGCTTTTCACGTCCCTGTTGCCGCACGGCTGGCGTGCGGTAGCTGACTTGGACCAACTCACGTCGCTCACCTTTCGCCTGGCGTGGTCCGAGACGTTCACGCAAGCGGTAAACTCCGAAGTCCGAAACAATGCATTTCTGAGCAACAACTTCAGAGGTTTCAGCCTGAACTTCGCCGCGCTGAGCTACGAAAACTTTCTGAGCGCCACGCCGCAGAGTTCGATTACCTTGCGAACGGCGCCGGAAGCGCATTTCAGTTCCGTGGATCAGAAGCCGTTCCGAAATCTCCCGGTTTATTTCTCTTTCGACTCTTTCATTGGCGCCGAGCATCGAAGCGAGTCGGTGACTCCATTTAATTCGCCGGCCTACATTGAACGCAACGAATTCGCGCCGAGCGTGACGGCGCCGTTTCATTTGGGACCGTGGCTCAGCGTGACGCCGAGCTTCACGTTCCGAACAACTCACTACGGCGGCCAATTGATCAATGGCGGCTTCACGACCCAGGGGTTTTTTCGCAATACCGAGGAGTTTACAGTCGACTTGCGCCCGCCTACGTTGGACCGCGTGTGGGGTTCGGACGATTCGAAGTGGAAACACGTAATCGAGCCGGCCATTGCCTACAACTATGTATCGGGCGTGACCGATTTCGGGCGTTTCGTTCGCTTCGACGAGGACGAAACGCTGACGGACACGAATGAAATCGAGTACGGAATCACGCAGCGTCTGTATCATCGCACGCGTTCAGGCGGCACGAAAGAATTGATAACCTGGCGCCTGGCGCAGAAATACTATTTCGATCCCACGTTTGGCAGCGCGCTGGTCCCTGGGCAGCGGAATGTCTTTCAGGCGCTCGATTCGTTGACGCCGTTTGCGTTTGCCGAAGAGCCGCATCACTTTTCGCCGATTGTCAGCGACCTGACGATCGAGCCGGGAAAGCACTACGACACCGAGTTCATCGTCAACTTCGATCCGAATCGCGGGCGTATGACGGCAATCGGTACGCTGCTGAAGCTGAAGCCGTATAGGGAGTCGTTCGTCACACTCGCTCACTTCTCGACGCTGAATTTGCCCGAAAATCCGTCGCCACCTCCGCTCAATTTTGAGCCACGGTCGGACCAGGTGCGCACGCTGTTCGGGTATGGAGACATGAATCGTCCCGGGTGGAGCACTACGTTCGGTGCGAGCTACGACTTTGCGCAGAACGCGTTTCAGAATCAGATTGCGGAGATCAGCTACAACGGCTCGTGCTGCGGCGTCGGCTTCGAATACCGCAAATTCTCATTCGGCCAGATTCGAAACGAAAATCAGTTCGAGGGCGTCTTTCGGATTGCGAATCTTGGGTCGCTCGGCAACTTGCGCCGGCAAGAAAAGATTTTTTAGGAAATAACGCGTGATTTCCAGACTTGAGTCCGAGTTAGCTTTTCTCTCGATCGCAGAAGCCTCGCGGCTGCTGCGGCGAAAAGAAATATCGTCCGTCGAGCTTGTGAGCGCCGTTCTTTCGCGCATCACACGGCTCAATCCGTCGCTGAATGCATTTATCACGGTTGTGGATGACGCAGCGCGCCGCGAAGCCAAGAAGGCCGGCCGGGAAATCCGGAGAGGCGAGTCGCGTGGCCCGCTTCACGGGATTCCAATATCTCTCAAGGATAATATCGAGACGCATGGAATCCTCACGACGGCTGGGTCCAGGATACTCGGCGATTTCATTCCGGCGAAAAACAGCGTTATTGCCGAGCGCCTTGCGCGCGCCGGAGCGATTCTTGTCGGAAAGACAAACCTTCACGAATTCGCATACGGCGTGACCACGGAGAATCCGTTTTTTGGCACGACTCGCAATCCATGGCTGCGGGACCGCATTCCCGGCGGATCGAGCGGCGGATCGGGTGCAGCAGTTGCAGCCGGGCTGGGTTTCGCATCGGTGGGCACGGACACGGGCGGCTCGATCCGTATTCCGTCGGCGCTCTGCGGAATCGTCGGCTTGAAACCGACGTTCGGACTAGTCAGCCTAGAAGGCGTCGTGCCGCTTGCCGAGAGCCTCGACCACGCCGGACCAATGGCGCGCACGGTAGCCGACGCCTCGATCATGTTGGAGGCTATTGCGGGACGATATCCAAAGGGCGCGCGCCTGCCCGATTTCCGCAAACTGCGGAAGAAACGGCCGTTTAGATTTCGGATCGGATGGCCGAAACAGTATTTCTTTGATCGAATTGACGACGAAGTTTTGCGCGCTGTAAAAAGTGCAGTGAAAACACTGGAATCTCTTGGCGGTCGCGTTGCGGAGGTTTCACTGCCGCACCTGGATGATTCCGTCGCGCCAAGCACGAGCATTGCTCTTGCGGAGGCGACGCAATATCACGAGTCGCGCGGATATTTTCCGGAACGTGCGGATGAATACAGCTCCGATCTGCGGCACCGGCTCGAACAGGGCCGTGACGTGCGTGCCGTGGACTATTTGCGAGCGCGCGAGCAGCAGAGTGAAGTCATGCGCGATTTTGATGCTGCTTTCGATCGAGTGGATGTCATCACTGCCCCGACAACCCCCATTGCTGCGCCGCCCCTTGGAACGAAGGAAGTCTCAATCGCGGGAGAAAAGGAAACCGTCCGCGCCGCCCTGTTGCGATTGAACCGCCCGGCGAATTACACCGGGCACCCAGCGATTTCGCTTCCGTGCGGTTTTACGCGCGCGGGATTGCCGATCGGCCTGCAAATCATCGGACCGCTTTGGGGAGAGGCGGGACTCCTCGAGATCGCGTTCGCCTATGAACAAGCGACTGAGTGGCACAAAAAGCACCCAGATTTGGGTTGAGGCTGGCATGGGCCTCGGGCGTCGCTTCTCGGATATTCCCGCATCTAAGATCACGTCCCCAGTCGAGCGAGAAGACCGATCCGCTGTCCGGGGGGATCATTGCATGAGTCAAAATCTCCGGGATTGCGTCTAATGGTTGTGCGAAGATCAGGAGTGAATCGCAAGCGATAATCCGTGCTAGATGAATGGGTTGGGAGAAAGAGTCAGAGACATAAATGGACGTTTCGATATTTGCCGCATTTATCGCTGGTTTGGTGTCATTTCTTTCCCCATGCGTTCTTCCGCTCGTCCCCGGATACATCTCGATGCTATCGGGAATCGGCGTCGAACAACTGAAGGAGGGGGAAGGAACTCGCGGTGGATTGTTTAGCTCCGCACTGGCGTTTGTAATTGGATTTTCGATTGTCTTTATCAGCTTCGGAGCTTCCGCGAGCGCGGTCGGGTCGTTTCTTCTGCGCAACCGCAACTTGCTTGCGCCAATTGCCGGAGCGCTGATCGTTCTCTTCGGTCTGCACCTGATCGGCTGGCTCGCGAAGATTTCGCCGAAGGCGGGGTTCGCGATCGGGATCTTGCTGGTTGCGGCGGGAGTTGCAATCAATGTCCGATCGGGTCTGGCGGAAGGTGAAATCAAGGCCATCTATTTCTATTCGATCGCGATTATTTTTTTGATTGGTCCCGCAATGACCCGGTGGCTCAACCGCGACGTTCACTTTCGGAACCTCGGCGGTCAGCCGGGAATCGCCAGCGGTTTCCTGATGGGATTCGCATTCGCATTCGGCTGGACGCCGTGCATCGGACCGATCCTGGCGGCGGTGTTGGCGATGGCCGCGACGCGGGAAACGATCGCTCAAGGAATTTTTCTGCTGGCGTGCTACTCGGCCGGGCTGGCGATACCGTTTCTCCTGACGGCGCTTGGCATCGGTCGGTTTCTCCGCTTTTACCAGCGCTTTCGCCGGCATTTGCACGCGGTGGAAGTGTTCAGTGGCATTTTGCTGCTACTTATCGGCGGGTTGGTGTTCTTCAACCGGCTGACGCTTCTTTCGGGTAAACTGGGATTTCTGAATAGGTTTTCACGTTGACGGGAGTTTAGCGAATGAGAAAGCGTTTGACTGGCGTTATGTGCGTGCTTCTTGTGTCGGGATTTGCCGTGGCTGTTGTCGGTTGTAAGGGACATTCGTCCAGTGCGCAGGGGCCGGAGAAATCTCTTGCGAGCGCCGGCAAAGTCGGGCTGGAGGAACCGAACGTCACGTTCAAGGATCTGGACGGCAAGGACGTCGCGCTCTCGAGCCTCAAAGGTAAAGTGGTGGTTGTGAACTTCTGGGCAACATGGTGCGAGCCGTGCCAGATCGAAATCCCATGGATGATCGAGTTTCAGGATAAATATGCCAACAAGGGATTCACGATGCTTGGCGTTGCCATGGACGAGGAAGGCAAGAGCGTCGTGGCACCGTTCGTCCAAAAAAGTCAATTCGATGTGGACGGAAAGAAAGAGGCGATGAATTATCCGATCGTCCTGGGAAACGACGATCTCGCGTCGAAATTTGGAGGGCTGATCGGGCTGCCGACCACTGTCGTGATATCGCGCGACGGAAAGATCGTGAAGCGTTTCATCGGGCTTGCCGACCACGATACCCTTGAGAAGCAAATTCAAGGCCTGCTGTAAGCCTGTGGACCGCCACGAATTTGAGGTGACCGTCCCTTGCCCCCGTTCGCAATTCTGCGATAACCTGCCACTACGATGATGGACGAACGCGATTTTCAGAAGAAATGTGATTCAGCGCTCGAGGTTCTGCGCAATCGCTTGATGGTTGTTGGCGATCGGCACGAGTTCGAGGTGGAAGGCGGCAGCGGGAAACTCGAAATCGAGTTTGAAGATGATGAAGGCACGCGATTCGTCATTAGCCCCAATGCTCCGGTGCGGCAGATTTGGATTTCGGCCCTGACCACCAGTTTCAAGCTCGGCTGGTCGGACGTGGCTCAGGCGTTTGTACTTGAAAAGAGCGGTGAGACGCTGAATCGAGTGATGAGCCGGATCCTCTCGGAAAAACTGGGCGAAGCGGTGGATGTTTAGAGGAACGGCATGACACTACGCGCGCCTTCTGCCGTTTGTGCTCTCCTCGTAGCGGCTAGCGCTCTTTGTGTTGCGATCGTCGCCCACGCCCGAACGGCTCAGCAATCTGTGTCGGCTATCGCTGGCGCTTCATCGGTCGTAAGGACGCGCACATTCGTATCACTCGAACCGATCCCGGCCGGGAAGGAATTTCAAGTCGCGGTGGTGGTGGATATCGCGCCGGGGTATCACGTGAACTCGAATAAACCCTCCGACCCGTATCTGATCCCTACCACTATCACGCCGCGGATTCCTTCCGGCTTCAAACTTCTCGGCACGATTTATCCTCAGGGGCGCGACCGGAAATTTGCATTCTCTCCCGATAAGCCACTCAATGTTTACACAGGAAGCGTAACCATCCGGTTGCGGATCGCGGCGCGATCCGACGTGCAACCTGGTATCGCCAGGATTCCGATGATTCTTCGCTATCAAGCGTGCAATGACACCACCTGCCTGCCCCCTGTAAAATTGCCTGTTAGCGTGCAATTGAAAGTTGCCGCGGCCGGAACGAAAACGCGCCCGGACCATCCCGAGATTTTCCCCGCGACTTCTCTCAATAACTGAACCTGGCAGTTCCGCGCCAAGTGGTCAGTTTTCGCGATCGAATGTCCGCAGTTGCTTGCGCTTTGGCTTAGCGAGCGGAAAGAAGGGGCAGCGCACGGCGAAGGCGGGAAACGACGCGATCTTTGCCGAGGATGACCATCGTTTCGAAAAGCGGCGGTGCGACCGCGCGGCCTACAATCGCCACACGCGTTGCATTTATCAGCAAGCCGGCTTTGACCCCCTCGGCCGCTGCCAGATTTCGCAAGGCCGCATCGCAGGCGTCATGATTCCAATCATCGAGCGCGACGAGAGAATCGGCCAGCTTTCCCAGTAATCCTGGAAGGCGCTCATCTTTCCAGAACTTTTCGCGTGCATCGGCATCGTAGTCGAAGTCGTCGGAGAAGAATGCCCGCGCCCAGCCGGAGAAATCGCCGAGGAGGCGAGTGCGAGGCCGAATCAAATCCACCGCGTGTCCGAACCAGGCGTGGTCGCGGCTCGCCCGCGATCCATCCCAGAGCCCGGTGCGTTTCAGCTCGGCCTCAACGTATGGCAGCAGTTCCTCGATGGCAGGTTTCTGCAGATATTGAGTATTGAACCATTCGAGCTTGGCGTGGTCGAAGATGGCATTTGTCCGGCTGACGCCCGATAACGCGAAGCGTTCGATCAGTTCAGCGGTGCGCATATATTCGGAATCGTCGCCGGGCGACCAGCCGAGCAGCGCCAGGAAATTGCGGAAGGCCTCGGGCAGAAACCCTTCATCGGCGTACGATCCGACGCTCGTGGCGCCATGGCGTTTCGACAGGCGCGTGCGATCGGGGCCAAGGATGAGCGGAACGTGCGCGAAAATTGGCGGCGTCGCGCCGAGAGCCTGGTAGATCAGCACTTGCTTCGGCGTATTGGAGAGGTGGTCCGCGCCGCGGATGATGTGTGTGATGCGCATGTCGATATCGTCCACGACCACGCTGAGCTGATAGGTCGGCAAGCCGTTCGATCGCAGGAGGACGAAGTCCTCGATATCGGAATTTTGCACTTCACGTGAACCGAACACGGCGTCTTCGAATTTTGTGGCGCCGGTTCGGGGCGTTCGAAAACGAATCGCTCGAGGGACGCCCTCTTTCTCTTTTTCGGTTCGCTCGAGATCGCTCAGATCGCGGCATGGGCAGGCGAGAGCTTTCGCAACTTTGCTCTCGTCATCACCTTCGCCTTCCGGCTTTTCGCTGGTATCGGGACCGGCATAAGAAGCGCCCTTGCAGTAACACGCAAATCCAGCGCCGCTTGCGAGCAAGCGCTCGGCTGTCTCGCGATACATATCGAGGCGTTTTGATTGAAAGTAAGGACCCTCATCCCATTCGACTCCAAGCCATTTCAAACCTTCGAGGATTCCGTCGACGAGTTCGGGTTTGTTGCGCTCGATGTCCGTGTCCTCGATCCGCAATAGCAGTCTGCCGCCTTCGTGACGTGCAAACAGCCAGTTAAACAGAGCTGTGCGCGCGCCACCAACGTGGAGATATCCGGTTGGTGATGGCGCGAAACGCACGCGAGGCTTTTGTGCTGAGTCCATACGGTTAGGTTCCTTCCTGTGTTGGAAGCATTTCATCTTATCGGAACAGGGAACCAAAATCGAGCCAAGCTGAACTGCAAGTGCCGCTAGGGGAAGCACTTGGTACAGGGGTACTGTTGACCCAGAGGTTCCGGGCACGACATAAGTATGGGAGGCGCCGGGCTGCATTCGAAGACCAAGGGTTACTCTTTCTGGCCAAACCGCCAAACGGGGTTAGGGGATAGGCGACCTTGAAACTGCCCTCTTTGCTGCAAAATGGTGCATTTCTAGGAGATAGTGCGCGGCGCAACTTCCCACTGGTGCGGCAATGATGCGAGCCGCACTACGCAATCCAGGAATCGAAGTTGATGTGAATCCCGAGCACATGATTACCCCGTTTAATGCTTTTGAAGATTTCATAGTGAACCCATCGCCGTGCCCACGTATCGGAACCGATCAGGACTACCGTTACAGTCGTATTTTCTAATTCCGCTTTAATCAGTCGCTTTAATGCTGACGGACTTGTATTCTTCTCCTCCTCCCTGGGGGCGGAGTCGTGTATTACTTTTGTGGTGGATTCTACGACGGACTTGGTAATTTGCCCCAAGACTTCGGACGCGAGAGATGAAGGACTCGGTTCCGTTCACTTCGCAACTGGACAACTCCAAACTTGTAGCAGGCTCCTCGTGATAATCCAGCCCGCTTTGTCTGCTCGCTGCTCTGGATGGTCCTTCATATACTTGATAACGACGTCGACGATCTGCCCGATAGTTGCCGCGTTCGGAACACAAATTGCGTTGAGTTTCCAAAACGATTTGTCGTCCGTCGCGGCTACAGCGCCTTGCAGACTTCCAATCATGTCGACAGCGCCCTCTATGTAAGCGATGCAGAAGCTATACTGAACGGAGTTAGTGTCTGCGGTACAATGATCGAATAAATCGTTCCCCGTTTCCCAGGCCCACCCGTCCGTCGTGTTCGGCGAAATGACGTGAGGGTTTTGTGCCCAAAGACAAGTTCCCGCTAAGCAGAAGCTCAAAATGCTGACGGCCAATCTAAGTTTCATTTTCCTCTCGCTCCTCTCAGAAGGACCGATATTGAATCGGATCATGGTGAATCAAATTTCTGGTGTAAGTAAGCGCGAAGTAAACACTCGGTTCCCGTGTTCTGTCAAGGCGAGTGCGCGCGGGATCGGGCAGTTGGAGAGAAAGTACGGTAAGCGGGATGCACCCCTAGGCGAATGTTCGGATCGTACAAATGGGCAGAGCGTTTGAGCGGTGGCATGGAGTTCAGCGACCACGACGGCCAATCATCTTCACCGTGACGGCTTCAGTAGTTCGCGGGCCGACGTATTTTTCCTTATAGTCCTCAATGATAATACTGCCTTCAAATATTGCCTTCAATTGCCCGGCCCTCGGCAATTCTCGGAAATTGCCCCCTCTGCCTGACACCGTCTCCAAAAGCATACAACCGCTCGGAATAAGGGATTCCACTATGCGCGGGAAAAGCTTCCACGGAAGGAAATCAACGATGATGATTCCCCCAAGCGTGGACGCTGCAAAGGGCCACGGTTCTTTCAACACATCTAGCAGCAGAACTTTCAGTCGATCCTGGCTTCGCAAATCAAGTTCCGGTTTCCGCCGGAAATGCGTCAACTCCTTGTCGATGCATATGACCTTACATCCCATCTGCAAGATGAATAGGGAATTGCGTCCGGAACCACACCCAATATCGGCAATCGGAAAGCCGCGCGCCGACTCGTTAAGGAATTGGGCAAAACGCCTTACGTACGCGGATGGTTTCGAGCGTGGCTGAATCGGATTGGAAGTAACGCACACCTTGGCATCTCGTCTTTCTTATTGAGTATAAATTGGCTCGAATTAAAATGGTTTGATGTGGTCGCTATATCGATACATCTTCGACGATGAGAAGAATCCACCGCATTCACTCCGCCGACCACAGGAACCACAGCATTCTAGATACTCGTTCTTCCAGTCGCTTATTGATTTGCGATAGTTGCCTTCCACGTCCGCGTTCACAACGCATAATTGATGGTTATAGACGGACGCCCGTATACCGTAAGCATTGAGCACAGCGATGGCTTGGCTCAAAGTCTCTTTATATTCATAGGGGTCGATCCAAAGAAGTTCGAGGTTGGCACGGGTGAACCCGGTAATTTCGAGACCCATGAGCGCGACATGATCGACAAACAACAAGTTCCGACAAAGGAACTCACACGTCTGCACGAGGCGTCCGATCGTTTGTTTGTGCAAGACGATCCTGACTTCGACTCGTTGACCGAATCGCTTTAGATTCAGAATCCCCTGAATGGTTTCGTCGAATGCACCATCAGCCTGCACGACATAATCGTGACGGACGGGATCATCGGAGTACACGGGTATTGCCACAGTGCAACTAGGATGATCAACTTTCGCAAATCGTCGTGCATAGTCCTTGTCTTTGAATTTCCTGCCATTGCTTAGAAGATCGACCGATGTGTGCGGCAGCTGTAATTTTGCGTGTCTGACGAGATCAATCAAACGGTCGCCGTACAGCGTAGGCTCGCCGCCGGTAAACGCGATCCGGCGTGCGTCCTTTGGCATAAGACTTATCAAATTGAATGCTCTTCGCAACAAATGTGAATCCTCAATCTGTTTTGGGGGTTGAGAGCACATCAGACAGTAGTGGTTACACTGTTCGGTCAAAAGGATCGAATTGTTGAAGGAGTTCTTACGGAACAGAGTTTGTAGATAATTTCTGGCACCGTCTAGATGAACGATGTCGCCATTTGCAAGATAGCTGAAATGCGTAGGAAGAATATAGATATTGCCAGTGCGAAGCGGCTTGGAGCTTTCATTTAGATGACCAGATATTAGCTGGACTCCGTAACCCGTAACGTCTTGGGGCCTGTCGGTTAGGAGCGCAAAGCGCCCCCGAATCGGCAGCGGGAGCCCGGCATCACTGGTAATTACATATAGCGAGCTGGGGACGCCTGTCGCCTGTTGAATTGGATCAATGCGCCCGCCAAGCTTTAACATCTGTTAGCCCAATTCACAAAAAGCCGTCTCACAAATGGATCACTTCTCATTGATTCGATGAGGTGCCGACAGATTGCCATGTTTCGGCGGCAAAATTCAGATTCCGGCTTTAACCCTACGTGATCGCCATGGGTCGCCCAATGAAACACAGGGTCGGCGCCACAATAGGGCTCAAAGGCGCAATCGTGGCACATGGGATTGCTGTACGCGAACGAATCCTCCAAAGGATTAATTAAGCTTGGCGATAGAAAAATGTCCTCATATGAATGCTGTCGGACGTGTCCAAGTCGAAAATGATGATCTCCCATTTCGGCGAGCATTCGACTTTCATCGGATGCATAAACGTATCCATCGTAATTGTAGACTACGGCAGCGATGCCAATGCCAGCAGGACTCATCAAATCGACGTAACCTGGATCGCGACTCGTGAACATTTTGGCCAGAATTGTACTCGCATAGAACTCGGTAAAAGCTATTCCTTGTTTGTTGAGGCTGATTACGTACTCTAGGCCCTGCTTATAAAAATCGAGCCATCGGTCCGTGTTATAGCGCATGTAAGACTTCGTCTTGATTGCGAAGCCGTACGGCGAAAGAGGCCGGAGGAATATTCTGTCGAAGCGCTGTAAGAGGTATTCGTCAATAATGTCCTTCACTCGACCAAGACTTCGTTCAGTGGTGGTCATCAGCGCTCCAACCCTATCGCTCCCGATAAACTCTCGCGCCGTCCGAATTCCGTCTATTGTTCTTTCGTAGCTATCTCCTCCGGGCCGCGGTCGATTCGAATTGTGCAAATCCTGAGGGCCGTCTAGGGAGGTCGAGATATTGATCTCGTGCTCAGCACAAAAGGTAAGGATATCGCGATCAACCAGAGCCAGATTCGTCGCAATGACAAATTCGATCCGTTTGTCGACGTTGCGGCGCTCTGCTTCCCGAACGATATGCGCAATCAAAGGAAAATTCAGTAGCGGCTCGCCGCCTTGGAACTCAATCTTGATAGTGGAAGCGGGAGAGCGTAACGCGAGGCCTAATGCTGCGTCGGCATCAGTGACCGACATGTCAAATTGGATCTTGTTGTCAGATTGTCGGGACACCTGACAGTACTGACAACTGTGTTCACACCGAAGTGTGACAACAAAAAGATGTAATCCCGTAAAATCTGCGAGTCGTTCATACCTGCTACGCAGCTTAATTGCCAATAAGTCAGGCGCTAAACGCGTACTGTCGTCCGTGAGGAAATGCCGGGCGCGCAAATCGATATAGACAGCACTCTCGTCTGCCAATTGGTGGTTGATTAGTTGGCGGAGTTCGTTCTTAGGGAGGACCAGAAAGTCGCCAGCAATGTTCGAAAGTACGTACTCGGTATCGTTTAGCTCGGTAAAACGGAACGGTAGGAGGCGATAGTCATGGGACCTAGGTTTGTAGGATTCGATTTGATGAAATTCACTCATCAGCGATGAGGCCCGTTTTCGAAAAAACATGAGCGAGAATGAGATTTCGAATCGGCTCGGTCTCCGCCTTCAATTTGAGGCGTAGGTCCTGGTCGAGTACCTCTTTCTTAAGACGGTCTACTTGGGCCTGTGCCGTTACCTCTGAAACGTTGTCGCTAAAGGTGAGATGGCAGATGATGCTGCGGTCGGATATTTCGATATCCGGCGTGAAACGGTCAAGAAATACGTAGCATGCCGCCTTAACTGCATCTACTGAGAAAACTGTCAAGTCGAAGCTGACATCTATCGTCATAGTGATGCCGTCGAAGTGTGATGAGAGATTTCTCGCGACTGATTCCCATCACGGCTGCTCTCGCCCCTCCGTACAAAACTGGAGATGACGCCGCGTTTAGAAACCGGAGGAGTGGGACGAATGCGAACTGTGAGACGAATGAGAATCATGGGACGACGAACCGTGGGACGAGTGCGAGACATGAGATGAGTGCGATCCATGTGAAACATGCGATGAGTGCTGCGCCGAAAGCACCCCATCCGACAGCTTCAACAGAAGAGCATGCTCTTCGCCGTTACTCAGATAATGGTGCGCGAAAGTCTTAGCCGCCGATAATTGGGAGACATCGGGGGCACTCTCGATTATGGCCTCAGGCTTAGCAGTCACTTTGGAAGCGTTCACGGCAACAACGCTCGCAGCCACGCTAACTGGAATAAGAAATTTGTAGCGCTTCATTTGAACCTCCACGATCCCTAGCGTTATAGACCTAGGGCAGGTACTTGTCCAGTAATATCAGCGCCCGGCCCAGCTCGTCCGTCGGATTACGCGCGCCGAATTGGCTCCATTGGCTGTCATGTTGCGTAATCGAAACACAGACTGATTCAGTGATAGAAAAATTTAACTCTTTAAGAGTAATGCACCATTAGCTGATACATCATTTTTTGCGGTAAAGGTCACTTTCACTCATCCCGTGAGACACCAACGAGTTGTGCAAGGACTTGCCAATGCCTTGAATGAGGAATCCGGCGACCTTTGCGAATATCTACGGCGTATGAAATTGAAATGCCGAGCTTCGATGCCAACACGGAGAGCGTGAGACTCGGCAATCGGGATTGAATTTCGTTCTCGTAAGTTTCCTTGGTGAGCCATTCCGGGTTCATCGATTCCTTCCATGCATACCGGGCAGTGGCGTGTCCTTGTTGTGTTTTTCCCCGGTGAGCTTGTGCCTGATCACTTTGAGCGGCTACACGTCCCTTTACTGCGGCTTTGATAAGCCCGGCAGTAGTCAGAGTCATTGAACAGCTTGCGCAGTACGTGCGACCTCGTGGTATCGCTATTGTGCAGACGCGACAGAAACTTTCCGGACGGGGAGCCTTTGAAGGAGATGCCGGTAACACCCCTTTGACTTCGCAACGGTGAAGCTGCGTTAACCGCGTTGCCAGACGGGGCTTGCTGCTCGCTTTTCGTATGGTCAACCATAGCGCCTGTGCAACCCATTCTGCTATGGGCGCGACCGCACCGGACCAAGTGGCGGCAGTTTCAGAAAGCCGACCGGCGAACGATCCCATAAGACGGCAGTTGCCATCACGCTGCTCAAAGAACCATTCACGCCTAAGAGTTTCCCGGCTGATCCATTCCAACACATAGCGATCTACTTGCGGGCGAATTGGTTCCATGACATCGCATGCGAGGCTGTCATGGGCCGGTGAGTCGGTGTGCAACACTCCGAGACCGGGATCGAGTCCAAGCGCGGATATGGCCAACCGCGTTTCCGATTCCAGTAGTGCATAGAGATAATTGAGCATTGCGTTTGCAGGGTTTGCCGCGAGCCGAGGTGATCCCGTTAACGGCGAAAAACGAGTGCCGAAAACTCGCCAATGTTCGGGAACTCGGTGAAGATCGCTCTTCGAAAAATTAATCGCACGATCTCTCCATGCGCCCCAATAGAAGCGTGCCGCCCGCGATTCGAGCAACCGAATAGCTCCAATGCTCTGCGCCGTCGCAATTCCCGGGCGAATCTGGGAGATGAGTTGCGCTACCGTTTCGTCCTGCAAGCTGACGCGAGCGACTTTTTCCTGTGCGTCCAATTTTCGGATGATCAATTCTCGGGCGATCTCTAACGCAGCCCCCGAATGACTAGCAAGCGCTTGAGCACGTCGCAATCGAGCATCGGACGGTCGCACCGGGCCGGTCGTGGCAAGCACTGACCCGTCCCGCTCAAGCATAATGAAAGAAGCATCTTGATCAGCCAACCAACGGAGTGCAGCAAGCGATACCATTCCGTCGGCTCCAATTACCACGAGGCGGCGGATTCCATGGCCCACGCGAGCGAAACGGCCTTGACGGCGCACAACACCGATCCCGTCCCGCATGCATAAGTGACCACGATCAACATGCACGTTGATACCGTAACCAAAGAGGGTAATGACACCGTACTCGGGTTTGATTGGCGTGAAATTGCAGTGGTGAGGCGGATGCGGTAGGGTCTGCGTAGCTGCCATTGGAGCTAGACCTCCTTTGGTGGTTAGGGCTTGTCGTCTGCTCGCAACAGGCGGCAGGCCCGCTTTTCGAGTGAATTTTACCACGGGCAGGGTTCACAATTCAGCCTCCGCGAAACCAGTCTCCACAAGACAGAAAAACCGCAAGGCTCGTCGGATAACGCGGGGCTATTCTGAACCTACATCTCCAGCACGAGCACGCGGCGCTATGCTTCAATTTTCGTATGATCTCCACGGCCGTTGAGGGCGCAAGACGAAGAGTTAAACCCGCCATAACACGAGCGAGATATTCGATCCGCCGATAATCTCCCGATTTTCGCTGATCGCGCGAAGGATATCTAGCATCAAGCTTCGCTCGACAGAATTCTTCAGCCCGCTCGTACAACACTCGTCTCCAATACCAGTAGTCGGCGAAGCCGCCCCCAGGGAAGTCCCGGCGTGTTTTGAGCCAAATCTTTGATCGTTTGCAAATTCGCCGCACCTGCGCACCCGTTTCTGCTCGCTTCAATGCTTCCCATAGGCCGCGCTCCGCTGGAATTGCGGGAGCCGTGAACGGGAGAGAGGTCAGACTCATCATGTCTGCTTCAAATTGATCTTCTTCTTCCTGCACGCGCATTTTCCAGGTCCGCAACTCGTCGGGTGTCGTGCTGAACTTCGGCTGAGTAATGACACGCGGCATATCTCCGAATTTCTGAATGAACACCTGTTGTTGACCGGTTCCGCTCTTTTTTATGAACGCGCCTCCGCTTCGCACCCACGTTTCGATCTCTGGATTGCCATCTCGCAGACCGCGAAAGGTGTCGACCCAAAGATACTCATATTTCACCAACTGCTCGAAATCGACTTTCGTCGGTCTGCCAACTCTCCGTTTATCAGTGCCTTGAAAGGGTTTCGTCCCCAAATCCCCAGAATTCGAATTGAGTCTACGTCAATTTCTATGAAACCTTGCACGCATTATGGCTAAGAGAGAACAAAAGAAGCAAAGGCACGGAGCTAGAAAGTCTCGTGAAACCGCAGCGAAAACGCTGAATGATTTTTCATCAAGATCAACGACATTTCAGGACACGTGGAATCGGGTCACTCACGCAGTCTCGAAAATGCGGTCACACGGAATGTCGCTCAAAGAGGCTTCGCGCGAGTTTGGCCTGAACCCGCGCACAACTCTGCGACTGGGAAAGCCAGCACTGCGGAAAAACAAGAGTGGACGATATGTGGCTAAAGCCAGTGACAAACTCCTGCGAGTTCTGGTTTTGCCAACTGAGAAGGGTGTGCGCGAGATAGCAGTGCGCAGTTCAAAGGAAGCAAGTCTTATCGGGGAATATTGGGCAGCCGTCCAAAAGTACTTGGCAACGGGCGATGTATCACGCCTGAAGAAAATTCGCCGCAAGACCATAAGGGATGCCAATCGCAAACGGCTTCCACTACTAACCAACCTGGAGAAATTAGACCAGCAGGCATCGGCGGGAATTCTCGGGTTCGAATCGATCTATGGGGGAATTGCCTGAATGCCGAAGAAGGTTCCGCCTCGCGATCCGGTTCTCGCACTTCAGCGCAAAGCGATTGCGTCACGGAGGGTTGGAAATCAGAAATGTGCGAAATGCGGGGAGTCTAGAGCCGAGGCGTTAGTCGCTGGCACCAAACCGATGCTCTGCGCGGCATGCCAGCGGCGGAAACAGCGCAAGAGCAGACTAGACGCTCATCACCCAGCGGGAAGAGCCAATGGTCGCGCCACGATTACGATGCCTGTTAACGACCATCGCGCTGCATTGAGTGTTGCTCAATACGACTGGCCCGAAGAGACATTGGAAAATTCGGATGGTAGTCCGCTTCTCGCGGCTGCAGCACACATTCGCGGATTCATCGACATGCTGTATTACATGATCGACAAATTCCTCGCCTGGATTCCCGATCTTCTCGAATACCTTAACTCACTGCTGACCAAGTCGCGCGGTCGCAAATGGTGGCGAAGTACAAAGTTGGACCGATTTGCGCCAAAGCGATGAAAATCTCAGCTCCGCACGCTCCGTTACCCATTGCGATCCGTGTTTTTTCCAAATTGGTAAAGAAACAAACCGAGACAGGTCGAAGCACACATTGGAGACTGCCAGATGCGATGCTCGTCTTTGACACCGAAACGCGAATAGACGCGACACAACGCCTCACGTTTGGAAGCTATAGGTTCTTCGAGAGCGGTCAATGTATCGAGGAAGCGTTGTTCTGCGCTGACGATCTACCTGCGAAAGACTGGAGAGCACTCTCACGTTATGCCAGGTCACACCGAGCCGCAGTCGTGGGAGCACGGCATATCCGGTTGCTGACGCTGACTGAGTTTCTGGACCGATTTTATCGACTGACGTACAAAAGCCGGTGCCTTGTCGTCGGATTCAATCTACCATTCGATATGTCCAGGATCGCTCGGGATTCTGCCGCTGCACGAGGTCGTTTCGCAGGAGGATTCTCTCTAGGGTTGTGGACGTACCGTGACAACCAGGATTGCGAGCACCCGAGCACCTATCGGCCCAGATTTGCTACAAAGCAAATCGATAGCAAACGAGCCCTAAAGGGCTTCACTGCATGCTTCAAGCCCGATAAGACCGACCTTATCCCAGAGGGTTCTTCGAGCGGGAAGCCCGAAGAGGGATACAAGTTTCGGGGTCACTTCTTAGACTTGCGTACGCTGGCCTTTGCACTTACTGATGAAAGCTATTCTCTCGAGTCCGCGTGCGAGGTGTTCGGTGTCGAGCACCGCAAGGCAAAAGCTTCTCGTCATGGCGAGATCACTGAGGAATACATCGATTACAACCGGCGCGACGTTTTGGCGACTGCGGAACTCGCAGTCAAACTCCTTGAAGAATACGAGCGTCACCCTATCAAGCTACAAGCGACCAAAGCCTATTCACCAGCTTCAATCGGCAAAGCCTATTTGCGCGCAATGGGAGTTGCGCCAATCCTTGAGCGACAGCCACACTTTCCGAGGAAATTTCTCGGGTACGCGCAGTCTGCATTTTTCGGCGGACGTACCAGCGCTCACATTCGCAAAGCGCCTGTCCCTGTTGTATACGTCGATTTCCTATCAATGTATCCGACAGTGAACAGCCTTATGAACCTCTGGCGATTTGTCATGGCAGAGCAAATCAAAATTGTCTGTCATTGCCAACGAGAAATTCGGTCGTTTCTGAAGCGTTTGACTCGTGCAGAGCTATTCAAGCCCGAAACGTGGACCCGACTGCCAGCATTTGTGAAGATCATTCCAAACGACGACATCCTTCCAAGTCGGAGCCAATACAGTCTGCAGACGAATGATTGGCAAGTTGCTGTCAATTACTTATATGCGAAAGGCAGCAAGCGAAACGATGGTTTGTGGTACTCGCTGCCGGATGTAGCGGCAAGTGTTCTTCTCACCGGGAAGGTGCCGAGGATCGTTGACGGGTTTCGCCTTGAAGCACGCGGAGTTCGCGAACGCCTCAAAGCAGTAAAGCTGCGGGGCGCTGTGAGAGTTGATCCGAGAAAACAAGATTTCTTTAGGGTTGTCATCGAAGAGCGTAAACGCGCATCCTCACGAGCCGACCTGTCAGAGACGGAAGAGAGACGTCTCGATAAGGCACTGAAAGTTCTCGCGAACGCAGCGAGTTATGGCATCTACGCGGAGATGAACCGGCAGGAATCGGACAAGAAAGTCAGAGTAAATTGCTACGGAATAGATGCGAAATCATTTTCGTGTTCTGTCTCACATCCAGACGTTCCGGGGGAATATTGTTTTCCACCGCTTGCGTCGCTCATTACCGGAGCGGCTCGCCTGATGCTCGCGCTACTCGAATCTTGTGTCACGGAGATAGGCGGAACTTACGCGATGGAAGACACTGATTCTATGGCAATCGTCGCAACCAAGCACGGCGGACTTGTTGCGTGTCCTGGCGGACCGCTTCGAAGTCGCAACGATAAGGAGGCGATCACAGCGCTATCTTGGTTACAGGTTCGAAAGATTTCAGAACAATTCGCTGCGCTTAACCCATACAAGAAAACAGCGATACCCGGATCGATTCTCAAGATTGAGGAAGATAATTTTGATCCGAAGACACATAGGCAGCGACAGCTTTACTGTCTAGCGATCTCCGCTAAGCGGTATGCACTATTTTTGCTGAATCGCAAACGTGAGCCTGTTCTGTTGGAGCGTGGCGTCAACAATCGCAAAGACAGATGGTCTGAGCATGGCTTAGGCCATCTCTTAAATCCAAGCAATCCCGACAGCGAGGATCGCGATTGGATTGGACAATCATGGCTCATGTTAATTCGACGCAGCCTCGCACTCACAACGAAGAGACACAGATTCGAGACTCTACCGGCAATTGGACGGATTACACTGAGTAGCCCGCTAGTCATGCGCCCCTTCATCGCTTTCAACACGGGGAAGCCGTACGCGGACCAAATCAAACCGTTCAACTTTCTCTTAACCTGTCACGTTGCCCCACTCGGCCATCCCGTTGATTGTCAGCCGGCGGATTTCCACCTCGTCTCGCCTTTCGAACTCAATTCCAAGAAGTGGCTGGGAATGGAGTGGTTGAACCTCTACACAGGAAAGCGATATCGGATCACAACGGTTGGACATCATGGTACGCGCCACGCAGCGCGCGTGAAGACCTATGGCGACGTGCTAAGTGAGTACGAATTTCACCCAGAATCGAAGTGCGCAGATGCAAACGGGCAAATATGCAGGAGAGAAACACTTGGCTTACTGCAACGACGGCGCGTTCAGATCGACGCGATCAAATACATCGGGAAAGAATCGAATCAGCTAGAGAACGTTCACGCGGGTTTAATCCACTCGGAGAAAAGTGTCTACACCGAATACACAGATGCGAGACGCGATGAATGGGCAACGAAATTATTGCCGGTGTTGAGAAAACCCCCGTTGAGGGTTCTCGTAAGGAAGTGTCGCGGTCGTATCTCTCGCAGAGCACTGATTGAAATGAGAGCCGGACGAAGCAGTCCGCATCGAAAGAATCAAGAAATCCTTAGGACGGTTGCTCTCACTTTCGATTAAACAGTGGAACTGTTCAGCGAACATGCGCCAAGGCCACGAATTGGTTCTCAGGCGGCCTTCGAGCCAGACGGCTTGTTATCGTCGCGAGCGTCGATAACCACGACATTTTCCTTGTTGTCGAGCTTCAGTCTTTTCAGAATATCTTCCAAACGGTTTTGTTCAGCTTCAGAGAAAAACAGAACCACCTTTATGGACTTCCGCGCATCGCTTGCTTTCTGGTATATCTGAGTTTGGTGTTGAAGATTCTTTTCGAGTTGAGAATTGCTTGCAAGCTTAAATTCGACTATTGATTTGTCTGTACTGCCGCGTGATATTTTGTAGTCGGCTGGTCCCCGCCCATCGTTCACTTCGCGACTTACGTCTGATGGCGTGGCGTACCACGTAAACCTATAAAGAATGTGGGCATCGCTTTCGCGTTGCAATAGTTGGCCCTTAACGTAGAAGATTTTGTGGCCGCCCTTGTTTTCAATTACGTCCTTAAGGAAGCGGACCCGACAGAGCGCTTCGTCATAAGTTCGTCCGCTGTTGCGGTAGAACTCTGACTGTCGGGCGAGCAAGTCAACTAGTCGTCCAAATTGCTCATGGTAAAGAGTTTCGGATGATTTAACTCTTCTGGAACTTATGCTTTCGGCTTCCCGTCCTAGTTGTTCCTTTCGCCGAATGAAATAGTCGATTATTTTCGGGAAGTGGTAGATGGTCTCGCTAGCGGCGTTACGTCGTTGCTTAGGCGTTGCCTTCTCTGGAAGAACTCTAATGAAGTAATTGTTAATTTTTGCTCGCAACTCCGTATTGGAAACGGAATCGCACAATCTTTCAAAATCGGTGACAAGGTCCGCTCGGTTGATCCAGGTGTTCTCTTTCGCCAGCATATCCTTGGGAGTGAGCAAGACATAGTCGTCCTTGAAACATGGCAATACAAACTCTTGTGAATGCCAAGTCTCAGTACCGTAAATGAAGCGCACCCGAGGAACTGAGAATCTTCTCTTCAACCGAGGATGAATAAAGCGCTTGGCAAAGGCTTCCGTGTACTTCAGCAAGAAGCGCTTTATTAGATTTGTTGTGAAGTCGCTGATGTTGTCCTTCCCAACTCCATCGTCTATTAGGCAGAGTTTTTCAAGATGACTGCCGCGCGAAACATTCTCGTTCCCAAATTCCGAAAAAATGCGGTGAAGGTTTCTGTGAAGTGTGTTCGCGAACTTGCTGCCCAACCCACGTCCTTTGTTGCCCTCCGCAGTGAAACCGAGCCAGTTCTGATCAACTTCTGGAAAGCGATAGAGCGACTGTATCAATCCAGGATCCAAATGCGAGGCGGCAGATTTTCGCTTAAGAAATCTCAGATATTTGATTATATCTTTGTGCAGTTTACGATACTGCGACTTTCGACTGTTGAACAGAAGAAAAGGGTCGATAAACAACGGAAGGTCAGAGACGAGGGAAATATCAAACGCGCCGTACGATCTTAGTTGTGAGGCGGACACTTCAAAGAAGTCTGAAAAGTACAGCCTCATTTGAGAGCCGCCATCTTCCTCAGGGATTTCTTTCCCAGGCATGGTGGCACAGAATATAGCATCGATTCGCAGTTTGGAGGATTCGACAACAGCCGCGCGGCAAGATCGAGCCCAGGATCGTTCCCAGACTGCGTTAAGCCGCTTACAGAAACTCGCACGCAGCGTTCGTTTACATCAGTTAAGCCAGACGAAAAGTCATCGATAGCAAACGATGGTCAAGACATTGTATTCAAAGGGAGTTATCGAAAAGCTAGATTACGAAATTTTAGAACAAGCAGCTCGTCTAAAAAATCTCGCTGTACACGGGCTCAAAATCCCGCCAATCGATGGCGGGCTGATGCAGCAGTGGCGACTTATCGTTGTGAACCTGCTCTATAGAGTTGAACGATATCCTACCAGCAACAGGACGTAACCAATTGTGGGTCGCTAAGAGCGCGCGTTCGCGAAGCACTATCTCCTAGAAATGCACCATTTTGCAGCAAAGAGGGCAGTTTCAAGGTCGCCTATCCCCTAACCCCAAACCGCCAAACGTTGACCTCCACGAAACGCGGCTGGATAGAGGTTCTGGAGCGCCGGATGTTTTCTGATATTCTCAGAGCAGGTTCCTTGGCGCAGAGTTACGAGACATCAAACTGTCTATGCAAGTTCAAACGAGCGGAGTTGTTCTTATCGCGGCGGCGTTGCTGCTGGCAATATTCTTCGCTTTCGTGTATCGCCAGAAACGGCAGACCTACTTGCTGGTCTGGGCGCTCAGCTGGGGGCTGATTGCCCTCCACTTCATCGGACCCGCCTATGCCGAAACCGGACACGCGCCCGCTTGGACGGGGACGCTAACCGAATGGATTTTGGCTATTGCGGCGCTGAGTTTTTATTGTTCGGCGCGGCTGTATTCGCAGCTCAGCCTGCAACTGCGCGGAGTGGTTGCGGGAGCCACGGTGGCTGCGGTGTGGGCGCTCGCCTATTCCCGAGGTTGGGTGGCAGCGCCGCTCGGCCTGGGCGTTGCGCTGTTGTTCCTCCTGATCGCGAGAACATTCTGGGAAGAAGGACGTAAACAGCAAACGCGCGGAGACATCCTGCTCGCCTTGACCTTCGCCGCGTGGGGAGTGCTGCGCGCTACCACCGTTTTTCAGTCCCGTATCGGATGGTTGGCGGGCAAAAATCTCATTCCTCTGGCTATGTTGCCCCTGTTGTTCGCGGGCGTGCTCATGGTGACGGCCGTCTATGAAGAGGAGCGGCGGCGCGTCGAGAGAAACATGCTGGCGCTTTCGAATTTGAACCTCGCTACGTCGAGTTTCGTCGGCGGCGAAATCCAGAAAATGCTGGCCCAGGCGCTGGACCGCGTTCTCAACGTCGTCCGTATTCCCGCCGGCGCATTAATCTTGCATTACGGCGAGGCCACGGGTCCGACGTCGGTCGTCGTGACCGGACTCAACGAAGGCATATGCCCGGCGATTCAGGAAAATGATCTCGACAACTACATCGTGAATCTCGTGGCGCGCCTCGGAGGCTTGGTCGTGCTCCGAGATCTTGAATCCGATTCGAATTACGAGGCGCTTGAAAAGGAAGCCGAATTTGGCCGGGCGCGCAAGTTGTTTCTTGAGCAAGGATTGCGCACGGTCGTGGGAATTAGCCTTCAGGCGAAAGACCGGGTGCTTGGCGCGCTGCTGCTGGGAAGTCCAGACAACCGCAATTTCACCCCGGCGGAATTGCGCCTTCTGCTCGCGCTGGGGCACCAAATTGGCATGGCCGTCGAGAACAGCTACCTGGTCCAGCAGACCGCGCGCCGCAGCGAGGAACTCCATATTCTGAATGAAATTGGCCGCGCTCTGAGCTCGACGCTGGAGACCGATTCGCTCTTCGACCGGATCTATTCCGAAATGCGGCGGTTGCTCGACGTAAGCAGTTTTTTCATCGCCTTTTACGACCGAAAAACGGAAGAAGTGCGTTTCGACATGGAGATCATCGAAGGCGAGCGCCAGCCGAAGCACACGCGCCCTTCAGGAAACCGCGTGATCGAATACATCATGCGAACCCGGCAGCCGATCCTGGTCCGCGATCATTTCGCCGAAGAAATGCAACGGTTGGGAATACAGCCGGGGAGGCATGCGGGTTCATTCTGCGGTGTGCCACTCGTCCTGTACGACCGGGCGATCGGAGTGATGGCGGTCCATAGCCAGCACGAGCGCGCGTTCGACGAAGGGCATGTGGAGCTGCTCCGCGTGCTGGCGAGCGAGGCCGGCATCGCCATCGAGAATGCGCGGCTCTTTGCGGAAGAACAGAAGAAATCGCGGCAACTGATGCTGCTCAACAACATTTCTGGCCATGCCATCACGACGCTCAATCCCGACGAGATGCTGACGAAGATCGCCGGCGAAATTGAGAATGCCCTTAGCTACGACCATATCGGTATCGCCATTCTCGACTATTCCGCTAAAGAACTGATGATTCAGGCGGAAGCTGGATCGCGGCGCGATGCCGTGGGACGCCGGATCGTGCTCGGCGAAGGATTGGTGGGACATGTCGCGCGCAGCGGCCAGATGGAGATCGTACGCGATGTAACGCCATTGTCGCCGCAACCTGTCCTCGCCGGCTCGGTGTGCGCCATTGCTCTGCCGGTGACCTATGCGGAACAATTGATGGGCGTGCTTTACGTGGAATCATCCGAGCCGTGCGAATTCGGCGAACAGGAAGTGCTGCTGCTGCGGACACTCGCCGACCTGTTCGCCGGAGCGCTGCACAATGCACTGACGTTCCAGAAGGCGCAGGAACAGGCGATTACGGACGGCTTGACAGGAGTGAAAACGCATCGCTTTCTGATGGAGGCGCTGTCGTCCGAGTGGAAGCGGTCGACGCGTGCGAACCGCTCCTTTGCGCTGGTACTGATGGATCTCGACCGGTTCAAATTCGTCAACGACTATTATGGCCATCTCGAAGGCGACGTGGTTCTGCAGCGCGTCGGACATATACTGGAGCAGAATTGCCGGCGCTCCGACGTTGTGGCGCGCTACGGCGGAGACGAGTTCGTGATCTTGATGCCGGAAACTACCGTCGAGCAGGCGTACCAGCTTGCGTGCAAGCTTCGCGGCTGGGTTGCCTCCGATCCGCTGCTGCGCGATAAGAACATCACCGCCAGTTTTGGCATCGCGGGATTCCCGGTGCATGGCTCGACGCCACAAGAACTCATCCAGGTGGCCGATTCCTCGATGTACCTGTCCAAGCACCAAGGCGGAAATGCCGTATCGAGCGCCGAGCATTACGACCCGAGCGAAACGAAAGAATGGAAGAAAGACGTGCTCGAAGCTTACCTGGGTGTCACGCTTAAGCGCCTCTTCGCCACGGGCCCGGAAGCGTTCGAGGAAGTGTATCGCCGTCTTGAACAATTTACGCGGTCGCTCTCCGAGGGAGGCCAGGGCGATTCGCCCGATATGCTTCCGCCTGCGGTCGTCGAGACGGTGACTTCGCTCGCGCTCGCCATTGACGCGAAAGATCACTACACGCAAGGACATTCGCAGAAAGTCTCCGCCTACGCGGCGTTGATCGCTCAGTCGCTAGGCTTGAAGACGGCGGAAGTAGAAGAAATCCGGCTCGCGGCGCTGCTGCATGATGTTGGCAAAGTTGGAATTCCGGAACAGATTTTGAATAAATCAGGCCCCCTCGACGCCACGGAATGGGAAACGATGAAGACGCATACGGATCTGGGCGCTAAGCTCCTCGAGCCGCTCGAGGCCATGAAAAAAATCCGGCTCATGGTGCGCCACCACCACGAATTTTATGACGGCACGGGATATCCCGAGCGGCTGGAAGGAGATAAAATTCCCTATGGCGCTCGGGTGATCGCCATTGCTGACGCGTACGATACGATCACTTCCGAGCGGACCTACAAGAAAGCGCGCACCCCGGAAGATGCGTTTGCCGAACTCGAGCGCTGTGCATCCAGCCAATTCGATCCGGAAATCGTCCGCGCATTCATCGATACGATGCGGCGCACGCCGAGGCCGCTTCCGAAAGAACCGGTGGCGGCTGCGGATCGCCTCAATACCCACCTCTAGACGGTTCGCTCGAAAGCCAGGAGCGTACCGTAGTTCTCGTTATTCAAAGGAATAGCCGTCATGCAAACAGCAACGATACGCTGGAAGGGTGGCGAGGAATTCATGGCCACGATGCCATCTGGACACGCGGTTCCGTTTGATGCCGATCGCAAACACAATTCCGCGCCTGGGCCAATGGAGATGCTGCTTGCAGCCCTGGGCGCATGCACGTCGGTAGACGTCGTTCTGATTCTTGCCAAGAAACGCCAGAAGCTCGATTCGCTCGAAGTGTCGGTTTCCGGCGAGCGCGCCGAAGCGCCGCCGGCGGTGTGGACGAAAATCGAAATTAACTACCGCCTGGGCGGAGAACTCGAAGACAAGGCGGTCCGGGACGCGATCGAGCTGAGCCAGACCAAGTACTGCTCGGTCGCTGCGATGCTCGGAAAGACCGCCGCCATTAGTTACCGGTACGAAATCCTCCCGGGTAATTCTTAGCGTTCCGTTCGCGCTGCCACCCTCAGACGGCGGCCCACGTGCGCCGTGTGTTTCGCTTGTCACCTGCCGACGCGATTGCATACAATCTCAAACTATTCCCGAACAATGGAGAAATTCATGGGGCATCGCATCGCTGCGAAGATTACGGGAGTCGCTGGATACGTTCCGCCGCGCACGGTCACGAATCTCGACATCGAGAAACTCGTGGATACCAACGACGAATGGATCCGCACGCGCACCGGCATCCGCGAACGCCATTATGCGGAGCGCGGTGTTGCCGCATCGCATCTGGGAACGGAGGCCGCCAGAAAACTGCTCGAAAGCAAAGGCGTGAGTCCCGAAGAAATTGACATGATCGTGGTGGCAACGGTCACGCCGGACATGTTTTTTCCTGCGACTGCCTGTCTGATACAGGACCGTCTGGGCGCGAAGAAAGCTTGGGGATTTGACTTGTCCGCGGCATGTTCGGGATTTGCTTACGCGTTGACTGTGGGCGCGCAGTTCGTCGGCGCCGGAACCCACAAAAGGGTACTCGCGATTGGCACGGACGTGATGACTTCGATCCTCGATTTCAAGGACCGCGCCACGTGCGTGCTGTTCGGCGACGGTGCGGGCGCGGTGTTGCTCGAGCCGGCGTCGGATGCGGAGGGCATCATCGATTTCGCGCATGACGTGGACGGCTCCGGCGGATGCAATTTGTACATGCCGGCCGGCGGTTCTCTAAATCCGGCATCGCAGGAAACGGTCGAGAAGCGCATGCATTACGTCCATCAGGAAGGCGCCCAGGTGTTCAAATACGCGGTGCGCAGGATGAGCGAGCTTGCCGTGGAATTGCTCGAACGCAACGGATTCACGAGCCGCGATTTGGCGCTCGTGGTGCCGCATCAGGCCAATCTTCGCATTATCCGGGCAATGCAGGAACGGTTGGGCGTGGACGATTCGAAAGTGATGGTCAACATCGACCGCTTTGGAAACACCACTGCTGCGACGATCCCCTTGGGGCTAATGGATGCGGTCAACGAGAAGCGCCTGCGCAAGGGCGATTTGGTGCTGCTGATCGCCGTCGGCGCGGGATACACCACTGGAGCGGTCTTGATGCGCTGGGCCTACTGAATGTAAGAGGCGGTGGGGAATGAGCTAACTGACCGAGAGATGGAAGACACCTCGCTCGGCGACGCGCCGACTCAGATGTTCGTAGGGACGTTGCTCGCTCCGCGCTGGTGAGGGTTCTCGCGCGAAACAAAGGGCCAGCTAATCGAAGGCGGCCCTGGTGTTCCAAGCTCGACCAGCTAGTTTCCGAAGACGATCACCACTGGATTGGGATCTCCCGGCGTCGTCGTGACCATGACGAACTTTGTAGGCGACACCGTGTAGAAGAAACCATTGAGATTTGTTGGAGCCGACTGCGTGTAATCCCCGCTGCCAATCGAGGTGTCCAGATTCGATAGTGTCCCAGTAATCGCTTGTCCCGAGGTGTTCCCGGCAGACGTGCTCGTGTCCTGTGTTCCAGTTACAGCTGTTCCCGTCACCGTAAAAAAGCCGGAGTAATCGGGCGTCGTCAAAGTTCCGGAAGGCAGGGTCCCTTCCACAAAAGTTGCTGAAGCTGGCAGCGTTGTGGAGCTTTGCGGATCGAACTCCCCCAGAAGCGCGCTTGCATTTCCCGAACTATTTGTACTGGTTGTCACAAAAAACGCTTGGTTCGCGTTGATGATGTACATTACGAAATTGAAAATGCCGGTCCCTCCAGAGAACTGCACCCGGCCAACCTGATCAATCGCGAACGTCCCGGTATTGTTGGCGTTGGTCAAGACGGTGCCATTTTCATTTTCCGTATCGGTCAGACTGAAGTTGTTATTCCCTGGAAAAGAAATTTGCGCCACCAAAACATCGGGGACAAAACTTCCATTGCTTGAAGTGAATACCTGACCGGTGAGCGCGGCGACGCTATTGGCATTGAGCGCGCTTGCCCCGGCAAAGGGCGCTCCGAATTGCTGAAGCAGCTTGCCGGACAGAAGCGTCGGAGTCGCGGCGTTGATGGCATCAGTCTCGACTAGAAAGAATTCCGACGCGGACACAGGATAGACGCTTAGGTTCATGGATCCCGTTGTTAGAGCCATTGTAGATAAAGTACAGGACGCTGGACTAGAGCCCGGCGCAATCGAGCCGGAAAAGCCGAATCCCAGCACCGAGCTTGGCGTCCCCGCCAAATTTGCGTCGACTTCGCCAGTCGAGAAGTGCCCTCCTCCATCCGCGAGGAAACTTCCGGCGAGTGCCACCGGGCCGGGAGATAGGCCGCTTACGGCGCTTATAAAACCGGACATGCCCAGCGCGTACGTTGTGTTCAACGTAGTCGTAGAACATGTCGTCAGGCTTTGCTTTTCGATTTCACCGGAGCCTCGCGTGCTTGTGCTATCGAATTCGATCAGACGGCCATGGGAAACGGTTGAGTCCATCGAAAATGCGTAGACGGTCGCGCCCTGCGTCAAGCCGTTGAAGGTGAGACTGCCGCGATTGTCCGCGCCCAATATGTAGCTGCCAGTAAAGCTCTGGGCGAGAAAGCGGCTGCCGCCGACCGTATTGAAGTCCTCCACTCCATTCGTGATGTGACCCTGGCCGTCGGCGGTGAAGCTACCGGCAGCCACGACAAGGCCGTTGGAATCGTTCCCGCTGAACTCAAATGCGAAATTGCCTTGCAGCGGCGTAGACGCGGAAACCGTAATGCTCAGGCTTGCCGTCTTGGTGTTGTGCGTCGGACTTGCGGAGTCGGTGACTT
The DNA here is from genome assembly GCA_050747005.1 of Candidatus Acidiferrales bacterium. GTDB lineage: Bacteria > Acidobacteriota > Terriglobia > Acidiferrales > UBA7541 > Palsa-295. Next base: position 36,920 of record JBOGNE010000027.1, read on the forward strand.
GAACCGTGAAGTTCGACGTGCCGGCCGTTGTGGGCGTTCCGCTGATCGTGCCATTCGTTGCCAGGCTCAGTCCCGGCGGAAGAGTGCCGGTCGTGATGCTCCATGTGTAAGGCTGAATGCCGCCGGTTGCCTGCAAAGTAGTTGCCGGGTAGGCGGTGTTGATCGTGCCGTTCGGCAGCGCCGTCGTGGTAATTTGCAGCGGCAATGCCTGGTTGATCGCGATGCTCAGAGATGGCGAGACACCCGAAAGGCCGCCGCCGTCGGTCACGCGAAGTGTAAACGTCGAAGTTCCCAGCGCCGTGGGGGTTCCGCTGATCGTGACCGAATTCCCGCTGCTCGCGGTCAGGTTTAGACCGGCCGGAAGCGAACCAGATGCGACAGAAAAAACGTAGGGAGGGATGCCGCCCTTGGCGCTCACAGTAGCGGTGTATGCAGACCCCTGATTGCCCGAAGGCAGGCTAGTCGCTGGAATCGCAGGCGGCGGTTCCACGGTGATTGTCAGCGAGGATGAGCGATTCGGGCTGTGCCCCGACGCAGCCGTGATGGTTACGGTTGTGGCGCTCGTGACGCTAACGGGAGCCGCATACGTCGCTGAAGTCGTGGTTGTATTCATCAGCACACCGGCACCCGTTGCAGGCGAAATTGACCAACTAACTCCGGAATTCGTCGTGTCTGCTGGAGCGGTAGCGGCAAGATTCAGCGTTTGGCCTTGGTCGATTGTCTGAGGAGTGCTGGGTGTCAAGAACACGCGAATCGGGGGTGCGCCGGCGCAGCCCAAGAGGCCGAGCGAGATCGCGGAAAAACACAGCACGACCCAAAAGGGGCCCTTTCGCGTAACCATCGTTGTGCTCCTCTGTCCGTTGAAGTGGGGCTGTTTCATGACAGCGAGCGCTGAAACCGCCTCGGCCCACCCCGATTCGCGCAGCCTTGGATAATCGAATAATATCAGTAGTTCTAGGACCCAGTTCACAAGGGTTGAATGGAAGGAGTCTGAAGAATCAACAGGGGCAGGGATCGAATCGCTAGTACGAGCGGGCCTGGGTGGCCAGCGTTTGGTTTCGTTCTAGACGCTGCACCATCACGACGGCCGCATATCGCGTGCACAGGGCCATTTCGCGGCCTGCCCATGCCGGCACCGAAGGGAACATCATATCGCCCGCGACGCCCAACATCCTCACTAACCGGTAATAAAGAGAGACAGCTCTCAAACCGGACCCGCCGCCCAGTTCAGGGCACAATTTCTGATAGCCCATAACTTCCGGGAAGTCTTGTGATTCCAATAATATCTGGGCGACCGGGTTGCTTTGAACATCCAAACTGAAGCTGTGCTCCAGGGCAGCCCCACGCAATAAGCCAGCGCGCCAACTCCACACGCCGAATTGAAGCAGAGCGGCAACCGCCATCACGAAGATAAAAGCTGCGATTAGCATTGTCCTTGACCGACCGTAGTTTGCCGCCGAGGGCTGCGGGAGACAATAGAACTAGCGTACCCCTACCAGCAGGACGAGCAGATGGGTTACGCCGGTGCCTCGGCGATATGAATATAATTGCAGCCCGAACGAAATCCCCGAAATTCTGGCGCTGGCGTTGTAGAGTCAACCTATGGAGGCGACAAACTGATGAGCTGCAAACACGCGAGACCAATTCTTTGGGGGTTTGTTGTGATTCTTCTCTCCATCACCACTGGGCCTCTCATCGCAATCTCAGAGCCAACACCCGTTGTGGCTCAGTCCGCGGAAGCAAGTATCCGCCAAGTGCTTCAGGATCAGACTGCCGCTTGGAATCGCGGGGATATCGATGGATTCATGAGTGGATACTGGGAATCCAGCCAAACGGAATTTGTCAGCGCCGATGGGGTTTCGCACGGATGGCAAACCCTGCTGGATCGTTACCGGAAACATTACCCCGACCGAAAAGCCATGGGCCGCCTCACGTTTTCAAACCTGGAGATACACGTCGTCTGCGAGGACGCCGCTTTCGCGACCGGGCAATACCAGCTTGAACGCGAAAACGATAGGCCATCCGGAGACTTTACTCTGAATTTCCAGAGATTTCCTGAAGGCTGGAAGATTGTCGCGGACCACACGACCGCTTTTCCATCAGACCGGCTCGTAACTATTCACTAAGCGCATTGGAAAATCCGCCATTTTCCGCGATCGCGATCTTCCAAGCGCGGCCCTTCTCCGCCGTCTTTTTTTCAGACATAATGCTGGCTGCGGCGTTCGTGCGAATCAGGGCGCAAGGAGCATTCATTTGCGAGCGGTAATTACCGGCGGTGCTGGATTTCTCGGCTCACATCTCTGCGACCTGATGATTGAGAACGGATGGGACGTTTTGTGCCTCGATAATCTCGCCACAGGTTCGGAGGACAATATCGCTCACCTTCGCGAGAATCCCCGGTTCGAATTCAAGCGTCACGATGTAACAAAACACATCGATGTTCCTGGCGCGGTGGATGCTGTATTCCATTTTGCCTCGCCCGCAAGTCCGCCGGACTATTTACGGCTGCCCATACAGACGCTCAAGGTGGGTTCGTTGGGAACTCACAACTGCCTCGGCCTCGCGCTCGCGAAGAAAGCAAAGTTTCTCATGGCGTCGACCTCCGAATGCTATGGCGATCCGGACGTCAGCCCGCAGCCGGAAAGCTACTGGGGCCACGTAAATCAGGTGGGGCCGCGTGGCGTGTACGACGAAGCCAAGCGTTTCTCCGAAGCCTTGACGATGGCCTATCACCGCTACCACGGCCTCGATACGCGCATCGTGCGCATATTCAACACCTACGGCCCCCGCATGCGCTTAAACGACGGCCGCGCGCTGCCGAATTTCCTGTACCAGGCGCTTGCCGGAGAGCCAATCACCGTGTATGGCGATGGCAGCCAGACCAGAAGCTTTTGTTACGTCTCGGATTTGCTCGCGGGCATCTATCGCTTATTTGAATCGAACGAGCACGATCCGGTGAACGTCGGAAATCCTCATGAAATTACGATTCGTGAATTCGCCGAACGGGTACGCGCTCTGGTCGGCGCGAATGTTCCAATCGTGCTTCATCCTTTGCCGCAGGACGATCCCAAACAACGCTGCCCCGATATCGGCAAGGCGAAGCGCATCCTGCATTGGGAACCGAAGGTACAGCTCGAGGAAGGCTTACGCCGTACGTATGATTACTTCCGCAAAAAGCTTGCTGAAACGAACCAGCCGCGATAGTGGATTGGGAAGAACGCTGACAGCTAAAGTTCACAGCGGCCGTTCCTCGGTTGTCGTGCCCTGCAATTCATCCCGATCAATCTGGACGGCCAACCGAATAATACTCGAACCCATACGCTTTCATTTCACGCGGAGAAAGCAGGTTGCGGCCATCGAGAATCAGCGGCCTGGCCATTGATTCCCGGACGCGGTCCCAATCGAGATGCCGGAACTGATCCCATTCCGTGGCGATCACTAATGCCTCGGCATCGGCTGCCGCGTCGTAGGCGGATTCGGCATACCCAAGATGCGGGAACGACGCGCGCGCACGTTCCATTGCTTCGGGATCGTAAGCGCGAACGTGAGCTCCTTCCGTCAGCAGGGCGGAAATCAAATCGATTGCCGGCGCGAATCGAATGTCGTCCGTATTCGGCTTAAAGGCCAGTCCTAACACGCCGATCTGCTTGTCCTTCACCACCCAGAGCGCTCGCTTGATTTTCTCCACAAAGCGATGAATGCGCGCGTGGTTCACTTTTTCTGCTTCCTTCAACATCGAGAAATCCACGCCGGAGCGCTCTGCGAGATGTACGAACGCCTGCAAGTCTTTCGGCAGGCAGAAGCCTCCAAATCCGATTCCCGCGCGAAAAAAACTCTTGCCGATCCGAGGGTCCGTTCCCACTGCGTGCAACACCTCGTCCACATTTGCTCCGAGACGCTCCGAGAGGTCCGAGACCATGTTGGCGTAGGAGATTTTGAGCGCCAGAAATGAGTTCGAAGCGTGCTTGATCAGCTCGGCGCTGTTGATGGTGGTCACCAGCCATTCGGGCCGACGCCCATCCGGGCATTTCCCAGCGTGCGCGACGCAATGAAATTTGCGCTCCAGGACCGGCCGGTAAATCTCGTGGAGTTGGCGCTCGGACGCTTCATCCTCAACACCAACCACGATCCTGTCGGGGTGAAGGAAATCTTCGACGGCTGTTCCTTCGCGAAGGAATTCAGGGTTCGACGCAACGCGGAAGGATAAATTGCTCTTGCGGCCGTAGACGGAAAGCGCGCGTTGCAGCTCCTGTCCCGTTTGCGCCGGCACGGTGCTCTTTTCGATCACGAGCTTGGGTGAGCGAGCTTCGATGGCGATGGTGCGCGCCACCCGATCAATCGCGCTCAAGTCCGCGTCGCCGTTGGGAAGAGGCGGCGTGCCAACGCAAATAAAAATTGCGTCTCCCGCCGCAACGGCGCCCGCGGGATTGGCCGTAAAAGTCAGACGGCCCTCTTTGCGTGCGGTCGCAACCACGGAATCCAGGCCCGGCTCGTAGATGGGCAGCCGCCCTGCTTCAAGAGTCTTGATTTTTGCCGCGTCGCTATCCGTGCAAATTACTTCGTGGCCGATTGCAGCCAGACATCCGCCGGTCACCAGGCCGACGTAGCCAGCCCCTATCACGGAAATTTTCAACGGAAATCTCCCGGATCGCTAACTTATGAAGAACGCTTAACGTACATTCTATTTTCGTATAGCTGGCGAAATCCGCCAAGCCAAATCACAAATCCCAAATGTTCCGATTGCATGCGCGCTAGGGCGATTTAGTAGTAGAATCCGCTCGACCCCGCGCGACATCCGGATAGCGCACGTATGGAAATTCTCTTGCCAGCAATGGGAATCTCCGTCATTGTTGTTCTTGTTTTTGCAGTTTTGGCCAGGCATTGGCAGCAGGTATTGCGGAAACAATCCTGGACGATCCGGCGGCTTGCGGACCGGCCCACATGGCTGAGCAACGCCGAGGGCTAGCTCCGGAGTGTCATTCAGACTCCCCGGAATGCGGCCGCACTGGCAGTCCAGCCGAGACGTTCAGCAGGCCTAAGTATTCTCGCACCACGGCAAGGGCGTCTCGCGTGTTGCGCCACCAATGGAACGCATCGAACGGATCTTCCGACGCTGCCCGAACGATCGCCATTGAATTTTTCAAGCCGAGCTTTCTCCACAGCGCTCGGACTCGCCGCGTGTGCTCCGGCGAAGTGACGATGATGATTCGTCTCTTGCCTGTGATCCTCATTTCGTTCGACGCCGCTTCCATTTCCTGTTCGGTGTCGACGATTTCATCCGGCAGAATGCGTATCGCTGATTCGGGAACTCCTTCATGGATCAAAACTTCGCGGTTGTACTCTTCTTCGCCGATGTAGCGTATTCCGAGTTGCTGAAAGTTCTCGGCGGGGCCCAGCGGGCGGCTGACCCAGACTTCCGGCGCATACCCCCGGCGATAAATTTTGGCCGCCTCCTCAGCGCGATATGGCATGCTTCCGCTCAAGACGAAAATTACATCCGCAGGCGCGAGAGTATCTTCTCTCACCAGCCACACGCCGGCCTCCCGGAAGGCTGAGACCAAACAGAGAACAGCCAGCGCAAAAAGCAGCATCGCAACGGCGACGCGCCGGCGTCGGAAAGTTTTGCTTCTCGCGCGCAGATCATCCGATGTTTTCATTAATGCTTGGTAAGCAAGAAGCTGCCGGCAATCAGAGCGTCGGTTCCGGAACAGTAGTAGCTCCGAACCGCATCCCGAGGGCTCACGACCAGCGGTTCGCCGAAAAGATTGAAGGACGTGTTAATGAGTATTGGCGCGGGGGCGTTTTCGCCGGATCGCTTGAGCAGCTTCCAGAGCAAAGGATTGTCCTCCGCGTCCACCACATGCAGTCGCACCAGGTTCCCAGGCAACAGAAACCCCGCCGGCAAGCCACCGAGCAATTTCCGGCCTTCTTCATTTGCAGTTGCCATCGTCGTCATGAACCGGCCATTCGCCGAACACTCGAAGTAGCGCGCGCAATGCTCGGCCGGCATTGAGAGCGCAAACGGACGAAATGATTCCCGATGTTTCACGTAGTCGTTCAAATTTTCTTTTACATAGGGCGCCCAGGGCGATGCAAGCAGGCTGCGGTTCCCCAATGCACGCGGTCCAAATTCCGCCGCGCCCTGATACCAGGCAACGATCTTTCCAGCCTCAAGCAGCCGCACTGCTTCTTCGATTTTGCGATCTTCTGAATCGCACCAGCGATACACGTCTTTGCAGTTGTCGAGCACCTGCTTGATGGCTTCGTTGGGATAACTGGGTCCTGCGTACACGTTCGTCATGCGCTCGAATCGCGCCGCCCCGGGCGTTTTGTGCCATGCAAGCCATGCAGCACCCAGGGAAGTGCCTTCGTTGCCCGTCGCAGGTTGAACGAAAATCCGCTCGAAACCCGTGTTCTTCTCAATGGCCGAAACCAATAGCGGATTCAAAAAAAGTCCGCCCGCTAAACACAAATTGCGTTCCGCCGTCCGGTTGCGCAGCGATTCCAGCCAGTCCCAGACCACGGTTGCGCAAGCCCTTTGCACGCTGCTTGCGATATTAGCCCGGAGCGGGTCGCCAAGCATCGCTTCGGAATCGCGAGAGGTTCCCAGACGCGCGTAAAACTTCTCGGTGAAAGAGATCTGGCCCGCAAACTCATTCTGAAAATATCGTCCGTTGAGACGCGGTGGTCCCGGCGGATGACGCCGCAGAATACTCAGAAAAAAATCGGCAAAGATCGGCTCTCCTGCGAGGCTTAGCCACTGCGTTTTGTGCTCGTCTGCATGCGGCCGAAAGCCCAGCAGCGTCGTGAACTGTGTGTAAGCCCAGGCGAGCGAATGTGGAAGATGGACGGAAGCCAGTTCGCGAATCTGAAGGTTTTCACCGATACCAGCAAAGCCAGCGCGCCCGTCGCCTCGTTCGTCGAGCGTGACGATCAACGCTCGCTCGAATCCGGACGCGAAATAGGCGCTGGCGGCGTGGCACAGATGATGATCGTAGCCTGCAACGCGGCCTTCGGGACCGTCGGCCAAAGCGCGCACGATGCGGAAATTGTTTAGCTCGCGGCCGAGCTCACCGAACGCTTTGTTCAGGAAATAGCCGCTCGAAAGGGGACTGAGCGGTGCAAGACGCGTGCGAAACAGCGTCTGACGACGCCATGCGACTGCGGGACGGCTGGCGATGGCAATCTGATCGACGCTGCGCCAGTCGATGCCTGCGCGGTCCAGGCAATGCTGAATCGCCAGGCGAGGTATCCCCGCGGCTGACCGCGAACGCGCGAGTTTTCCCTCTTCGATCGCAGCGACCACGCCGCGCTCGTTCAGCAGGGCGGCCGCCGCATCGTGCACCATCGAAGAGAGACCCAAAATGTACATGCTAGCTGGTTTGTATCACGGACAGGCGCAGCATCAAGTAATTCCGCATTTCACGGAACGATCCGCGCCAGCCCCGGCTCAGCCGTGCGGTTGCGAGAGCGGGCGCCCGCGGGTTAGCAGCCCGCGTATTCCCAGTAGCACCAGCCGAGGCTGGCGAAGGCAGACGCGCCACAGAATCTTCCAGGCTTCATCACGCGAATACTCGGCCAGCGATTGCTTTGTAGGGTCGCTCAGCAAATCCACCAGATAACTGTAATCGGCCTGTTCGAAATCGTGCATCGACTTGCGGAGCAAAAGATGAACGTCCAGTTCGCGGCGAAGCATCTGCAATTCACGGCTTGCGCCTCCATTGAGAATCGCCTGCGCGACGCCCAGAGCTCCGCGCAAGCCGGTGACAATTCCGCCGACGGTGGTGACCTTCACCTGGGCGGCTGCGTCCCCCACTAGATAGACAGCGCCTCTTCCCACATTTCGCCTGACCGGAACCCAACGCGTGTACACGGGAATGCGCGCACCCTGAAATTCAATCGGTTCCAGTTGTTTTTTCTCGAGAAACTGCTCCAGAGCACGTCGCGTTTCAGGACCGGTAAGGCCGATGAGGCCAAGCGCGCCGCGCGTGGGCGATTCCGGGATGAGCCAGTAAAAATAGGGAGTGTCTTGCGGAACAAACCACACGCGCGCTGTATCCGGCGACATATCCTTTGGCAGCCGTACGATTGCCTGCACCAGAGGCACGGTGCGTAGAGGCGGCCACCCTGCCGCGCGCGCCACGCAACTTGTCGCTCCGTCGCCGCCGACTACAGTTTCCGCGTGGACTTCCTCGCGCATTCCGTCGCTGCATCGCTCGACTTCAAGCACCACACCACGGCCATTTGGATGCATCGCGTGGAAGCGGCGTCCGAACTCAATAGATGCGCCGGCGCGTTCAGCTTCTCCGGCGAGGCTCTGGATCAAAGCGCGGCGTTCGATGATCAAATCGGGATTCGTCAGAGGTACTGTCGCGGAGCGGCCGTCCGTAAAAAGTTCGAACCGGCGAATCTCGTTGGCGATGCAGCCCTCAGCCGTGCGGCCCAGCAAATGCCGCATCTGGTGAGTGACGATCAGCGTGCGCTCCGCTGGCTCGAGCGATTCGATACGCTCGAACACGCGTACCGGACGTCCCTGCCGCGCGAGCAACGAAGCTGTAAAAAGCCCGGCTGCCGATCCGCCTATCACCGCAACGTTTCCGGCTTCGGAGCGGGATGTGGGCAGAGACGCGTTCGCGGGGTTGCTTTGCTGGCGCGCCATAATCGTCCGTAAGGTTCGGCCTCATGGGAAAAGCAGAATTAAAACGCAATGCGGCTCTCAGTAAGCCGCTGCATTGAAACATCTCTTTGTCCGCGCGGACTGCCCGCTTCGTGCATTCAGCGCGGAAAGACTCTCACGAAAGTATAGCCTAGACGCACCTATCCCCCAAAGAGAAGCACGGTCTTAGAAAACTCTCAGCGCGCCTCTGAAGGTTTATGAAGCTTCCCTTGGCGTTCGTACGGGACGCTCTCGAGGAAAAAAACTGCGAGGAGCATGCATGCGGCGAGCATTGCTGCCAGCGCATACGCCGTGGCTGCCGACAACCAGGGAGCGAGAAGCGCGAGTCCGCCTGAAACAGCGCCGAAAAGGTACATCACCAGAACGGCGCCACGCTGGCCCAGCCCCAGATTCGACAGTCGATGGGCCGTGTGATCCTTCCCGGGAGACGTGAAGGGAAGCAAGCCGCGTCGCGTGCGGGAGATGATGACCAGGCTGGTATCGAAGATCGGAACGGCGAGAATTAACACGGGGACAAGCCAGGTAACCGGAAACGCAATATTTATCGGCCTAATTTTTAGGCCGAGGGTCGCCATCAGAAACCCGAGGAACATCGCGCCGCCATCGCCCATGAAAATCTTTGCTGGATTGAAATTCCACCGCAGAAATCCGACCGCTGCGCCAAGCGTGGCGGCTGCCAGCGTGCAAACGAGCGTCTGGCCGTTCATGCTTGCCGAGATCGTGAAGAACAGCGCGGCCATCGCTGCAACGCCGGCGCAAAGGCCGTCCATGTGGTCCAGAATGCTGAATGACGCCGTGATGCCCACAACCCAAATAATCGTGAAGCAGGCGTCAAGCGCCACGCCCGCGGCTCCCGGCACGAACGGTGAAAAAAGTTGCGCTCGAATTCCGGATGTCAGCAAGAATATCGCGGCGGCCGGCATGCCGATGAACAGTTTTACCTGGTGATGCAACAGACCGCCATCGTCGAGGAACCCAACGACGGCAAGAAGGGTCGCGCCCGCGAGAATGCCGATAATCTGCTGCTCCGGCACCGCAGGAAGCGTGAGCAGAATCGCGAGCACGAAGCCGAGATAGATGGCGATGCCGCCGAGAAGCGGAATCGGCTTGACGTGCACTTTGCGGGAATCCGGCCGATCCACCATCCCGTAACGAAGCGCCATGCGCCGGACTGGAATCGTCAGCGCCAGCGAGGTCACCAGCGCCACGGCGAACGCGATCAAGTCGGTTGGAATTTTCATCGTGTTAAGACTGGGAAAGTTCGCTTGCGATGCCAGAGGGAGCCTTGCCGTTCTTTTCCTGCACCGCGCCTTCCATGATTCCAACGAAGCGTTTCAGTTCATCGACTCTAGCATAGTGGTGCGCGGTCTCCCTCGCGCGCCGGCACATTTCCAAGAGCCGCGCCGGGTCGGCGCGCATGGCGCGGATAGCCGCGGCAACCGCGGCCGGGTCGTCGGGATCGGCTGCCATCCCGCAGCCTGATTTCAGCACGATACCCGCTGCATCGCTTTCAGCGGCCGCCACAACAAGAACTGGACGGCCCGCGGCAAGTATCGAATACAGCTTACTTGGCACCACGATCCCTTCGAGACCTCGGCGTACTGTAACGATGTGTATATCCCCCGCCATCATCACGTGCGGCACCTGTTCAACTGGACGAAACGGCAGAAACCGCACGTTCGGCGAGGCAGAGGCAGATGCTTCGAGTGATGCGCGGTTTGCCCCATCTCCGATGAACACGAGGCCGGTATTTTCGTTGCGTAGTATCTCTGCCGCCTCCAACAGAGTACTCCAAGCGCCGTAAAATCCGAGATTACCCGCGTGCAATGCGACGAAGCGGAAGCCTCCGCGAATTTCCTGCACCACGGGATCGCCAATGTCTGGCATCGAACCTGATATCGTCGCCCCATCCCGTACAACCACAACGCGTTCCGGAGCCACTCCTTTGGACAGGATGCGCTCGCGCATATCGTCGCCGAGAACAATCACACGGGCCGCCTGGCCCAAAGCGGCCCGGTGCATTCGCTCCCACCGCCGCACCCACCCACTCGGCCGGACAATGTCACCCCCTATGGCCATGTCGGGATACATGTCCCGAATATTGTAGACGAATGGACGCCGCGACATCCGCGCAACAAACGCGCCCGCAATGCCGGCAACCGGAGGATCCGTCATCGCGAGAATAACATCGGCGCGAATCGAAAGCGCGCGGGGAACTGCAAGCGCCAGGTACGATAAATAGTTTGAAACCCGCCGTCGCATGACGTGACGTGGGTACGTCGTCGATCCGACCCGTTCGACCATCACGCCGTTGCGCTTATTCCGGCGCAGGAGCGCGTAAGGGTAGCGCTCATCCGGATCGTAGGATGGCCGCCCTGCGACCACTGTCACTCGATGGCGCTGGGCCAGAGTTTCGGCCACCTGCGCGACGCCATTTTTGCAGTGGCGGATGTGTCGGGCGGGTAGTATTCGTTCAACAGCAGAATGTGCATTGGACAGTCCCAAGTTTCTGTCTGACCGCCGGAGCTTACTCTGAACGGCGGCCACAACGCGCGTTGGGCAATCAAACTCAATTCGCGCGCTTCACAACCCCTTCGAAAGCTTCTGTGCCAGATGCCAATGCTAGCTTCTTCTCCAAAATGAAATTTCCCATCACCAAAACATCCATCTGCGTGCGCCGGAAGCAATCGAGGGCCTCTTCCGGGCGGCAGACGATAGGCTCATTATCGTTGAATGATGTGTTCACAACTGCCGGCACTCCTGTCAGATCGCCAAATGCCCGCAAGAGTCTCCAATAAAGCGGCGTGGCGCGTTGGTTAACTGTTTGAAGCCGCGCGGTGCCGTCCACGTGCGTTGCAGCGGGTATCAGATCGCGCCCTTCCGAACGCACGCGGTACGCGAACGTCATGAAAGGCGAAGGATGAGCCTTCTCAAAATATTCGCCAGCGGCTTCTTCGAGAATTGACGGCGCGAACGGCCGGAACAACTCGCGATGCTTAATGCGCCGGTTGAGAACATCTTTCATTTCGGCGCGCCGGGGATCGGCCAGAATGCTCCGCTGGCCGAGCGCGCGCGGACCCCATTCCACCCGCCCTTGAAACCAGCCAATCACTCTTCCCGCGGCAATATGCCGTGCTGTCTCTTGCACGAGCGCGTCCTCGGCAAGTTCAGAGATCCGAACCTCGTCGCCAGAGCCGTTAAAATGTTCGATCGCCCCACGCAATTGCTCCGACGAAAATCCGGGTCCCCACCCGCTTTGCGCCATGACGAATTCGCGCGGCCGTCCAAGGACTTGATGGTTGACAGCGAACGCTGCCCCCACTGACAATCCCGCGTCTCCCGCAGCAGGCTGCACGTAGACGCGCTCGAACGGCGAGCATTCGAAGATTTTTCCGTTTGCAACGCAATTAAAGGCGACGCCGCCGGCAAGACACAGCGCTTTTTGCTGAGTTTTTTCCGCCAGCGCGTTCCAATGTTTCGCCAGGACTTCTTCGAGCGCCGCCTGCATGCTTGCTGCAATATTCTTGTGACGCTGCTCGATCGGTTCTTCCGCCTTGCGCGCCGGACCCAGACGCTGTTCGAGATAATCCGAAAATAGCTTTCCGAGAACCGGCGTACGGCCGGATTCGCGCCAGGTCATTTCAGGGCCTTGATTCTGGTGAACAAAATATTGCAGGCCGAGACGAAACGAAAGCGGCCCATCCGCGTACACAATGCGGCGGAATTCATCAAGGAATTCCGGCTGGCCATAAGCGGCCAGGCCCATCACCTTGTATTCATCGCCGAATTTCCAGAAGCCAATGTATTGAGTGAGAGCCGCATAATATATTCCGAGTGAATGTGGAAACCTGGCGTCTCCCAGAGTCCGCATTTGCGAACCTTCGCCCAGCGCCCACATCGAGCTGGCAAAATCGCCAAGCCCATCCGCGGAAAGCACGGCGGCGCGATCGAAGGGCGACACAAAATAAGCGCTGGCCAGGTGTGCGGCGTGATGCTCGATTCGATGAACTTGTGCGCGAATCTTTTTGGGGTCGAGTTCGAATGCCTGGGCCAAGTCCTCGTCGATGCCCGCAAAGCGGCGCATCACGCGTAGGCGATCGAGCGCGAATCGTGGCATGCGCAGCGCGTAGCGAAGTTTCGTGCCCAGTCGAGCCCGTGGATCGCGCGGCATCGCGATGTGATCGATATCCTGCAGCTTGGCGCCAGCCTCGTCGAGGCAATACTGAATCGCACGCACCGGAAGTCCTGCCGCGTACTTGACGCGATTCAGCCGCTCTTCTTCGACGGCGGCGATCAGGCGCCCATCGACAACAATAGCCGCGGATGCGTTTGCATGATACGCGTTGATGCCAAGGATGATCACGTGCGATGCGTTCCTCGCGCTGCTTGCAGATGCTCCCGCCGGCTTTCGCGCGACGGAGTCGCTCCAGATCCTTAGGGCGAATGGGCCGCGTGCAGGTTCCGCTTGAGCCCCATTCGTTAAGGGCATCAGTGGGTAGCCACCAGTCAATTCTCCCACGGAAACTCGAAAATACATCGTCTGAGCGGCGCTTCCGGCAGGGACTCGTCGAATCTTCAACGATCGGCGCGACTGGCGGTATTCCCGGAAACGCACCGAAAATAGACCGCTTCCATTTCGTCGAGTGGACCGTTCCACGAAAGGCGCGCCGCCATTTCGGCGCATCCGAGGCAGCATCTTTGATGGAACTCTGAATCTCCGAGAACTCGTTCCAATGCGCGTTCCAATTCGGAGACTTCATGGTTGATAACAATCCCCGCGCCCTCCACGTAGGAAGCGATTCCGCAGCGGTTCGTTACGATCACGGGTGTGCCGCACGCCGCCGATTCGGCAGCCGTATTTCCGAAGTTCTCGTTCTGCGATGGCAGCACGAAAACGTCCGCATCGCGATAGGCTTGCCATTTCGCATCATCGTACAGCGGACCAATCATGCGCACGCTCTCGGCAATATCGAGCTTTTTTGCCAATTGCTTTAGCTGCCCGGCGTATCCGTCGTTTTCTTCCTTTGGGCCCGCCAGCGCCAGCACCGCCTCCGCTGTGCCGGCGGAATTCCTTCGCCACGCCGCGAACGCTTCGATCAACAGATCGGGACTCTTCTTCGACACCAGGCGTCCGAGAAACAAAACTACCTTGGTTTGGGCGTCGATATTCCAGCGTCGTCGGAACTCGCCTCGATCTGGAAGCGTTTCAGGGACGTCAACCCCGTTTCGGCGAACGACCACGCGCGAGTCATCGATACCTCCGGCGAGAAGCTCCTCTTTTTCCTGCCGTGAAGTTGCGATCAGGAATCGCGCTCCCCGCACGAGTGGTTTTCCCAAGACTCGGTGATATGCGCGTTTCATCCGAAGACTGCGCACGATCGGCTGGAACATTCCCATTGGTTCAACGATGTAGGGAATGCCCTGTTGCCGCGAGAAATAGCCCACGGCCGGCCCCAGCAGATCGTATAGTCCATAAAAATGGACCACATCAAATTGATCCAGGGATTCCCGGCAAAATCCGATCACGCCAGGATTAAATGTCAGAGCGCGGCGATGGCCCAACGTCGAGAGGTAAATCGTTTCGACCTGATCTTCACGGTGCCGAAAGCCCCACGGACCGCGCTCAACTTGCGTCCGAAACCCGTTGTGCCCCTTGATTCCAAGATCGGCAGTGAGCACCGTGACTTGATGACCGCGCCGCGACAGCCCGTTCGCGAGAGCTCGAACCTTGACGACCGGCCCTCCCTTTTCTTGGAACGGATAGTACGCTTGAACTACTTTCAGGATGCGCACGGCGAAGCCGCCTTCACGGCACGAAACCAGACCTCATACGCCAGCCAGGCGAAGCGGTTGGACGCCCATTCATCCCATCTGCAAATAGTCGAAGCAATACCGGCGGGAGGAAAATGAAATCGCCCGATGTCCAGAGGAACGGTGGCAATAATCCCATCGCCGCTCATGGCCGCCGGTTGCACGCCTCCGTCTCGAAGAACCCGGCGAAACGATCCCGGAAGCTGGAATTTCTGGACGAAGCCGTTCTTGCGCTTGTTCCACAAACGAACCGGAAAGGAATAGGGAGACAGGGCATTGTTGATACTGCAAAGGAGTGCTCCGCCGGGACGCAGCACGCGGATAAGCTCGTGGACCGCTCGCGTGTTGTCCGCGATGTGCATCAAGACGCCTGTGCAGAGCACCTTGTCGAATTCGCATTCCCGGAAGGGCAGACTGGTTGCGTCCGCCAGCAACGTCCGCGGCTTGCGTTCGGCATGAACGCCGCGCAGATGGCCGATCATGTCGGCCGAACGGTCCAGCCCGACCCATTCGATTTTGGCGGCCTCCCACAATGCTTTCGAAACCCAGCCGTACCCGCAACCGACTTCGAGAACCCGGTCGCCGTCGCGAAGATCGAGTGATTCCACCACCAGCCGGCGGTCTCGTTGCGACTTATATTTCCGATAGGGATTATCGGACTCGCGCCAGCCCTGCCAGAAATCTGGAGTCCACTCGAAATTTATTTGGTCCATAAGGCGCGTGTCCACGAGGTGCGAATTGGCGCGAATCAATGCGAATTGACCGCAGCTAAGGCTAGCAGCCAGAATACTACGCGCGATTCGGTCAAGCCATAGCCCGTTCCGCGAGCCCGCACTCCACGAGGACTCGTTCGAGCTCGCTCTGGAACGCATCGAACTGATATTTTTCTCGAACGATTTCGGCGCCTCGGCGCCCCAGTTCTAAGCGCAGAGAATCGTCGCGCAACAGCCGGGCAATCGCATCCGCTAATCGTTGCGGGTCATGCGGAGGAACAAGCAAGCCGTTCGCTTCGTGCTCCACCAGGTCCGTCGTGCCGCCGCTCGCGGCCGCGACAATCGCTTTCCCGAACGCCATGGCTTCCAGAAAAACCAATCCAAATCCTTCGCCGGTGCTCGGAAGAGCGAAGACAGTGGCCCTCGCGTAACAACCGGCAATTTCCTCGCGACATAGGCCATCGAAAAAATGCACGGAATTGCCCATGCCGAGCTCGTTCGCCAGTAGCCGCAGCCGCGGCAGGTCATCGCCGCCACCGACTGCGACGAGATGTAAATCCGAAATTGTGCTGCGAAGCCGCGCGATAGCTCGAATCAATTCGTCCGCCCCCTTATAGCGTTCCGACGCAGCCCAGCGGCCAACGGTTAAGACAATCGTGCCGTCCGGAAATCCGCGTGGCGCAGGAAAAGCACTCGCCGAGTTCGACATCAACAAAAAAGCTGGATCGAGCGGCCACGCCAATCTGTGGATTCGGTCTACCGGGACGCCTTGTGCGGTGCTCAGTTTGTTTGCAGTGTAACGGCTGGGAGCAAGCAGCACATTTGCATGCAACAAAGCCCGTCGCCGCAGCAGAGGCAGGCGCTGCCACACCTCCACTCCGTGAGACATCACAATCGTTTTGATCTTCGGCGAAATCAGCTTCGCTAGAACAGCCGGAAGCGCGAGGTGCGGGTGAGTTGCAATTACAATACGGCCATGCTTTCTCGATTCCCGGACGGCAGCGCGGGCAAACTTCAATTTTGCGCGCACAAAGCCCGCGAACTCGAGTTGTCGATCGCCGCATTTCATCAGATGGTCTCCAGCCGCATCGTTCAAGCTGAGAAACTTCGTGACCCATCCGTGGCGCGTCGCGATTTGATCCAAGGCAACGGCAGTCTGCCGGCCAGCCTCCTGCACGCCTCCCACGCCGAGCAACCCAGGAAACAGCCCGACAATTCGCTTCATCTCTGATGCGTATGTTCGCGACGGCCTGCCGGGTGTGATGCGGTCAGTGGGGGAGTTCACGATTCCTGCGTGACTGTTTCCGCCGTTGGCCGCCTCTTGCGGCGCAGAATGTCTTCAAAGATTTGCGCCAGATCGCGGCCATTTCGCTCCCATGTATATTGCAAGGTTGTTTCGGCAGCTTTTGCACCGAGAGAGACGCGAAATTCCTCGTCCTCATAGAGCCGGCGAATCATCGCCGCGAGCGAGGCAGAATCAGTAGGATCGTCCAGGATTAATCCATCTACGCCATTCGTGATGATTTCACACGCTCCGTTCGTCGAGGAGACGATCACGGGTAATCCGCAAGCCATCGCCTCCGCGGGTGGTAACGCAAACGTGTCCTCCAGAGACGGCCCGGCGTAAGCATCCGCCGCGGCATAGTAGAGTTCCACATCGTTGCGCGGTGGAAGAAAATAAACGCGTTCAGCTAGGGCCCTGTCAGCGGCCATGTCCCGAAATGGCCCTCGATCCTCTCGGCCTGCAACAAACAAATCGACAGGCACGTCGCGCAGCCGCGACATAGCATCAAGAAGAACCCGAATCCCTTTCTTGTGCCAGTCGTTGCCAATCATCAGTACGGCGAATCGCGCGTCGGCGATGCTTAACTGCCGGCGAGCTTCCCCGCGAAGCGCTGTCCTCCGGGACGGATGATAGGTCGTGTGATCGAGCCCCAGATAAAGAACATGGCACCCAGCACTTCTCTGATAGAACCGTTTCAAGTCCGCTACGGTCTTTTTTGCGTAAAGCAGCAACGAAACTTGCTCATCTGCATAGACTCGGCGTTCCAGGAACAGAAGCACCGTGTAGTACAACCTGCGATGCAGAAGTCGCAGCCAAAACCGCGGCGGATTTTGACTAAGTTTTAACTGCGGATGGACTTGGCGCAGAAATTCCTTGAAAACGATATGCACGGAAATGACGTCGGCATCAAGACAATTGATTCCGGGACTGAATACCAGGTCGTATTGCAAACTGCGGAAGTGACGATCCCATGCACGCCACGCGTGGTTGGCTGCGAACCACCACAAATAATTGAAGAGATGGGGTCCGGAGAGTGTTGGAATGCGATGCCAGGCAAATCTTGATGGATCGAGGTCCTCAATTCGCTGGCTGTAGATATGAATGTCGAACCTGTCAGGCAAATTGGCAAGCCATTCCACAACGGCACGCTCGGTTCCATGTTGCTTATCGAGGAACGGCGAAACGATTGCAATACGCGGCTTTTGGTTCCTAGTCTTCATGACAACGAGCGACAGTCATTTTGCACACGCGCTCCATTGCACTGCCGCGGTAGATGGAAACTAGATTGCAATTCGGGCTGTTCATTGCGATCTCCGGTGCTCGCTCGCAAGCGGCCTCTTCACGATACCCTGGTATGCTTGCGTGCATATATTTCTGGCAGCCGAAATAGAATTCCAATCAAAAGCCACAAGTACGCGTTGCACACGAAATTCTGATATGAAGCAAGTCCTCCGTACGTAAATGGATAGAGTAACAAGAAGGCCCACCAGAAAATGGCGAATGCGATTGGAAAGAATCGCGTTTGACGCAGGCTTCGAACCACCTTCCACGCGCCGATCAGGAGTGCGGCTGTCCATAGGATCCACAGAAACGGGGCGATGATCCCCATTTCGAGAATCATTGCGCCGTAACCTTCCTCGACCCATGAAGTAGTCGTCGGCGTTCCCAGCATACTCGCGACGTATTGTGTGCCAAGCGAAGCGGTTCCCGTTCCGTTTCCCAATACCCAGTTCGGATTGGTGAACGCCAGTTTCAAATTCTCAATTGGGTAACTCCAGCTTCTCGCCGATACCGCATAGGCGGAGCTGTTTGGCGAAAGCGTTTGAGTGTAATAGGCAAGGCGCGAGCCGGCGGCATCGGGGAAAGCGAGTAGAAGCGCCGCCAAGGCAAGCGCCGCGACAATAAAAGTACGCCGAATCGCCCTCACCAATCGATGCGCCTGCCCCCAGCGCCACGGCGCGCCCCACAAAAAACCGACCGCCAGGACCAGTGCGCTGGCGCAGACGTACACCACCGCTCCCCGCGAGCCGCTGAACAAAGTCGCGCCGCCGATGATCCCAAACGCCGCGTAAATCAGCTTGCGACTTCGTTTCGTGTATAGAAGCAGGTATCCTGCGGCGCCCATCATCAGGATGGCGGCAACGATCAGATAGATTGCAAACCTGCCGCTGCTGACAAAAACAGAGCTCGGCAGCGAGAGGATCTGATTGGTCAAGGGTGTGACCTTATCTAGGTCGCCAAGTTCCTGAAGCGCGGGTGCCAAAGTGACGGGATTTAAGAAGCTGTTTCCGATGATCGCTTGCATAATTCCGAGCGCTCCAATCACGCCGGCCAGCACTGCATTGACCACGAAGAATTTCCGCAAGTCCTCATCGCTACGAATTAGGGCATACCCTACAAACATCAGCGGAATGTAATAGAAGTAAAGCTTCAATCCCAGAAGGCCGTAGAAGATGCTCGAAGAATTCGTGTTGAACACCTGCACGATGGCCAGCCAGAAAAAAAGGCCCAGAAAAATTAGGAACGGCGGACGAAAAGTTTTTGCGCGGCCCCGTCGCACCTGCGCGTAGAACGAAATGTAGACGAGGCCCACCAGCACGTCCTTGGCAAAATAAATCGCCATGTTGTTGCCTAGGAATTTCCGGACTAGGTCCTCGAATAGCAGCCAAACAAGGAAAATATAGAAGCCTTGTCGCCAGTCTCGTAGGATCGCAATCGCCACGGCGACGCCAATACACGCGAGTGCGAAATATTCAATTGGGCCCAGATCGCTGGCCACGATTTTCCCGCCAATTTCCCAAGCGATCCAGATACCTAGAATGAACACACTTAACCCCACCCGGGATTGGCGCTTGATTGCGGATATGTGCTTTCCAATCATGTGCTATCGCGTCGGCTCTCAATAGCAGTTGTACGTGCGGCTAAACAAATCACACGCTTTGCGGTTCAGCCCATACCTTGTCTGATGAAATACGATCAGGATAATAGCCAAAAGAGAGCAAAAGCTCCCAGCATCCGCGGTGCAATTCTTCGGAATGGGTAGAAAGAAAAATTAGAGGTTTGAACTTGCGAATTGTTTCCCGAGCACCGGCTAAAACGTCGATCTCCGCTCCCTCGGCATTGATCTTTATGGCAGTCGGCGAGCGGGCACTCGATGCGAACTCATCGATTGACGTCGCACGCACGCTCAATTTCCCGGAACTAGAGAGATGACCGGCCGAATCGAGCTCGGTGGGGTCGAACTTGAGAAAGCACGAAGACTTCGCAACCGCTGCTTCGGTGACAGTGCAGTTTGTCAAGTGGTTGAGCTCAACATGCCGGCGCAGATAATCGGCGTTTCTCGGAAAGGGTTCGAAAGCATAGACGTGGCCAGTTGAGCCCACCTTCCTGCTTGAAAGTAGTGTGTAAAGACCGACGTGTGCGCCGATGTCATACACAACATCGCCGGCCCGGAGACGCGAGGCGAACCGACGCTGATTTTCAAGCTCCCAATAACCGAGCCAGAATCCATGAGTGCTAGAGTGGGCGATCCAGCGCATTCCGCACGCCGGACCACGCACAACCCGCACCACAACCCCGCGCGGCAGAATCCTGAACGGAAGCCGGATGATTTTACCCAGGAGGGTGGTGTGCAAAATCCGTGATGGGTCCACAATAACGATTGTCAGGAAGGCCATCAGACGTTGTCAAGCCAAGCCCAGTCAAGTCAAGCGAACCTCGCGGAGATCGGTTCGCGTCTCTACGTAGCTGCTCCCATAACGTTGCGATAAAGGCGAACGTGTTCGGCAACCATGCGGTCTTGAGTGAATGTCTCTAATGCGAGCTGCCGCGCCCTCTTTCCCAAAACCGCCGCGCACGAAGGATCGTCGAGCACCTGTTGCATGCGTGCCGCAAGCCCGCCTGCGTCCCCTACGGGGAACGTCAGCCCCCCGCCATTCGCTATTATTCCCAGTCCTCCGATGTTGGAAGCGATGAGAAGCCGACCTTCCATCATCTGCTCCATCGCGGCCAGGGGCGCTACATCTTCGCAAACTGAGGGCATAACCATTACTGTAACACCCTGTAGCGTTTGCTGAATTCCGGTCGCCGGGACGGAGCCGATAAATTCAGTTCGATCAAGCAGCCCCAATGCTTGCGCCATATTTTCCAGATTCCCGCGTTCGGGACCGTCTCCAACAATTCTCACCCGAAAATCGTAACCCTTTGAGGCAAGCTCACGACCTGCCCGCAGGAGTACCGGCAAACCTTTGTCGGTTACTAGCCTCCCCAGGTATCCGAAGCATATTGGTAAATCGAAAGCAATGTCACGTCCATTCGTCAAATCGGGGACGCCGTTCCAGATTGTGGTGGTTCTCGGCAAATTCACGCGGCGCGAAACATGCGGGCTCACCCCGACGTTCGTCGTGACGCGTTTCGAGAGCCAGCGGCGCGGAAGCGTCAGCAACAAATTGCGAATACTCCCGACCAACCCCATTTCCCTTCTATTGCACTGGATACATTTCCCGTAACGCTTCGCCATGAAGTGCCCAGGGCAAATACTGCGGTCCGGCCCATAGACGAGAATCCCGTTGGGGCAGACCGATTGATACCCGTGATGATCCAGCACGGTCGGCTTTCGCAGGATCCAGGAGAGCGTCAGCGGGACTACTGCGGGCCCAGCGAGATTGATGACGTCGGCCGAGCGGAACAGCCGAATCAATTCTGGAATGCTCGGGCGGCGGACAACCGGGAACGGGAATTTGGAGTCGTCCATGCCGTTCGCGGGCGTTCGAGTGACAAACGTGACTTCGATTGATTCGCCTTGGTGGGCTCTGGCCCATTCTGCAAGCCCGGTGGCGAGCGAGAGCGTCATGGTCTGGACTCCACCTAGAGAGGGAAACCAATCGTGAGAATACAGAAGAAGTCTTATTTTCAATATCGTCTTTCCGCTAGGAATTCGACGTATGATCCAGCGACTACGTCCCAGGAGAAATATTCCTGCTGAAGATGCCGGTTTTTCTCGTGCATTTCCTTCCACAGGTCGGGATCCGTGAGAACGCGCTGCAGTGCTTTCCCAAGCTCTTGCTGGTCGCCGTAAGGTACGAGCGCGACGCCTGCTTCTTCAATGACCGTCCCTCGGGCCGCACCGCCATAGCCGATGATTGGAAGTCCGCAAGCGAGACCGGCAAGTGCGCTTGCTCGGCGAAGGTTAAGCTTGCCGCGAACCGCCAACATTGCATCCGATTCGCCAAAGATGTGGCTCACTTCGTCGCCGTCGCAGAAACCTCGATTGACAACGTCAATCGAAGATCCTTTGAATGCGCTCTCGATCTCGGCTTTTGCTTCAAATGTACCCCGGCCCACGAAAATAACCCGCAGCTTGGTTCCATCCGTTGCCGCGGTTCGCGCCGCATAGTAGATGTCGCTTATTTCCTGCTCGCGATGCGGCGGCTCGCTTACGCAAAAGACCGCAACCGTCTTTTGAACTCCGTTACGATCGGGAGTCGAGGACCTATTCGTTAAATTCTCCGGAATATTGGCGCCAAGGGGAATGAATGCCGAGCGTTCATCGTCTCTTGGCAGCTTCGGGACTGTGTTGAGGGGCACTGTAAAGATGCTTTTCTTCGAGAAGCGATGAAGTGCGCGCACCACCCAGCCTTGGCACGCGCCGCGCGCCCGGTCGATCCATCGCGGGCCGCGAAAGCCGCTCGGCTCATGAAACACAACAGCGCACCGAACGCCTCGTCGCTTGAGAATTGCGAGAGCAGCGAGGATGCCGATCGGGAAGCCCCGGCGCGACCAGCTGAGGGCCGTGTATTGCAGGAGCACCCACCTGCCATACCAGGCGCTGGCCTCGCGCCACAATTCACGGAGCGCGCTCAGCCACCCTCGTTCGCGCCACGGAACGCGAACACGTTCTAATCGAACGCCGCGCTTTTCCAGCGCGCGCCCCAGAAACACGCAGTAGTCTTCAACGCCATCCGCCGGTTCGTCCTTGCATCCCAGCAGCGCAATCCATGATTTAATTGGGGCGTTTCCCCTTGGCGTTGATTCCGTTGTCGCCATGCTTCAATCTCCAAGCCTGTATCGAGGGATTGCCAGAATGTGAGTTTCGTCCACCGTTTCCGAGACGTAGGCGAACTCTTGGAGATAACTTCCCAGCGCCCGGCCATTCGCTTCCGAATGAATTTCGCAGAGCACCCATGGACGATATTTTTTCAGCAAGCCGCGAGCGCCGCGAAACACTTCCACTTCCGCGCCTTCCACGTCGCATTTGATCCCATTGGGCGGCGGAGCCGTCTTGATGAAATCATCGAGCGCGATGCAGGGCACCGGCGTCGAAACGGCGTCGTCGGATGCGTTCACGAACGTGCCAACGCCGCGATCGGGTGAAGAAGAGTTCGCCGCGGCGAAATTCAATATCCCGCTGGACGACCACACGCCTGCCTGGATCACGCTAACGTTCGTAAATCCGTTGCGGGAGATGTTGCGGCGCAATCGTCCGGCGGTCGCGGAATCCGGCTCAAAACTGAACACTTTGCCGCCGTCACCAACGATCCGGGAACCGAGAAGCGAAAATAATCCGATGTTCGCGCCCAGGTCGTAGAAAACATCTCCATGACGGAGCCGCCCGGCAACCACTGATTGCACCGCACATTCTCCGTCGCCATGCAAATAATTCTGGCCGGTGCGCGGGTTCAGTTCGATCCAAATTCCCTTCGCCGGGCCGCTCTCGACGCGTGCCCAAATCTTTTCATCCGCAGCGATCAGGCGGTGGCTCAGCCCGTGAACCAGCTTGCCGAGAACCGGCACGCCGCGGAGAGAACGAAGCCGCGCTGGAGAGCGCAGCAACAGAGATCCCATCCAATTTCGCGTATTCAGCACCTTATTTTTCCACCACGAAGTTTCCGATAAAGAGCGCATCCATCCCCGAGCTAAAAAATGTGCGAATCGCGTCCGTCGGCGTGCAGACGATTGGCTCGCCGCGCAGGTTGAAGGAAGTATTCATTACTACCGGCACGCCCGTTCGCAGGCCAAATTCGTCGATCAGCCGCCAGTAGAGCGGGTTGACATCGCGTTCAACCGTCTGCGGGCGCGTGCTCCCGTCCACGTGCGTCACTGAGGGAATCGTCTTGCGCTTCTCCGGCCTTACTTGCGCCGTCAGAATCATGAACGGCGAATCTGTAGCGGATTCGATGTATTCACTCGCCGATTCGGCAAGCAATGATGGCGCAAACGGGCGCCACCACTCGCGAAACTTCACCGCATTGTTTACCTTCACATTCATCTCTGGATCTCTCGGGTCGGCCAGAATCGACCGGTTTCCCAGCGCCCGGGGGCCGAATTCCATGCGCCCTTGAAACCATCCAAGGATTTTTCCGCTGGCGAGCATCCCCGCGGCGGCCGAAGCCGGATCGGAAACTCGCGTCGCGCGAATCTTGTACGTGCGCAATGCCTTTTCGATTTCGGCGTCCGTGCTCTCGGGACCAAGATAGGCATGTCGCATTTTTCGAACCGGCAACCGGCCTCCGCCGTCGAGATAAGGAGCGAGGACCGCGCCGAGGCATCCGCCATCGTCGCCTGCGGCCGGTTGAATGAAGATGCGGTCGATCGCTCCCGAAGAAAGGATTTTCCCGTTTGCTTTTGAATTCAGGGCAACTCCGCCCGCGAGGCAAAGATTGCGCGATCCGGTTTGTGCAGCGGCCGCGCTGGCAAGCGTCATCATGGCTTGTTCGCAAGCGTCTTGCACGGCGAACGCCAAGTTTTTGTGGCGCGCGGCAATTTCCGATTCCGGGTCTCGCCTCGGGCCCAGCCGCGCTGCGATTGCGCCATCTGAAGTGGCGTTGCCGCTGAGCAGGCGACGTGATGCAACGCGGTAAGGATTGTCGTCCGGAATCAAAAACTCGCGCAGGTCGGTCCCCGGCTCGCCGTACGGCGCGAGTCCCATAACTTTCCATTCGTCGCTGTAAGGCTGAAACCCGAGATGCTGCGTGAATTGCGCGTAGAACAGGCCGAGCGAATTCGGCCACGGAATCGTCCAGACATGCTCGAGGCGGCCGTCACGGCCATGCCACAACGAAGTCGCTTCCCAGGCGCCTCGGCCGTCGATGACCAGCACGGCGGATTCGTCGAATCCCGAATAGGCGTAAGCGCTTATCGCGTGTGAAAGGTGATGCTCGACGTGGCGGAAGCGCGCCTTGGTCGGGCCGAACGCCTGAACGAACGGATTTTCACCATTCTTCTGGCTGCGCGCGCTTACGTAATTTCGAAGCAAATTCTTCGCACTTACGTAATTGGCGGGCTGGGATCCGCTCAACATGCATTTCACGTCGTGCCCGAGACCCATGTTAGGCCATCCGAAGCACACGAAATCCAGTTGATCGGCGCGCGCGCCTGCGAAATCAAGACAAGCTTTGATGGCCAGCGCCGGGAATCGTGCGTCGTGCTTGGCGCGGCTCAGGCGCTCTTCCGCGATTGCGAAGATCACTTCGCCATCGCGCGCGATGCACGCCGAAGAGTCATGCATCCGCGAATAATTAATTCCCAGGGAAATCATGGGTTGCGGGTTGTTTCCTTCATGAATCCGATTTTGCGCGCGCAGCACCACGCCATCGGCGTTTCTGCGCCAAGAAGTTCGAGAACCCTGCCGCCGCTGCGCCCGACGGCCTCGGCAATGCGTTTGCTCTCGACGCCCACGCCGTGCCAGGTCTTCCCGGCCATCTCGGGATCCAAACCAAGCATCTTCGCGGCAGACCGGCAGGCGCGGTTGAGCTGCAGGGTCCGGAGCAGATCCACCAAGCCCCACACCGTGCGCCCCTTCCAGTTCATGTTCTTCTCTGCCGTTCCGTTAAATTGGAACAGGCAAACGCCGTTGTCCACGAGCACGCGCAGGATTTCGCCGATGTATGCGCTGACCAGGGCTTGGTTTGGCAAGTGCTGCAACATCAGATAGCTGAAGAGAAAGCCCGCTGAAGCGCTCGGTATCCCGGAAAGATCGACACCGTTCCCTTGCGTCCAGGTGATGTTGTCAATTCCGGCGTGAAGGACCTTCGCGCGCTCCAGCATTTCGGACGAAATATCAAATGCGATGACTCGCTCGAATCTCCGCGCGAAACTTCGCGTCATGCGGCCGGCCCCGCATCCGAGTTCCAACATTACTCCATGACTGGGCGGCGCATGGCGCTCCAGAATGGCGGCGACCAGCCTTTCGTAATCATCCTCGCCCGACTGGAGAAAGGACTCCTCATTCCAATCCTTGCGCCAGGACGCAATGTAATAGAACGCGTCTTTGCGGGCGCGTTCGTCCCAATCCTGGCGCATTGAATTAACCAATCTGTCGTGAATCATGGAGGCTGACATGCTCCGTCAGATATTCAACCCGGCTTCGGCGCTGGGTTGCACTCTCTCAGGCCGGTCGACGACCGTACGCAATGAGGCGATCACTCTTCCCTGTAAGCTGGCTAATGCCGCCGAGCGCCGCCAAACTAAGCTGCTTCCACCGGTTGGTTCCGGCTGTTGAGTTCGTCGTGAAGATACTTGGGGACAATCCACCGACCCTCTCGACGCGATATCCTGCTAGTTTAAGCGCGCGCGCCATCGTGGCGGGCGTGAAGCCCCAGAGATGCCAGGGCATCTCATCAATCGGGCACCAAAGCTGGCCAAAGACCCGTCTTTTCCAGCCCAAAACCAGAACCGGAAGGCCTTCGACGTTGGGCGTGACCACTACAAGTACTCCGTTCCGCTTCAGCAAGCCCAATATCGTCCGCAATTCCGTCAGAGGGTCACACAGATGCTCAATGACATCGAGAATTGTGATGGCATCAAAGCTCGCCTGCGGTAGAGCAGCCGTACTTAGGCTTCCAGAAAGCACATTCAGTTTCAAGACATCTCGAGCATATTGAGCCGCCCGCTCATGCGGCTCGACTCCGGTGACCTCGAATCCGGCTTGCCGGGCAGTGTCAAGAAAGGATCCCCAAAGGCAGCCCACATCCAGTAAACAACCTCTGGAAACGCCGATTCCTGCCAGCGTGCGCAGAATCTGGGAGTGTTCCCTTAATTTCCACTTGGGAAATTCAATCTTCTCGGCCACTTCGCCGAAATTCACTGCATGCAGAAGGTCACCGTCCTCATATCGTTGCAGCAATTCAGTCTGGCTCGGGAGGGGATCGCTTCGGACGACACCGCAAGACGGGCAGCGCACGATTTGCATGCTCTTCCAGACGCACAGAGGCCTTAGCCGGGCGGAGCTACAGATTGAACAGATGTCGGGTGTCTCTGCCATTCGAGTTAGCGCACGCTGGCCCTCGGGCCCGCGACTTCAACGCCTCCCATTTGTCGCCGAAGTTCGCACCACTTGTTCTTCGACTATAGGCGCGATTGGTTCTGGCTCGCCAAGGATGCCCCGCACCCGGCGCAAGTCATTGGCAGCGTACCATTCGCGCAGTTGATAGTAACGGCGCGGAGGCAGCGCAAGCGCGAGCAGTAGTGAAAGTTGCTTGTAGATCCGGTACCCAAGCGTAGTCGACCTATAGGAACGTCGCATGTCCGCCTGTTCCACAGAGTAGGTTTCCCATGGCATTCCGCCGTCGAGCAAAAGTCCGAGCCGCTTCACGTCGATCTGGATCTGTTCCATGACGATCGCCAGGATTTCCGGCGACACCCCGCGGGATTTCAGGGGCGCCGGCAGCCGATTCAATAAGCTTTCCATCACCTCGCGTCGTCGCCGAAGCAGCGCCCCGTCATGTGACCGTTGCATGAAATGATTGGCGGAGTGGAACCTATAGAAAAACAGAGGCAAGTCCAGCACAAGGGCATCGGACGCAGCCACAACCAGGGTCCAAATATACTCGTCAGCTTCGAACTTCAGCGTCTCCGGAATCGGCAATGTTTGCTCCAGGAGCCCGCGCCGGTATGCCACCTTGCTCGCGCCGAGGAAACATCGAAGCTGGCAGAAGAGTTTGGCGTCCTCGCAACTCCGCAAAGAGAGCCGGAACGTGCGCTCCGGCACGACGGTCTGGTAGACCGTTCCGGTTTCGGTAGCTGCATGGTAGCCATGGCCAACAGCCCCTATGTCTGGATTCGCTTGGAAAGCTTCGGCGACGGCGGCGAGTTTTCGTTTCGCCCACCAATCGTCGCCATCGAGAAACGCAACAACCTCGCCCTTCGCGTATGGAATCGCGTAATTGAATGCCGAGGCTTGCCCTCCATTCGGTTTTGGCAGATATCGCACGCGCGGCAGAAATCGCCGCACGATTTCCGGAGTGCGATCCGTCGAGCCGTCATCCACCACCAGGATTTCCATCTCGTTCGCCGGAAAATCCTGCTCGAGCACGCTCACGATCGCCTCTTCGATGAAGCGCTCGTGGTTGTACGTGTCGATCACCACGCTGACGAAAGGCTTTTGCACTGAGTGTCTCGCGGCTTCTATTGTCGCGCAGGTCTTTCACTTGGATTAGTCGCCGAGCCACCTGCTGTCGCAGAGCCTCGCCGTATTCCAAGAGGGTGGCGCGCGCGCCGGGTAACGTCAAGTATCGCAAACCACGCATTGCTGATTCTTGCCCGCATCCAGCGGTCGAGAACCACGAACCAATGCCGCAGGTTCAGTTGAAATCCGGCGGCGTTAAGGCGGTGAGTGGCATTTTCGATCGTCGCAAAGCAGCGGCCGCCATCAAGCAGCTCATAGTTCTTTTGTGCTTCGTCGCCCTGCCAGACGCCTGCGGCACCCTGAGGATGATAGGAATAGTCATGATTTTGATGAATTGCTATCACAACCTCCGAAGCATCGATCACTTTCGCTCCGGATGCGCGAGCCTTCCATAAGAGCCAGTTATCCCAGCCGGGGCGGCCAATCACGAACGCGGGCGTATTGCCATGATATAGCCCCCGCGAAAACCCAAAATAATCGATCCAGTTGGCGGGACGTCGATGGTTCTCCTTTCGGGCTAGCTTGCCGATGTTCTCCTGCCATTCGAGATTCTGGAAATCGATTGGCCGCGTGATACTCGTATCCCATCGTCGTCCCACTACAAGAAACCGCGTATACCGTTTCGAGACTCGATCAAGCGCGCATTGAAAATCCGATAGAAGCACGATGTCGCAATTCACATAGCAGAGCAGATCGTACCGGGCCATCTCTTGAGCTTGATCGAATACCGGCGTCAAGAACTTCGTTCCAAATTCGTTTCGCGGAACATTCGGCACGTGCCGGAGCCCAAACTCACGAGCCGCCTCGGACGCGCCCTCTTCGTCGCCAAAAAGAATGATTTCGACATTGGGATGAATTCGCTTCCAGCTTTGCAGCGCGTTCCGCTGGATGATGCCGATGTGGCCCTGAAAGGGCTTGGGAGTCGAAAAAATTGTCAGCATGGCGCGAGAATCATCTTCTTTCGCATGAGAGGGGGTGCTTTCATTCTACCTGTTAGACCCACTCTGAGCGAATTCAAAAATGGATAGCAATCGCTCGGCATGCGCAGCCTCTTCTCCTGAAATTTATTAGGAAATTCTTACTCTGTCCGTGGTAATTATAGAGTTCTCCCCAGCTCCGTTGTTGTCTGGTGCCATAAATTCCGGAGGAAACCATTCATGCGTCAATCTTTCTGGTGCTTGTGCGTTGCGGCCGTAATTGCGGTAGCCGGTTGTTCGTCGTCGGGTCCTTCCGTAACGCCCTCAATGTCGCCACAATCCCTCGCGCTTGCTCCTGGCCAGAGCGCCCAGTTCCACGCGACGCTGCCGGGAAACGGATCAACCTTCGCGTGGTCCGTGAACGGCACCGCGGGCGGGGATTCCACGGTGGGCACGATTGACGCAAGCGGAAAGTATACGGCCCCGTCCAATCCCCAGAGCCTGGCGGTGACCGTCACCGCCAGCTCCGGTTCGGGCATGAATTCCTCCGTCTCGGCGAAGGTGTACGTGGTTGCGCCGGGAACGGTCGCTCAAACCAAAAACCCGCAGGTAGCGCTCTACACCATCGACCCTCCGGCCGATGCCGCCGTGACCATCCAGTTCGGCCCCAGCACCAGCTACGGCCGGTCTACGTGGACGCAACAGACTCCTACAGGCGGCGGAGCCGTGGCCACGTTAGTTGCCGGGATGCCCTTGAATAGCACAAACCACATGAAGGCCACCCTAAAGTTTGCCAACGGAGTGACCTTCAGCGACAGCGATCACACATTCGCCACCGGAACGATACCGGCAGCCAGTCTCCCTACCCTTACTGCCACGACGACAGCCGGCATGACGCCGCAGAGCGGCGTCGAGTTGCTGGATCTGACTCCGGTCGGGGGCGCGGCGAGGATCAACGTTGCCGTTGCGGATTTGAGCGGCAATATCTTGTGGACCTACGACCCGGGTTCTTCGGTGCCCGCCGGAGACTTTCCGGATCCGATTAAATTAATGCCAAACGGGCATTTCCTCGTCAATTTCAGCGGTGCAAGCCCTGATGGAGTGAATTCCGTCGTCCAAGAACTAGATTTGACCGGCCAGGTTTTCTGGCAAATGACGGCAGCGCAGCTCAACCAAGCGCTTGCGGCGGCGACCTGCGCCGGCTGCAACATCACAGTTGTGGGGACGCACCATGACTTTGCCATTCTCCCCAGCGGTCACCTGATCTTGATTGCCGCTCTCCAGCAAATTGTGTCCGGTGCGACGGTGACTGGTGATGCGCTCATCGATCTCGATCAGAATCACAAACCGGTTTGGGTCTGGAGTGAATTTGATCACCTGGACGTAAACCGCCATCCGATGTCCTTCCCCGATTGGACTCATACCAACGCGGTGGTCTATTCACCGGATGACAAAGCGCTCATTATTTCGATGCGGCATCAGGACTGGGTCATTAAGATCGACTATAACAACGGCCAGGGAACCGGAAACATTCTATGGAAGCTCGGATACCAGGGAGACTTCACACTCGAAAACGGAACCGATCCGGTGGACTGGCAGTACGCGCAACACGACGTGAACGTAGTCAGCAAGAACAGCAGCAGCGTCTTCCAGTTGCTGATGTTTGATAATGGCAACCAACGAGTCCTTGATTCGAGCGGAGCCGAATGCGGTTCGGGGACGCCGTGCTATAGCCGCGTGCCCCTGCTTCAATTGGATGAAAGCGCCAAGACCGCGACAATCCAGTGGGTGGACAACCTGTCTCCCGTATTTTCCTTTTTTGGCGGTTCGGCGCGTCTTCTAGCCAACGGGAACATCGAGTTTGACGAGTGCGCCCCAAACCCTCCAGCGCCCAGTCCCGCGATCTTCGAAGTCACGCAGACAACCCCTCCGCAGACTGTCTGGCAAATGCGGATTACGAGCCAAGACGTGTATCGCGGTTTCCGCATTCCGAGCCTCTATCCGGGTGTGCAGTGGTAAACCGAAAATTGCGTCGTGGAATTACTTCTCAACGAGTAGCTCTGGGCTAACGAGTCAAGTTTTTGCCTCGATTGAGCCCCCAATTGGCTCTGCGCAGGCCGAGGACGCGTCGGATGGGATAAGTGACATTAATGAGCATCTGTAGGCTCGCTCTGCAACGGGTCTTTGACGCGTAAAATAAACGATAGGGCGCAGTGGGTTGGATTATCCACGGCTGAATAGTGGCGCTGGGTTCGGGAACGGGCACTAATAACTTGGAATCAATTGGTGCGGGGGACGCAGCCAGCATGGTCCGGATTTTCCGTGTGCTCCTTCCGGAACGGTATCCAGGATGTTCAGGCATTTGGGCGAATCGATACACGAAGCCAAAACCGGCGCGATACAACATTTTTTGCAAGCAAGCTTCCGTGGGGTAGAACGCGAAATGATTCAACCCTTGGTCCTCGGTGGGACCTTCATCCACGAGACCCATGATAGGTTCGTCGCCCGGGAAAATGACACCCTCAACGAGAAGTAGCCGCCCGGTCATGGCGCGAAGATGGCGGATCGCAAGCAAAGGATTTTCCAAGTGGTAGAGGAGTCCGAAGCAAAAGACGAGATCGAAGGTTCCCAGTTTTTGCAGCGCCGCATCCTCCGCATCGCATTGCTGGAAAGTTATTTGGGGTAAGCGACGCCGAGCCTCTTCGACGTTTTCCGCACGCCCATCGACAGCAGAAACCTGCAGCCCAGCAGATTGGAGCAACCCCGAGAAATAGCCAAGACCGCAGCCGATGTCTACCGCGGTCTCCAAGGCGAGAGGTTCTTTTAACTCGGACAGGAGGGTGGAAACAACCGCCCAGCGCGAGGAGTTCAAGCTTTCGTAGTGTTTCCGATCAAATACGCGAGGCGCGCTCAATTGCGATCTCCTCACCCGCTTGGCGTGAAAACTTAGCTGGAAGATTCAAGATGCCATTCCATTCATCCATGTGATGTTGATGGACTTCCGTAGCGATTGTCATATCGGGCAAGCAGTCCCAGAGGTCCAGCATTTCAGCGCCCTCCCAAAGACTAACCTGCCACTGATAGGCTCCCGGACGAAGTGGAAGCGTCGGGAAACTATGCGAAAACACGTGCACGCCGGGCTCGAGTGTGAGATTTTGCTCGGCACGCGCCCACATCAAATGACGCTCGGCATCGAAAAGAGCCACGCCATGCTCGCCATTCTTGATTGGACGAGCCAGCTCGACCGCAAAGTTTACTGTCACCGGCCCAAGCGTCGAAAGGACATGCGCCGGAGTCGAAGCTGGTTCAGCGATTCCCCAGCGAAGAAACTGGGCCTTCATTCCGGCAGCGCGTTGCAATCCCCGAGCGCGGTCTCCCGCAAACATCGCCAGTTCGTAGGCGGCCAGCACATCATGCGCAGAGCCCTCCATGCGGATTCCCCCCGCGTCGATCCATATTACGCGCTGGCAGAGGCGGCGAATCTGGTTCATCTGATGGCTGACGAAGACGATGGTACGGCCCGTCTTGGCGACATCGCCCATTTTACCAAGGCACTTTTTCTGGAACTGCATATCGCCGACGGAGAGGACTTCATCGACCAGGAGAATTTCGGGCTCGAGGTGCGCGGCGACGGCGAAGGCCAAGCGCATTTGCATCCCGGAGCTATAGTGCTTGAGCGGTGTGTCGAGAAAGCGTTCCACTTCGGCGAAGGCGACGATCTCGTCGAATTTGCGATTAATTTCCAATTTCTTCATGCCCAGAATCGCGCCGCTCAGGTAAACATTCTCGCGTCCGGTAAGCTCGGGATGAAAACCGGTCCCGACCTCGAGCAGGCTGCCGACGCGGCCGTGGATTTCAGCCCATCCTTCGGTGGGGCGAGTGATGCGCGCGAGCAGCTTCAGGAGCGTGCTTTTGCCGGCACCGTTGCGGCCGATGAGGCCGACCACTTCGCCCTGTTGCACGTCGAACGTGACATCGCGAACGGCCCAGAGATAATCGACGGGAGCGCGCGGCGTGCGCTTGAATGCGGACGTCAAGGCCCGGGCCATGACGTCGCGCAGCGCGACGTAACTTTCGCGCTCGCCAACGCGATAGCGCTTGCCAATCTTGTCGACGCGGATCGCCGGTTCGGTCATTTGCGGACACACCAGAAGGGATTGCACCGCGCCGGGTCGCGCCACATTGGGTTGCGCCAGAACGAGTTACACGACATCGGCCACCGTGGTTTCCATCTTCTGAAAATATGCCAGGCCAGTCAGTAGAACCACAACCACAACTCCAATGGAAATTAACATTAGATGTCCCGGAGGCGTGCCCTTGCCCGTCAGAGACCAGCGAAAACCGTCAATCACGCCAGCCATCGGATTGAGCCCGTAGAGCCAGCGCCATTTTGCCGGAACCATCGAAGTGGGATAGGCAATTGGCGACGCAAACAGCCAGAACTGTATGAGGAATGGCATGACGTAACGTATGTCGCGATAGATCGCGTTCAGCGCCGAAAGCCACAGGCCCACGCCGAGCGCCGTGAGCAGAGCGAGCAGCAGGAAAAACGGAAACCACAGGAACGCGTGCGTGGGACGAATGCCGTAATAAATCATGAACGCGATAAACATCAAAAACGAGATGCCGAAATCCAGGAGGCCGGAAAGAACCGCCGAAATCGGCAAATCCAGCCGCGGAAAATACACCTTGGTGATCACACGCTGATTTTCGACGATGATGTTCGCGGAATTTTGCAAAGAGAATGCGAAATACGTCCACGGAAAAAGCGCGGCATAGTAAAAAACCGGATACGGCAAGCCGTCCGAGGGGATGTGCGCAAGCTTGCCGAAAAAAAGCGTGAAGACCAGCATGGTGAGAAATGGCTGCAAGACGGCCCAGGCCGCGCCGATGGCGGTCTGCTTGTAGCGGACTTTGATGTCGCGCCAGACGAAAAAATAGACCAGCTCGCGCGATTCCCAGATTTCGCGGAAGGGCACCGCCCACCAGCGGGTTGGCGGCTCGATCCGCAGCACGGGTGGCTGGGCGATTGCGTTGGTTGTAGCAGCGGCGCTCATCATTCTCCAAGAAAAAACTCGTTCGTCATTCTGAGCGAAGCCTTCGTGGGCGGCATCTAATGCTCTTCGGGACCTCCGGCCTTGAGCTGGCGAACGTCTTGCTGCTCGATGTGTCCCATCATTTGCTTTCGTCGCGTGAAATAGGACTCGAGCGTGCGCGTGGCTTCCTCCGGCACGACCGCTACTTGATTATAAGCGGCATCACGCCAGGAAATCGGCCCGCGCGCGGGAATCAAGTGTGTGCCCCATTGAAATATGAGACCCAGGTTCCAGACGATGAATACGGCAGTGATCGCCGTGGCGAGCGCGGTAGCCCGCCGCTCGTTCCAGACGCGGGAGAGCCAATCGAAGAATGCCGCGAGGCCCACGACGAAAAGCACGGTCAGCGAGACAAAAAAGCGGCTGCCGAAAGAGGAAAGCCCGTCCCAATCCTGGTAGCAGCCGATGGTGAAAAGGTACACCGCAAAAACCGTCAGGAGCAACAGGCTCAAAGTGCGGTCGCGACGCCACAGCGCAAAAAGGCCCGCAACCGCGAGTATCAGCAGCGGAGTCCAGCTAAAAAGCCCGTGATCGGAGGAAAAGGCCACCCGCCCCAGCGCGGGAGAGTTCCAGTACCAGCGCTCCGCATAGCCAAATTGAAAAAAGCTGCCGTAAATGATTTTCTTGGTAACCAGCGTCGGCAAGAAGCTTGCTGCCGTTGCTGCAATAAATGCCAGGTTCCCGCCTAAGACCCTCCCGCGCGATTGCGCGCCTGAACCCCGGCTCGCGATGGCGTATAACCCTAGCGTTTCGAAGGCCGGCAGCAGGAACAGGATGGCCGTCACGTAATACACGTCCATCATCAGCCCCCCGATCGCGCCCAGAATTGCCCATTGCTTTAGGGTCCTCGTCTTGCGCGTCTTGTCCCAGTACCAGACGAAAAGCGCGACAGTAAACGCCGACTGCGCGTGAGACCACGACGGATTGAAATACATATAAACCGGGAGAGAGCTTGCGAACCAGATGCCGAGGGTGCCAAGAAATGCCCAGCGCTCGGGGACGTACTTGCGGGCTAGCTGGAAAGAGATCCAGAGCGCCAGAAAACCGTAAAGAGCCGTCGCGAATCCCATTGCGATCGTATACGGCCGGGAAAAGCCGTCGGCAGGCACGACGGCGCCCATGCGGTCGGCCATCAGAACACCGACATGCGCCGCGATCAGGAATGGCGACCACAGGATCGCTGGCCCAATGGAGAAGTGATTATCGATGTGGCCGGTTCGGGTATATTCGCCTGCGAAAATCTGGCCTTCAGCATCGATTCGGCCCATGCGAAACGAAGGATTCGCGTTCATCCAATCTTTTTTGAAGTTCAAATCGCGCTCGATCAGCAAAGAGCGCGCGAAGGCGTAATAACCGACGCCATCGCCGCGTACCCAGGGATTAACAAGCGGCAACGTTAAGACAAATATCACCACGAGAATTTTTCCGTATTTCGTAAAGACCGGCAATCGGATGGGCTTCTCTGCTTTATCGTTCGGAGCCGGTTGATCCGCGACTTTCGTGCTGCCATTCACGACGTTGCGTTTGCGTCAAACGGAAGCGTCCCAGGATCAGGTCTCTCGCCAACGCGCGACGGCTGCTTACGCAAGATAGCGATGATCGAAAGCGGCGGCAACGGAATCCACTTGTCGGCCAGGCGGAAGACCGGCGTCAGCACGTTCAGCACGCGAATCTGCGCAAGGCCGAAAGTTCGCCGTCGCAAGACGCGCCCGTTCAGCCACCACGCCACGACGCCGGCCCTGTTGAATCTCAGCATCTGCTCCACTTGGAAGCCAGCTTTTCGTGCGACTTCCGCGAGTTGATCCTCCGTATATCGGCGGCAATGACCGAGCACTTCGTCCAAAGTACCAAACAATTTCGGCCCGTGCGGGACCAGGACGATCGCCCGACCGCCATCCTCGAGCGAATTCAGGACGTTGCGCAACGCCGCGCAATCGTCTTGGAGATGTTCGACAACATTCAGGCAGACGATGGTGTCGAACTTTTGGTCCACGGGGAACGATTCTGCCTTCATTCCGTCCGTGTAACCTACTTGCATGTAGGGGCGAGTGGAGCGAAGCGTTTGCAGATATTTTAAATAGTGAGGATTGACGTCTGAAGCCCAATAAAGCGAACGCGGCATCAGATGCTGCGACATATTCCCGATCCCGGCTCCGACCTCGAGAACGCGATCGCCGATATACGGCCGGATGACATCGGCCATCCACCGGGTGAAGCGCGGAGCGCGATTCAATCGATCGAGGATTTCTCCGCCGTGAGCGTCGTCCACATAAATCTTGCCCGAAGCGCCATAGCGGAGAATCGCCCAGAACGCTTTGACGCCGTCTTTCCAGCCGATCTTTTTGCCTTCCCGGTAGGTCCTGCCCGAATAACTGATCGGCACCTCGAAAATCCGGCTGCCGCGCTTGGCGAGCTTAATGGCGAGTTCGGGCTCCACGTCAAACGACGAACTTTCAAGCGGAATGCTCTTGAGCAATTCGGTTCTTACCATCTTGTAGCAAGTTTCGATGTCGGATAGGTTCAAATCGCAAACCAAATCGCACAGAAATGTCAGCAGCTTGTTGCCGAGCGCGTGCCGAAAAAAGAGAGCACGTTTGTAGCCCCCGGACATGAACCGGGACCCGAAGACGGCATCGGCGTCCTCGTACAAGAACAATTCAACCATTTGCAGTAGATCGCGGGGATGGTATTCAAGATCGGAATCGTGGATGACTACCAGCTCGGTGTCCACATAGCTAAGCGCGGTGCGAATCGCGGCTCCCTTGCCCTGATTTTGTTCATGCCGCGCCCAAACCCACTCAATTTTTGGATAGCCGCCACGCGATTCGAGAGCCGCGCGAAATTCTTCGATAGCATTCTGGGTAGCGTCGGTGGAAGCGTCGTCAACGACGATAACCTTCACAAGATCGAGTAGCGGCGAGTCGCCGAGGATTTCGAGTCTGCCTAAGCTCGTGGCCACGAGATACTGTTCGTTATAAGCCGGCACGATCACCGACAGAGTTGTGGTCACACGGTTTGCCTGCAATTCCGTCCGCAAAGCCCGCGAAGGTCCTGCGCCCCGCGGCAAACGGCCATTGTCGTCCAGCCGCTTGAGCATCTCGCGATTTTTCGACGAAGCCGCGCTCATTGTTTGGCAGCCCAGTTTGCCGAAGCCAATTCTTAATTCGCCGCTTCCGGCGGATCTCCCGCTAGTTTCAAGCCCGTGCTCCCAATCCATGTTCTCAATTGAATGAGACCAATGCCAGCCAAAACCGCAATCCAGGGATCCATGAATGGGGTGCGCAGACGAGTATTCATATTAAATGGCAAATGAAGAATTGTAATGAGGATCGCGTATAGCGCGACAACGGCAGCAAACTCCCGGTGCCGCTTCCTCAACTCGAACCAGCCTGCAATACCAAGCGCCAGGAGTATCCAGTAGCCGACGACCCCAGCGGCTCGCGCGATCCGAACTTTGAAAGCGAGCGCGCTGGTGGAAAGCAACTGGTCCGTGCTGAGCCAAAAATAACCGAGCTTCTCAATCGTCAGAGGTACAAGTTTCCAGCCATTTACCTTCCACAGATGGATAGACACCCTCCACGCGTCGCGATTCAGAACGGATTCAGACGGAAGGAGGTCGCGCCGTTCGTCGTTCGTCTCGATTTCCATCGGTGGAAGCCATCCGAGCGCGGCGCGGAGTCTCTCCGAATCGCCAGGCAAGGCGCGGCCCTCGGGTGCAAGAATTCCCATGGCAGCCGCAGGCCCACTCTCCGTTGTGAATATCAATGATCCATCGAACACGATCAAATTTCGTATCAACCACGGCGATACAATCAGAACCGGAAGAAATATTGCGAGCGCGGCGGCGCGCCATCTGGGCAATCCGGATGCTGACGTAGTGGTCAGGACGACCCATAAAATGACAAATCCAAAAAGCGCCATGTTAAAGCGAATTAGCGCTGCAACTCCTACCGTGACGCTCATTCCGATGAGAACTGACCATCGAGGCTGCTGGATGTAGCGAACCAGGAGATACAAAAGCAGCGCCGTGCAAAGCGCCGCCAATGTCTCCGTCAAGATTTCCCCGCTCATGTCGACAAGTGTCGGGAAAAACAGCACCACAACGAGCGCCGCCTTTTTCGCCGCGCTGTCGCATAGTCTGCCCGCGGCTGCCGCGCACAGGAACGCCGCTCCAAGCCCGGCGAATAGTTGGATCCAGCGCGCCGCTTCGAGCGCGCGCCCGTGGAACGCTCGCACGCAAACAGCGAGGAATGCTGGATAAAAGGGAGGACGATAAGCGGTCGGCATGCCTGCATAGGTGTAGCCCTTTCCGGCGATTAAATTCTGCGCCAGAAGAATGTAACCAGGCGTGTCACCTCCGCCTCCCCACGGGGTTCTTGGCGCGTTGCCCGCTGCGATCGTGACCGCTACCCGCAGAAGAATTCCGATGGCTGCGATGATGAGGAAGCCGTAAGTCCAGAGCCCTCGCGCGCGCCGCTTCTCCGAAAACGGTGTCGTGCCGGACGGCCAGCTCGGGCCCGAGTCAATCATGGAACCTTGGCTCATTTATCAGGAGATTTGAGAGTTTGGACGAACAAAGATTCCGCGCGGAACGTGTGCTTGGAGTAGCCGCGTAACTCAATCGGATGCAGCAGGAGCCGCCATGCGTTCGGAGGCCGCCGCGGCCGCGCCCGCCGCAGCGACGCTCCTCTTGCCTCGGAGATGGTCAACGACCCGGTCGACAATCTCGGTCAGGGGCACGGACGGCCGGAAGCCAGTTAATTTTTCGAGTTTATCGACGCAAGGCACACGGCGCAACATATCCTCGAAACCCGGCTCGTACGCCTTTTCGTAGGGAATGTACGCGATGGGAGAGTTGCTGCCGGTGCGCTGCTTCACCACGTGAGCCAGACCTTCGATTGAAATTTCCTGAGTACTTCCGATGTTGACGACCTCTCCGATTGCTTTACCTGTAGAGAGCAGGCGGAGAATCGACTCAACCGTGTCACGCACGTCGCAGAAACACCTGGATTGCTGTCCCGTGCCAAAGACCGTGATCGGCGCTGCGTCCAGAGCCTGGCGCGCGAAATTCGGAAGGACCATGCCGTAACGTCCTGTTTGCCGCGGTCCGACTGTATTGAAAAGGCGGACAACGATGACGGGCAGCTTGCGCTCCTTCCAGTACGAAAGGGCCAGGAATTCATCCACGGCTTTCGAAGCGGCATAGCTCCAGCGGGCTGTAGTAGTGGGACCTAGAACCAAGTCCGCATCTTCGCGGAAGGGAACTTTATCGCTTTTGCCGTATACCTCGGAGGTGGAAGCGGCAACCACAAGTTTTTTTTTCTTCGATGCGGCATCCAGCACGAGTTGAGTTCCGAATACGTTCGTTTCAAGCGTTCGCACCGGGCTCTCGACAATCAGCCGGACGCCGACGGCCGCGGCCAGATGGAACACCACGTCCGATTCATCCACCAGTTCGGCCAGCAGATGGCGGTTCGTGATCGAATCGAAAATGTAATGAAAGCGGCCGCGCGATTTTAGATGCCGGATGTTCTCGACGCTACCGGTCGAGAGATCGTCGAGGATGAAAACTTCATCGCCGCGGCTCAGCAGAGCCTCCGCAAGGTGCGAACCGATGAATCCTGCCCCGCCCGTTATGAGATGACGCAAACTGCCTCCTAGCTGGAAGATTCGCCAGACTCGCCCGATCCAGAAGGGAATCGGGCCGTTTTTCCAAAATCTTCGCCATATCCGTAACCGTAGGCATACGGATAGTAGCGGTACGCGTAGTAGTAATCCGGCGCATTCGAATCAACGGCGTTTAGCACGGCCCCAAGCAGACGGCTCTTCACGGCGGCGAGCAAATCGCGGGATCGCGTAAACGCCTCCTTGGGAGTCTCGCCGCTTCGAACCACGAGAAGCACGCCATCAGTCTGCGCGGATAAGATTACGGCGTCGGTCGCCGCCATAATGGGCGGCGAGTCGATGACAATGAATTTGAAGCGCCGGCGCAATTCGCTAATCGCTTCGCTCATCCGATGCGAGGAAAGCAAGTCCGCTGGGCTTGGAGGGACCGGGCCGGTGGTGAGGGCGACAAGATTGTTGATCGCCGGATGTGGAATGCAAACCTCATCGAGGGTCGAGACTCCCGCCAGGTACGAACTCAACCCAACGTCTTTCCCCACGTTTAAATTCAACGCGCGGCGAACGCCCGGCTTTCGCAGGTCGGCATCCATCAAAAGTGTGCGATCGCCCAGTTGGGCGAATGTGACGGCCAGGTTCACCGCTGCCGTTGTCTTGCCTTCGCGCGGAAGAGCGCTGGTCACCAGAATCACCTGGGGAGGATGATCGGCCTGCGAAAGCAGAAGCGAGGTTCGGAGAGCGCGGAACGCCTCCGAAATCTGCGATTTCGGCTGAGCGTAGGACAACAATTCCACTCGCGAACCCGAGTTCTGTTGCGGCGCTCCCTCATTTGCCTCGCTTGATAGCCTGTTTTGATGGCCGGTGAGCTTAGGCATTGCCGGAACAACGGCTAGGGAGGGCAACCCGGTGAGGGTTTCGATATCGTCCGGCGACTTCACCGTGTTGTCGAGATACTCCCGGAAAAACGCCAAGCCGATCCCTCCGACCAATCCGACTAGAATCGCCAGTAAGATGTTGCGCGATTTTTGCGGCCGGGAAGGGCTTGCAGGCACGAGGGCGGGATCGACGATGCGAATATTGCTGGAGCGCAGTCCCGCGGTGATGGTGGCCTCTTTCAGCTTCTGCAGCAGCCCGTCGTAAAGCTGTTTGTTCGATTCGGCATCGTGCTGAAGGATGTGGTACTGCACCAATTTTTCCGCCTGGCCGTTGGCTTCCGTTTTCTGCTGGTCGAGCGCCTGCTGAAGCAGTTGTTCGCGGTTCCGCGCCGTTTCGTAATCCTGGTCGACGCTCTCGACCACTGTTTTTTGCGCGTTGCTCAAGTCACTGGCGATTTCCTTTTGCTGCATGGCCAGGCGCTGCACCTTGGGGAAGTTTGGCCCATACTGATTCAGCGCCTCCGTATAATTTTCATCCAGGTCCGTCTTGCGTCGCAGCAAATCCTGGATCACGGTGTTGCTTCGCGCTGCCGGCAAGGCATCGACGTTGCCGGATTCCGCCATGCGATAGAGCGCTTCTTTTTCCGCCAGATCGGTCTGAGCTTCGGTAACGGTCTTGCTTAAATCGGCGAGCTTTGAAGTGCTGATATCCTGCTTCTCGTCAATCTGCCAGATGTGGTTGTCGCGCTCATAGGCAAGCCGCGCATCTTCGGACTTTTCGACTTTAATGCGAAGCTCTTCGAGTTCGGCGGAGAGCCAGTTCGAAGCCTGAGTGGTGGCGTCGTACTTGCTGCGGAAATTTTGTTCGATGTAGTTCTGGAGGTGGGCATTCACGATCTGCGCCGCGAGTTGGGGATCCTCGGCCGAGAATGAGACTTCGATTAAGCGGCTGTTTGGCACGCGCCGCACCCCCAGCCTGCCCAGAAATGCCCCCAAAATAGCGGGGCGCCGCTGAGTTCCGTTGGTCTGCGTCCAGTCCATGGAATTCGGCGAGCCGCCAAATTCCGGGTAACGCCCCAGATCGAGAGATTTGATCGTCTGCAGGGCGAGCGTCTCGCTCTCGAGTATCTTGGTCTGCGTTTCGATGTAATTCTCCATGTCGACGTACTCGTCGTAGGCGTTCGAATCCTGGAACGGCAGCATGTTTTGCGATTCTTTGTCCACCTCCACGCGCGCGGCTGCCTCGTACACCGGCTTCATCTTGAAAGAAGCGATCGTCACCACGGTCACGACGGTCAGAAGAAACGTCAAAATCAGCCACTGATGCTTGCGGAGGATAATGACGTAGTCGAGCAGATGCGGCTCGCGGGGAGCCTGCTCCCAGGAAAGCGCCGGCGGCGAAATCACCGTGAGGGATTCGCCCGCCTTGCGATCTCGAATCGAAAATCTCGATGCCTCTTCCATGAATCCTTTAAAGCTCTTTTATGGTCTTGATTTCATTCCGTGCGTTCGGCCCGGCGTTAGAGATTCCCGTTTCCGGCGCGATAAATCACAAGTCCGGTGGTAATCCCGAGTGCAGCCTCGGCGCCTTTAGCTAACACTTTCTTACCCGTACTATCAGGTATGTACAAAATGTCGTTGGCTCGCAGCGGCATGTCTTCGGCGCGGTTCTTCTCGATTTTTTTGATGTGGACCGGAATTTCCTCACGTTGTCCGGTGTCCGGATCGTCCCGCATGATGACGGCATCATCGGCCTTCGCGTAGACGCTTAGTCCGTGGGCCAGAGCCACAGCCTTCAGAACGGTGACTTGGGCGCCGTGGTTCTGCAGGACGTAGCCGCCTGGACTTTGTACGCCCGCTCCCGCGACATAAATGATTCCTGCCGCCGGCACGCTGACGATGTCGCCGCCATACACTTGAATGTTGTAAGACGGGTCTCCCGATTCGAGAAGGTCCTTCAAGCGGATCGTGAATTGCTGCGATTGTTGCGTGCCGGGCGCGCCGGGCGTGCCCGGCGCCGCTGTGGAAGTCGCCGCTCCTGCTTCCGCTCCAGTCGTCGCGAGCGGGACCGGCCGCATCACGGTAACCGTGCTTCCGGCGCCGTCCGCGATTCCGCCGGCGGCAGCCAAAACCTCGAGCAACGTCGTTGGGCGGGAAACTTGATAAACCCTGGGGCTCCTGACAGCGCCCATAACGGACACCGGCTGGCTCGTTTCTTCTTTGACAAAAACTGAAACCTGAGGATGCGAGACGAGCCCGTTTTCGATCAGAAGCTGTTCCATCTTGCGCTCGAGTTCAAGCGGTGTGAGTCCAGCAACGTGGATTCGTCCGGGAATCAGTGGGTAGCCAACGTCCCCCGCGCCATCAACCCGAACGTCGCGCGAAAGTTCCGGAACCTCGAACACATCCACGTGGATGGTATCGCCTGCGCCGATCTGCGTTTCGGCAGGGTGGTTGTGTGCGTCGAGGGCTAGCTGCTCGATCTTATCGTTTGTTTGCCGGGCGGTTTCGAATTTTTCCTGGCCATAGGACGCGCTGGCGCAGAAAAACACCGTAACGGCCAGCACCAGGGCAGGCTTCGCCCGCAACCAGTCCAAGACTCTGCGGACTGAGGAAAACATGAGAGAGATAACCCCGCCCAAAACTATGCGTAGAAACCGAGCGAATGTCAACTGACTGTACTCGTCCACATGATTAGTGACACTCGGCTTTCTTTGGTTGAGATTTCCAACGCTCGAGGAATTCGAGCGGGGTGAGATAGCCGAGCGCCTGATGCGGACGCGCGGTGTTGTAGATATGTTCTCAGCGGCGGAGCT
>JBOGNE010000028.1:0-29751 GCA_050747005.1 Candidatus Acidiferrales bacterium
TCATGGTTCTTCTCGATGTCAGTCATCCTCCGGCAGGCGCTACGACGCTGATCGTCTCTCTCGGGATTATTTCAAAACCCCGTGAACTGGTCATTATCGAGGTGGCGGTGTTCCTGCTGGTCACTCAGGCTCTGGCGATCAACCGACTGGCAGGATTACGGTATCCTTTCTGGAGTTCTCCCGCTCAGACCGAACAATGAAGGATGCTTCTTCAAACCTGTTAGCGCCGGGTAAGAAACGGAGAAAACAATGGCCAATATACCCCAGGCCAGCAATCCGCGACCTGTTTGGCTGGATGACAACACGAAATCCATCATGGACCGGGCAATCGCTCGCGAACAGTCGCTGTCGCGTTTGCTGATGACCTACATTGTTACCGGTCTCATTTTCATGCTCCTGCCCGGCACATTTCTTGGCGTCTGGAACCTCATCAAGATCAGCAGCCGGGAAGCGGCGGATTCCATCTCGCCAGCTTGGATTCAGGCACATGGGCATGCCCAGTTGTTCGGTTGGGTAGGCACTTTCATCCTGGGGATTGGTTTCTACTCGATTCCAAAGCTGCGGAAGCTGAAGCCGTTTGCGATTTGGTCAGCTTGGCTGACATGGGCGCTTTGGGTCACTGGCGTGACCGTCCGCTGGTCGACGGGCATTTATCCATGGCATTGGCGGATTGCGCTGCCCTTGTCCGCTACACTTGAATTAGCCGCTTTCCTCATTTTCTTTCAGGCGGTCGCGAGCCATCGCCCATCGGGCGGTTCTGCGAAGCCGCTTGAGCCTTGGATTTTCGTCGTGATCACGGCAACTCTTGGCCTGCTCGCATCGCTTTTGCTGAATATGGGCGCTTCGTTTCAACTGGCGCTCAACGCCGGTTCTCCGGCCTTCCCGCACCTGTTTGATCAGCGGTATTTGATTGTCTCCACGTGGGGATTTATCGTTCCCATGGTCTGGGGTTTCAGCGCGCGCTGGTTGCCTGTGTTCATGGGATTGCGGCCGCTGCGGAACTCGTTTTTGCTACTGGCCCTGGCTTTCAACATCCTAGGTGTGATCCTCGGGTTCCTTGAACACTTTTTCGCCGCCGGCATACTTCTTCTGGTTGGAGCGATAACGGCGATTGTGGCGATTCGTTTCTTCGAGCCAGCGGTCAAACCGGCAAAAACCGTCAATGTTCACCGAAGTTTTCCGGTATTCATACGAATCGCATACGGTTGGTTGTTGATCGCCGCCGCTCTCAGTATTTGGGCTGCGCTTGCCGGCGCAGCACCGGGCATTTGGGGAGCCTCGCGCCACGCTCTGACGGTTGGCTTCATTGCCGCGATGATTTTCTGTGTGGGGCAGAGAATCCTGCCGTCGTTCTGCGGAATGCGC
Source organism: Candidatus Acidiferrales bacterium (assembly GCA_050747005.1). Taxonomy (GTDB): domain Bacteria; phylum Acidobacteriota; class Terriglobia; order Acidiferrales; family UBA7541; genus Palsa-295. Next base: position 1,366 of record JBOGNE010000028.1, read on the forward strand.
GTACTGTGGAGCCCGACGCTTATGCTGGTAATGTTGGTCTTACTGATGACCGGATGTACGCTACGCGTCGCATCGGAAATCCTTGCCTATCAGGATTACGCGACATGGGCATGGAACATTCTGCCGATTTCTGCGCTGATTGAACTCACGGCAGTCGCGCTGTTTGCCGTCAATCTGATTGTGACGTTCGCTCGCCCGCCCGTGGTTGTTGCATCTCCCCTGACGATGACAACTGAATAGCGAATTGCAGACCTGGAGCACACGGGAGAGACGTCGATGAAGGTGGACCGCTCAATGTTTCGTTCTTCGCTTTCGCGATGATCTCCGACCGTTCTTTTTGGGTGACAACTTCAAAAACCGAAGTGCTGAGCCTTTGTGAAGTGCGACGTGATCGGTTTTATCGCTCTTGATGAAATACTGCGGTTCTTCTTTGGTGGCGTGGTGGGTGTAGCTTTTGAATTTCACATCGGAAACGACTTTCTTTGCGATAATGCCGCGAACTCGACCTGCTTCCGAGTTCCATTCGACGTGATCGCCACGTTTGAACGTCTTCGACATTGTTCAGTCGCTAGCGAATGGAAGATACATCCCGCCAAGCAATAGTCAGGAGAAAAGCGCTATCAACGATGCCTTCGACATCATGAGGAATATCGTGTTCTAACGTCAGCATCTGGCCCGCCGCAAGCTCTACCGATCGCTCGGCCGTGCTGAACCGGATTCGTCCGTCGAGAGTTTGAACCGAGATCCGCCCCTCGGTTCGATGTTTCTCCAAGCGCCCGCCAGTTTTCATAACTATCAGCACCACACGGAAATCGGAATATTTCGCGAGCGTCTTTGCCGTATGTCCTGACTGCCAGCGCCCCTCGGATCGTAGCTGCTGAATCTCGCGGTTAAGGTCCAGCGTCAACAACGGCGCGGTTAAAGTCCCCACCTCGTGTTCTCGTCCAGTTTGGGGGTTTGTCTCTTCCACCATGATTCCCTCCCTCTACCAACAAGGCCATTTTGGGCGACGGAGCCGCAATGATGCAAGGGATGAAAGCCCAAGTAGCTGAAACTGTGCCAAAATATTTTGGGGAGGGCTCATGCCTCAAACGCAGCTGCGCATCGTATATGTATAGGGACTTAATTTATGAGTTACAGGATATCGGTTAAGGGACGGAAATGTTGGAGTCGGTTGGTGCGCGCCCAAGGCAGGCGCGCTACCAGGCTGCGCTACGCCCCGACATGAAGTGCGTAAAGAGTATAAAACACTTCCCACGGAAACGTTGCTCTGCCAGTGCTGTAGCGACAACGGTTGGGCTCCATTACTTGTGTTTTCTCTCGCGAGCGGGAGCACTGGCGGAGAGTTGTTCGCACGCTATTTGGACCCGGCGCTTTCTTCACTTCTCACTGGTTACGACGGGGATCTCCACGTTCGACGGATAAGCCTTCGAGTGATAGACGCGCTGCGTCGTCTTCTGAAAATCCGCCTGCGTCGCGAGAAAAATGTTCGGGATATATTTTTGCGGATTCCGGTCGTAGAGCGGAAACCAGGTGCTTTGAACCTGGACCATGATGCGGTGGCCTTTTAAGAAGCAGTGATCGTTTGTGTGCAGGCCAATCGTATAGGGCGTCACTCGATTCGGCACGATCGGTTCGGGCCTCTCAAAGCTATCGCGAAAGCGCGCGCGAAGGATTTCGTCGGCGACCATCAACTCGAAGCCGCCCATCGAGCGCTCCGGCGCGTACTGCTCCGGGTAGACGTCGATCAACTTCACCACCCAGTCGCTGTCGCTGCCGGAAGTGGCGGCATAAAGATGCGAGACGATGTCTCCGGCAACGCACACATCGCGATCGAGCGCGCCGGTCGACCAAGTCGCGACATCCGGCCGCGAATCGACGAATCTCTGATCTTCAACCAGCCACGTGTACCATCGGCTGCCCTGAGAATACGTTTCCTCGACTGGCCGATGGCGATACGGAACTGGGTGCGCGGGATCGGAGAGATAGCTGTCAAAGGCATTCGCATCAGACGCCGTCGGTGCATCGAACGAGAGCCGGCCTCTATCGTGAAAATAGAGCTTTTCATTGGTGATGCCCGTTTGCGGAGGCCACTGGTCGGAGCCCAGCCAGCGATTCGATCCGGTTTGAAACGTCATCGCTTTGTGGGATGGCAAGCTGCCTTTGTCTTTCAGCCAATAGGCGAACCACGGTGCCTGGATCTGCGCGCGAAAATACTTGCTGGTTGGGCTGCCAAATTGAATCGCGCCAAGGCTGCTGCCGTCTCCGTGACCCCACCCGCCATGATTCCACGGACCAATGGCGAGATAATTCAAATGATTGGTGTCGTGTTTTTCGAGCGTCTCGTAGATTTCCACCGGGCCGTAGAAATCCTCCTGGTCCCACCACCCTGCCACGTTCAAATTCGGAACCGTGAGATGAAGGTCTTTTAGGTAAGGGTAAAACGCGTCCTTCTGCCAAAACGAATCGTAATTCGGGTGCTGGACAAAATCGTTCCAGGTGGGAATCTTATCGTGCAAATAGAGACGGTTGACGTTCGAGAGCGGCCCCAGCGCTAAATACCATTCATATGTGTCGTACTTGTCGAAACTGAAGATGGTGTTCGTCTTCGACGTTTCCATCATGGCCGAGTATTCGAAGCCGTAGCTCAGGCGAAACGCGCCGTTGTGATGGAAGTCATCGCCGATGAACATATCGGCGGGAGAAGCCTGCTCGGAGACGGCTTTCAGCGCGGGATGCGGTCCGAGAAGGCCCATTGCCGTCAGCCATCCGCCGTAGGAAATTCCCAGCATTCCAACGCGGCCGTTGTTGTGCGGAACATTTTTCACAAGCCAGTCAATCGTGTCGTAAGTATCCGTGGATTCATCAATGCCGTGCGGATTTTCGCGCGGCGGGCGTTGCATCACGAATTTTCCCTCGGACTTGAAGCGTCCGCGGATGTCCTGGAAGGCGAAGATGTAACCGTCTTGCACCAGGTCGCTATACGACGAATTGAGAATCTCGGCAAGTTTGGCGTCGTCATCCACGCCATAGGGAGTCCGCACCAGAAGAATCGGGAGCGGAGCGTCCATTTTCTTCGGGGCAAAAATTGCGGTGTACAGATGGACACCGTCGCGCATGGGGATCATTGCGGGGGTCTTATCGAACGTCTGCGAGACGTCAGGCTCGACTGCGGCGCGCGGGCCCGATGCAAAAATTGACAGGGTTAATACGATCAAGGCGGCACTCGACGTGAACCATTTCATGTGAGAGTCCTCTCCGATGCGAGACTTTGTGTTTGAATGCCCAACCATTTCCCGCCGACCGAATTCCAGCCGAACAAATTCCTGCTACTCCCCCGCGGATCTTAGCGATACCGTCGAACCAGTCGGCGCGCCGGACTTCGCCGACCCGTTTCTTCCCTTGGGTTCGTCCTGGTCCGAAGATGAATACCAGCGCGAATTCGACTCCCGCTCCTCTTCTTCTTCCTTGCCTTTCAACAACGCCAAAGTTCGCTTCGGGTTCAGATACGCGCAAGCCGTCAGCACGGCTTCGATTGCGGAAACCGGGGCGACGTAAGAAACGCTCAATTCGGCGCTCGCGGTGGGCACGACCAGGCATGAATCGCAAACGCGAGCGATGGGGGAGCGGTTGCTATCGCTGATGCCGAAAGTCGAAATGCCGCGCGCGCGCGCATGGATCGCCGCTTCCACCGTGGTTCGCAGGCAGCGGCCGAAGCTGATGGGGATCAGCAAATCCCTGGGTCCGAGAAGATTAACTTTCTGATTTAGTTGCGCGGCGCTGCCAACCGGAGCTTCGGCGTCGAAACCGTGATAGGCAACCAGCATGTAGGAAAAATAGCACGACAAGGCACTAGCCAAATCGACGCCGATGACGACAATCCGCCGCGCGCGATTGATCCTTTTGGCGAGCTCGATTACTTTTTTCGGATCGAGCTCGGAGCGCAGGGCGCCGAGATTGTTCGCGCCGAGTTCGATGCAGTCTCGAATGTGGTCGGAAACGCTGCGCCGCCCGCGAAGCGTGGATGCCTTCATGACCGTGTACGGATTGATGCGAACGACGAAATGGGCTCTTAGATCGGAAATGAAATCGGCGTAACGTTTGTATCCAAGCGCCTGGATGGTACGGACGATGGTGCCCACGTCCACGTTGTAGCGCTTCGCGAGATCGCGCGAGGAAAGAAAATAGGTCTCCTCGGAATCGTCGAGAATTTTCTGGATCAGGGTTTTGCGGCTTCCGCTGAGGGTTCGCAGCGCGCGGTCCAAATGTTCTTCGATCGCGGTGCTTCGAATCGAGCCATCGCCGGGCCGTCCGTTCGAATGTGGCGAGCGCTGGTTTTGGAACCCGCCCGAGGGTTTCACGATTCGTCCTCCTCCTGCTGGCCGAGAGTTTAAACCAACAATCGCCGTGCTTATTGATTGTAGTTGCTTCGGGGCGCGGCCGAATCAGCCGTCCTGCGTTTTCTAACAGCTTGTAAAAAAAACGCCGCGATCGTCATTCTGAGCGAAGCGAAGAATCTCTCTTCGCGAAAATATTAAGCGAAAGAGAGATTCTTCGGGCCACAAAACGGCCCTCAGAATGACGCATGGCGTTCTTCAACAGCCTGCTGATTCCTACTCGATACCACAGTACAACAGATGATGCTAGAACAATCGCATCGCAGCACATGTTGCATTTCCACTTGACAGCGCCAAACCGTTGTGCCTATATGTCGGTCATCGTATGAGGCGCGCCGGGGTGCGCGCGACCTTCGGGGTGGAGGCTAGTAATGCGAACGATTTCGATTTCAAATCATCAGCGGGTCGTAAAGTTATTTGTGAAATGCGCGGTCGCGGCCTCGTTTCTCCTGTTGGCTCTCCTCTCATTCGGTGCGCGCCAGGCTCTCGCGCAGACGGCGTCAACGGGCGCGTTCAACGGCACAGTCACGGATCCAAGCGGCAACGTTGTGCCGGATGTCAGCGTCACCGCGACCAATGTGTCCACAGGGGAGGCGCGCACAGCCGTGACCCAAGGTAATGGCAGTTACCTAATCCCATTCCTTCCCCCGGGTGCCTATAGGGTGGAAGCCTCGCACAAAGATTTCAAGAGTGCTGCGTTTCAAAACGTACAGGTCCACGTCACCGAAAGCGCGACGCTGGATATTCGCTTGGAAATCGGTTCCGTGAGTGAGACGGTGACAGTGCAGGGTACGGCGACGCAACTCCAAACCACCTCGAGCGCGCTCGGAAACGTGACCGACCAGCGGATGGTGAATGACCTGCCGCTGGTGACTCGCAACTATTTACAGATTCTGGGGCTCTCGCCAGGGATCGACTCGAACATTACCGATGCCGCGACCATCGGGCGCGGTAATTCCGGGATCGAGTATTCCTCGTCGGGCAACATTGAAAATGACAACAATTACCAGATGAATGGTTCGCAAGTGAACGACCTGTTTGGATCGGGCACCACTACGGGAGGGATTCCTGTACCGAATCCTGATTCGATCCAGGAATTCAAGGTGCAGACCGGCCAGTACGATGCGTCGTATGGACGAAATGCCGGAGCCAACGTTGACGTTGTCACGAAATCGGGCACTAACGAATTTCATGGCGATGCCTGGGAATACTTCCGCAACACGGATTTGAACGCGAACAACTACTTCCTAAAGAAAGCTGGTTTGCCGCGTGGCGTTCTGGATCAGAACCAGTTTGGAGGCACCATCGGCGGACCGGTGAAGAAAGACAAACTTTTCTTTTTTGGCTCCTATCAAGGCACTCGAGAAAAAAATGGCCTGAGTGATAGTTGCGCGACGGGCGGGAACCTTCCGGTGGGACTGACGAACAACGCCAGTAGCCGGACAGCAGCCGCACTGGCTGCGGAGTTTGGCATTCCGTCGGCGGCCCTCATTTCGCCGACGGCCCTGGCCGTGCTGAACGCGCAGTTGTCGGGCGGAGGATTCGTTGTTCCAGCGCCGCAGACCGGCGGCACGGCGGCATTCAGCTCGCCGTGTCCTTACAAGGATAATCAATACCTTGCTGATGTGGATTACGTGCAAAACGAAAAGAGCCACTTTTCGGCCAAGTTCTTCCTCCTCGACAGCACGCAAACCAACACTTTCGCCGGCAACAACATTGGTCTGACAACCGTGACGGTCCCCGGCTTTCCGCAAACTTTGAAGAACGGCTTTCGGGATTTCTCGCTTGCCCACACCTACACGTTTAGCGACCATCTCCTGAATCAGGCTGTGCTCGGATTTCATCGAACGGTTGGAATCCTTGGGCAGATTTACCCGAACGTGAGTTTCGCGAACACGCCGGCATGCGCCGGAAGCGTGGCTGGAGTGACGACGCTGGCGAGCTTCTGCGTTCCCGCACCGCCCGCCGACAATGTGGTTCCGCAGATTCTGGTGCAGGGAGCCTTTAATGTGGGCGGTAATGGACAGGGGCTCAATAACTATCAAAACTTCTACGATTTCAACGATTCGGTCACCTATGTCCGCGGCAAGCACTCGTTGCATTTTGGAGGCGGGATTGACCGAAGCCAGATTAACCTCGCCAATTTCCATTTCTTGGCGGCGCTGGCTTACTTGTCATTCAACGGTTTCCTGACAGGGAATCCGTTCATAAGCGTCGACCTGCCTGGCGAGTTCCCTCGCAAATGGCGGGTCTGGGATGGAAATCTCTACGTCCAAGACGACTACAAGGTTCTTTCCCGCCTGACTTTGAACCTCGGATTTCGCTACGAAAGGCAAGGGCAATTAGGGGAATATTTCGGCCGAGCGTCGACGTTCGATACTACCGCTGCGGACCCGAATCCGCCGTTAACGGGAACATTGCAAGGCTACGTTGTCGCGTCAAATTTTCCTGGCGCGCTCCCACCCGGAGTGAGGCGCGCGGGCACGAACACGGCCCTCAATAATGACGGACAAAATGGCTGGGAGCCGCGCGTCGGTTTTGCCTGGCAGTTGCCGGGCACCGACCGAATCGTGCTGCGCGGCGGGTATGGGATTTACTACACGCGGACGGTCGCACAGCCCTTTCTGCAGTTGCTCACGGCGCCTCCGTTCGGAATTTTGCGGGAAATTCCCGGGAGCACAGTTAACGCTGCCTTCCCTCCGTTCCCTGCGATACCGTCGTTTCCGGCGTACTCCCCCGCGACCGCTTTGTCGCCCCTCATTTTTTCCACGCATTTCCAGCCGCCGATCGTTCAGCAGTACAGCATGGATCTGCAAACGAATCTCTCCGCGAATACGTTGCTGGATATTGGCTATCACGGGGCGCGAGGATCAAAGCTGGTTCAGGAGAGGGCTTTTGATCAGGCATTGTCGGCAAGTCCGGCCGATCCGATTCGCGGCCAGACGTCCAACACTTTTGCCAATGTGCCGTTGCGCGCCCCAATCGAGGGCTTCAGCCCGGCGTTTGCGACCCAGATCGAAAGCGCCGGCGCTTCCTGGTACAACGCGCTGGAGGCCAGCCTCAACCACAGGTTCAATCACGGTTTGCAGTTTCTGGCGTCCTATACGTGGGCTTCCGCGCTCGAGACTTCGCCGGGATATGTGGGAGGCTTGCTCGCCGGCGGGCTATTGGCGGGAAATCAAACTGCGGACTCAAACTACGGCTTCGATGGATTCATTCATCCCCAGCGCTTCGTGGTCAGTTACGTGTACGACCTCCCCGCGCCTAAGGATCATTTTTCGGTCACTGGCCGTCTGCTGTCTGGCTGGTCCATCGCCGGAGTGACAACCGTTCAAAGCGGAAACAGAATGACCATCTTTGAAAGCAATCCCTTGAATGCGTTCGGAATCGGCAGCACCGATCAGGATCGGGCGCAGGTCGCGGCGGGCTGCTCAAGGGGCAATCTTGTCACGGCGGGATCGGTGACCAGCCGATTGAACAATTACTTCAACGGCGCATGCTTCGTTGCCCCGCCTGTGATTGGAGCTGACGGACTAGCAACCGCATTCGGAAATGGCGGTATCGGAAACGTTGCCGGGCCCGCCCAGCAGGATTTTGACATTTCGATTATCAAGGTGACGCCTCTCGGCCACAGCGAGGCTCGAAATCTTGAATTTCGCGCGGAGTTTTACAATGCGTTCAACACTCCATCGTTTTCGAATCCAGTTAACGATGCAGGGACCGTATGCCTAGTGGGAGTGACCTGCCCTCCGGGTTCGATCGGGTCAGGGCTCGTTCAGTTCTCGCCGGACCCGGCCTTCGGAACCATTACAACTACCAGCGTGGCGTCGCGAATTATTCAGTTTGCGTTGAAACTTAATTTCTAGCTGGATCGTAAAGGGTGTGTCCACGAAGTGACTCGCGGCGGCCAACGACCGTACGCGAGGAATGATGCGTTTCCTTTGGAGAGAGCCGGACGGACACCGAGGCAAAATTGCCGGTGAGCGCTCCCGGCGCTCGCCCGACGGGCGAGCTAGCGAAGCGCGCGGTGTTTGCACGACACGGAGCAGCAAGCCACACCACTGACAAGTTCAACTGGAAAGGCCGACGTGCCACGATTGCAACTGGAATCGCTCGAACTTCGCGAATTAAATCTGCCGCTGAAATATCCCTTTGAAACCAGCTTTGGCCGGACCACGAGCCGCCGAATACTGATCGTCAGGGCGATCGACCGGACGGGCGCTGCGGGCTACGGCGAGTGCGTGGCCATGGAAGGCCCGTATTTCAACGCCGAAACTGTTAGCACCGCCTGGATCATCATCGCGAAGCACATCGCGCCGTTGCTGGCATCGTCCAATGTAACTGTGGCCTCCGACGTGAACGGCCGGCTCGCGCCGATTCGCGGAAATCGGATGGCGAAGGGCGCGGTGGAAGCGGCCATTTGGGATTTGGAAGCCAAAATCACGGGCGCGCCGCTCTGGAAGCATATCGGCGGCGAACGAACGGAGATCGCTTGCGGTGTATCGATCGGCATTCAGCCGAGCCTTGAATCTCTGCTGGAAGCAGTTGCGCGCGAGCTTGAGAGCGGATACCGGCGGATCAAAATAAAAATCAAGCCGGGACTGGACGTGAAGCTTGCCGCTGCGGTGCGGGCCAAGTATCCGGATATTTTGCTTTCCGTGGACGCAAACGCGGCCTATTTTCTCGACCGGGACCTTTCGATCATGAAAGAGCTCGATGGTTACAAACTCTTGATGATCGAGCAGCCGCTCGCGCCGGGCGACCTGGTGGACCACGCAAAACTACAAAAGCAGCTCAAGACGCCGCTGTGCCTCGACGAATCGATCACCTGCGCCGACGATGCGCGTCACGCTTTCGAACTCGGCGCCTGCCGGATCGTCAATATCAAACTGGGGCGCGTGGGCGGCTTCTCGGAAGCCAAGCAAATCGAAAAGTTGGCGCGCGAGGCCGGCATTCCGGTTTGGTGCGGCGGAATGCTCGAGACCGGCATCGGGCGCGCGCACAATATCGCGTTGTCGACGCTTGCCGGTTTCGCTCTTCCCGGCGATGTTTCCGCTTCAAGCCGCTACTGGGAAGAAGATATCATCGATCCGCCAATCACCGTCAGCCCGCAAGGCACGATCCCTGCGCCGATGTCTCCGGGTATCGGTTACGAAGTCAACATTGGGCGCCTGGATTCATGCACCAGCCGGCGCGAGGAAGTTTCACTGAGGGCGCGAGTCCGCGTATGAGCTTGAGCCTTTGGCCCGATGCTGGATCGAGGCCGTGAATTCGCAGTTGAGCCAAAATATTTTGACGATTGGAGCGGTGATGAAAAATTGGGCGCGGGGCATTCAGGTCGTGCTGCTGCTGGCTGCGGTAATCGGAGCTGCAACCGTTTGCTTCGCGCAGGAAAAATCCGACTGGTCCGCGCTCGACCAGTACATCAATTCGTCGATGAAGGACTGGAACGTGCCGGGCGCGTCGGTCGCAATTGTCCGCGATGGCTCGGTGGTTTACGCGAAGGGCTTCGGAGTTCGCGACATCCGCACGAAGCAGCCGGTCACCCCGGACACGCTTTTCGATATTGGTTCCTGCACGAAGGCGTTCACGTCCGCGGCCGTCGCCATGCTCGTGGATGAGGGGAAGATGCAGTGGGATGGAAAGGTGGACGACTATATTCCGTTCTTTCATCTTTACGATCCGTTGGCCGATGAAAACGTCACAATTCGCGACCTGCTGACCCATCGGACCGGCGTGCCGGGAACCGATCTGCTTTGGTACGTCTATCCGCAGGCGTCGCGCGAAGAATTGATTCGGCATCTTGCATACGTCAAGCCAACCGCGGGCTTTCGCGCCAAATTTCAATATCAGAACCTGATGTACGTCGCCGCCGGGTATGCAGTGGGACAGGTCACGCACAGCACGTGGGACGATTTCGTGCGCACGCGGATTTTTCAGCCGCTCGGCATGACCGAATCAGATACTAGCGCTATCGCAGCGCAAAAATCATCCGACTACGCCGCACCGCACGAGCAGAATCCCGACGGTTCGGTGAAGGCGATTCCGTGGCACAACATCGATAACGCCGGCCCGGCCGGTTCCATCAATTCCAGCGCACGCGACATGGCCAAGTGGATCACGTTTCAACTGGGCGATGGCACCTACGATGGCAAGCGGCTGATCTCGGAAAACAATATGCGCGAGATGCACATCCCGCAAATGGTAATCCCGCCGGACGGCGAGATCCCCAAGATATTTTTCCCGGATTCGATGCAGCTCAACTACGGACTCGGCTGGTTCGTGCAGGATTATCGCGGACACCAGCTCATCCTTCACGCCGGCGACATCGATGGGTTTGCGACGATGGTTGTGCTAATACCGGAGATTCACACCGGCTATTTTGAAGTAATCAATATGACCAGCTTGTACCGGCAGGTTTTGAGCCTGCAAATTGCAGATCAATTGTTGCATCTGCCGGACGCCGGATGGAGCGCGCGTTTCAAGAAGATGGATGCGGATTTAACCGCCGAAGAAAAAGCTGGCGAAGCATGGCAGGCGAAGCGCACCCCGGGGACGCATCCGTCTCGCGACCTGTCCGCGTACGCCGGAACGTACCGAAGCCCGGCCTATGGCGACGCTGAAATCGCCCTGCAGGGCGGAAAACTCACCCTGCACTTTCATTCGATTAACACGAACCTCGAACATTTTCAGTACGATACTTTTGTCGTGAATTTTGGCGACAAAACCCGGCTCACCTTTTGCCTCGACGACGATGGAAACGTGAACCGGTTCAATGTGGATGGCATTGAATTCAAGCGCTCCGCACCAGCGTCCACAAGATAATGTACTGCGGCTGGCTTTATCGCGATATTTTGTCGCGAAGTGCGCCGCAGTGGACCTCGATTTTGTAAGAACTGGCAATCGATAATAAGAAATCCCGAGGACGAAATGAAAAAGATATTCGGAATCCTGGCAGTTGTCCTGTTTGCTTGCGCCGTGGTTCGCGCTCAGAATGAAAAGCCCCTGCTGATGCAGGATCCCACGCTGAGCGCTTCGCATATCGTTTTCGCTTACGGAGGCGAACTCTGGAGCGTCAGCCGGGACGGCGGTGCGGCTCTGCAACTCACTACCGGTCCGGGACAGAAGTCGAACCCACACTTCTCGCCGGATGGCAAGTGGATCGCGTTCACGGCGCAGTACGGCGGCAATTTCAACGTTTACGTGATGCCGGCGGACGGTGGCGAACCGCGGCAACTGACCTACGGCCCGGGTCCTGATACAGCCGAGGGCTGGACTCCCGACGGCAAGAACGTTCTCTTTCGCGCGTCGCTCCGAAGTTATACGCCGCGTTTCGAGCAGTTCTTCACGATTTCCGTGAATGGCGGCTCCGCGCGCGAAGTTCCGCTGCCCATGGGCTACCAAGGTTCGTACTCGGCGGACGGCTCGCACATTGCTTATACTCCCTTGCCGCGCGAAATATTTTTCGTCGGCGAGCCGCTAATTCATGCCTTCTGGGCGCACTATCACGGAGGCTTGGCGCCGCAAGTGTGGATTGCGAATCTGGCGGACTCCGAAGTCGTGAAAGTACCGCACGAAAATTCGAGCGATTTCAATCCGATGTGGGTCGGCAACAAGATTTACTTTCTTTCCGCGCGCACCGAGCCGATCACGCTCTACGCCTACGATACCGCCAGCAAAAAAGTCTCGCGAGTTCTCGAAAATCACGGCATCGATATCATGTCCGCGTCGGCTGGACCGGGCGGCATCGTTTACGAACAATTTGGATCCCTTCATCTGTTGGATCTCGCGAGTGGCAGCGAACACGAAGTCCACGTAAGCATCCGGGGCGATTTTCCGGAGGTCCGCACGCACTTCGAAAAAGTTGCCGACCACGTCTTGGACGCGGGTATTTCTCCCACTGGCGCGCGCGCGGTTTTCGAAGCGCACGGCGAAATCCTCACCGTGCCCTCTGAAAAAGGCAGCGTTCGCAACATCACGAATTCTCCCAGCGTTGCCGACCGGTCGCCTGCTTGGTCGCCCGATGGAAAATCGATCGCTTATTTTTCGGACGCCTCCGGGGAATACGCGTTGCACGTCAAGAACCAGGACGGCCTGGGCGACGCGAGGGTGGTCGGACTCGGCAATCCGCCATCATTTTTTTTCCATCCCGTATGGTCGCCCGATAGCCGCAAGATCGCATACACGGACAAGAGGCTGAACGTTTGGTACGTCGATCTGGACAACCCAACTCCGGTGAAAATCGACACGGATACCTATTTCTCGTTCGGGCAATCGATGAATCCGGCGTGGTCGCCCGATAGCCGCTGGATTGCGTATACGAAGCTTCTCGGGAATCATATGCGCGCTGTCTTTGTCTATTCGCTCGATTCGCGGAAATCGACTCAAATCACTGACGGATTGAGCGATGCGGAGTACGCGGCGTTCGACAAGAGTGGCAAGTACTTGTATTTCACCGCCAGCACCAATTCCGGCCCGACCGAGAGTCCGCTCGATATGTCGAGCGACGGCCGCACCGTTACGCGCAGCGTATATCTGATCGTGCTGCGAAAAGGCGTGACCTCTCCGCTCAAGCCGGAAAGCGATGAAGAAAAAGTTGCGTTGGCAAGTGCAGCCGCAAAATCCAAGGCCGCCGGGGACGAGGAGAAAGACAAAGAGCAGAAAAGCAAAGCTGCTGAAGCCGGGTCGAACGGAGTGCAAATTGATTTCGAGGATATCGGCCAGCGCATCCTTTCGCTCTCGCTTCCTCCGGCCAATTACGCGGGGCTCACAACCGGTAAAGACGGTGAAGTTTTCATCGAGCAGGGGGCTCCCGGAGCTGCAGGACTAGGGGGCGGTGGTCCTGTCACTTTGCTCAAATTCACGCTCGCGGACCGCAAGGCGGCGCCGATCGCTTCGGGAATCGGTGATTTCCGGCTGTCGTTCAATGGCGAGAAATATCTGTTCCGACAAGGCGAGAAATGGGGCATTGCTCCGACCGCTCAACCCCTGAAGCCGGGCGAGGGACTTCTGGACATGGATTCGATGGAAGTGTCCGTGCATCCGCGCGAGGAATGGAAGCAGATGTACCACGAAGTCTGGCGCATCGAACGCGAATTCTTCTATGCGAAGAATTACGACGGTGTGAATCTGGCGGCAGCGGAGAAGGAGTACGCCGCTTACCTTCCCGGAATCGTTTCTCGCGAAGATTTGAATTACCTCTTCGAGGAAATGCTGGGCAAACTTTCGACAGGCCACACATTCGTGGAAGGCGGCGACATTCCAAAGGTCACGCCGGTTACGGTCGGATTGCTAGGCGCTGATTACGCCATAGAGGATGGCCGCTACCGTTTCGCCAAAATCTATAGCGGCGAAAACTGGAATCCTGGGCTGCGAGCGCCTCTCACGGAGCCGGGCGCCGAAGTGAAGGCAGGCGAGTACCTGTTTGCCGTCAACGGGCGCGAGCTCCGGTCGAGCGACAACATTTATAGTTTCTTCCTGAATACCGCCGACAAGCAAATCATTGTGAAAGTTGGGCCAAACCCCGATGGTTCGGGTTCACGCGATATTGTCGTCGTTCCAATCGCAAGCGAAATTCCGCTCCGTCATCGCGATTGGGTTGCGGGGAACGTGCGTAAAACTGGTGAATTAAGCGGAGACCGGCTCGCCTATGTTTATCTGCCGGACACTGCGACGGGCGGTTTCACGTCGTTCAATCGCTACTACTTCGCTCAGTCCGGCAGGGAAGGCGTGATCGTCGACGACCGCTTCAATAGCGGCGGCCAGGCAGCCGATTACATTATCAACTATCTACAGCGGAAGCTTTGGAATTATTGGTACACGCCCGATGGTCAGGTTATGACCGAGCCGGGCGTCGGAATTTTTGGGCCAAAGGCCATGCTCATCAACCAGTATGCCGGCTCCGGCGGCGACCTGATTCCCTGGTTTTTTCATCACGTTGGGCTTGGGCCGTTGATTGGTGAACGGACCTGGGGAGGAGAAGTCGGGATCACCGGATACCCAACCCTTATCGACGGGGGAAGTGTGACCGCGCCGAGTCTTGCGTTCTTCACCACCGAAGGCCATTGGGGAATTGAGAACGAAGGCGTCGCACCGGATATCGAAGTTGAGATGGACCCAAAGGCGTGGCGCGAGGGACGGGACCCGCAACTCGAGAAAGCCGTGCAGGTGCTTCTCGAAGATCTGAAGGAGCATCCTTCGCCGAAGCCGACGGTTCCGCCCTTTCCGGACTATTACAAGGCGCAGTGAAAGACCGTTGGAATCCACCGCTCGACCGGGTGGCGATACAAAGATAGGGCGATGGGGAGGTGAGACGTGTTTACACGTGGCATCAAGGCTTTGCCGCTCGTAAGGCGTACCGCGATGTTCGCGCTCGCTTGCTGCCTCTTGGCAATTCTTGCGTGGAGCCAACCGACCGTGCTTGGTTCAGGGCCGGCGATCGGGCAGGGGCCCGCGACAAAATCGTCCGCTAAACCAGCGGTCAAGAACGCCGCGCCAGTGCCGGTGGTAGGCAGCGCTAGCCCGTCGGCACCGTCCACGCACGAGCTGACCGCGACGGACCTGGAAGCCTTTCTCGATGGCCTGATGCCGGCGCAAATTGAACGCGGGGACATTGCCGGGGTCGTAGTGGCGGTTGTGAAGGACGGGAACCTTCTGTTCGCCAAGGGCTACGGCTACGCGGATGTGGCAAAGAAGACGCCGATATCGCCGGAGACAACGCTCTTCCGGCCAGGTTCGATCTCAAAGTTATTCACCTGGACGGCGGTCATGCAGCTTGTCGAGCAAGGAAAGCTGAATCTCGACACCGACGTGAATCAATATCTCGATTTTAAGATACCGCCGGCGTTTGGCAAACCGATCACGCTGCGCGACATCATGACTCATCGCAGCGGATTTTCGGAGACCATCAAGGATTTGTTCGTGGGCTCAGCCAAGGACTTACAGCCGATCGGGAAATATCTCCCTTCGCACATGCCGGCGCGCATTTTCGCGCCCGGGGAAGTGCCCGCCTATTCGAACTATGCCACCGACATCGCCGGGTATATCGTGCAGCGCGTTTCGGGAGAGCCGTACGAACAATACGTAGAAGAGCACATTTTCAAGCCCTTGCAGATGACTCACGCGACGTTTCGCCAGCCGTTGCCTGATTCGCTGAAGCCATTCATGTCCAGCGGGTACAATCTGGCGTCGCAGGGCGCAAAGCCCTTTGAATTCGTTGAAGTGGCGCCCGCCGGTGCGCTATCCGCGTCGGCCGTGGACATGACCCACCTCATGATCGCGCATCTGCAAGACGGACGATACGACGCCGCGCAGATTCTAAAGCCAGAAACAGCCGAGGAGATGCACGCGCGGCAGCAGGGTTGGCCGGCCGCGATGCCCGCGATGGCCCTTGGATTTTATGAAGAGTCGCGCAACGGTCATCGCATCATCGGACACGGCGGCGACACGCAGTATTTCCACAGCGACCTGCACCTGATACTGGATTCCAATGTGGGTCTTTTTGTGTCCTACAACAGCCTGGGACGCGGTGAAGGCAGCCCGCGCTCGGTTCTGTTCGATAAATTTATGGACCGTTATTTTCCCTACACGCTTCCGAACCCGCCGGCTCTATCGACTGCGGCGGAAGATGCACGCACCGTCGCGGGCGCGTACATGTCCAGCCGGAGGTTTCAGACCAATATCCTTGCGGTCACGAGCATGCTGGGCGAAACGACGGTTGCGGTCGACAGGAAAGACAACACCATCTACAGTGCGGACTTCAAAGAATTGAACGGGCAGCCTACGCACTTTCGCGAGATCGGCCCATTCCTGTTCCGCGCCGTCGATGGGCAATCAAAAATCGCATTTGAAAAGGACGCGACCGGCCGCCAGATCGCCTACATCGATTATCCATTTATGATTTTTCAGCGGGTGAACAATCCGCTCGACAAGAAGAGCGTGAATTACTTCATCCTGGGACTCAGTCTTGGCGTTATCGTGCTGACGTTGCTGCTGTGGCCTATTGGAGCGATGTTCCGTAAACACTATGGCCAGCAACTTATGCTTGCCCCTGAAGCACGGCGGTTGCGCACGCTGGCCCATGTGGTTTGTATCGTGGATATTGTTTTTGTGGTGGGCTTAGCCATGCTCGCGAGCGGGTTGGGCAAGCCGGGCGGGCTCGGCCAGCAGGGCGACCTCTGGCTGCATTTGCTTCAAGTTGTTGGCGTCCTGAGCGGCATTGGCGCCCTGGTTGCCATCTACGCTGCCGTGAAATCGTGGGGCGATGGCCGGCAGTGGGTGTGGTACAAAATCTGGAACACGCTGTTCGCGATCGGATGCGTGGGATTTTTCTGGTTTCTCTTCCACTGGCATTTGCTGAATTTCAATCTGAATTACTGATCCATCGAGGATTTTAGCGTCGGTTCGTGCCGGGAACGGCCGAAATCCTCGTCCTCGCGCGTTGGGCAAATATCCTTGCAACGGAGAGGTTCGCCGCGAACCTATTTTTTGCCGGCTGAACGGTGCATTGCCATCCCCGTTTATCGCTTGACACTCGCGAGGGCATTTTATAACGTTGCGGGATTCTAGTAGAGTTATGCGAGCATCGTCGTGATGGGAATGGCCGAACGCGGCCTTAGGCTTCGACCGAGAGAGGGTGAGGATGCGTTTTAGCGCACGCGACCGCGAACTCGGAATGGATCGCCCCATCGCCCGGCGGGATTTCATGAATGGCGCGGCGATGCTGATCGGCGCTGCCATGATTCCCGGCGTGGGAATGTTGAGCTTGGGGCAGAATGCGGAGCCGCAGAACCGCCCTGGCTACGATCCTCCCGTATTGACGGGCATGCGCGGAAGCCACCCCGGTTCGTTCGAAGTCGCTCACAGCCTGCGCGACGGAACGTTTTGGCAGAAAGCAGGCACGCCAGTTGATACCGGGGAAACGTATGACTTGGTCGTCGTCGGCGGCGGGATCAGCGGGCTTGCAGCGGCTCATTTCTTTCGCGAACGGACCGGAAAATCGGCGCGAATACTAATTCTTGAGAATCACGACGATTTCGGCGGCCACGCCAAGCGCAACGAGTTTCGTCTGGGCGGCAGGCTGGAACTTCTCAACGGCGGAACGCTCGAAATCGATAGCCCGACGCCGTACAGCCGCGAAGCGGACGGTCTGATTCGCAAGCTTGGCATCGATCCAGATGCGTTCGAAGCGAAATACGACGATCGCAGGCTTTATCGCGGACTCGGATTGCAGCAAGGAATCTTCTTCGACAAGGAAACTTTTGGTGTTGACCGGCTGGTTGCCGGAGTTCCAGGAGGTTCGCGCGAGGACGAGACGGATTTGGGCGAAGCGGACTCAGGCGAATCAGTGACTTGGACGGAATTTCTGGCCAAAACTCCGCTGTCGGCGGAAGTGCAACGCGATGTTGCGCGCATCGAGGAAAAGCAAATCGATTACATGCCCGGCCTGACATCCGCCGAGAAAAAAGACCGTCTTTCACGAATGAGTTACAAGGATTTTCTGTTGAATGTGGCGAAGGTTCATCCCGGCGTGATTCCCGTTTATCAAACGCGTACGAACGGTGAATGGGGAGTGGGAATTGATGCCGAGCCGGCTCTCGATTGCTGGGCGCTCGGCCTTCCTGGCTTTCAGGGAATGAAGCTCGACCCTGGCGCCGCGCCGCGAATGAGCTACACGGCTGCCGGCTATGCGAACGGCGGATCCTACCGGTTCCATTTTCCGGATGGGAACGCGTCGATTGCGCGGTTGCTGGTGCGCGACCTAATTCCGGAAGCTGTGCCGGGAAGCAATGCGGAGGACGTTGTGACGGCTAAGGCGGACTACGGCCGGCTCGACCGCGACGATTCTCCCATTCGGATTCGGCTTAGCAGCACCGTGGTTCGCGCGCGAAATACTGACGGCAGTGCGGCTTCCCCTCCTGGAGTTGAAATTACGTATGCCAACGAGGGGAAAGTCTTTACGGTGCGCGCCCGAGGCTGCGTTCTTGCTTGCTGGAACATGGTGATTCCCTATTTGTGTTCCGACCTGCCGGACAAGCAGAAGGAGGCGCTGCACTACCTTGTGAAGGTTCCGCTGATTTATACCAGCGTTGGCATACGGAACTGGACATCGTTTCGAAAGCTGGGCGTGCAGAGCGTATACGCGCCTGGAGCGTATTGGACTCAGGTCAGGCTGAACTGGCCGATGAAGATGGGACGCTATGCGAGTTCCGCCAATCCACACGAACCGATCCTCCTGCACCTCACCAGAACGCCGTGCAAGCCTGGATTAACCGCGCGCGATCAGCAAATCGCCGGACGCTACGAAATCCTGGCCACGACGTTCGAGACATTCGAACGCAACGTGCGCGACCAGCTTCAGCGCACTCTCGGCGAAGGCGGGTTCAATCCTGCGCGCGACATCCAAGCGATCACGGTCAATCGCTGGCCTCACGGATACGGCTACGAGTACAACCCGCTCTTCGACCCGGAGTGGCCGGAAGCGGAGAGGCCGAACGTGATCGGAAGGAAGCAATTTGGACGAATCACGATCGCGAATACGGATTCCGGAGCAACAGCGTACACGGATGTGGCGATCAATGAAGCATTTCGCGCGGTGAATGAGTTGCTCACGACCTAGCCAGACGACGCGGTTCGCGGAAGGACTGATGATTATGAAGGGCAATGATGAAAATGCCGCTCGCGATCGCGAGTTGGGGATGCGCTGTCCCATCACTCGCCGCGACTTTTTGAATGGCGTGGCGGTCGGCGTTGGAGGCGCGCTCGCCAGCGGCCTGGTTCCAGGGCTGGAATGGACTGCCGAAGCTGCCGATCGATTGGCGCAGGATGCACCTGGCTACTATCCGCCAGCGCTCACAGGGATGCGCGGCAGTCATCCCGGCTCTTTTGAGGTCGCGCATTCCGTTCGCGACGGAAATTTCTTCGCACAGGCGGGCCAGCCGTCCAACACGGGGGAAACGTACGATCTAGTCGTTGTGGGTGGCGGGATCAGCGGGCTCGCAGCGGCGTATTTTTACCGCAAGGTTGCGGGCAGCGACGCACGCATTCTAATTCTCGACAACCACGATGATTTTGGCGGGCACGCCAAGCGCAACGAGTTCAGCGTAAGGGGACGCACGTTACTCGCGAATGGCGGAACATTCGCGATCGAGTCGCCATTTCCGTACAGCAAGCAAGCGCAAGGCTTGCTCGCTGAACTCGGGATCGACCCTCCGGCGCTCGAAGCGAAGGGCATGGACCGGCAAGTTTACCATGGCCTTAAGCAGGCGGTTTTCTTCGATAAGGAAACATTTGGAGTAGAAAGATTGGCGGTTGGCGAGCCGGGTGGCCGGAGCGAAGCGGGCGAAGAAGCGTGGGCGACCTTCCTCGAGAAGACTCCGCTCTCGGAACAAGTGCGGCGCGATATCGCGCGAATTGAAGCAGCGAAAATCGATTTCATGCCGGGCGTGCCGCAAAATGACAAAAAAGACCGGCTGTCGCGCATGAGCTATAAGGACTTTCTGCTGAACGTCGTAAAAGCTCATCCCGACGTGGTGCCGTTCTATCAGACGGATACGCACGGGTTGTATGGAATCGGCATTGATGGCGTGCCGGCGCTCGATTGCTGGGCTATTGGGTTTCCAGGTTTTCAGGGAATGGGACTCGACCGCGTTCCAACCGGCGGGCGCTTGAGCTTTACCGCGCTCGGTGCCGTGACACCGCGAAAAGACGAATACTTTTTTCACTTTCCGGATGGAAACGCATCGATCGCGCGGATGCTCGTACGGTCCTTGATACCCGAAACGATCCCGGGACACACCGCCGAGGACATCGTCACCGCGAAGGCCGATTACAGCAAACTCGACACCAGCAATTCGCCGATAAAAATTCGGGTGAACAGCACGGTCGTTCGCGTTCGACACCTTGGCGATCTTGCATCCGCCCGGGAAGTCGAAGTGACCTACTCGACGCCGCAGAGGCAGCTTTCCACGGCGCGCGGTAAAGCCGTCGTGATGGCCTGCTGGAACATGGTGATTCCATACGTGTGCCCTGAGCTGCCTGACAAACAAAAGGAAGCGCTGAAATACGGCGCGAAGGTGCCGCTGGTTTACACGGTCGTAGCCGTTCGGAATTGGACTTCGTTTGCGAAGCTCGGCGTGCAGCGCATCGCCACGCCCGGAATGTACCATTCATCCGTAGGCCTCGATCTCCCGGTCAACGTAGGAGCATATGAATGCCCGAAGAAGCCTGACGATCCGATGTTGTTGCGGATGTTGCGGACGCCATGCCAGCCGGGGTTGCCGGCACGAGATCAACAACGGGCTGGCCGCTACGATTTGCTCACCACTTCCTTCGAAACCTTTGAACGAAATATCCGCGATCAGCTTCAGCGCGTTCTCTCGGCTGGGGGATTCGATGCGGCACGCGACATCAATGCCATCACCGTGAATCGCTGGCCGCACGGTTACGCGTACGAATACAACCCGCTCTGGGATCCGGAATGGCCGTCAGGACAAGAACCCTGCGAGATCGCCCGAAAGCAATTCGGACGAATCACCATCGCGAATTCCGATGCGGCTGCCGCCGCGTACACCGATCAGGCGATCGATCAGGCCTATCGCGCTGTTGGGGAGATTGCGTCGCTTGAGGAGCATTCCCGCGTCGCTGCCTCGTCCCGAATCCCATGAGCCGCGAGAAATCAGAGGTCCGCGCGCTTAATTCTCTTCCGGCTTCTCGCGGGGCTGCAGATGTTAGCTCGTTTTGTCCTTGGAGTAGCAGATCCGCTCGAGATTGCACTCGATGCACTTCGGCTTGCGCGCCTGGCAGATTCGCCTGCCGTGCCAGATCAATTGATGCGCGAGGAGCACCCATCTGTCCTGCGGAATAATCCGCATCAAATCCTGCTCGATCTTTTTGGGATCGGTATTTTTCGATAGATCCAGCCGCCTCGATAGCCGCTGCACGTGCGTATCAACCACGACGCCCGCCGCGATGCCAAACCCCGAGCCGAGCACGACGTTCGCAGTCTTACGCGCCACACCCGGCAGCGTGAGCAATTCCTCCATCGTCTTTGGCACTTCGCCCTTAAATTCCTCGACGATCTTCTTGCTCGCGCCCATAATGGATTTCGTTTTGTTGCGGAAAAATCCGGTCGGGCGAATTTCTTTTTCGATCTCAGCCGGATCGGCGTAAACAAAATCCCTGGCGTTCTTATATCTCTTGTACAGCGTCGAAGTAACTTGGTTTACCCGCACGTCGGTGCATTGAGCGGACAAAATCGTCGAGATGAGAAGCTGAAATGGATTGTCGTGCGTGAGCGCGCAGCTGGCGGCGGGGTAGGCCTCTTCCAGTTTTTGCAGGATCGCACGCACACGCTTCGGATCGGTTCCGCGTCCAACGGCCGGCGAGCGCAATGCAGCAGCGCCGCGAGTTTTCTGGCCTGTGATTTTCTTTTTAGCCTTAGGCATCGAGCAAAAATATAACACAGGCGGGACTACGGCTCGATGTGTACGCCCTTCCAGAAGGCGATGCGATCCTTGATTTGCATTGCGGCGACATGCGGCTCGGAATAATACCAGGCGGCGTCTGTGTTTTTCTGGCCATTCACGTCCAGAGTGTAATAGCTGGCGGTGCCTTTCCACGGACACACGGTATGGGTTTCACTCGGACGCAGGTACTCTCGCTTCACCGTTTCGGGCGGGAAGTAATGATTGCCTTCAACGACCACCGTCTTGCCTGATTCCGCAATCAACGCGCCATTCCAGATAGCTTTTGGCATTCGATCACCGGGGACTCGTCACGCCGCGAAGAAAAGACTCTGTGCGAACGCCCATTCGCTGTCCAGCCATTGGCCCTGGAAACGATATCCTGCTCGCTCGCCCATGCCGATCACTCCTTGCGGATCGTACTTGTGCGAGCTCTCCGTCCAGATCGTTTCGCCTTCTCGCAGATAAAACCGGTAGCCAGCTTCGCGGATCGTAATACGTTGCCAGGCCGTGGAGCGGAGATGCATCTCCACGCGCCGCTCCGATTCATCCCATCGAGCAACGTGCTCGAAACGGCCGAGGTCGAAATCCCCGCCAAGCTCGCGGTTAATGCGCGCCAGGAGGTTCTTGTTGAACGCAGTGGTAACCCCGGCGGCATCGTCGTACGCAGCCAGCAATTGCGGCACCGGTTTTTCGAGGTCGGTCGCCAGCAGGAGCGCATCGCCAACGCGCAAAACGGACCGCACTTCACGGAGAAATTGGTCGTCTGCGGGCCGGTCAAAATTGCCGATCGTGCTCCCCAAAAACAACACCAGCATCGCTTCGCCCTCACGGCGGCGTGCGGCCACTTCGCGCAATCCTTCTATATATGCGCGCTCGAATCCGACGATGCTGACCAGTTCCATGTGGCTCAATTCCATTTCGCAGCGGTACAGCGCGCTCCGGGAAATGTCGATTGGGTAATAATTCACGCGCTGCCGCCGCGCCAGAGCTTCGAGCACCCAGCGGGTCTTTTGCCCGCTTCCGCTGCCAAGTTCCGCGACCATCACTCGTTCCGGCAACCGTTTGACAATTTCCCCGGAATAACGCTGGAGCAGCCGCATGCCCGCGCGGCTAAGCCCGTATTCCGGCAACAGGCAGATCACGTCGAAAAGAGCCGACCCAACTTCGTCGTAAAGATATTTCGACGGCAACTCTTTCTGTCCCGGATTTCCGAGCCCGATGGTCACGTCGGAGGCGAACTGCTCCAGGGACTTGGGCTCAACATTCGGCAACGATATTCGGGGAGCAATGGCCATGCCTATTCCTCCACGCATCGGAAGGTGGTGTAAATATATGGATAGTGCGGTTGAAACCAGTTGCGGAAGGAACGCCGCAACATGCACGCGTCGGTGCGAGGCGATCCGCCCTTCAGGACAAAATGCTTGCCATCGAAAAAGTCCGCGGAATAGCCGCGATAGAATGGAAACGGCTCGAAGCCCGGCAACGGCGCAAACGGTGTCTGCGTCCATTCCCAGCCATTGCCGAGAAGATCTTGCACGCCGAACGCGCTTGCACCCGCGGGATGGGCGTTCACCGGGGTTGCATCCCAGCGTTGATGATGAAAATTCCCGTGTGCCGTGCCCGGAGAGAAATCACCCCAGGGATGCATTCGCTCGCTATCTCCCGCCGTTCCATAGGCAGCGCGGTGCCACTGGGCTTCGGTAGGGAGTTTTTTTCCGGTCCACCGGGCAAATGCAGCGGCTTCCGCATAGCTTACGTAGACTGGCCACGAAAGCGGCAGAGGAATGATGCCGAACATTGTGCGGTACTTCCATCTCATGTCCGGATCCGAAGCGGGAGAACTTGATCGCGGAACCCAGAAATAAGGGTGTTCCAGCCTTTGTGCGCGCCGCCATTCCCAGTCTTCCGGCCGCCAGTAGCTCGACTCTTCGTAGCCGCCGGCCTGGACGAACGCCAGGTATTCGTGGTTGGTTACCGGGAAGATCCCAATTGAAAAGCTCGGAACTGTAATTCGCTGCTCTTCGAATTCGTTGTCCCAGCCAAACGCGCCGGTGCCGCGCCTCTGGCCGAGTGTCGCCACGCCCGGCGGGATGGTCACCTGCCGCGGCTTTGGCGCAGCGCTTGGATCCGCGGCTGTGCGGGATTGCGGAATCTTTCTTTCGAGCGGCAGATTATGCAGCAGGTAGGCCAGGGTCTCCGCGTGCATCAGACGGTGTTCGATGGCGACCTGAAGAAGCGCCCCGCCCCCTTCGGACTCGGATAGCGCCGTTCGATGCTGCGCGTCCCGCCCTGCCGCCTGCAGTGCCTGGTCCAACCGACGACGCGTGTCGCGATTGTATTTCTCCACTAGCGCGATATTCGGCCAATCGCCGGGCGTGTCGGCGGGGAGTCCGCCACCAACCGGATCGATTCCGAACGCGAAAAGCTTGTCAAATCCAGAATCCACGGAAGAGAGTCCAAGAGCATCGTTCAACAAATTCGCATCGAATGCCTCAAGATGGCCGAGATAAAAAATCAAGCGGTGCCTCTCGGCTATTGGACGCTGATAAAAGGAATTTGGAGGCAGCAGATCGAACAGGGAATCAGTACGCGCCCGGGCGTCCTGCAAGCGCTGCAAAAGAGACGGCTGAACGTCCTGCGCGCTTTGAGCGGTAGCCATTGGGGCGCCTCCGAGAGGAAAAGGCCTTTCTACGCTCCATAGGGTCTCAGGGCAAGCGAATTTCGAGCAATCAAGTAAAAGCTGTAGAGCGCTACACCATCTCGAATGACCGGGGATCGGCCAGCAGAGCCAACGACTTGCGAAAGGCCTTGCCGCGGTGACTCAGCCGATTTTTCTGTTCGCCGGTGGCCTCGGCGAACGTGCAGCCTGGTTCGGACAGCAAGAAAATGGGATCGTAGCCAAAGCCTCCCGCGCCTCGCGGTTCCTTTAGAAGCAAGCCCTCGGCCGAATCGGATGTCACGATCAATACGCGTCCCTGCCGCGCGACCGTCGTGACGCAAACGAATCGTGCGCGGCGGTTCTGGCCTTCTCTTCCGTTCATTTCACGGAGCAGCTTGTTGTACCGATCCTGGTCGTTTGCCTTTGGCCCGGCGTACCTAGCGGAATGGACGCCAGGCGCGCCGCCAAGCACGGGGACAATCAGGCCGGAATCATCGGCCAGCACGGTTTCATTCGTGAACCGGCTGTAATGGAGAGCCTTTCCCGCCGCATTTTCCGCAAAGGTGGAAAATGACTCATCGAAAGCCGGAAGCTCGCTAAAATTTGGAAGCAAAACGATCTCGACGCCACGCTCCCCGGCAAGCTCGAGATATTCGCGTCGCTTGCCGGGATTCGAAGACGCGAGAACCAGCTTCAGCGCGGCCGGCAATTCGCCTTTATCGCGCGCGGCCACTGAAGTTCATTTGCAGCAGGGATTGCTGCACTTTGAGAATCTCGCGTATGCCGCCGGAGGCTAGCTCGATCAATTGCGACAGTTCCAGCTCCGTATACGGCCGGCCTTCTGCGGTTGCCTGAACTTCCACGAAGCGTCCGCTGCCGGTCATCACAACGTTCATGTCCACTTGCGCGCGGGAATCCTCTTCGTACGCGAGATCGAGGAGCAGCTGATCGTTGACGATTCCCACGCTTGTTGCCGCCAGCGAGTCAATCAGCGGAAGCGACCGAAGCATTCCGGCAGCCACCATTCGCTCGAGCGACAGGGCGAGCGCCACGAACGCTCCAGTAACGGAAGCGGTGCGCGTGCCGCCATCCGCCTGTATCACGTCGCAATCCAGCCACACGGTTCGCTCGCCGAGCGATTTCAAATCGGTCACGGCCCGCAGAGTGCGTCCGATCATGCGCTGGATTTCTAGCGTGCGGCCGGATTGCTTGCCCCGGGACGCCTCGCGTGAGGTTCGCTCCTCGGTCGAGCGCGGCAGCATCCCGTATTCGCCAGTCACCCAGCCCTTGCCAGTGCCTTTCAGGAACGAGGGCACGCCGTCTTCCACGGTTGCGGTGACGATCACGCGTGTGTGTCCCGTTTCGATCAGCACGCTTCCCTCGGCGTTGGTGATGAAGTCCGGCGTAATTTTCAGAGGGCGCAAATCATCATGCGCTCGTCCGTCTGCTCGCAAGATTCGTCTCCTTTCCAGAGCGCCTGCAGGCACTATTCAGCCTTTTCTAGCCACTAAGTTTGACGACTGCTGCGTTGGGTGTCAACAGATGCACGGGAATTGAAAGCGCGATTCATGGCAAAAAGTGGAAGCCGAAAATTTCAGCGAAGCGATTGCGCGCCGCTGGCGCGGGCTTTCACTTGCGCGGCTGCGTCCGCGGTGGATGCGGTTGGCGATGAGGGCGTGGATGCGAATGTGCCGTTAGCGATGAAAGCGCTTCGGGCCACTGCCGCTGCTGCGGTCCCCGGCACTGGAGGAGTGAGATCGAAGAAGCCGGTTAAATCGACGTGTCCTGCAAGCGTTTCGACCTCTTGTCCGTGTATCAGAATCTTCAGCCGCTTCAGCGCCGGCACATTGTTCTCGAGCGTTTGTGCGATCGAGTTCACGGCCATTTGCTCGCTCAAAATGCCGGAAGGAGTTTCCGAGGCGAGCGCGTCGGAGAAATCCGCGATGGCGGTCCCATCGGGAAGAACGTAGAACGCCAGGACCGAAGCGTCGGCTGGCAGAGTCCGCTGATCGGGCGTGGGGGGATCGGTGATCAGTTCGTGCAGCACTTGCTTTGCTCGCTGCACAGGATCCGCCGAGAGCGCCAGGTCAACCTCCACAGGCGCGATCTTATCCGGCCCTGCAGCCCAGAAAACCTTCGCGCTCACGCGCACATCCGTGGAGGTCGAAATTCGCGGCCTCAGGACATCGCGGCGCGCTCGCTCTTCGGATGGCGTTTGCGAAAGGCGCTTCATATGGCGCTCGAGGCTCCCCAAACTGATCAATCCGATCAGCACGGCAACGGCGAGAATCCCCAGAGTAAGTTTCAGATTTCGGGGCATTATTTCGATCCGGGTGAGTTCGCAGGATGAAACGCCAGCAGGCTGCGCGTTATGGATACCGCGAGCGGCTCAGCCATTGCGGCGAAAGAGTTCGGATCGGAGATCGCAACGCTCGAGATTTCCACCGCAATCGCCGGCCCAGCCACCGATCGCAATCCACGGACCGCAGCTGGTAGCGCCGTCACCGGAGAGCCGGAAAATCGCTGCGTCAGTTCGCCTTGGAGTAAGTCCGCCAGATGATGGCTCGTTTCCGCAAAGGGCCGCTGCGCTTCATTCCATGAAATCAAGGTGTTTGCCGCGGACGCATTCGGCACCGGTGATGACGGCTTTCCTGACGGCGGCATCATCACCGGGTTAGCGGGAGACGTCGTGGACGTCGCCGGCGCGGGCGTCCAGAATTGGTCGTAATACGTGCGTGCAGTGCCGATTTTACCCGTGGAAGAAACGTGAAAGCTCACAAAGACTACGTCGCGATATGCGTTTGCGATTGCGGCACGGTCATCATAGGAAGGATTTGAGTCGTCATTCCTGGTCATGACCACGCGAAAACCCTGCCGCTCCAGCTCCGATTTTGCGATGCGTGCAAAAAGAAGGACCACATCCTTTTCCACGACGCCGTTTCCCCGGGCGCCCGTATCGGTGCCACCGTGTGCCGGATCCAGGACGATCACCGAACCAACATGGGGGGGCGCGGGAGGAGAAACTTGCGGCGGCGCAGCCTGCTGAGGAATCACGGGCTCGCGCGAAGTGGATTGCGCGGGCGACGCGGGTTGTTGTTGCGCTGCGATTCCCGGCGCGAACCCTGCAAGAATAAAAATTGCGTAGAGAAGTGCGCGTTGCACGACGAAAAGAATAACAGAAATGAAGTGCGGAGCAGCCGACGTCGAACGAAGACGTGTCACGAACTACGCACCCTGCGATCTTAGAAGATCGCTACGCCGCTTTGCGCTGGCTCTTGATTGCAGTTGCGATCCAACCGTCCGACCTGACGCCGGACATCGCCCAATATACGAGGAAGCCGCAAGAAACGATCAGCCCGCCGAACGCGAGACCGCTCATGCCAAGGATACGTTCGCTCTCGCCGTGAATCACCGAAAACGCAAGAAGCAGCACGGGGAACACCCCGCACAGTACCGCTCCCACCATGCCTCCCGGAACGCGGAACGGCCGCCGCAAATTCGGTTCCTTGATCCGCAACGCGACCAGCGCAACAAACTCGAGCGACAGGCTAGTGCCATAAAGCAGAACATCCAGCGTAACCAGCCTTTCAAACCCGATGCCCAAGCACAACGCCCAACAAGTCGCCAGGGCGAGGATCGCCACCCACGGCGCGCGCGTTTTCGGATGAATCGTGCCGAACACCGCCGGGAGCATCCCGTCCTGGGCCATCGCCAGAGGCAGGCGCGAATAGCTCATGACCAGCGCGTTGAACATGCCGAAGCCGCTCATCATCCCGCCGAGCACCAAGGCTGCGCGGAGCGCATGCGCTCCGAAGGAGCCGCCCACCAGCCCGCCCATCATGCCTGCAAGATCGGCCCAGGAACC
>JBOGNE010000029.1:0-25338 GCA_050747005.1 Candidatus Acidiferrales bacterium
TTAGGCAAGTGCTCAGTACGCTCACTCGTTGCAGTTCCTTCTGACTCAACGGAAAGGTCTCCTGTCTCATAGGGTGACATTTTCACGTTGCCGTTCAGGGGTGACAGAATTATGGAGCTAAGACACGAAGCGCCCGTGACAAACGGGCGATTTGAGGAAGCCTGCTATAATAACGAGCTCCCATGAAGCGCCAAAGACAATCCGGAAAAGCTCGTTTGGTGGCGAAAGCCAAATTGCCCACCACCTTTGGCGATTTCACGATCTTTGGGATCGAAGGGCGCAGCACGAAGGACGAGGCTGTCGCCATTCAGCATGGCAACCTGAATGGCTCAAACGTCCCTCTCGTGCGCGTACATTCGCAGTGCCTGACGGGCGACGTTTTCACATCCGAACGCTGCGATTGCCGCGCGCAGCTCGAGTTTTCTCTCCGCAAGATCGCCGCTGCGGCGTCTGGAATCGTCCTGTATCTGCCGCAGGAAGGCCGCGGCATCGGGTTGATCAATAAGCTGAAGGCATACGAACTGCAAGACGAAGGGCTCGACACTGTTGAAGCCAACCGGAAGCTCGGCTTCGCGGCCGATTCGCGCGACTACGAATTCGCCGCGGAAGCGCTGAAGGCGCTTGGCGTTCGCGCCGTGCGGTTGCTTTCGAACAATCCCGACAAAGTGCGGCAACTCGAGCGCGGAGGAATTAAGGTGATCGAGCGAGTTCCCTGCCGTCCGCGCACCAGCCGCCATTCACAAGCCTACCTGCGCACAAAAAAAGACAAGCTCGGCCATATCCTCGCCGGCCTTTAGTATCCTCGATGGGATTCCCGGCTGAAGACTCTGTCGCAAAACTGCTTGCTGCGCTCTTCTTACGCAGCCTGTTTCCGGAACACAAGACTAACCACCACCGACAAACTGGACGATCTCGAAGCTGTCGTTGGGCTGGACTTGCGTCGAATTCCAATCAGCGCGGGTAAGAATGGTCATGTTGCGCTCGATCGCGACGCGATTTCCCGCCATGCTGAGATGCTCGAGCAACGCGCGGACCGACAGGCCATCGGGAATCTCGCGGCGCTGGCCATTGATCGTGACGGTCATTGCGTGGGGCTCATTGCGTAATACTCATTGCGTAATGGGGGCAGGCGTATTCGTCACACGCGAGCGCATCGTGAAGCGAATCTCATCGCTACCGGCCGCTGCGCGCGCCTGAATCACCAGGGCAAGATCGCCTTTCCCAAGCGGCGGCAAAGGAAATTGAATTTTCACGCGTCCCTCCTCGTCGCTTTTGTCGGCGTGCTTCTCCTCTTGCAGGGCGCCTTCGATCCACGCCGCCACCTCTGCTTCTGCCGCAGGCTCCCCATTGGGCCGGCGGACGATGGCAACGTCCAGCGAGACCTTTCCTCCTGACAGCCAGGAGCCTGGATTGAGCAGTTGCACTTCAATCGCCGCGATTCGGCCGTCAGGTGTGGCCGTCGCGTCCGTCTCCAGAGCCCGATCGCGGAGCGCTTCTATCACGGCGCGATGCTGGTCGGCCACTCGCTGCTTCAGCGCATCCGAAGAAAAATCACGCGATGCCGCGAAATCGCCGTAATTCGTGGAACGCCGGTGAACCACGCGCCCAGCCTGGTAAACGGCGGTATCGATGACGAGGTGAGTAGGTCCGCGATCCTCGGTCTGCACGTGGAACACTCGCTCGGCTACACGCACGTCCGTATTGAAGCCCGAGCTCATCGCTGGAGGCTCCCTTTGGCGACGGCGGCCGCTCGCGTGCAGAGAACCGGCGCATTAAATATTTTTCGCAAGTTCATTTGACCGTGCGCACTCGGGCCGCTATTATACCAGCGCGGCGAACATGAACGGCAATTACCTCGACAGTTATGGCGCGCTGTTGCTGATGTTTATACTGGCGTGCGGCTTGGCCGGCGTGCTGGTGTTGGCGTCGCAGATCGTCGGCCGGCATAAGCGAACGCGCGAAAAAGATCAGCCATACGAATGTGGCATACGGCCCACGGGCGATGCGCGCGAGCCGTTTTCCGTGCAATTTTACATGGTGGCGCTGCTTTTTATCCTATTCGACATTGAGGCGATTTTCTTGTATCCCTGGGCGCTCGTGTACCACGATTTGAAGATGTTCGGCTTTATCGAGATGGTGTTGTACATTATAATTTTATTGGCGGGCTATATATTCCTCTGGAAGAAGGGCGCTCTTGACTGGAACCGCTGACGCCCTAGGGAATCGATATCATTGGAACCACAGGAACCTGACAAGAATCCGGTAGTGCAACAACTTCGCGGGTGGAATGGAGCGTCGGTCGCCGGAGTGATCGAGTTTCGCGGCGAAACCACCGTGATCGTTCCCCGAGAGTACCTGCGCTCCGCCTGCGAATTTCTCGCAACGGAGCCGTCCCTGCGGTTCTCCTTTCTGTCGGACATTACTCCGGTGGACCGCTTTCCAATCGAGCCGCGCTTCGAGGTGAATTATCATTTGCTCTCGATTGAACGCCGCGCGCGGATACGCTTGCGGGTGAAAATTTCCGGAAAGGACGCCGTGCTGCCTTCCGTGACGCCCGTATGGCCGACCGCCAATTGGCACGAGCGCGAGAGCTACGACCTTTTTGGCATTCGTTTTGAAGGGCATCCAAACCTGAAGCGCATCTTGATGCCGGAAGAATGGGAAGGCTATCCGCTTCGCAGGGATTACCCGACCGAGGGGCCCCGGTAGGTGAGCGCTAACATGCACGTTAAGATGCGCGCGAAAGTGCGCGCAAGGATCGCTAGGCCATGACCGTAACCATCGAGACGCCAGCCGCCAACTCGCGGAACGTTGGCAACGCCCAGCACATGGTTCTCAACATGGGACCGCAGCACCCGTCCACGCACGGAGTGTTGCGCGTGATACTCGAACTCGATGGCGAGATCGTGTTGAAGGCGGAACCGGTCATAGGTTATCTGCACACGGGCATCGAAAAGTCCGCCGAGTCGAAGACGTACTCGCAGGTCATTACGTTGACCGACCGCATCGACTATCTCGCTCCTCTCTCGAACAACCTTGGATACTGCCTGGCGGTGGAAAAGCTGCTGGACCTCGAAGTCCCCAAGCGCGCCCAGTACATTCGCGTACTGCTCACCGAATTGACGCGCATTGGATCGCATCTGGTGTGGCTCGGAACACACGCAATCGATCTTGGCGCGATGTCGGTATTCCTTTACTGCTTCCGCGAGCGCGAAGAAATCCTGAAAATCTTTGAATATCTTTCCGGCCAGCGCATGATGACCAGCTACTTCCGCGTGGGCGGCCTCGCGCTTGAACCGCCGCCGGACTGGCTCGAGTGGGTTCGCCGGTTCATCGACGCGTTCCCCGCTCACGTCGACCAATACGAAGACCTGCTCACTCAAAACCGCATCTGGATGGGGCGCACGCAGGGCGTTGGCATATTGAGCGCGGCCGATGCGATCGCGATGGGCTGTTCGGGCCCGCTGCTACGCGGCAGCGGCGTGGCATACGACATCCGGAAAGCCTTCCCATATTCGAGTTACGACGAATTCGATTTCAACGTGCAGACCCATACCG
The DNA here is from genome assembly GCA_050747005.1 of Candidatus Acidiferrales bacterium. Classification (GTDB taxonomy): domain Bacteria; phylum Acidobacteriota; class Terriglobia; order Acidiferrales; family UBA7541; genus Palsa-295. The sequence goes on from JBOGNE010000029.1 coordinate 3,559, forward strand.
CTGGCGACTGCTACGCCCGATACGTCGTGCGCGTCGCCGAGATGCGCGAAAGCCTGAAAATCGTCCGGCAGGCGATGGATAAAGTGCCGCCTACCGGCCCTTTCCGCGCTGAGATGCCTGGAATTATTCCTCCGGCAAGGGAGGAAATGAAGACCTCGATCGAAGGACTCATCTATCATTTCAAAATTTTCACCGAAGGCTTCGCTCCGCCACGGGGCGAGGTTTATCAGGTAATCGAGTCTCCGCGCGGCGAACTGGGATTTTTCGTCGCGAGCGATGGCTCGGCAAAGCCGCTTCGCGTCAAGGTGCGCGCGCCCTCGTTCGTGAACCTCCAATCGCTGCCGAAGCTGTGCGAAGGCCGCCTGATTGCGGATGTGGTCGCCTGCATCGGCACCACCGACATCGTTCTGGGAGAAGTGGACCGCTAGCCGCCTATGAACGAAACCAAAATCATGCAATTACCGCCGGACTTGGAGAAGAAGTATTCCGAATTAATCGGCCGCTATCCCGTGAAGCGTTCGGCGCTGATTCCGATGATGATGTACGCGCAGGATCACTTCGGTTACTTGAACGATGACGTTCTCAAAGACATCGGGACTCGGCTCGATCTGAATTTCACGCAGGTCACGGAAACTCTCGCCTATTATTCCATGCTGCGGCGCAAGCCCGGCGGGCGGTACCACATCCAGGTCTGCACGAATATTTCCTGCATGCTCCGCGGCGGCAACGAACTTTACCAGCACGTGCAAACGCGCCTGGGCCTCGGCAATAAGGAAGTGTCGCCGACCGGCACGTTTTCGCTCGAAGAAGTGGAGTGCATCGGCGCCTGCACGGGCGCCCCTGCGATGCAGGTGAATTACGATTTTTACGAAGATCTCGATCCCGACAAAGTAGACGCGATTTTCGAGCAGCTTCAGGAAGGCAGGCGCCCGAAGCCGGTTCCCGTGATTTCAGGCGCGCTGCACGAGCGGGCTCCCGGGGAAGTTCCCGTCGTCAGCAAGATGTTTGGGGTGCCGAACTCCACGAAGATCGGCGTGTATCTGCAGCACGAAGGCTATCAGGCGCTGGAAAAGGCTTTGAAGCAAATGACGCCGGATCAGATCATCGACGAGATGAAAAAATCGAATCTGCGCGGGCGCGGCGGCGCGGGCTTTCCGACTGGAATGAAGTGGAGCTTCGTCCCCAAGGACACGAGCAAGCCGAAATACATTCTCGCGAATGCCGATGAAAGCGAGCCGGGGACCTCGAAAGATCGTCCGTTGATGGAAATGGATCCGCATCAGTTGATCGAAGGCATGGTGATCGCTGGACGCGCGATTGGCTCCCATCAGGGATACATCTACATCCGCGGCGAATACCGCTACATACTCGACATCATGGACGCGGCGATTGCGGAAGCTTACGCCGGCAATTATCTCGGAAAAGATATTCGCGGAAGCGGATTCGATTTCGAGCTTTGCACCCACACCGGCGCGGGCGCTTATGAATGCGGCGAGGAATCGGCGCTGATGGAATCGCTCGAAGGCAAGCGCGGGTACCCGCGAATCAAGCCGCCCTTCCCTGCCGTCGTCGGGCTTTACGGCTGCCCGACTGTCATCAACAACGTCGAGACGCTCAGCACCGTGCCCGCCATTATTCGCGGCGGTGGTGAGTGGTACGCCAGCCTCGGCACGCCGAAAAATGGCGGCACGCGGCTCTATTCGATCTCCGGCCACATCAACCGCCCGGGAATTTACGAATTGCCGCTGGGCTTCAATCTGAAGCGAATGATCGAAGAAGTCGCGGGCGGCATGAAGGACGGAAAGAAATTGAAGGCCGTGATTCCCGGCGGCAGTTCCTGTCCGCTGCTGAGCGCCGACGAAATCGACGTCGCGATGGATTACGATTCGGTAGCGAAGATCGGCTCGATGCTCGGCTCGGGCGGCACGGTGATTATGGACGAGGATACCTGCATGGTGGATCTGGCGCGGCGCATCATGCATTTTTACGCGCATGAGTCGTGCGGGTGGTGCATTCCCTGCCGAGAGGGCACGGCTTGGCTGCGCAAGTTGCTGGACCGCTTCCATGAGGGCAGCGGGCGTTCGGAAGATATTTCGCTGATCGATGATTTATCGAAGAATATGCTGGGGCGAACGTTCTGCCCGCTCGGCGACGCGGCGGCTTTGCCGACGATCAGCATCGTCAAGAAGTGGCGGAACGAGTTCGAAGACCATCTTCACGGGAAATGCGCTTATAAGCCCGCTGAGGTATTTGCCGGGACGCATTAACACCGTCTCAATTTGTACTGGGTACGTTACGCGCGCCGAACACGACCGCGCGTAATTCGAAAGTTTGTATTGACGGGCATCGAGGCGGAAGGAATCGCATGGCGGAAGAGAAACAAATCACATTCACGCTAGACGGCAAGCAGGTCACCACGCCCGCCGGCACGCTGGTCATCGAAGCGGCGAAGCGCCAGGGTATCGAAGTGCCGTCCTTCTGCTATTACCCCGGCCTGACGCTTCAGGCCGCCTGCCGGATGTGCCTGGTCGAAGTCGAAAAGATGCCGAAACTGCAAACGGCCTGCACGCTCGTCGCGACCGACGGCATGGTCGTCAAGACGACCACCGATCAGGTTCATGGCGCGCGCAAGAATATGCTCGAGTTCCTGCTCGCGAACCACCCGCTCGATTGCCCAGTGTGCGACAAAGGCGGCGAGTGCGAACTGCAGGACATGACATTCCGCTATGGGCTCGACCACAGCCGCTTCACCGAAGAAAAGCTGCATTATCCCGAGGAAAAATGGTCGCCGCTGATTTATTACGACGCTCCGCGCTGCATCCTCTGCTTCCGCTGCGTGCGCGTATGCGATGAAGGGATGGATGTGAAAGCTCTCGGCGTGGGTGCACGAGCCGTTCAGTCCGTGATTCTGCCGAACCAGCAGAATCATCTCGACTGCGAAGAATGCGGCATGTGCATCGACATTTGTCCGGTTGGCGCGCTGACCAGCGGCACGTACCGCTACCAGACTCGCCCCTGGGAAATGACTTACGTTCCTAACCCTTGCACGCACTGCTCGAACGGCTGCAAGACCACTCTCAGCGTGCGCACCAACGAAATTATCCGCGCGAATAATCGCGATCAATCCGGCGTCAATGGCGAATTCCTGTGCGCCAAGGGCCGCTTCGCATTCGATTTCACCACCAACGCGGAGCGCGTTCGCCAGCCGCTCGTCCGTCGCAACGGAAAGCTCGGGCCAGCAAGCTGGGAAGAAGCAATCGAGGAAGTGGCGCGGCGGCTGAAGCAAGTTCGCGATTCGCATGGACCAGCGGCTATTGGCGTGATCGGCTCGAACCACACCACTAACGAAGAGAATTACCTGCTCAATCGCTTCGCGCGCGTCACGCTTGGCACCAACAATCTCGACCACCATCGCACCGCCGATTACGCCGGCCTCGCCGCCGCGCTCGGCCCTAAAGCCAAAGACGCGATGGCAACGATGGCGGATGTTTACAACGCGCCGGCCGTGCTCGTAATCGGCAACGACATCTCAAATCAGAATCCGCTGGTGGGTTGGCAAATTCGCGCTGGCGTCCGCCACCACGGCTTGCGGCTTTACGTTATCAACGATCGCCCGAGCAAGATTCATCGCCAGGCGAAGCAAGTCGTCGAAGTTGCTCCTGGCGGCGTCCGGCAAGCGCTCCGCTGGTTGGCGACTGAACAGGGCCAATTCGGCGCGCAGACCACGGAAGCCCTCGTTCAACTCAAAGCCGCGCTCGAAGCGGAAACCGGCGTCGTCGTGATATTCGGCGCGGATATTCAGGGCGCGGCGATTCGCGATCTCGTTTCTTTCTCCGCGCGATTTGGCGGCCAAACGCGCTTCATGGCTTTGGGAGATTACGCCAACTCTCGCGGAGCGTCCGATATGGGCGTCCTTCCGGACCGTCTGCCAGGATACACACCGCTTTCCGATGCCGCCGAACGCTCGCGCTTCGGCAAGCTTTGGGGTGGCGAAATATCGAGCAAGCCCGGCATGACGGCCCGCGCGATGATGGACGCGGCCGCAGCCGGAAAACTGAAAGCGCTCTACGTGGTCGGCGCAAATCCAGTCAAGACGTTCGGCGTCGCGCAACCCGACCGGTTGTCCGGACTCGAGCTGCTCGTCGTACAGGACATGTTCCTGACGGAAACAGCGCAGCGCGCGGACGTGGTGCTGCCGGCGGCATCGAGCTACGAAAAAGACGGCACGGTGACCAACACGGCTGGCGAAGTCCAGATGACCCGGCGAGCCATCGACCCGCAGGGACCGCGCAGCGATTTCGATCTGATCCGCATTCTTTCGCACCAGCTCAGCATGCTCGGCGCGGGCACGCCCATCCGGCTGCGCACCGCCGACGCGGCGTTCGATGAAATTCGCCAGAGCGTCGCGGGCTACGATTTGCCCGTTGCAGGATTGCTTGGCGGTGGCGCGGAGGTTTCGTCGGCCAGCTGCAGAAATGTCGAATCGTCGTACGACATTCCGGACGGCACGGTTTTTTCATCCAACGATTTTCTCTTTACCAGCGGTACCCTGGGCCGTTACTGTTCCAAACTCAACTCAACCAGCGAGGCGAAAGACAGGCCGTGGAGTTCGTCACCCAGCATGCAGTCCTGGTGGTATCGCTAGTCAAGATCGCCGTCCTGCTGTTCGTCGTAATGACGGCACTGGCTTACCTAACCTGGTTCGAACGTAAAGTCGTCGCGCGCATCCAATCGCGCTGGGGTCCCTATTACGTTGGCGCGCACGGACTGCTGCAACCCCTCGCCGACGGCCTGAAATTCCTCTTCAAGGAAGACGTCACGCCTCCCGCGGCGGATAAGCTGCTCTACGTCATGGCGCCGCTTCTCGCGCTGGCGCTGGCGTTGACGGCCCTGGCGTTGATTCCTTTCGGCCCGCCCGGCGTTCAGGTGCTCGGCCAGTCTGTTTTCATCGTCGCCAACAGCAATATCGGACTGCTGTTTCTCTTTGCGATCACTTCCATCGGTGTTTACGGCGTGGCGCTGGCGGGATGGTCGTCCAACAGCAAGTATCCGCTGCTCGGCGGGTTGCGCAGTTCCGCGCAGATGATCAGCTACGAAGTCTCGCTGACGCTTTCCGTCGTGGGAGTGCTGCTTCTTGCGGGGTCGTTCAGCTTCAACGGCATCATCGCATCGCAGGCCGGTTACTACCATCACGCGAATTTCATCCCGCGCTGGTACGTGATTCCGCAAATCGTCGGCTTCCTGTGCTACATCACGGCGGCGGTCGCCGAAACGAACCGCATACCATTTGATCTGCCGGAAGCGGAAACTGAGCTGGTCGCCGGTTTTCACACCGAATACTCGAGCTTCAAGTTCGCGATGTTCTTCATGGCTGAATACGCGAACATGATTACCGTCTCCTGCCTTGCGACGATTCTTTTCTTCGGCGGCTGGCTCTCTCCCTTCCCGGACACCTGGACCTGGCAGCTCTACCTTCCCGGCGCGCTGCTGATTCTCACCGGCATCTATTGCGGGTACGACACGGTGAGGGAGATGCGTGGAATCGCGCAACTTCAATTCGCCGTGGTGACTCTGCTGGCGCTGGGAATTGGCGTGATCTGCCTGCTTCCCGCGGTGATGCCCGTAATACAGGGCCTTTTCTGGTTCGTCGCCAAGGTAGTTTGTTTCTTGTTCTTCTACGTGTGGATTCGCGGCACGCTGCCGCGATTTCGCTACGACCAGTTGATGTCCTTCGGCTGGAAGCTGCTGCTGCCTGTTTCGCTGGCGAACCTGGTGGTGACTGCATTCGTGTTGGCAGTGAGGCACGGATGAGCCTCCCTTTAATTGTGTTTTTCATCTGCGCTCTGATCGCCGTAGTCGGCGCGATTCTGCTGATCGTGTCCCGCGAGCCGATTCACAGCGCGCTTTCGCTCATCCTCGTGATGATGGCGCTCGCCGTGCTCTACCTGCTTCTGGGCGCGGAATTTATCGCCGCCGTGCAGATCATCGTCTACGCCGGCGCAATCATGGTCTTATTCGTCTTCGTCATCATGGTGTTGAATGCCGGCGAAGAAGAGCGCACCAACTGGAGCAGGATCGCGAAGTTTGCGGGCCTGCCGCTGGGATTTTTCCTGCTGTTGTGGATGGCGCACTGGATGGCTCATGCGGCGATTGGCCGAACCGTCGCCAATGGCGGCGGTGGTACGACGGTGGCGTTTTCCACCGTCGAGCTTTCGAAGCTGCTTTTCACGAAGTATCTGTTCCCATTCGAGGCGACCTCCATTCTGATTTTGATCGCCATCCTGGGCGCCCTGGTTTTGGCCAAGAGGGAAAACTAGCTGTGGTTCCGATTTCTTATTATCTGGTGCTGAGCGCCGTCCTCTTCGGACTGGGTGTGGTGGCATTTGTCTTCAAGCGCAACATCATCACGATCTTCATGGCGATCGAACTGATGCTGAACGCCGTGAATCTCGCGTTTGTGGCCTTCGCGCGCGCCTGGAATCAGCTCGACGGCCTGGTGTTCGTATTTTTTGTGATTGTAGTAGCAGCGGCGGAAGCAGCCGTGGGGCTCGCCATCGTCATTACCATCATGCAGAATCGCGACACGCTCAACGTCGAGCGCGTGAATTCTCTCAAGTTCTGATGCCCATACTCGATCATCTCTGGATCATTCTCGCGCTGCCCCTCGCTGGGGCCGCGATCAACGGTCTTTTCGGCTGGAAGTGGCCGAAGTCCGTTATAAATACGATCGGTGTCGGGTCCGTTGCTCTCTCTTTTTTGGCGGTTCTCGAAGCAACGCGCGAATTCGCGCAGCTCCCGGCTAGCCAGATCCCTTTCGTCAAGGACTTTTTCACCTGGATGACAGCCGGCGCGTTTCGGGTGGGTTTCGCCCTGCAAGTGGATCAACTGACGATCGTGATGATGCTGGTGGTCACGTTCGTCAGTTTGCTGGTCCACATCTATTCCACCGGCTACATGGCGCACGACGGCGGCTACTGCCGCTTTTTTGCATACATGAATCTGTTCGTCTTCTTCATGCTGACCCTGGTACTTGCCGCGAACCTGATTCTGCTGTTCGTCGGATGGGAAGGGGTGGGGCTCTGCAGCTATTTGCTGATCGGCTTCTGGTTCTTGAAGCAGACCGCCAACGATGCCGGGAAAAAAGCGTTCATCACTACGCGCATCGGCGACATGGGGTTCACAATCGGCATTCTGCTGGCCTTCTGGACGTTTCATTCGGTTGATTACCGCGCGATGTTCTCGCAGGTTGCGAATATGGGCGTCGAGGGAACCGCGGGCATCGGCGTTCTCACTGCAATCTGCCTGCTCCTCTTTGCAGGCGCCATCGGCAAGTCCGCACAATTGCCGCTGTACGTTTGGCTGCCGGACGCGATGGAAGGCCCCACGCCGGTGAGCGCGTTAATTCACGCCGCCACGATGGTCACGGCCGGCGTGTACATGGTGGCGCGCATGAATCCAATGTTCTCCCGCGCGCCGATTGCGATGTTCGTTGTCGCGGCGGTGGGAGCGATCACCGCGTTTTATGCGGCCACGATCGGGCTGTTGCAGACCGACATCAAAAAGGTTCTTGCGTACTCGACGGTCTCGCAGCTTGGCTACATGTTCCTTGGCTGCGGCGTAGGCGCATACGCCGCCGGCATTTTCCATTTAATGACCCACGCATTCTTCAAGGGCTTGCTGTTCCTCGCAGCCGGAAGCGTTATCCACGCCATAGGCGGCGAGCAGGACATGCGCCGCATGGGCGGCCTGCGCAAGAAAATCCCAGTGACGTACTGGACGATGCTGATCGCCACGCTTTCGATTGCGGGGATTCCCGGCTTTGCGGGATTTTTCAGTAAGGACGAAATTCTGGCCGCAGCCGGCTCGGGGCCGCATGCGAATCTCTGGTTGTGGCTGCTGGGCTTGATCGGCGCGGGGCTGACGTCTTTTTACATGTTCCGTCTCGTGTTCCTCACGTTTTTCGGCAAACCGAGGTATGACGAGCACAAAGTCCACGTCCACGAATCGCCGAAGAACATGACCGTCCCGCTGATGATTCTCGCGTTCTGCGCGATTTTCGGCGGATGGTTCGCCGCCCCGCACTTGATCGGCGGAACGGATTACTTCGAATCGTTCCTGCGTCCGGTATTTTCCGCGTATCCGGTGCAGGCGGCTGTCGAACAACAGGTATCGCTCGCCGGATCGGCGGGCGCGGAGGGCGGCATGGCGCACAACCCGGCGATGGAGCTTTTCCACGCGGTCACTGGCCCGCCCGTGCTGATCGCAATCGCGGGCTTGCTGCTCGCATGGTGGTTCTACATCAAGAAACCAGATGCACCGAAGAAGCTCGCGCGCAGCGTGCATGGCCTCTACACGCTCGTGCTGAACAAGTATTACGTCGACGAACTTTACCTCGCGGTGATTATCCGCCCGCTTTTATGGATTTCCACGCACGTGCTCTGGCATACCGTGGACGTTGGCATGATCGACGGCACGCTGAATGGCACGGCCAGCGCCGCGCGGGCGGCCGGCGGCGAATTGCGTGAAATGCAATCCGGCAACGCGCGCAGCTACGCGACGTGGGTTGTGGTCGGCGCGGTGGGATTCACTGTGTTGTTGATCGGGCTCTGGCTGAAGGTGCGTTAGCAAGGTACAGCACTAAGGTGCGCCGTAAAGCGCGCGAATAGGATGAGCTAGTTTGGAAGCGCAAACACATCTGCTGACGGTGGTCACGTTCCTCCCGCTGCTGGGCGTTCCGGCGCTGCTGATGCTGCGCGCGAACGATCACAAGTGGGTGCGCCGCATCGCACTCGCTGTTTCGGTAGCCGAGTTTATTATTTCGCTCTTCCTGCTGCATGGATTCGGGGCAACGAATGCCCAGTATTCATTCGAGGAGTTTTACAACTGGATTCCTGGCGGCAGCATTCATTACCACCTCGGCGTTGACGGCATCAGCCTGTTTCTCGTCTTGCTGACGACTTTCCTGACGCCCATCGCCATTCTCTGCTCGTGGAACTCCATTCAGGATCGCGTAAGGGGCTTTTTCATTTCGCTCCTGGTGATCGAGACGGCCATGATCGGCGTGTTCCTCTCACTCGATCTCTTCCTCTTCTTCGTTTTCTGGGAACTCACGCTCATCCCGATGTACTTCATCATCGGCATTTGGGGCCACGGCCGCCGAATCTATGCCGCGCTGAAATTTATTTTGTTCACGATGTTCGGCTCGATCCTGATGCTTGTGGCGATCCTGTGGCTTTACAACCTGACGCACACTTTCAACCTGCCGGATATTCAGGCAATGCTGCAAACGGGCCAGGTCGTCCTGCCGCCACACACGGAACTCTGGCTCTTTGGCGCGTTCTTTCTGGCATTTGCGATTAAGGTGCCGCTCTTTCCGTTGCACACCTGGCTGCCCGATGCACATACCGAAGCGCCCACCGCAGGATCCGTGATTCTCGCGGGCGTGATGCTGAAGCTTGGCACGTACGGAATGCTGCGCTTCTGTCTTCCGCTCTTCCCGGATGCTTCGCACCGGATGGCGCCACTGATCGCCGTGCTCGCGATTATCGGCATCATCTACGGCGCTCTGGTTGCGATGGTGCAGCACGATTTCAAGCGCCTCATTGCGTATACCTCGGTCAGCCATCTCGGCTTCGTCGTGCTCGGACTTTTTGCGTTCAGCACGATTTCGATTCAGGGCGCGATTTACCAGATGCTGAACCACGGCGTTTGTACCGGAGCCCTCTTCGTCGGCGTTGGCATGCTCTACGACCGGCGTCACACGCACGAGATCAAGGAATTCGGTGGGCTGGTAAATCCCATGCCGGTGCTGATGGCCTTTTTCCTGTTCATTGCGCTTTCATCCTTGGCGTTGCCGCCGCTCAATAGCTTTATCGGCGAATTCATGATCCTGATCGGCACCTTCGAGCACCATCATGCCTGGGCTTCGTGGGCCGCCTCCGGTGCGATTCTTTCCGCAATCTACCTGCTGTGGGCTTACCAGCGCGTCGGATTCGGTGAAGTGACCGTCGAGAAAAACCGCACGCTTCCCGACGCGACGAGGCGCGAACGCCTGATCCTTGTGACGATGTCTCTGGTGATTATCTTCATGGGCGTTGCTTCCCCGCTCTTCACGCGCCGCATGGAACCGGCCGCGAATACCGTGCTGCTCCAGATGGACCGAGTCGCGATGGCTTCCCGCAAAGCGCGTGGGCTTGGCTCGCCAAATCAAGTCGCCGTGCTTCCCGCGGCTGCCGCAGCGCCGTCTCAAGCAAACGTAAAGGTCGCGCTCGCGAACCCTTCGGAAAGGCGGGTGCAGCCGTAATGCAGATTCCTGCCGAGCAAATCGATAATCTGCAGCGCCTTGCGCCGGAGCTGATCCTCTGCTTCTTCGGCATTCTGATCATGGTTGTCGACCCGTTCCTGGGAGCGCTCCGGCAGCGCGTGCTCGGATGGGTGGGATTTATCGGGACGCTCGCTGCGCTCGGCGGCGTCTGGGTCGCCTCGCACGATCTTGGCTACGCCTATAGCAACCTGATTCGCACCGACCAGTTCAGCATCTTCGTGCATGTCGTGGTGATTGGCGCGGCGGCGCTCGCGATCCTGGGCTCGCTGCAATATCTCGATAACGAAGGCATCCAGCGCGGCGAATACTACGCGCTCGTTCTGTTCGCGGCCGCCGGAATGGGAATCCTCGCCGGGGCGAACGAACTCGTGACCGCCTTCATCGGCCTCGAGATGAGCTCGATTTCGACCTACGTCCTGGTAGGTTTCCGCCGCAAATCGCCGCAATCCAACGAAGCCTCACTGAAGTATTTCATCCTCGGCTCCTTCGCGACCGCGTTCTTCCTCTACGGTATCGCCATGGTCTATGGCGCCACGGGAACCACCCGGATCGACGCCATCCAAACGGCGCTAGCCACGCCGCCTCTAACTTCGCTTTCCATCCTTGGCCTGGGGCTGATTTTCGTCGGCCTCGGATTCAAAGTCGTGATCGCTCCGTTCCAGATTTACGCGCCGGACGTCTACGAAGGCGCTCCCACCCCGGTGACTGCCTTGCTCGCATCGGCGCCCAAGGCTGCAACTTTCGCGCTGATGATTCGCATTTTCTACGTTTCCTTCGGCTCGGCCCAAAGTTTCTGGTTCTGGGCTGTGTGGATTTCCGCCGTTCTGACGATGTGCATCGGCAACCTTGCGGCGATCGTGCAGACGAACGTCAAGCGCATGTTGGCCTATTCCTCCATCGCGCACGCGGGATACATCCTGGTGGCCTTTGCGGCCTCCACCGACATCGGCATCGCCGCCGTGCTCTTTTATCTCGCGGCCTATGCGCTGATGAAGCTGGGAGCGTTTCTGGTGATCGCGCATCTCGGCCAGCAGGGCGAACGCCGGCTAAACATTCAGGATTACGCCGGGCTCGGATCGAAACAGCCGGTTCTGGCGGCGTGTTTCTCGCTATTTCTGCTTTCGCTCCTGGGCTTGCCAGCGACCGGCGGCTTCTTCGGCAAATTCTTCGCCTTTCAATCGGCTCTCGATTCGAGGATCGTCTGGCTGGTGGTGATTGCGGCAATCAACAGCGTCATCGGTGCGTATTACTATCTCCGTGTGATCGTCTCGATGTATTTTTGGGACCCCTCAAAGGATTACACGCCCACAGCCGTCGCGCCCACTCTTACATTCGCCCTCATCGTCGCGGCCGTCGGGACGCTCTATCTTGGCATCCTCCCCGCCCGCGTTCTCTCGCTCGCGAAGCTCGCCGCCGATTCGCTTACATTGCATTTTTGAGGGACGTCGGCGCGGCAATCGTGTATCTGGGCCAGCGATGCCGCCGTTGCTGGAGCGCCTTTCTATGCCTATCGGCGCCTGTGTCCACTTGCTCACAAGCAAAACGCGACCATGTTCAGAGTGGCAGCCAGCGGCTTCGACTCGAAGTGCGTATTCTCTGCAATCGCCTGATTCCCAGCTTTCATGAAGGAAAACTTCGGTAAAACTAGGAACACTTCGGCAAAATGCACGAAACTAAAGGTAGTGGCGGAGAGGGTGGGATTTGAACCCACGGTTGAGTTTCCCCAACACACGCTTTCCAAGCGTGCTCCTTAAACCGCTCGGACACCTCTCCACGCCTTGAGACCATCAGAAGACTAGCAAATCGGAGCCGGAGCGGCAAACGCGCCGTCGGTCCCGCAGCGGCGGGAACAAATTCACGCGACGTCTGCTACACTTTCTCCGCTACTCCGGGGTGGTGCAATTGGTAGCACATGGGCCTTTGGAGCCTAGAATCTTGGTTCGAGTCCAAGCCCCGGAGCCACTTCTTCTCACAACTAAGCCACTTGGCAGCCGCAAGAATCCGTTCTTTATAATTTAACTCCACACAGGTGGCGCCAGTTCACAATTTTAGGCAACGCGCGTGGTTGCTTTCGGGGTCGGCCGAACCGCTCTTAGCAGATGCGGAGGACGCGTTTTGAAGTACTCTGCCGTGAGGCGAAGCAGTTTTTCGAATTCGTGGTCGGAGATGACCCCTTGCGTGGTCAAAATCTTAGGTCGAGTGGCCATAGTTCCTCGCGACTTCCATCCCAAAGAATAAAGCCGGAGGCCCAAAGATAGTGCCCGAAAGCGTAGGCCCGATGACATAGCCTGTCAAGTTAAATTAGACATTTCTAGATTGCTAAAAATCGGACATTTCTACTTTGCGTTGACAGTTAAACTAGACAGTTAAATTAGACAGTTAAATTAGACAACCGTGGGAACGCGTCGCGAGTCGGCGGCGCATCCATAGTCCCAAGTCCCGCCGAGATCTAGGAGGGGACTTACGGGCCACCTTGCCTGCCACTCCAAAGTCTGCCACTCCAAAGCCTTGCGCAACCGCCAATGACGCCGTAGTCTATGCGGCGACGTGACTCCGGACTTTCTGATTCTCGGCGTGATCTGGTACATCGTTTTTCTCTTTTCGACGACGTGCCACGAAGGCGCCCACGCACTCGCCGCGAAGCTCGGCGGCGATCCGACCGCGTCTCACAGCGGCCAAGTCTCGCTGAATCCCATTCCGCACGTACGGCGCGAACCAGTTGGCACCGTGGTGGTGCCTATTATTTCTTATCTCGTGGCGCACTGGATGATCGGTTGGGCCAGCGCGCCTTACGATCCGTCCTGGCAGCGGAGCCACCCTCGCCGCGCCGGATGGATGGCGCTCGCCGGGCCAGCCGCTAATTTCATCCTCATGATTTTCGCGGCCCTGGCCATTCGCGGAGGAATGCTTCTCGGCTTTTTTCGCGAGCCGCGCTCCGCAAATTTTACGCATATCGCCGAAGCGGCTGTTCCAGGAATCGCGGAATTCGCCGCTATATTCCTAAGCATTCTTTTCGTGCTCAATCTTCTTCTAGGCACGTTCAACCTGCTTCCTGTCCCGCCCCTCGATGGCAATACCGGCATCACGGTGCTGATGAGCGAAGAACGGGCGCTCCGATTCATTGCCTGGACCCACAGCCAGGGCTTTGGCATGATCGGGCTGCTCGTCGCCTGGATCGCTTACGACAAGATTTTCGATTTCCTTTTTCGGATCGCGCTCAACGTATTGTATCCGGGCTCGCATTGGGGTTAAGACGCGTCGCCACCACGGCGCTGCAACCCATTTCTTCTGGTTCAGATACGCACACCCGCTTGGAACGGCACACGGCGGCGCATCAATCGCTTGCAGTTGAAATTGGTAAGTGCTTATTCGCGCGTGTCTTGCGCGTTTCATGCTTTGGCATCGCTTCTGCAATAACCCGTGCGAGGCGCAGTAATGGATTTTACAATCGACCGGCCTAATAGCTACCGGGTGGAAGTTTCTGGCTGGGACCAGGCGCAAGAGTTCTTCGTCGAAAAGACGATGCTCGACTGGCGCGAACAGGACATCAAGGAAATCTCGCTCAGATGTACTCTGCGCGAAGGTTCTGTAGTTTTTGTGCAGTTGGTTCAATCGCTCGCGAAAGAGGTCGGTTTCCCGGTTGCTTACCAGGCCGTGAATATCGGCCCGCGAAATGATAATGGCGAGATGCGTGCGCGCATCGAGCAATTGCGTCCGAGGACGAGTTATAAGGACGCCGTGGTTCTTTCCTCTCTCCCACTCGAAATCGCATAATCAGTGTCTCGTATGCGCGCTCCCAACGTGAGCCAGTTCCCTTTCGGCACTATCGTGCCTGTTTGGAACGACGGGCTTTCGTCGCTATGACAATTGCTTTGTCGAGGAATGACCCTCCGGAATTGCGATTCGAATTGTCGTCACCCCTCTAGTGCAAACATTATGCGCCGATTAGCACAACATTAGAGCGAACTTACTTTCAGAAACGCTGTGCCCCGCCTATATACAGGCACACTGCAACGATGTGGCACTGTCCTTGCCTATAGATCGCTATTATGGCCGTGCTAACCGAAAGACCCATCGCGGAAATCGCGCGGAAAAACCTGCCTATCTGTATTCTCGATGACGAAATCGATCGGGTAGACCTCACCACGGAGCAGCTTTCGAAGGCCGGTTTCGCGGCCGTCGAAACAACCGATCCGGAGGAGGCTCTTCAAAAAATCCGCGTCGGCGGCTGTCGTGTGGTTCTCGCGGATTTCAAACTGCCCGAAACGGACGGGATGGCCTTCCTCCAAAAGGCCCTGCAGTGTGATCCGGGGATTTACATCATTCTGTTCAGCAGGCGTTACTCCGTGGATTCCGCCATCGACGCGATTAAGCACGGCGCCTACGATTATTTATGCAAGCCGATTGATTTTGCGCGTCTGCTGAAGACGCTGGACGAACTCGCTGAATTATTCACGCAGCGCTCGCAAATTCGCGGCCTCGAGGAAAAGCTCCTGCCCAACCTGGAATTCCACGGCATCGTCGGCAAAAGTCCAGCCATGTTCGAAGTTCTCGAATTCGCGAGGAAGGTCGCGCGGCATTACACCAATGTGTTGATCACGGGACCGACCGGCGCCGGAAAGGAACTCATCGCGCGCGCGTTGCACCACATGAGCCCGGTCTCCAAGGAGCGGTTCGTCGTTTGCAACTGTTCCGCCCTGGTGGATTCCCTGCTCGAAAGCGAACTGTTTGGACACGTTCGCGGAGCGTTTACCGGCGCCACGGATACGCGCCCCGGCCTGTTTGAGTACGCCAACGGCGGCACCGTGTTCCTTGATGAGATCGGCGAGACGTCGCTTGCCATGCAAGCGAAACTCCTGCGGGTGATTCAGAACCGCGAAATTCAGCGCGTCGGCTCGCCCGAAGTGCGAAAGATCGACGTGCGCCTGATTGCCGCCACGAATCGCGACCTTCGCGCCCACGTCCTCGCCGGCCGGTTCCGCGAGGATCTTTTTTACCGGCTCAGCAGCATCGAAATCCGCGTGCCAGGCCTCGCGCAACGCCCGGAAGACATCCCCTTGCTGGTCCAGTATTTTCTGAAAAAATATGGCCGGGCTTACGGCAAGTCCTTTCAGGGTCTTTCCCGCCGGGCGCAAATAGTATTATTTCAGCACGATTGGCCGGGGAATGTGCGCGAGTTGGAAAATGTTATTTCAAGCGCCGCGATCGCAACCGCCGCCGATTTCATAGATGTTTGCGATCTTCCGGAGAACCTCCAGCGGCCTCAGCGCCGGGTAGCGCCTCCCGATGAAAACTGGCGTCCCGTGCCGCTCGACGAAATCCGCAAAGTCCACATCGAGCGCGTGCTCGAAATGTGTAAGGGCAATCGCGTTCGCGCCGCCCAGGTGCTCGGTATCGGACGAACCAGCCTCTACCGGTTCCTGAAGCGGGGCGCGAAAGCGGCGGCACAAGCCCAGCGCGCGGGCTAGGCAGCGATTGCTGTCGTCGCGCTTATCCGCCGAACGAAAAGCGTTCCTTCAACGCGTCGCGCTTCTTCTCGTGCATCCTTGGAAGGCCGCTCCTATCCCTGAAATTATCGATACGCGTTTCGCCCCACCCCATGTCCCTGTACGAATGGCCGGGTACTTGCACGGCACCTCTCGCCGCCGTTGCTCCTTCATTGCTTCGTCTCGATGCTACTCTCGAACGAACGGCGGGCCTAAGGCGCCTCGCTGATTCCTTCGTTTCATGGGACGGCTTGCAACGATGCGATTCCGCGTGCTCATTGTGGTACTTCTGTGTGGTGTGGCCGCCTCAGCGGTGTTCGCCACCGACTTTGCCGTAATCATTCATCCGGACAATCCCGTAAGAACGCTGTCTCTTGCCGAATTCGGGAAAATTCTCAAGGGCAAGAGCGCCTCCTGGCCCAACGGGCGCGCTATCACCATCGTGCTTCGCGATACGGATTCACCAGCCATGAAATTCGTGATCGAGAAGGTCATGGGAGTCCCGGCCGAGGAAGCCAAGAAAATTCTTGCCGATCCGAACCGCAAAGGATCGTCCGCAGTGGTATTCCTGCCCACCGACGCCGACGTTGTTAAGGCCGTTGCGACGCACCCCGCAGCCATTGGCATCGTGGACGTATACAACATCACCAGCGGTGTGAAGGTAATCAAGATTGACGACAAGCAGCCATTCGACCCGGGGTACGCGCTGAAAGCGCATTAAGACGATTTCTAAATACTTTTCGAGGAAGCCATGAAAACCATGACCTTTGCAAGACTGGCAATCGTTGCCGCGATCGCTTTAGTGGCCGCCGGAACCATACCGAGCGTCGGCGCCCAGGAACCCAAAGATACGGCGCCCGCGCCACGGGCTGCGAATGACTTGCCCTCGACCGTTCCCGTAACCACTTCCTCGAACGCGGCGCGCGCGGACTACGAACAGGGACTCCTCTATCGCGAAGACTTGCTCTTCACCGACCGGGGCGTTGAATATTTTCGCAAGGCCGTCAAGGACGATCCCAAATTCGCGCTCGGTCACGCGACGCTGGCCTTTTTCACGACCGATCCGGGGGAAGAAGTCCGCGAGCGGGCCTTGTCGGCAAAGTGTCTCGCGAGCGCTTCGCCCGACGAACAATCGCTGATTCGCTGGATGAACGATGTGAAGGAAGGCCAATTAGTTCCTGCAATCGCCACCATGAATGATTTGCTGGCAAAATATCCGAATGACAAGCGCCTCGCGAATATGTCGGCCGAATGGCTCTGCTCCGGGCAGCAAAGTTTCGACCGCGGCGAGGAAATCCTGCAGCGCCTCCTCGCAAGCGATCCAGGGTATTATCCAGCGCTTAACAATCTGGCTTACTGTTACGCGTTGTCGGGCGACGTGCAGAAGGCTCCGCCCCTGATGGAGCGGTACGTAGCCGCCCTTCCCGCGCAGCCAAATCCGCAGGACTCCTATGCCGAAATTTTGAGGATGTCCGGCGACTTTCAGGGTTCGATTCAGCACTATCAAATGGCTCTGCAAATCGATCCCACTTTCACGACCTCTCAACTCGGTATCGCCAGCAACTATGCGTTGATGGGAGACCAGGAGCGCGCCCGGTCTGAGTATCAAAAGGCAATTGCGATGACCAAAGACCCGGCGACCAAATTGGAATACCAAATGCTCTCCGCGATGACCTACTATCGTGCGAATCAGCCGGACCTGGGTCGCAAGGCTTACCGCAAACTTGCCGCCCAAGCTCAGATCGAACGCTTCGTCGTGGACGAAGCCGAAATTCACCGCGGCATGGCGCTCTTTAACCCGGATCCAAAGGCCGCGCTCCGCGATGCGGACGAGGCCGAAGTGATTCTGATGAATGGGCGCGACCTTCCACGCTCCGAACGCGACGCGGAACTCGCATCCATTCTCCAAACTCGCGCGTTCCTCGCCGTCCGCACGAACACCACAGTTGCGGCCGAAAAGGCCGCCGAGCGGCTCAATGTGATGGCCCTCAAGAGCCGCGACAACCTGATTCAGCAGAGCTATCACTCCGCCAATGGCGCTTATCTCTTGTTGCAGAAAAAGTACGTCGACGCGATTTCCGAACTGGAAGACGATCCTCGAGACCCGCTTTCACTAACCCTGCTGGCCGAAGCCCAGGAAAAGGCCTCGCAATTCGCCGACGCGCAAAAGACGCTCGCCACGCTCGCCGCCATCAACGACGAAAATGTCGAGACTGCAGCCGCAGTGCCCTCGGCTCGTACCGCGCTCAAGACCGGCGCCACTGCCTCCGCACAGGCCGGCTCTCAGTAGCGGCTGCGGAAACGCCGGCTGATCCAACCATAATTGTCCGCGTTGCTCCTCGTCTTTCGCGAGCCGAATCGCTGTGCTAGACTTCGCGCAGCGGATTCGCGGCAATAAATTTTTGTTGCGACCGCCGATCGGTGGAACTTCGGGCTTCGTGCAACGATTCCCCGTCAACCCCGCCAGGCCCGGAAGGGAGCAACGGTAACGGGTCAGCTTCGTGTGCCGCGGATCACCCGAAGTTCCTCTTATCGCTTAAGATCTCGCATTAGCCGCACGATCAAGCGAAGCGTGCAGTCTGCGTCCCGCGATTTTCGCGGGAATCTTTTCTTCCTGGGATCGCATGAGCTACAAAGTCATCGCGCGAAAATATCGCCCGTCGACGTTCAGCGAAATCGTCGGCCAGGAGCATGTCACGCGCACGCTCGCGAACGCGATTCAATCCAACCGCGTGGCGCACGCGTATATTTTTTCGGGCGTGCGCGGCGTGGGCAAGACCACCACGGCCCGCATTCTGGCCAAAGCCCTGAATTGCGCGAAAGGACCAACGGCCGAGCCCGACAACACCTGCGATTCCTGCCGCGAGATTGCCGCCGGGACTTCGCTAGACGTTCTCGAAATCGACGCTGCCTCGAATCGCGGCATCGATCAGATTCGCGAGCTGCGCGAGATGGTGCGTTACGCGCCCGCATCCAGCCGCTACAAAGTGGTGATCCTCGACGAAGCGCATCAGCTCACCGACGAAGCGTCCAACGCGCTGCTTAAAACGCTCGAGGAACCTCCCGAGCGCGTGATCTTCATTCTTGCGACCACGCGTTCCGAAGACCTGGTCGAAACCATCAAGTCTCGCGCGCAACTTTTTCAATTTCGCTCGCTCACGTTCAAGGAGATCGCGGGCGAAATCGAGCGCATCGCCAAGGCCGAAAATCTGACCATCGATACGGGCGCCGTCGCCGTGCTCGCCCGCGCGGCTGAAGGCAGCTTGCGCGACGGTCTTTCACTGCTCGAGCAGGCCATCGCCTACTCGGGCGATTCGATCTCCGACGCGCAGGTCCGCGAACTTCTTGGCGTCGTCGCCGAAAGCGTGCTCGATGAACTCGTCGAAGCCATCGCCACGCAATCGGCGGAGCGGGCGCTCGGCCTGGTCCATCGGCTGATTTCCGACGGCCAGAATTTGCAGCATTTCTGCCGCGAGGCGATTCGCCACTTCCGCAATCTTCTGGTCGCGCGCGTTTGCGGCCCGGATTCAGGCCTCGTCGCCGCGCCTCAGGACGAACGCCCGCGAATCGCCGAGCAGGCCGCGCGTTTCAGCGAGGAAGATCTGACGCGCTTTTTCAATCTTTTGCTCGCGACCGATGACGACTTGCGCCGCAAGCCCGACCCGCGTCTGCACGCCGAACTCGGTCTGCTGAAACTGATAAACGCGCAGCGGCTCGTCCCGCTCGAAGAACTCCTCGCCGATCTGCGCGGCGAATCTCGCGCGGTAAAATCGGCGATCTCGCGATCCGGCGCGCCTCCCGCACCCGCGCACTCCATGTCATCAGTACAGTCTGTGCGGTCGTCTGCGCCATCTCAGGAATTTTCATCAAGTGCGCCGAATCCCGTCGCGGCAACTGCAACCTCCGGCACCGCTACTGCCGCTGCTCCCGCGCCAGAACCGCTTGTCGCAAAGTCCGCCACGTCCGAATCGCCCGAACCGGGCTTCGTTGCGCCGCCGCGCGAAATGTCTCGCACGCCGATTCCTGCCTCCGCGCCGCGAATCATCGCCCGCGCAGCGGAAGATTCCTCTGGGGGATTAGCTTCGGCGCAGGTGGACGCGATCAAATCCGCGCTGCAAGCTCAAAAGTTTTTGTGGTCGATGGTGGAAGCGGCCACGCGCTGGGAAATCGACGCCGGCGAGCTGCGTCTTTTCTTTCCCACTGAGAGCCGGGCTCTCGCCGAAATGTTGCAGGCTCGCGATCCAATGGAACGATTGCGCACAGTGTTGAATCAAGTGGTGGGCCAGCCGCTCCGTGTGTGTGTTAAACTCGAAACTGGTCGTGCGGTGGCGAGTCGCGGCTCGGAATTGCAAGCGCGATTCGAGGAAGACCCGATCGTGCGAGCGATGCTCGAAAGATTCGGCGGCCAGATTTCTAAGGTCAAGCGTCCGGGCGAGGAATGACCATGGAAGTGAAAGCTCTCCAACAGATGCTGTCGCAGTTCCGGCAGGTCCAGGAAAGGCTCGAGAAGCAGATCGGCGAGATCATCGTCGAGGCTTCGGCGGGCGGCGGCATGGTCTCCGTGAAGATGAACGGACAGAAGCAGCTCACCGAAGTCCGTATCGAGCCGGACGTCTTCAAGGGCAAAGACCAGGAAATGCTGCAGGAGTTGGTGCTGGGCGCCGTCAACGAAGCCACGCGCCGCGTGGACGAAGAGCTTTCCAAGCAGGTCAAGGACATTACCGGCGGCTTGCCGGGAATGGCTGGGATGACCGGCATGAAGTTTCCGGGCATGTTCTGACCGGCCCGTGCCCTGACGGGCTTGCCTGTGAATCGTTCAGCAGTTGCGCGCGCCGGGTGTCCCAGCGCGACTCCCTCGACAATGCAGTTATTCTTGTGGTGGTAGGGGCACAGTCGTTGGGGTATGCCTTTGTAGCGCCACGCTTCAGCGTGGCACTTTAGGTTTTGGCATGAGGGCACGGCTTCAGCCGTGCCGTACACGGTCCAAAATCAGCGCGACTTCAGCCGCTGAGGGCATGGACTTCAAATTCACAGGCTCTTCAGCGTGGCAGTCCGCCCGCCTCCACGCATTTCAAATTTCAGACTCGTGATACTCTCTCCACGGACTCAATCTCATGCCTGATTTTGCCCCATCCGTAACTCGATTGATTGACGAGCTGAAGCATTTGCCCGGCATCGGCCAGAAAACCGCGCAGCGTCTGGCGTTTTTTCTGCTGCGCGCGGACCGCGATCAAGCTCTCGCGCTATCCGACGCGATTCGCGACGCCAAGGAAAAAGTCCGCGAATGCTCGATCTGCAACAACCTAACGGACGCCGATCCCTGCCTCTATTGCACCAGCTCGACCCGCAGCCGCAACACAATTTGCGTACTCGAAGAAGCCACCAACATCATCGCCGTCGAAAAGACGCGCCAGTTCAATGGCCTTTATCACGTTCTCGGCGGAGCGCTCTCGCCGCTCCAAGGCATTGGCCCCGATCAATTGAAGATCAAAAGCCTCATCGAACGACTGAAGGGCGGCACGGTGGAAGAAATTATTATCGCCACAAATCCCACCGCCGAAGGCGAAGCCACCGCCGTCTACTTGTCGAAATTGATCAAGCCGCTCGGCGTCCACGTCACCCGCATCGCCATGGGCATCCCCGTCGGCTCCGACCTCGAATACGCCGACGAAGTCACCATGATGAAAGCCATGGAAGGCCGCCGCGATTTGTAACGCCGGATCGCCCCCGCTTCTCGTAGTTTCTTTCGATCACTTACCGGATCGACCTCGTTAAGAGTTCCACAGCGTCGGGACTGTCTACAAACGGAAGCATTTTCGCGACCTGCAGTTGGCGGGTGGCCCAGGCATTCGCATTTAATTTTTCTGATTAGATGACGCTGTCGGCTCCCACTCCCGAGTAGACTTGGTTGCGCTAACGACCAGGGCTCGGGAGAAAGGAGCCGAGCAATGCTGATTATAGGATGTGATT